>JAZRSA010000033.1:0-1663 GCA_045651205.1 Clostridia bacterium
AGAACACCCAGTAAGTATATTAGCTACGAATATAGAAGAAAATAAAGATAATGCATTAACAATAATAACTAAACAAGGAAGAATTAAACGTATAGAATTAAGTCAACTTTCTAATAAATTCTCATATACTAGAATAATAGGATTGTTAGATAATGATGGAATAGTTAAAGCCTTATTAGCAAAAGAAGAAGACGAAGTTCTTATAGTAACTAATAAAGGTCTATATGTAAGATTCCCTGTAAATACAGTTAGACCTCAAGGTAGAACTGCAACAGGTGTTACAGGTATAAACTTCAAACTAGAAGACGACTTTGTATTAACATCTACTATAATTACAGATAAAGATGAAATAGTAACAGTATCTGAACAAGGTATAGGTAAAAGAGCATCTGCATCTGAATATAGCGCATCTAAGAATAGAGGAGGAAAAGGCTTCGTATTCTATAAAGCAAATGACAGAACAGGTAATGTGGCTGCTTGTATAGCTATAGATAATAATGAAGACCTTTTAATAACAACAGCAAAAGGTATAGTTATTCGCATAGCAGCATCCAATGTAAGTTTATTATCTAAATCAGCAATGGGTACAAAATTAATCAATCTTGATAAAGATGATATTGTTGTATCAGTAGCTAAGATAGTTCCTAATAAAGAAGAGGTGAATGTTGTTGGAGAATAATTATACCTATCAAGAATCTATAAGAATGAGTCTGTACCAGTTTCTGGGCGGACTCTTTCAAATTTGCCCAGATAGAGAGGCAACAATAGCAACTATGTTAGAAGAATTAACTAGATTTTCAAGAATCACACCAGAAGAAGACAATTCAAATTTTCATAACGATATGATAAAACCAATGTTAAAATCCACAGCTTATATAATAACAATACGTTACAACAATTTATTAAATGATACGAAAATAACTTTTGGGGAAAACAAAGACCTTTGGCCAAAACCTGTCAAAGACGCTTTAGACAATGATAATAAATTAATAGATTTATTGAATAATTATATAAATCAATTATAAGGAGAGTGTTGCTAATGGCTATCCCACAAAAACCCAAAGCAGAAAGAATGAAAGCTTTAAAGAATCTAATCAGTAACATCAATAAAAAAGAAGGGTATAATGCAGTTAACTTCGCATCTGACCCTGAAATTAAAGAAAGAATAACTGTAGATTTCTATCCAGTTAAATCATTAGCTTTAAGAAATGCAATACAAGGAATTCCTAAAGGTAAAATGACTTTAGTAGTAGGAAATCCAGACTCAGGGAAAACTAGTTTCTTGTTAGAAACCATAGCCTATAATCAAGAAATTGACCCTGAATTCATAGGCGGTTGGCTTGAATCAGAAGGTTCAATAAGTGATGAATTATTAGATATGTTTAACATAGATAAAACTAGATTTATATATTATGAAATAGACCCAGACAATGGAGCAGCAGAAAAAGCATTAGACTATGCAAAAGCATTATGTCAAGCAGGTTGTTCTATGCTTGTTATAAACTCATTAAAATGTTTAGTTCCAAAGAAAGAAACTACAGATTCTATGGAAGATGCAAACGTTGCCCTAAGTGCTAGATTAAATGCTAAATTTATGCGTGTTATAATACCTACAATAGCCAAATCAGGAACTGCATTAGCAGTAGTACAACATAAATCTACT
>JAZRSA010000034.1:0-22727 GCA_045651205.1 Clostridia bacterium
ATAGGAACAGAACATATATTGTATGGTTTAGTAAAAGAACAAGCAGGAATTGCTGGTAAAATATTAGCAAAGCAAAAGATAACAGCTAAATATATAAAAGACGAAATTTTAAAAATAAATGGAGAAATTAATAATGAAGAAAAAATAGTAGAACCAACATTTACACCAAGAGCAAGAAAGGTAATAGAAAATAGTATAAGAGAAGCAAAAAAAACAGGCGCAAATTATGTAGGAACGGAACATATACTTTTGGCATTAATGAAAGAAACAGATAGTATAGCAGTGAGAATTTTAATAGAAGCAAATGTTGATCCAGAGAAAATTTTTATGGAGCTTGTAAAATATATTACAGATGAAAATTATTCTACAAAGCTACAAAATAACAATACCCCCACACTTAATACTTATACAGAAAACTTAACGGAACTTGCTAAGAAAAATAAATTAGAGAAAATTATTGGAATGAATGTGTATTTAGAAAGGGTAATGCAAATATTAACAAGAAGAACTAAAAATAATGTTTTAGTTATAGGTGAAGCCGGTGTAGGTAAAACAAGTCTGGTATATGCATTAGTTAAAGAAATACGAACTAGCACTAATATAACTAAAAGAATATTTGAATTAGATATTTCATCTATGCTTGCGGGAGCTAAATATAGAGGGGATTTTGAAGAAAGATTAAAGAAATGTATAACTGAAGCTAAAAATGAAGGTGATGTTATATTGTTTATAGAGGATATGAGAAATATAGTTAATTCTGGCAATACAGAAGGCTCACTTGATGCAGCTAATATTTTAAAACCATATCTTTCAAAAGGAGAAGTACAAATAGTAGGGACATGTACAATAGAAGAATACACAAAATATATTGAACGAGATATGTCATTAAATAGGTTGTTTCAGGTTGTAGAAATAAAAGAACCTACTAAAGAGGAAACATTTGAAATATTAAAAGGAATCAAAGATAAATATGAAAAATATCATAATGTAGAAATTGCAGACACAGTAATAAAAGAATGCATAGAATTAAGTATAAGATATATACATGATAAAAAAATGCCGGATAAAGTAATAGATATTATAGATGAGGCGTGTTCTAAAATTAGAACTGAAGGTAAGAATAGATTGGAAGGTTCAGATGTAGAACATATTGTGTCTAAAATGGTAAATATACCAGTAGAGAAAATAAGCAAAAGTGAAAAGGAAAAACTAGTTACATTAGAAAAAAGACTAGAAGAAAATATAATTGGACAGAAAGAGGCAGTAAAAAAGATTGCTAATGTTGTTAAAAGAAATAGATTAGGAATAAGAGATGTTTCAAAACCAATTGGAGTCTTTTTATTTACAGGACCAACAGGAGTAGGAAAGACAGAACTTGTTAAAGTATTGTCGCGTGAACTTTTTGATTCAGAAGAAATAGTAAGATTAGATATGTCAGAATATATGGAAGCACATAGTGTGTCTAAATTAATAGGTGCACCACCGGGGTATATAGGTTATGGAGAATTGGGGACACTTACTGAAAGAATAAGAAGAAATCCATATGCAATTATTCTTTTTGATGAAATAGAAAAAGCGCATAAAGATGTATATAACATTTTACTCCAATTATTTGACGATGGAAGATTAACAGATAGTAAAGGGAAAACGGTGGATTTTAACAATACAATATGTATTATGACATCAAATATAGGAGCTAAAAATATTATAGTGGATAAGAAGCTTGGATTTAAACAAGAAATAGATAACAAAGAGAAATATGAGCTTATGTATAATGAGGTAATGAAAGAAGTAGAAAATACATTTAGTCCTGAGTTTTTAAATAGAATAGATGAGATTATAGTTTTTAATAAGTTGGATGAAAAGTCGATTGAGAATATTACAAGACTAATGTTAAATAAAGCAAAAGATAGAATAAACAAGCAAGGCTTTAAAATTGAATTTAATGAAGATTTAATAAAATATGTATCCAAGGTTGGATATGATATAAAAAAGGGTGCTAGACCTATTTTGAGGACTATTAGGACTAAAATAGAGGATGAGATAACAGAATACATTTTAAATAGTAACATAACAGAAAAAGATGAAATAAAAATTAAATATAATGAAAAGACGGAAAAAATAGAAATAAGGAAGGTGAAAGCAAGGAAACTTGCTAAAAACACTCAAAAGTGATATAATATTAATATCATCAATTTTTGATGGTCAACGTTAATATGTTTGAAAAAATAAAAAACAACAAAATTTTGGAGGTTTAAAATGAAAGAGGTAAAAACAGTAAAGACATTGGCAGAGAAACGGTTAGCATTTGCTGATCAGGAAAACTATGGTGACAAGTACATCAGCGGTACTTATGATCTCATCGCAGATCTGTACGAGATGAAAGTGGCACCTAAGTTTAAACTTGAAAAGATCTTCGCAACGCTCAATTTGCTTACTCTTAAAGAGGAGCTTATTCTCAGATACTATTATGGTATCGATAGAGTCAAAGCAACAGTTGAAGAGATCGCAGAAAAGTTTAACATCTCTGTAGCAACAGCTAAGAGAATCCTCACAAACGGCAAAAAGCAGTTCATGGTAAACATGGCAGCTTAAGCATTAACGGAAAGAGCATCGGTTAGAACCGGTGCTCTTCTTATTATATTATTTATTTAAATTTGTTATTCAACATCTTCGTCTATTCCTGAATCGCTTAAAGAAGGTAACATATCATAAAATGCCACTTCATCAGAAACAGGTAATGCTTCGACGTTTTTTAATTTTCTTTCAATTGTACGAGTTTTTCTTGTTGCATCAGACATTGTGTTAGATATTTCAACAAGTTTTTTATTTGTCTTTTCTAGTAAATCGCCAAACTTAGTGAATTCTGTTTTAACTACTCCAAGTAATTCCCAAACTTCACTAGAGCGTTTTTCTATAGCTAAAGTTCTAAATCCCATTTGTAAGCTGTTAAGTAAAGCAACAAATGTAGAAGGGCCAGATATTACTACTCTAAATTTTTGTGTTAAAGTTTCGCATAAATCGGTATTTCTAATTACTTCACAGTATAAACTTTCAGTAGGTAAGAACATTATACCAAAGTCTGTTGTATATGGTGGATCAAGATATTTTTCGTTAATATCTTTTGCGCACTTTTTAATTTGCATTTCTAGTTTTTTTCTAGATTCATCAATAAGTTCTAAATCTCCAGCTTCTTCAGCGGATACAAGTCTTGAATAATCTTCTATAGGGAATTTAGAGTCTACTGGTAAAAGTACAGTATCTATATTGTTTTTACCAGGTAGTTTGATTGCGAATTCTACAAAATCGTTAGATTTAGCTTTGGTTTTTACATTTGTTAAATATTGTTCTGGTGTTAAGAATTGTTCTAATATATTAGCTAATTGAATTTCTCCCCAGTAACCACGAGCTTTAACATTAGTGAACACATTTTTAAGATCACCAACGCCTTTAGCTAAGCTTTGCATTTCGCCTAATCCTTTTTGTACGGATTCTAGGTTGTTACTTACTATTTTGAAAGATTCGCTAAGTCTTTTTTCTAAAGTAGATTGAAGTTTTTCATCTACAGTAAGTCTCATTTTTTCTAGTTTTTCACCATTATCTCTTTGGATAGATGTAAGTCTGTCTTCAACAGATTTACGTATATTTTCTAGTTTAGTTTCGTTTAATTGTGTAAGATTTGTAATTGCGTTTTGTTGAATTGTAGTATTATCTACAATTTTACCACCAATTGTGTTAGTGATATCATCACGAGTATTTTTAAGGCTTAACTCGATAACCTTTTTAAAATCTTCTAAATCATTCTTTTTGTTTTTCTTTAAAAGTAGTATGCAAAGTAGCACAATTACTAGTAAAAGAACAGCTATAATAACAATTAATGTTGTATTCATATATTCACTCCCTTAATGAAATTTAGTATACCATACAAAACATTTGTTTGTCAATTAAAAAGTAATATGTAATATAAATGACATATTATAAAATGCTATTGCTTTTATATAGTTTCTTTGATATTATAATCATACAAGTTTAGACTTGTACAAGGGAGGAAAATAAAATGTCTAAAAAGAAAATTGCACTAATTGTAGTTGCAGTAGTAGTTGTAATAGCTGCAGTAGTAGCAGCAGTTCTTTTAATGCCTAAAAAAGTAGCAAACGTTGAAGGTACATTAGAAGAAATAATGACTAAAGTTTATGCTGGATTTGGTGAAGATGAACTGCCAATGTTAGGAAACATGCCTGTTGATGTAACAGATCCTGATGCAGTTACTTATTATCTAGGAACTTCTGAACTTTCAATAAAAGAAGCTTTAGTTCGTGAACCAATGATGGGTTCTATACCACATTCAGTTGTTTTAGTAAGATTAAACGATGCTAAAGACGCTGAAGCAGCAGTGGCTAAAATAAAAGAAAATGCAAATCCAAGAAAATGGATATGTGTTGAAGCTAAAAACGTAGTTGTAGATAGCATAGGAGATCTAGTTATATTAATAATGGTTGACTCTGAAGGACAAACTACACCAGAAATAGCACCTAAATTAACAGCTAATTTTGGAGGCTTAAAATAGGATGGTATTTTCAAGTATAACATTCTTATACTTTTTTTTACCAATACTACTTATAGTATATTATATAGTTCCAAAGAAATATAGAAACTTAGTATTATTAATATTTAGCCTATTATTCTATTTTTATGGTGAAAGTAATATAGTACTTGTTGCTTCTTTAGCAATGAATTATTTCTTTGGAATTTTTATAAGTAAAGAAAAGGATAAAGAAAAGAATAATCAAAAAAATAATGCAAAGCTTTATTTAACATTAGGTGTTATAGCTAATGCAGCTCTTCTTGGATATTATAAATATATGAACTTCTTTATAGACAACATAAATGTAATATTTGGTGCAGATATAAAGAACTTAAATATAATTCTTCCTTTAGGAATAAGCTTCTTTACATTCCAAAATATAAGCTACTTAGTAGATGTATATCGTGGAGATGTAGAAGCACCAAAGAGTGTAATAAAATATGGAACATATATAACGCTTTTCCCACAACTTATAGCTGGACCAATAGTTAGATATAAAGATGTGGCAGAAGCAGTAGATAATAGAAAAGAGTCATGGGAACAATTTGGATATGGAGTATATAGATTCTGTATCGGTATGGCAAAGAAAATATTAGTAGCAAATGCTATGGGTGAACTTGCAACAACACTAGCAGGAATGGGAACAAAAACAGTTTTATCATACATAGTAGAAGCGCTATGCTATACATTACAAATATACTTTGACTTCTCAGGTTATAGCGATATGGCAATAGGTCTTGGTTCAATGTTTGGATTTAGATTCAAAGAAAACTTTGACTATCCATTGTTTGCAACAAGCATAACAGAATTTTGGAGAAGATGGCATATGTCTTTAACATCATTCTTTAGAGATTATATATACATACCTTTAGGTGGTAATAGAGTATCTAAACTTAAATGGTATAGAAATTTATTAGTAGTATGGCTACTTACAGGTTTCTGGCATGGAGCTAGCTGGAACTTTGTATTATGGGGATTATACTGTTTTGCATTCTTAATGTTAGAGAAGAACTTCTTGCATAAGTTCCTTAAAAAAGGAGTATTATCTCATTTATATACAATAATAGTAACAATGGTTGGATTTGTAATATTTAATATGCCAGATTTACCAGCAGTAGGAAACTACATTAAATGTATGTTTGGTTTTGGTGGATTAGAATTTGCAAACTTTGAAACAGTATATTATATAAAGAACTATATAATATTAATAATAGTTGCATTAATATCTGCAACACCAATAGTTAAATTTGTATCTGGTAAATTACAAGGAAAGAAGATGGGAGAAAGAATAATAGCAGTGACACAATACGTGTTTATACTAGTAGTAATGTTAGTATCTACAGCATCATTATTATCTAGCTCATTTAACCCATTTATATACTTTAGGTTTTAGAGGTGAGGCTTATGAAGAATAAAATAATAACAATAACATTTTTAGTAATTATAGGCTTTATGTTTATAACATTTATAGTATTACCAGACACAGACCTTTCATATTTTGAAAGAAGAAGACTAGCAAAATTTGAGGCAGAATGGGATGATGAAAAAATAGATAACTATTTACTTGATCAATTCCCGTTTAGAAATGGATTTATAAAATTAAATTCATTAATAAACAGAAATATATATAATAAATTAGATACAAATAATGTGTATGTTGTAGATGATCAATTGATAGATAAACTATATCCTATAAATCAAAAAGAAGTAGATGGATTCATAAACAAGATGAACTATATATGGGCAAACTATTTACAATCATCAAATGTATATTATTCAATAATTCCAGATAAAGCATATTTCTTAGAAGGAAATAAATACTTAAAAGCAGATTATACAAAATTATATAACGACTTAAAACAAATAAATGGAAGTTACATAGATATAACAAGCGTATTAACACTTGAAGATTACTACAAAACAGATATACATTGGAAACAAGAAAACTTGGATAAGGTAGTAAAAGCGTTAATGCCTAATATGGGAAATCCATATATCGAATTAGAATATACAACAAAAAAACATGATGGTTTTGCAGGAGCATCATATTCTAAAGCGGGTGGTGTAGTGCCTAAAGATACAATAACATATCTTTCAAACTACATAATAGATAGTGCCGCAGTAAAACATATAGAATATGGAGAAAAGCCAGTTTATGATACTACGAAGCTTACAGGTGTGGATGCATATGATGTGTTCTTATCTGGACCTTCAAGTTTAATAGAAATAACAAATGTATTTAGTGATATAACTAAAGAATTAGTAATATTTAGAGATTCATTCTCAAGTAGCTTAATACCACTATTAATACCATACTATAACAAGATAACAGTAGTAGATTTAAGATATATAACTATGGATATGTTAGAAAAATATGTTGAGTTTAAGAATAAAGATGTATTAATGCTATACAGTTTACCAATAATAAATGGCAGTACAATGCTTAGAGTTACAGTAAAATAAAAAGAATAAAAGAAGCAAATATATAAAATTTGCTTCTTTTTCTTGTAAATAAAAAAAATATATAATATTATAGTTTTATGATAAAAATAAAGGGGAAAAACAAATGAAAAAAGGAATTTCTTTAATAGTATTAGTAATAACAATAATAGTAATGATAGTATTAGCAACAGGAGTGCTTATAACGTTATTCAATACAAATATAATAGATAAGGCTATTGAAAGTGTAGATTTAACAGATCAAAGACAAGTACAAGAGTTAGCGGGATTAACATGGGCAGAAGCATATATTGACGGAGAAAGAGGAGACGATTTAGCACGTAAAGTAAAAGACGAACTAGCTAAACAAGGAATAAAAGGTACAGATTGGAATATATCTGTATCGGATAATGGAATAGTAGTAACAAGCAAAAAAAATATTACGCCATTAGGTTCTCTAATAACAAGTGCATCAGATTACGGAAAGACAATAGACTATGAAGCAAATGGAGTAAAAGATTGGAAAGTATTTTATCATACAGAAGATTATATATATTTAATAGCAAGTGAGAAGTTAGATAAAGATAAAATTCCAACAGCATTAAAGACAGCATCAGGTGCAACAATAAAATCAGGTTCAATAACATTAGAGGACGGAACAACAAAAATGGTTGATAATATATATTGGTCAACAGCTCCGTCAAAAGTAGGAACAATCCAAAATCCTACAATGTGGATGGCAAATTGGGCGGATTATAGCAAAAATACAAATACAAGAACTGTTTCATATTTCTTAGACGAGACATATTGGACTGCATTTAAGAATGAATCTGCTAGCTATTCAACATATGTAGAAGGAGCTATAGGAACTCCAACATTGGAAATGTTTGTGGCAAGCTGGAATGCAAAAAGAGCAGCGACAAATGATACTACGTCATATAATAAGAAACTTAAGTTAGTGGAAGATGAAACAAAAGGATATTTTATAAATAATATAACAACAAGTGACCCTGCACCGAAAAACGCATATGTTCAATCATTATCTAAAGCGGATAATTTATATATATGGAATACAGCAGAAAACTCATCTGTTTGGTTAGCTACACCTTGTGGTAGTAATTCTTTTGACATATTTTATATGTACAATAGTGGATATATTGACTATAATAATTACAGTGGCAGCAAGTATTTCGGAGTACGTCCTGTAATTTGTTTAAATGCAAACGTTCCAGCAACAAAAGGAACAACAACAGATTATAGTTTAATAAAATAAAATAAAAACAATAGTCATGTAGATAATTTTCTAAATGACTATTGACATATATATTGAAGTAATGTAAAATACATTTAGATAAATTTCTAAATGAAAGGAGAGAAGTATGGGAATATCTGAAACATTGAAAGCAATTTCTGATCCGGTAAGACGTGAAATTTTAGAAATGCTAAAAGAATCTAGTATGACTGCTGGAGATATTGCAAGTAAGTTTAATCTTACTAATGCTACTGTTTCATATCATTTGTCTACATTAAAAAATGCAGGACTTGTGTATGAAAGAAGAGAGAAAAAGTACATATATTACACACTTAATATTTCTGTATTTGAGGAACTTTTATTATGGATAAAAGGATTAGGAGGAAATGAAAATGAAAAAAATTGATTTTAAGACACTGATTTTAACATGTATTTTTTGCTTACTTCCAATATTAATTGGTATTTGGCAATATGATGCTTTACCTGAAAAAGTAGCAATCCATTTTGATATCAACAACAATCCAGATAACTATTTTAATAAAGCTTTGTTTGTATTTGGAATGCCAATATTTATGGTTGTTCTTGAAATATTCTGTTCAGTTTTTGTAGACCTAACAGATAAACACAAAGATGCAAATAAAAAGGTAACTATGGTTATGAAATGGATGATACCTGTAATTTTAGTTGTAATGTATATAATTACAATTGTATACAACTTAGGCACAAAATTAGATATTAGAGTATGGGTAATGCTTCTTTTGGGCGCAATGTTTATATTAACAGGAAACTATCTTCCAAAGACAGTTGGAACTAATAAATGGCCACAAAAGAAATTTACAGAAGCTGTACAAAAAAGAATTAACAGAATTGGTGGATATGTGATGATGGCTTACGGTGCACTATTTATGCTAAGTATATTCTTCCCACCACTAATTAGTATCCTTGTATTAGTTTGTTTAATTATCTTTTTAACTGCTCTAATGTTCTATGGTTTTGCATTAGATAAAAAGGAGAGAAAAGCTAAAAAGTAATGAAGATAAATAACAAATAAAATTTAATAAAAAGCAGTATACCAACTGGTATGCTGCTTTTAGTTTACAAAACATATGGATTGTGGTATACTAATATAGTCATTAAAATAAACTTGAGAATAAATATTTAGGAGGTAAAAATGACAGAGACGAAAGTATTTGAACTTGAAGATGTTAATGTAGAAGTTATTAGAAAAAACAAAATTACTCGGATTAACATTATTCATGACGACAAGAAGATTTGTTTAAGCTATGAAAGAACAAACTCGCTTATCTTTCTCAACTACATTGTAACTGAAAGGTATATCATTGCGTACCTTAATTTTACGAAAGGCGTAGGTGATGAAGATAGGGTAACAGGTCTTTATGACAGACTTGAAAAGAGAGTTGTTCAAGTCACCAAGGCGAACAGAGAAAGAATTAAATACAGCTTGGTTTGCAAGAAGGATTTCTATTTATCTACGGTTTTGGAATATCTAAATCATGGGAAGGCTGAGGCTGCTACCGAAGAAGAAGTGGAAGAGTTTGTAACATTCCTTACTTCTAATAGAGAAATTCCAAGAGCCGAAGTTGAAGCTTGGATATATAAAGAATATCCTATGCTTGAAACTTTTGCTAACAGGGATGAACCGCTTAAGTTTGAAGTATATCTTGCAGCACTTCAAAGTGTAGGAAAAGAGGATTTGTATTTCTACGTTATGCCTGTTCAATTTTAACTTTATATTTAGCTAGGAAAATAGCGATATAAAGTAAAACACCACCTAGACTATAGGTGGTGTTTTGTTGTTATTTGTGCTGTTTTGTTGCAATTTTGCAAAGTTCAATAACAGCTTCACGGGTTTTGCCTCTTACAAAGAAGCGTGCGTTGTGACAAAATGTAGCGCCGCTTACTCCGGAAATTTTAGGCAAATTTTCTGTTTGACCAGCCCATTCTTTTGGGAAAGGAATACGCTGACCAAAAAAGTCTTCTTTGCTTGGAGGAACACACTGTGCTGCATAACCACCGGTAGGATAAGGGAAGATGACAAAGTCTATCTTGCTAGGTGATTCGTCATTGTGTTCGAGAACTACAGAGTGCCACTTGATGAACTGCGAAGGGATATCCATAATGTTTCCGATACCGCTAATTGCAAGAGCAATGCGAAGATTAACGTTATCGTTCTCTTCATGAATTATCTTAAAAATAGCCTTTTTAAGAATGTGAGTGGTTACTGTTAATGCTTCCATAAAGCAAAAGTCTGCAGACTTTTCATCTTCCCAGTTAGGTAAGAAATAGTAGATATACTCGAAAGGCGAGTTGGCTTTAATACCATTATCTATCTTGTCCAAATCCTCGATGATGTCTTTGTCTACGCACTCTTTGCAAGTATCAATATTGCCTTTAGGGCAACCAAGAGTCCTGAGTATTTGCGCTCCGAATGCTTGCCAGATAAGACCGGCACTTGCGTATGGGGTGCCAGATTCACGTTTGCCATTACCTCCTGGCATATGATGATCATAAAGACCACCACCAACATCTACTACGATGTCACAAAGCTTCAAAGTGTTTAAGTCCCGGGTACGTACTACAGAAACATTACCCCCGTGCATGATTGAAATAAGTGCTATAGCGACGAGTTCGTCTAAGTGAAAAATTCCATTGTGTGTTCCAACAGAAATGTTCTTTGAGCTATACATTTGTACTACCTCCTAAATTTATTTTGGCTAGATTATATCAAAAATGTTTACATAATTCAACTAAATTCTTGAAAACATAGGTGAAACGGAGTATAATTAACACTTAGGAGAAATAAAATGGTAAATATAGACGAACAAGAAATAATAAATGCAGCAAAAGTAATAAAAGATGGTGGACTTGTTTTATTCCCAACTGAAACGGTTTATGGAATAGGAGCAAATGGACTAAATGAACAAGCTGTAAAGAATATATTTAAAGCAAAAGGTAGAGCATCAGATAACCCATTAATATTACATATATCTCACGCAGATATGTTAAAAGACATAGCTAAAGATATATCTGAGTTAGAATATAAACTTATGGATGCATTCTGGCCAGGACCGTTTACAATAGTGCTAAATAAAACAAATATAGTACCGACGGTTGTAACAGGTGGATTAGATACTGTTGCAGTAAGAATGCCAAGAAATAAAATAGCAAATAGATTAATACATTATGCCGGTGTGCCAATAGCAGCGCCAAGTGCTAACATATCTGGCAAACCAAGTGGTACATGTGTTGAAGATGTGTATGATGAACTAAAAAACAGTATGGATTATATAATAGATGGTGGAAAATGTGAAGTTGGTATTGAGTCTACTGTTGTTAAAGTAGAAGATGGTAGTGTAAGAATACTAAGACCAGGAAGAATTACTAAAGAGGATATTGAAACTATAGTATCTTCAGTAATTCTAGATGAGCATATTTTAGGAGAAGTAAAAGAAAACGAAAAAGTATTGTCACCTGGTATGAAATATAGACATTATGCACCTAAAACAAAATGTGTTATGATATACAGCAAAGACAATAGTGCTATGGTAGATAGAATAAATGAAATAGCAAATGAGTATAATAAAGCTACAGTAATTTGTTCAAGTGAAAATAAAGAACAATATACCGGCAAGGAAATATTAGATTATGGTTCTAAAGAAAATCTAGAAGAAATATCTTCAAATATATTCTCGATGTTAAGAAATGCAGATAAAAATGAATCAGATATAATACTAATAGAAGGAATAGAATCAAGTGGAATAGGTTTAGCAATTATGAACAGATTAATAAGAGCTTGTTCACACGAATTCTATATAGTATAATTAAATACAGATTACATAAAATTGACAAATGAGTTCCAGAGTGATATAATAATTTCGCTTTGGAACTTTGTTGTTAATTACTTAATAGTAACTAAGCAAAAATATTAAAGAAAGGTAGAACCATATGAAAGATGTAAGACGGATTAATTCAAGAGTACAGGTAGAACGCAACATCAGAATGAAGACCACTGCCATATCTGTAATTGTAGATGGTGAAAAAACAGTACTTGCAGATATGAAAACCAGCGATTATTTCTGGCTTAAGTACGAACATAACGATAGATATATCGTTGTATATTCCAGAGGTTGCATGCTAAACCAGATTCCCCTTAAGGTAGAAGCTGCCTATGATATCAAAAACGAAAAGGTCATTGAAATTAAACGAAAGAATCAGGTTATTCTTGAATACATGCTTATTGGTAAAAAGCAGTTCGAGATTGGTACGATTCTTGAGTTTATCAACGATTGCCTGTTAAATGTTGCTTCAGCAGAGGAAACTGAAGACTTCAAAAGATATCTTACAGCGGAAAATCCGAATATCACGCGTGAACGGATTAAGGAGTACATCATAAGTTGCTATCCGATTCTTTCCATGTATTGTGATTATGATTACATTATTACAGTAATGGAATACAGGGAAATTATGGATAAGCTTGGTAATAACCTTTGCTTCCACATTATGCCTGAGGCTTTGGATAAGTAACAAAAAAGGCTACAAACAAATTGTTTGTAGCCTTCATACTAGCAACTATTGAAAAAATAAAAAACTAAATATATAATTTAATTAAATTTATTTTAGGAGGCAAATATGGAAAGAGAAGTAAAACCGTTTACAGTGTGGAGACACTTTAAGGGAATGACTGCATTTGTAATTGCAGTTGCAAAACACAGCGAAACAGGTGAAGAACTTGTTGTTTATCGCTGCACAGGAAATGCAGGCAGAACAGCGCATCAAGATGGAGTATATGCAAGACCTCTTAGCATGTTCCTGTCTGAAGTAGATCGTGAAAAGTATCCTGATGTTGAGCAAAAATACCGTTTCGAAGAAATAGAAGCATAATCAAATAAGGAGAAAAAGAAATGAAATTTAAATCTTTTAAATTTCCAACATTCGAAGAATGGGTGAAAAAAGAATGCAAAGTTCGGTTAGAAATTGGTGCATATTGTGTGGAAGTGCGTGCGTTTTCTTGGGGAAACAATGGCACAACGTATAAATTTGCATCTTCTCTGGCAGATAGAAATCCACTTAATATTTATACTCCGCAAATATTTTGTAGGAGATATGAGTATACTGGAGATGATACAAGCTTTAAAGAGTGGTATGATAACACAGTAGTGGAATTCAATGAATTCTTTGAGAATCTATTGAAAAAGACTTATGTAGAAGAATAATTAAGAAGGAGTAGGTCATGGCAGTAGGTTCAAGATATTGGGCATCATCGTTTGTTATTACTACAAACGGTAAGAAGTATTATCTTTCAAATAGCTTTTATGACTTAGAAAGACAAATGAATTCTAAAAAAGGTACTATTGAGGTAGAAACCTCTAATCTTTTTTCGAAAAAATATGTATTTCTAAAGAAAAGTATAGAAGTATATGGAAAATGTTAAAAAAAGGCATCCGAGAGGGTGCCTTTTTTGTTGGATTATTAATGCTTTAAAATTTGTTAGTGAGCTTACGCCAAGTACTGCAGCCAACTATTCCGTCTGGGCTTAAGTTGTTTGAACGTTGAAATGCTCTAACTGCATTTAAAGTTTGGTTGCCAAATATTCCATCTATACCGCCGGTAGAATAACCTAAATAATTTAATGCATCTTGAAGTACCATAACATAAACACCGCGGCTTCTAAATTTAATTAGCGGATAACCACCGGTAGAGCAAGCAGGTGTTCCATAACGTTTATCAAAATGAACCCAAGTAGGTGTTAAAGCTTTGGGTTCAACATATGTAAATAATCTACTATCTATTGCTAGTTCACGCAACCTATTTCTAGAAGCGTTAGAAAATGTTTGCGCTGTATCCATTGCAAGACCTGCATAATGTTGAGACATTCCACTGTGTCCGCCTTGCCATATTCTCTTAAATGCATAGCCTACATATATTGGTTTACCCCATTGTCTACGTAAAGAATTCCAAGCTTGCATAAATGCTTTGGTAGTCCACATTATATCAGATTTAGAACTTCCTTGGAATTCATCGACTGTTAGGGTGTTACCTGTAACATATGGCATAGCTTCATTTAAATTTCTAGTATATTTTTCTATTTTATTTGTATCTTGGTTGTACACAAGTATTGTAGCCATAATTCCCTCCTGTATATGATAGTTTATGTAGAAATAATAAACTGGTGACAAATTGTTACTTATCAGATAAGTTTACATAACCTTGAAAAATACAGGCTAGTGTGATATAATATTTCGCGTACTAAAAAGGAGGTATTGTTATGACTATAACAAACAAAAGCGGCATGGAATTAACTGTGCTTGGCAAAATAATTAGTCCTGGTAAAACAAAAGATTTTCCCGCGCGGTATGACAGTGGCATAATGGTATTTTCTGATGCCGGTTGTTGTACAATTTATGTTGAAGATGGCAAGGTTAAATTTAAGTCTGAAGGCAATATTGAAGCGAAGAATGGAATGAAAAAAGACAAACGTGGTCTTAGATATATAAATATTTCTGCGAGAGTCTAAAAGGAAAGAGTCACACGAATGTGTGACTCTTTTAATTTGCAAATTAGGCAACAGCAATTGATAAAACCCTTATGTAAAGGTGGGTATCTGTCTCAACGTTTAGGATTCTCTAATATATAAGAGCATTCAACACCGGTTGATGAATTCCTGATTCCCTATCAAATTCTTGTAGATTTTCAAATGTTCTGTTACCTCTACCGTTATTCTATCATTAAGAAAAATGTTTGTAAATAGAAATTTTGAAAAAAATAGTGGTAATATTTTCAAGTAATAAAATAATATAAAAAATAGAAAAATCTTGTTGACAATTCTAAAAACCTGTGTTAATATATATACATGCCCGCGAGTATGGCGGAATTGGCAGACGCGCCAGACTTAGAATCTGGTACCAACAGGTGTGTAGGTTCAAGTCCTATTACTCGCACCAAAGAGCTACTTTAGTAGTTCTTTTTTTTATGCCTTTTTTAGAAAACCTATACAAAAAGATATCATATGTGATAGTATATGTTTATATAAGAGGTGTGATATGGAAATAAGAAAGAAAATAATTATAGTTGCAGCTATAATAATAGCAGTAGCAACGGTTGCAATAGTTTGTTTTAATCAATTGGAATTTGCAGCTAGAGCTAAAACACAACTAACAAAAACAAATGGTACAACAGTGGTGCCTACAATGTTAGATGAATTAACTACAGATAGTACATGGTGTGGAACTTTTCAATTAGTATGGAATGATATGAAAAATGAAGTGGCTAAAAGAGATATCGTTTTTACACCACAAGAGATTATGGCAGATAATTTAAACAAAGAAACTTTTACTGAAGCGATGTTATCTGACGAATATTATTATAAAGTTTATGGATTTAAGACTTTAGAATTAAAAGAAGAAATAGAAAAAGGAATTAAAGAAAAATTTAATCAAACAAGCGATATATTAGATAAATTTGATTGGTCAGAGGATGCATTAAATGATCCAAATAATCCAGAGGTAAATAGATATTTCTTCTATACAATGCTATATAGGGAATTTGAATTTGAAAAAGAGTTTGACAAACTTTCAGACGGAAAATTCGGGGAATATACTGGAATAAAATATTTTGGAATAGATAAAAATACAAAGGACAAAGTTGGAAATCAAATAGATGTACTATATTATAATTCAAAAGACGACTTTGCTGTAATATTAAATACAAAATCTAATGATGAAGTAATATTTGTAAAGAATCCACAGGGAACAACATTTAACGAAATATATGAAGATATGTTGAAGGAAAGTAAAGAATATAAAGGAAGCAAATACTTCGAAGATATAGATGAATTTAAAGCGCCTATGTTAGAATATAATGAAGAAAGAGAATATACAGAATTACAAGATAAATTATTCCCAACTGAATTTGGCGAGGGTATAATTATTAAAAGTTTACAAACAATTAAATTTGAACTTAACGAAAAGGGTGGAAAAATTAAAAGTGAAGCTGGAATAGATATGCAAGATATGGCAACAGCAGTAATAATAGACAAGAAACCAACTCCTAGATATTTCTATGTAGATGATACATTTGCAATATTCTTAAGAGAAAAAGGTAGACCAATGCCATACTTTGCAGGTAGAGTTGAAGATATAACTAAATATCAATAATATATATAAGAAAAGTAAATATTAATAAAAGCACAATAACCGGTTACTATGTAACCGGTTATTATAGTCTTAATGAATAATTAGATTAACTATTAAATTAGTTAACCAAAATGCTATTAGTGACGACCGAATAATGCTTTCTTTTTTGTCCTTACAAATTATGCTACAAACAAGCCCGATTAATACTAATATGCTAATTAATGAACACATAAAGATATGTGATACATAATTAAATGATGCTATTTGTAAAAATAATGTTACGAACATTATAATATAAGCAAATCCAGTCGTGGCATTACCAACTATTTCTACTTTTCTAGGATCAATCATACCACCCTCCAAGTTTAAATATTCCTATTGCTTTTAAGCTTTAGGTAAAATAAGACTGTGCAAGCATTATATCATAATTTAAATTAAAACTCAATTTGAATAATTGTGTTTTTTATATAAACAAATGGAAGTTCCTATCATATAGTATATGGGAGGTAATGTATATGGAAACAGATTATTGCTTTGGAAATCATTGCTTTAATTATTATGGAGATATAGGAATAAAATACACAAAATACAATATATTAGCACCAGAACAAGAGCAAAATAAACAGCCAGGATTAGAATATTTAATGACGCCTAAACCGATTTTTGATAATCCTAATTATATTGGAAGTGGGAAGTTAATAAATAAAGTAGCTATAATTACAGGAGGAGATAGCGGACTTGGAAGAGCTGCTGCTGTTGCTTTTGTTAAGGAAGGTGCAAAAGTAGTAATTCCATATTACGATGAACATGTTGATGCGGAAGCAACAAAAAATTACATAGAAAGAATGGGAGGAGAATGTTTAATTCTTTCAGGAGATATTATGGATAAAGAATTCTCTAAAAAGATAGTAGAAGAAACATTAAATAGATTTGGAAGAATAGACGTATTAGTAAATAACGCAGGTGTACAATATCAGCAAGATGATTTAACTTGTATATCTGATGAACAATTTGATAAAACGTTGAAGGTAAATGTATATGGAATGTTTTATTTAACTAAAGAGGTATTACCGCATTTAAGGAGTGGAGCAAGTATAATAAATATAAGTTCAGTAACAGCATTTTATGGCGAACCTCAGCTTATAGACTATGTTACTTCAAAAGCTGCAATGATAGGTTTTACAAGATCTTTAGCTAGAAGTTTAGCATTAAAAAATATACGTGTTAATGCAATAGCACCAGGATATTTTTGGACGCCACTTCAACCTGCTTGTTGGGTAAAAGAAAGAATACCATCACTTGGAGCAGATGCTGCGATGGCAAGAATGGCAATGCCATATGAACTTGCGCCAACATTTGTATTTTTAGCATCAGATGATTCAAGTTATGTAACAGGTCAAGTAATTCATAATAACGGTGGCCAGGTAATGGGATAGAAGAAAGGTTAGATATTTCTAACCTTTCTTTTCTGTGTAAGTAAATAAAATTGTAACATATGCTAAAATTGACAAAGTTAATTTTAATATTAATGGTACAGTTAAATTTGATGTAATTAATAGTATAAGAAATATACAAGATGTAGGAAGGATAAACCACTCAAAATATTTGAATTTTACATTAGTAGTTTTAAATAGTGTTATAACGCTTATTGTATAATTAAGTAACTCGCTAATATACATGACAAGGATATATCCAATAGCACCAAAATTAGGCAGTAAGAGGTATATAAAGGAGATAGAGATTATCATATCAAATATGTTGCAAATCATAACACTTACTTGTTTGCCTAAACCTTTTAGTATGTTATCTATAACGTTGTCTAAATAAATTAAAGGTATTAAAGGTGCTAAGAGTTTAATATAATGTCCAGCGGAGAATTGGTTGTATATTACATTACCAATCTCACTGCCATAACACATCAGTATTCCTGTTAGTCCTATGGAAAAATATAATGTAACTTTAAATAGTTTGTGGATATCTCTAGTCATCTCACTTTTCTCATCATTTACGCTATATCTAGAAAATTCGGGTACTAGAAGTGAACTAAAAGAATATACAATTACACTACCAAACATTATTATTGGCATGGCCATTCCAGTTATTATTCCATAGTTTTGTAATGCTAATTCGTAAGACATACCAGTAAGCTTTAATCTTAATGGAATTAAGATGTGTTTTATGCTGTTTAATCCAGCACGTATGTATGAAGTTATTGCAATAGGTATAGCGATTTTAAGCATTCTTAAATGTATCTTTTTAGGTTTAGTTAGATTAACATTAGTTAAATATTTAGATTCTTTTAGGTATACTAAATAGTGAAAAACAAGTGACGCTATTTCTGAAATAGTAGTACCAAATACCAAACAAAGTATAGCTGAGTTTATATCTTTAGCAAAAATATTTAGACTAACAAATACAGCTATAATTCTAACAAACTGCGTAGCTATTTGATTTATAGATGAACTTAGTACATTTCTTTTGGCAAGAAAGTAACTAGATAAAGATAAGCTTAAAGCAATGAATGGCAGGGATAAAGCAAGTATATATATTACTATATTTGTTACTTTATTAAATAATATTTCTTTTGTTATATATGGTGCGAAAAGAGATAATACAATAAAACTTAAGGTGCCTGTAATAAAGCTAAAGAAGATAGAAGACTTAAGTATATATTTAGTATCGGTGTTAGAATCTTTTTCTAATTCTTCGGATATAACTTTAGTGGTTGAAAGATTAATGCCAGAACTTGCTAATGTTATTCCAAAGAAGTATATAGATGAAATAAGACCAAATACGCCTAAAGTTTCTGAACCAATTTTATTTGCAATATATATATCAAAAAGTGAGCATATTATTTTTGTTATTAATGAAGTGAAAATTAATATCATACTGTTTACTAAAAATGTTTGAGATTTTTTCAAGTTAATTCACCTAAAACAATATATGAAAATATAGTAATTGGTATGCTTTAATTTGCTTGCAAAAATAAAGGCAATATAGTATAATATTTTCAGCTTTTAGGGTAGGGTGTAGTAATAATTTGTGAGGCCTTAGAGTCAGGCTTTAGAAATTATTACTTCCCCTTAAAAAGCAGAAGGAGGAACATTTTATGTTTAGAAAATTTGAAACTGAGTTTGCTGGACGTCCACTTGTTATTGAAACAGGTAAAATGGCAGGACTAGCAAACGGGTCATGTCTAGTAAGATATGGCGACACTTGCGTATTAGTTAACGCTACAATGTCTAAAGATGCAAGGGATGGAATAGACTTCCTACCACTTTCTGTAGACTATGAAGAAAGACTATATGCAGTAGGTAAAATACCAGGTGGTTTTGTTAAAAGAGAAGGAAAACCAACAGACAAAGCTATCCTTGTATCAAGAGTAATCGATAGACCAATGAGACCATTATTCCCTAAGGATTACAGAAATGATACAGCAATCAACGCAGTAACAATGTGTATGGATCCAGATGTATTACCAGAAGTTCCAGCAATGTTAGGTGCTTCAATTGCATTAAACATTTCAGACATACCTTTTGATAGAGTAGTTGGTGCAGCTAAAGTAGGTTTAGTTGATGGAAAATTAATTGTTAACCCAGGTCTTAAAGACAGAGAAAAATCTGACCTAGATTTAACAGTAGCAGCGACAGCTGAAAAAGTATGTATGATTGAAGCTGGTGCTAACGAAGTTCCAGATGATGTTATGTTAGAAGCTATAAAATTAGCTCATACAGAAATCAAAAAAGTTGTAGAATTTATCGAAGGAATCAAAAAAGAAATTGGTAAACCAAAAGCTTCTTACAAATCTTTTGAAATATCTGCAGATATGTTTAATGAATTAAAAGAAAACTTTGGAACTAAAGTATATGATGCATTACAAACTACAGATAAAACTGTAAGAGATGCAAACATGGAAAAAGTAAACGAAGAAATTAAAGCATACTATGTAGAAAAATACGGTGAAGAAGCATATGCAGCTGCTAAAGCAGATATAGCTGAAGTTGTTTACAGATTAGAAAAGAAAACAGTTCGTAGTATGATAATTGATGAAGGTAAACGTCCAGATGGTAGAGCATTTGATGAAATAAGACCTTTATCTGCAGAAGTAGATATACTTCCAAGAACACATGGTAGTGCATTATTCTCAAGAGGTCAAACACAAGTATTATCTATAGTAACACTTGGACCTAAATCTGATGAACAAACATTAGATGGACTTGACGAAGAAGAAACTAAGAGATATATCCACCATTATAACTTCCCACCATACAGTGTTGGTGAAGCAAGACCAGTTCGTTCTCCAGGTAGAAGAGAAATTGGTCACGGAGCATTAGCTGAAAGAGCATTAGAACCAGTTATACCTTCAGTAGAAGAATTCCCTTATGCAATAAGAGTTGTATCTGAAGTGTTAAGTTCAAATGGTTCAACATCTCAAGGAAGTATTTGTGGTTCAACAATGGCACTTATGGCTGCTGGTGTACCAATTAAAGCTCCAGTTGCTGGTATATCTACAGGATTATTCACTAAAGAAGATTCTGAAGATTATATAATGGTAACAGATATACAAGGTATTGAAGACTTCTTTGGAGACATGGACTTCAAAGTTGGTGGTACTAAAAAAGGTATTACAGCAATACAAGTAGATATTAAAGTAGACGGATTATCTTATGAAATAATAGCTGAAGCATTTGCTAAAACAAGAGTTGCTAGAGATCACATATTAGATGATGTAATGTTAAAAGCAATACCTGAAGCTAGAGCAGAAGTTTCAGAATATGCTCCTAAGATAAAAACAATAAAGATTAACCCAGACAAGATTAAAGATGTTATAGGTTCTGGTGGAAAGACTATAAACAAAATTATCGAAGATACTGGTGTTAAGATTGACATTGAAGATGATGGTACAGTATTTGTATACGGTATGGATGCCGATATGATAATGAAAGCCTTAACTATTATCGTAGGTCTTACTGAAGATGTAGAAAAAGATGCTGTATATATGGGTAAAGTTACAAAACTTATGCCTGCATTTGCAATAGTTGAAGTATTACCAGGTAAAGAGGGATTACTTCACATATCTCAAATATGCAAAGAAAGAGTAGAAAAAATTGAAGATAAACTTGCTTTAGGCCAAGAAATAATGGTTAAAGTTATTGAAGTGGATAAAGACCAAGGCAAATTCAAATTATCTGCTAAAGAAGTGTAAAAGGAAAGTGAATTTATGAAAGTTTATGCTTTTGTTGGAGTGAGTGGTTCTGGAAAGAGCCACCATTCTCAAAATGTGGCTTATGAAAATGGTATAGATTATATAATAGACGATGCTTTGTTAATTAAAGGAACAAAGGTTGTTGCAGGTAAATCTGCAAAGACAGAGCCAACTAAAATAGGATCAGTTAAAGCTGCAATATTTACAGATGACAATAGAAGAAATGCAATGATAAGAGCACTTAAAGCTGAAAAACCAGAATCAATTATGATACTTGGAACATCAGATGAAATGGTTGCTAAAATTGCAGAAAACTTAGGGCTTCCAGAAATAGAGAAGACAATATACATCGAAGATATATCTACGCCTGAACAAATAGAACAAGCTAGAAAAATTAGAAGAGAACAAGGTAAACATGTTGTACCAGTTCCTACTTTTGAAATAAAAGAACAATTTTCTGGTTATCTATTAGATCCACTAAAAATGTTTGAAAAACAAGATAAAGTGTATAGGGAAAAAAGTGTAATTAGACCTACATTTAGTTATCTTGGAAAGTTTACTATTTCAGACAAAGTATTAAAAGATATAATACAATATGAAGGAATAAAAGCTGAAGGAATAACTAAACTAGTTAAAATAGATGTAGATGAATACGAAGATGGTGTAAGAATAAAGTTGCATGTAAATATTAAGTTTGGATATAACATACCAAAGGTAACAAAGGAGCTACAAGCAATAATAGCAAGAGAACTAGATTATATGACTGGAATAAATATCTTAGCAATAGATATATTTGTTAAAGGTATAGATATAGATAAAAAATAATAAAAGATAAAACAGTAATACAAAAAGTATTGCTGTTTTTTATTGCAAAAAATAAAAATATGTAATAAAATAAATACATAAAAGGGGTAAACGAAAGATGAAAAACGCTGAAAGCCTTGCGGCTGTACACACACACACACACAAGTACATTTACTAATGAAAAAACATTAGTAGCGTTTTTACACCCTAAAATAAAAGATAAATAAGCAAAGTAACACATACACTAAAAGTATGTGCTGCTTTGCTTTTTTGCATGCAAAAAGGAGG
>JAZRSA010000035.1:0-12881 GCA_045651205.1 Clostridia bacterium
CGTCATAGAAATAAACAATATTGACGGTAGTGTTTTCGATATAATAAACAATAATAAATCGATTGTAGATAATAAATTTTCTATATTCCTTACTTGAAGATTTATAAAATACAGGATAAATATAAGGAAAAGATTTTAATATATTCATTGACGCATAAGTTAGTTTTATAATTTTGCTACAATAATTATAATTATTATATATATAATAGCTTAAATTATAATTTAATGAATTAACAAATGCGTCATGGATTACTAGATTGAAACAGTGTTCCATTGAAATGCTCCTTGTTAAAATTATCAAAGAACATATCAAAATCTTGACCTTTTTTCCCAGATTCTATGTCTCTTTCGGCTTGTTCAATTCCGTCAAATAATTCTTGTATGTTAGGGCTAGTTAATAGTTCTTGCCATACAGGATCATTATCACGGATAAGAGTACCCTTAATATTTGTAGTATTCATACATATCATCCTCCTTTAGATGTGATTTTTAATAGATATATGTACTAAGTACACTATCTTTATACAACATAAGTATAACAGGATTTTTATATAAGTCAAGTTAAGTTTATGTGTCGAATTTTGGCTTTTGTAACACTTTAATCTGCTTTGCATAACATACCTTAACGGAGGTATATTATGGATATAATTGTACAAAAATTTGGTGGTAGTTCAGTTAAAGATAAAGAGTCTTTATTGTGTGTTATAGAAAAAATAAAAGTAGAAAAAGAAAAAGGAAACAAGGTGGTAGTTGTTGTATCTGCGCAAGGTAAAACAACGGATGGATTAATAGCTAAAGCAAAAGAATATACAAGTAATACATATAATAAGGAAATGGATTTGCTTTTATCCACAGGAGAGATAATTACTGTATCGCTTCTTACTATGATGTTAAAGGATATGGATTATGAAACTGTTGGAATTACTGGCTCGCAAGCAGGAATAATAACAGACTCAAATTATTCATATGCTAAGATAAAAATGGTACTAAAGGATAATATTTTGAAATATTTAGAAAATAATGATGTGGTAGTTGTTGCAGGATTTCAAGGTGTAGATAAGTTTGGGAATATTACAACTTTAGGACGTGGTGGTAGTGATTTGTCTGCTGTAGCTATTGCAGCAGCGCTTAATGCTAAAAGATGTGAGATATATACAGATGTAGACGGAGTATATAGTGCAGATCCTAATTTACTATCTAAAGCTAAGCTTTTAGATAAAGTTACATACAGTGAGATGTTAGAGGCTGCAACTAGTGGTGCTAAGGTTTTACATAATAGAGCTGTAAGTGTAGCTAAAAAATACAAGTTGAAAGTATTAGTTAAAAATACAAAGAATAATACAAGGGGAACGGAAATTGTAGAAGAAATAGGAGTAAATGAAAAGAAGAATATTAATATATTAGCTGTAGAAAAAGATTTAGTAAAGATAACATTAGTTGGTGAAGAATTAATGAGTAATGTAAATATAATACGTAAAATATATGATATAGCAGTAGAGGAAAATATATTTATAAGTATGCTAAATTTGAGCGAAACAAAGATAAGCTTAATTATTAAAAATAACGAAAGTGAAAAGTTTTTAAATAAAATTCATGAAACATTGTTGGAAAATGTTTAAAATACTTGATTTTTAAAGTTTCGGGGCGTATAATGGTGTCTAATTTATATATAGAAAAATATTAATTAAATATTTTTAACGAAATTAGAAAGGAGAACTGGTATGAAACAAGAGTACTATTACAAGGAATACCTCTTACTTAACAAAACTCCGAGACAATTTTTGGAAAGGCGGCTTACCAATATTTTTGGTATAAATTCTAAAGCTATTGAAGCTCTAGAATTAGTCTGCCAAGAGATGTCTGCTGAGAAAGGTTTTACAAGAGATGACGGTCAGGATTATTATAATCACTGCGTCGATGTAGCAAACACCCTTATTTCTTTTGACATTCGCAATGAAGACGCAATTGTAGCTGCACTTTTGCATGATATTATTGAAGATGTTGAAGGATATTCAGAAAAGATTATCACCAAGCTTTTTGGAGATAATGTAGCTTATTTGGTATCTTTGGTAACGAAAAAGCCCGGACTGGATTACAAAAAAGAGGAAGTCATTATGGATTATCTTAATGGAATAGCAAAGAATCCTTATGCGGCAGCAATTAAAACTGCAGATAGAATGCATAACATGACAACCTTACAGGAAAAGACTTTTGAAGCAAGATATAAGAAAGCTCTTGAGACAGAAAAATACTATATGCCTTTCTTTAAATTTTGTAGAAAAAAGTATCCGCGGTATGAGAACCTGTTTTATGCAGCAAGAACTCAGATTTATCCGTTGATTCACGAAATTAAATCTTTTTATGCAGAGATTTTAAGACTTCGTGGTGAACTTGAAAAATATGAGAAACCTGAACCGGAAACAAAATCGGCGGACGGTCAGACGGAAGCAAAGACTGAATGACAAATAAAAACGAGTAGTTTTATACTACTCGTTTTTGTTTTACTAAGTTATTTTAACATTTCTTTAGCTTTTTCTAAAGTTAATGTTTGTGCGTGACTTGCTAATATTTCACCAGATTTATTTACAACGTAAGATATAGGAACTGTGTTAGCTTCTGGATCTATAGCTTTTCTAATAACTCTACCAAAGTCTACTAATACTTCAATGTTTCCAAATTTAACATCATTTTCTATTAAAGATATAATATCTGTTAATGGATAATCTGTATCGTTGAATTCGTGAGCTATTACTAATATATTTACATTTTTATTATCTTTGTAATATTCTAATATTTTTTCTACCTCTGCTAATTCTTCTTGGCAATTAGGACACCATGAACCAAACATTATTAGTAAATTCTTTTTGGCGCTAAACAGAGATTTATCAAATTCGTTAATTATACGGATAGTTGTATCTGTATTTGTTTTTAATATAGCGTTATTACCAATCGTTGGGATATCTTCTTTGATTGGACCAAGTCCTTCTTTGGCTGGTAAATTAACTAATGGATTGTTAGGTGTGTCGGTTACTAATATAAAAACTAAAAAAGTAAGTATTGAAAAAATAAGTACAAACATAACAATGGCTAATATAATTTCTTTTTTTGTCATTTTAATTCTCCTTAATATTCGTGTACATTATATACAAAAATAGCGAAAAAAACAATAAAGTTGCTTGTAAATACTAAAAATATAATATATAATTCTTGTGAGGTAGATAAAGTGGATACAAGAGAAATAAACGTGAAGACTCTGGCATACATTGGAGATGTAGTTTATGAACTATATATACGTGAACACGTAATATCTAATTCACGCGAACAAGTAAACAAGCTTCACAAAAAGACAATAAAATATGTTAGTGCTAAAGCTCAAGCAAGAATAGTAGCTGAAATGGACAATGAGCTTAGTGATGAAGAAAAAGATATCATTAGAAGAGGAAGAAACGCAGAAGCAAATACAGTACCTAAGAATACAGATGTAGTAACATACAAAATAGCAACAGGTTTTGAGTCGCTTATTGGATTTCTTTATCTAGAAAAAAGAATAGAACGCTTAGAATATATAATTGACAGGAGTATAAAAATTATAGAAGAGGTGTAGAGCTTATGGCAAAAGATAAAGTGATGGATGAATATATACCTATAGACCCACTACAATTTTTGAGTGAGTATAAAGAGGAAGAATCATTAAGAGAAGTAATGTTCAATATGGGTGAACAAGAAATAGTACAAGATGACGGTAAATTTTATTTATGTCATACTAT
The DNA here is from genome assembly GCA_045651205.1 of Clostridia bacterium. Taxonomy (GTDB): domain Bacteria; phylum Bacillota; class Clostridia; order TANB77; family CAG-465; genus UMGS1649. The sequence continues at coordinate 3,768 of JAZRSA010000035.1, forward strand.
GTATCCTAACGTTTCAAAAGAAATATCTAAAGCCGCTGCTACAGAAATGTGGCAAACATACAATATGAAAGAAAGGTCAGATATTTCATTTCTGTTCTAAAAGAATAGAATGCAACTTAATATAAATATAATAAACGGTCGTTACCTTCTAGTAGGAACATATGCAGTTTAGTAGCATATAATATACTGTACTAGGAGGTAATATTTTTATGGATAATTATACAGAACAAGATAGATGTAAAATGTACGGAATGTATGGTATGCCTATGCAATACAATCCGTGTATGAAACCACAAGGATACAACGGATGTAATAATGTATATCCTATGATGCATATGAATTGTGGTCGTGGTTATGGCTATCCTATGATGCACATGGAACCAATAGAGAATATGTGTGGTACATATAAAATGCTAATTGTTTATGTAGAAAAAAGTATTAGTAAAATAATGATGGAAAATATGGGTATGATGCCTAATGCTATTTCTAAAGAAAAGTATCATAAAGAAATGAATGAGATGCTTTGTGAAGTAATGAAGAAAGAGAAAGAATTAAAAGAATTGGTTGTAGTAGATAGGCTAGAGACAGAAGATAAGGAAGATATGAATAGAAGTATGTGCCCATATTGTGGTGGCTTCTTAAAGGATACATTAGGAATATTATTCTTGACAGAACTATTAAAAAGAGGATGTGTATCTTGTTATTAATATAAAATTTTAAAGCAAATAAAAAGGTGGAAAATCTGCCTTTTTATTTTTTTATTGTGAATAGCTAAAACTATGCCTTTTTACTTGATTTTTTGGCGTTTTTGTAATAGAATATAGACCATAAATAACGAGTATTAAAAATTTAACTAGAATCAAATTGTGACAAAAAATGATAGTATAGTTGATGTAATATATGTAAAATAAGAGGTGTTCACATGTTGTTTAAAAGAGATTTGGTAGTTAATGAAACTGTAAATATACAGACGAATAGTCCTAAAAAAGAGGTTTTTGGAGTTTTTAAGAAATTAATTAATTCTAAGACTTTACCATATATAATTATGCTGTTCTTAACAGCAACAGTAGAATTTATTGGTCTTAAACCTTTTGCTTTTGTAATGTTAGGTGTAGCAACAATATTTAATATACCTTTAATGGTACCTTTAATAATAACATTAATTTCGTTTGCGATATTTAAGTCGGATTTAAGTTTATATGTAAATTATATAACTACGTATGTAATTTATACAGTATTGGCTTCTATTGTGGAGATAGAAGGGTTTAGTAAAAAATATATAACACTAATGAAATTAGGAGTTGCATGCTTAGCATCAAACCTAATTACATGCTTAATATTTAAAAAGTTATTAGTAGATAGTATAGCACATTTTCTATTAGTTATTGCGTTATATCCAGTATTTACTGCTGGTATGACAATGCTTCTAAATATTAATAAAAAGATAATATTTTCTAAAGAGGAAGTAGTAAGTTTGGGTGTTTTAATAACATTTGCTTTAATGCCGTTTAGTGGAATTAGCATATTCGGATTTAATGTAGTAAATGTAATATTAATTGCCATGATAGTAACTTTAGGATGGAAAAATGATTGGACAATGGGCGTTGCATCAGGTGTAATTATTGGATTAGTATATGCAATACTTAATCCTAATGTTAATTCATTAATAATTACATCGTTTACATTCTCGGGTTTACTTGCAGGAATACTTAGTAGAGCAAACAAATGGGTAGTTGTAACGCTATTTGTTATTGGAAATATGATTTTATCTGGAGTTTATGAAAAAGATATAAACATATTTGTACGTTTAGCAGAAGTATTAGTTGCATCAGGAATAATAGTTGCGCTTCCAAGAAAAGTAATTGTTAGACTAGAAGATATGTTTGGAAGCTTTAAAGGTTTAAATGGTGGATATGAGAATCTACTTGGTGCAGGAAGTGATGCTAAAGATAGATTAAATGCAATATCTGAAGTTTTTGATAATCTTTCTCATATGACTACAACTGTAACTGATGAAACAGTAGCAGAGACTAAAGAGGTAATTAAGAAATATATCTTAGATTACAAGAAGAATGAATGCATAAGATGTCCAAATAAATTTAATTGTGTAAATGAAGAGCTTGAAGCAGTTTCAGAACATTTAGCTAACAGTTTGGAAAATGATGGCTATATAACAAGTGAAATGCTTCCGGTAGATTGCGAAAAGCAAGAAATATTAATGAAAAATATAACAGATGTGTATAACAATATTAAGTTAATGCGTTTTGTTAAACAAAAAGAAAATGAAGCAAATGAGAAACTTGCAGAAGAATATAAGGCAATATCTAGCTTTATTAAAAATATAGCAAGAGATAATGAAACACCTGTAAAACATGATACACATGAACAAAAAAGAATAAGAGAAGAATTAAAATATCTTGGTTATGTTGTTTATGAGGATACATTTACTAAAGGTGAAAACATAGATACAATGTATGAGTTCATAACAGATATCATAATAGATATAAATAAAGCTAAGAAGGAAATACAAAAAGTTGTAAGTGATGCTGTTGGAACTAAGATGTCTATAAAACTAGTATTAAATAGTAGTAAGACAGAACGTTCTAGAATAAAATTGCTTCCAACAAGTAGATATGTAGTTAAAGCTACAGTAAAACAAGTAAGAAAAGCAGATAGTTCAGTTAGTGGAGATTCATACATAGTAACAGAACTTAAAGATAATAACAAAGTTATTGCAATAAGTGATGGAATGGGATCTGGTGAAAAGTCTAAAGAAGTTAGTACATCTGTTATCAATATGATAGAAAAGATGGGACAAAGTGGATTTAGTAACGAGGAAACTTTAAATATAATAAATAGACTTGTTAAGCTTAAAGAAAATGGAGAAGTATCTTCAACACTAGATATGTGTGTTCTAAATGAAAAGAAAAATATGTTGGAGTTTATTAAGCTTGGTGCTTCTAGTTCTTTTGTAATCAAAGGTACAGAAGTAGAAGAAATTAAACAAGATACTTTACCAATGGGATTATTAGATGTAGCTAAACATACAACCATAGAAAAAGAAGTAACAAAAGGTATGTATGTAGTGCTTATGTCTGATGGTGCTGAAGGTGATGTTAATAAGGCTGAAATACAAGAAATTGTAGAAAAGTTAAGCATATTAGAATATACAGAAAAAGATCTTATGAATGCAATAATGAATAAAATTGTTGGTCGTCAAAATAAAATAACATTAGATGATATAACAGTTATAGTTTGCAGAATAATATAACGCAAAGTAAAATATGTAATATATCCATATCAAAGAAAATATACTTTGGTATGGATAATTTTTATATAATATTAGAAAAAATTAATACGGTTATATGGGGTACACCGTTTATTATATTGTTAGTAATAACTAGTATAGTATTAACTTTGAAATTGAGATTTAATCCGTTTTATGTATTAAAATGTGTGTTTAGTAGAAGTGGAAGTAAAAAGGGTGAGAATAGGCGTATAACTAATTTTAATGCCTTAACAAGTGTACTAGCTGGTACACTTGGAACTGGTAATATAACAGGTATAGCGGTGGCGATACTTACAGGAGGAGTAGGTAGCCTTTTTTGGATGTTTGTATCTGGAATGATTTCAATAGTTATTTCTTATGCGGAAAACTATATAGTAATGATGTACAGAAAAAGGGATAGAAAGACAGGCTATTTTGGTGGTACGATGTACGTCCTAGATGAAGTGTTAGGAAAGAGAAAGCTTGCTGTTCTTTTTGCTGTAATAGTAATTATATCTACATTAGCATCAGGAACTATGACACAAGCTAACTCGTTATCTGAATTAATAAATAACAGCACAGGAATATCTAAAAGAATAGTGGGGATAATTCTTGTTGTAATTACAGCATATGTGGTATGTGGTGGAAAACATAGAATCGCAAAGTTAAGTAGCATAGTTATTCCAGTTTGTTCATTAACATATATCATATTGTGTGTTGGGATTCTTATAAAAAATTATACTAATATATTACCAGGTATTAAGGAAATAATATCTGTAGCATTTGGTGCTAAACAAATGCTAGGTGGAGTAGTAGGGTTAGAGATAAATAAAATAATTGGTAAAGGATTTTCTATAGGAGTGTTCTCTAACGAGGCAGGTATGGGGACAGCACCTATGTTTACAGCTGCAGTAGAGGATAAAGACATACATAAAGCTGCTAGTGTAGCATCTATGTCTGTTGTTATAGATACATTGTTTTTATGCATGCTTACAGGAATAACTATAATTAGTACTGGCAAATACAATATATTAAATCCTGGTGAAATGTTAAATGGTGTGTTTGGAGAAGTGCTTTTTGGAAAAGTATTATTAAATATATGTATGGTGTTTTTTGTGCTAGCTACAATACCATGTCTAGAATATTATGCTGAACAGGCTATATGGTATTTAACAAAAAGAAGGATAGCTATATATGGATTTAGAGTACTATATATAGTTGGAATATATTTAGGCAGTGTTGCATATTCTAGTATGGTATGGGATATATCTGGAATATTTAGTGCGCTCATGACATTACCTAATCTTTATATGATATACGCATGTATGAACGATGTAGTATATGATAGAAACGAAATAAAAAGAAGAAAATATAAATATTTTTAAATTTTTATAAAAAAGTGTTGACATTTATATCTAAAATAGCTATAATATAAATCGTAGCGGATGCGGGTGTAGTTCAATGGTAGAACCTCAGCCTTCCAAGCTGATGGCGTCAGTTCGATTCTGATCACCCGCTCCACTTTTTTTATGCCTATGAGAAATCATAGGCTTTTTTGTATATTAAATATAATTAAGATATTATATAACTTTTATTGAAAAGTATATGTAAACAATGTATAATTTGGCATATAAAAGGTGAGAATAGTGAAAGAAGTAATAAAAGTAAATAGAAGTAAAAAATCTAAGATAATTAAATTTATTGCATTAGTTATATTTTGTATTATTGCATTGATGATATTTATAGCAATGTTTCCAGTAATAACAAGTTTTGGTTCAGAAGAAGCAAGAATGGAATTTAAGGAAAGTCTTAGTGGAAATAAATTAAAGGGAGCTATGTTTATAGCAGGGTTACAAACATCACAAGTAATAATACCAATGTTACCTGGCGAACCGATGGAAGTATTAGCAGGAATATGTTTTGGCCCAGTAGGTGGTTTAATATTTATGCTTATATTATTCTGGTTTGCTACAGCAATAATTTTCTATTTAGTAAGAAAAATAGGGGTTAATTTTGTATACACATTTTGTAATGATGATTTAATAGAAAAGATACAAAACAGCAAGGTATTTAAGAATCCAAAGGTTGTTGAAAGAGTATTATATATATTATACTTAACACCATTAATGCCTAAAGATTTCTTTACATATATGGCAGGTTTGTTACCACTTGAAAAACCTATGCGTTTTATAACATTATGTACTTTAGCAAGAATACCATCTATAGTATCTTCAACAATAGCGGGTGCAGGAATTATTGAAGGAACTGTATGGGTGGCTATTTGGTCATATGTAATAGTGTATTCTATAGTTTCTATAGGAATAGTAATATATATGAAAATAAGCAAGGATAAAGAGGCTAAAGAGGCTTTAGAGTTAATGGCAGAAAAGTATGTAAAAAAAGAAAACAAATCATTAAGCAAAGATAATGAAGAGAAAAAATAGAAGAAAAATACCGTTAACTAAATTAGTTAACGGTATTTTCAAATTTTAAGATTGAGATTTTACATGTTTTTTTACTTTTTCTACGATGATTTCAATACCTTCGTGGATTTCAAATCCAGCAGCTTTTTTATGACCGCCACCGCCTAAGGAACGAGCAAGTTCGTCTACATCTATATCGCAGTTGCTTCGAAGTAGACCTGAAACACTACCATCAAGTTCTATTACAAATAATCCGAACATGTCTATATCACGGATTTCGTAAATATATGATGCGCATTTTTTGAATAGCACTCCATAGGGAACATGAGTAAATATTTCATCTTTTCTGTCTACGATGATGTAGTGAAATTCATCATATACAAGATTTGCAAACATATGTGAAAGGATTGTTGCTTCTCTTAATGAGATGTTTTTGCATGTGTTTTTCACTACAAACGAATTATCCACATCATATTCTAGCAGTGTACTTGCTATTTTCATAGTGCTTGGTGTTGTACGCTTATAAAAGGAGCTAGTATCTGAAACTATTCCTGCATAAAGAAGTGTTGCGATGTTTTTATCTAATATGCCTGGAAATTCTTTTGCAAGATTTGCAATAATCTCTGCGGTAGAGCTTATTTTTTCATCTACAAAAGTGTAGGTAGCTTCGTTTTGGTTGGCCTCGTGATGATCGATGGTTATTGTTGTTTGAGCTGAGTCAAAAAGTTTTTGAAAACTTCCTAAGCGTTCTTTTCTATCTGCATCAAGCATTATAAAGTTAAATGGCTTGTCTGATAGATAGCTTGTAATTACTGGCGTAGTATTAAGCCAGTCGGTTTTGTCTAGATCCTTAGCTTCAAGAAGCACATAAGAAACATATCCCAGTTTTCTAAGGATATATGAAAGTGCAAGGCAAGAAGTAATAGAATCATAGTCTGCATTTTTGTGTCCTGCTATGAGCACAACAGTGCTCTTTTCTAGAAGTTCTAATTTTTGTTTTAAGATTTTGTAATCAATCATATTACACCTCTATAATATTTATTTTGACATATATTCTATCATAAAAGCGCTTAAATTACAACCGAGTGTAATTGAGTGTAGTGCTAGTTGAAATTAAAAAAACTTTAATATATAATGTGGATGTAAAGGGTGAAAGAATGAAACCGGATTTAGAATTAAACATAGAATGTTTTAATCTAAAATGTACATTAGAATGTGGACAATGTTTTAGATGGGAAAAAATAGATGAGAACGAATATATAGGCGTAATACAAGATAGAGTTATTAGAATAAGACATGAAGGAAACAATGTGCGTATATGGTCTTCTTTAAAAAACAATTTAGAGGAAGTAGTAAAAGAGTATTTTGATTTTAATACAGACTATAAAAAGTTAGAAGAAAATATTTCAAAAATAGACAAAAATGTTGAAGAATCATTAAAGCATACATCAGGGATACATATATTAAATCAACCGTTATTTGAAACAATAATATCCTATATAATATCTGCTAATAATAATATAAAAAGAATAAGTCGTTCGGTAAAAGATATCAGCAAAAAGTTTGGTAAAAAAGTAGTGTTTGAAGGAAATGAATATTATTTGTTTCCAACTATAGAAGAATTAGCAAATGCAACTATAGATGATCTTTTAGGATGTGGGACAGGCTTTAGAGCAAGATATATAATTCATACAGTTAAATACTTTTTAGAGAACAAAAGTTATTTGAATGAACTTAAAACTGTGGAAACTACAGAGGCTAAAAAGAGACTTACTTCATTAATGGGGATAGGTCCAAAAGTAGCAGACTGCATTTTGTTATTTTCGCTAAAAAGAGGCGAGGTATTTCCTGTGGATGTATGGGTTAAAAGAATAATGGAAAAACTATATTTTAATGGTGAAACAAATATTAAAGAAATTTCGGTTTTTGCAAAAGATAAATTCGGAAATTATGCTGGTATAGTACAACAGCATTTATTTCATAATGTAAGGGAAGGGAATATATAATGTTAAAATTAGATTTTGAACAGGCTAAAATAAAAGAACAAGAAAAAATAAAGAAAAAGATTGAAAAGAATAAGAAAAGAATGGTAATGATAGGTTTTTTATTAATTTTAACAGTATTGTTATTAATAATAGTTTTTTCTGCGATGAAACTTATCAATAAACCAAAGGTAATAATAGATAATGTTGAAACAAATCTAACTAATGTAAACGGAAGATTAGCAGAGTATATAAAAGCTTTAGGTAATACATATAACATTAGATATTTGGGCGAATTTGGAGCTGAGAATTGGAATAAAGATATTAAGAATGCTGTAATAGAGTATACATGTGAAGGATCAAATACAGCTGTGTATTCTAAAGAATTAAATAGACACGTAATAACTAAAGGTGAAAGTGTTTATTCAATTATAGATATATATAGAGTTGTTGTAGAAGCTAAGAAACCAGTAGATTTTGGAGCAGCACCGTATAATTTAGTATCAGATTTTGGACAAAGGTATGTGAAGGATGTTGAAGTGAAAGAAAGCGGTGTAGAGTATATATATCAAGAATACACATATGAAGATGCTAAAATCAGATATTATTTTGTAGGTGATGATTTAAGACATATAAAAATAGTAACTGGTGAAGTTGAAAGAAAAATAAATGTAATTGTAGATAGAAAGACAGTAAAAAAAGAATTATTAAAATTACCTGAAGGATATAATCAAGTTAAAGCATAAAGAGGGGATAAGATGAAAGTAGAAATATCAAAAGAAAGTCAAAAGAAAATAATAATAACATTTGTATTAGTGGCAATGCTAATAACAATAATGGTGTTACTTGCAAAGATATATTATATAGAAGCTAATATGACTGATGCAGAAAAGATATTTTCAGAGTATGGTAATATACCGGTAGACAATGCATTTAAATTAGTTAATGCTAAAGAGGCATACGAACTATTAGATGATGAACAAGCAATAGTGATGTTTGGTTTTAAAGAATGCAAATGGTGTAAAAGTTATTTGCCAATTTTAAATGAGGTAGTAACAGAAAATGATATACCAGTTGTATATTATTGTAATATAAAACAAGATAGAGCAAATAACACAGAAGAATATAAAAAACTTGTAGAAAAGTTAGCAGATTATTTACATGAAGACGATAAAAATAATAAACGTATTTATGTTCCGGATGTGTATTTTGTAAAGAGTGGAAAAATAATAGGCCATAATAATGATACATCTGTAATAGAAGGAATAGACACAGAAGAATATTATACAGATACAGCTAAAAAAGATTTAAAAGATAAATTAACAAAATTAGCAGTAGAAGTTTATCCTAAAGTGGAATCTTGTGATGATACAAAAGGTTGTTAATAATTTGTAAAAATATATTAGAAGAATAGTAAAAAGAGTTTAAGTAATAAGCTTAA
>JAZRSA010000036.1:0-2425 GCA_045651205.1 Clostridia bacterium
ATAAAGATATAAAAATATTCGCTAGAATAACCAGCAGATATCTAGCTTAATATTTTGTAATACTTCTTTATTCTTACCACAATTAGAGTAGTTGTTTTCTTTTAAATACATAACACTTTCTATAATTGTTTTCAATAACTCGTTTCTTTCGCTAGGTTCAAGACTATAATAACTCTTAAAGACATTTTCTAAAATAGGAATGGCTTTTTTTATTGTTATAATCTTTTCTTCTTCTGTTACATCGCTTATCTTATCTTTTTCTTTTAGTAATACTTCTAATTCATCGTTAAGTTCTTTTTTTCGTGCGATGTATTCTTCTAGTGTGTCTGCTCCTTGTTCGAAAGCGATCTTAATATTCTTAAGTTGTGTATTTTTCATCTCAATCTTTTTAAGAATAGCAGTAACATTTTTCTTGTTACTTTGTAACTTCTTTTTGTATTCTTCTTCATAGTTGTCTAAGTAGTAATTGTAGTCTTGGTATCTTTTCTTTACTTCTTCCAGTATCTTATCTTCAACTACTTCTAACTTAGATGATACATTGCCACATCTATGACTTGAACAAATAAATGTTTCTTTCTTAACTTCTTCTACAAATTCAGTTAATTGTGAATCGTACTTAGTAGTTGTTATCTTAAGTATCTTTTTTAAATCTTGCCAATGTTCTATAAATACTTCTGATGGATAAAACTTATTAGGGTTATTACCAAACCAAGCATAAACGAAATGCTTTTTTAAACCTAATTTGTGCATTATCTCAGCTTTGCTAATGTTTGCCTTAACACGTTTATCTTCAATGTATCTTTGTAGTTCTTCTTTGTCTAAATCGTGCTTTCTTTTTCTAGTTACATTGTTGTAATGTGTTTGTCTTATCATTGCCTTACCACAACAAGCACACTTAACTAAACCAGCTAAAGGGTTTTTTCCTAGTTGGTCGTGTCTAACTGGAACAGTATTGTTTTTAGCGAGTAACTCTTGTGCTAGGTCAAATTCTTCTTTAGTTACAATTGGTTCATGTAATCCTTTATAAATAGGACAATCATCATCTAAAGGTCGATATTGTTCAACTTCACCATTTACTATTCTTTCTTTAACAGCTCTTCTACCATAAGTTAAATAACCATAGTAGGTAGGGTTAGTTAATATCTTTCTTACCTTGCAATGATCCCATTCTTTCTTTTTAACTAAAGGTGCATTGATATTAATTAAATGTGTAGCAATCTTGTATGTCCCAGCACCATTTAAAAACATATCAAATATCATTCTTACATACTCAGCATTTTCGTTAGGTTTTAATGTATATCCTTTTTCATCTGATACTTTCATTTCTTTACAACTAACTTTATCATAACCAAATGGAGTAGCAGAACCAATAAACTTACCTTGAGATACAGACCAATGTCTACCATTTGATAAAAGCTCTTTTGCTTGTTCTAAATAGTCATTTCCTCTTAATAACTCATCTTTAAAAAATCTTTTATCATATTTGTTTTTTAAGTTATATATCTTTTGTGGAGAAAGTACTAGTGTGTCAGTAACTTCTAATATTTTAATAATGTTACCACAATCAACTAAATCACCACGAGATAAACGTGAGCAGTTAACGACTAAAATACCATCTATATCTTCTTCTTCTACCATTTTAAGAACATTTTGAAAAACAGGTCGAGTTTTAATCTTTTCGCCTGATACAACTTCTTTAAATATACAATCTTCAGGTATCTCATAACCTAAATTAGCTTTTGCCCATGTTTGCAATTGTTCTTCATGTCTAGACAATGTTTCTTCATCACTAGCATATCTACCATCTATCATATCTTCACGAGATTTACGTAGATATATAATGACTTTTCCTAATTTGTCTAGTTCTATATGGTAATCATTCATGTTGTAAAACATATTCATCATCCTTTTCTTTAATTATTTATTCCCACCATTTAGAAGTATGGTTTTTACCTTTACTACCAATGCAACCAAATATCGTTGGAACTACAAAAAATAATAAAAATATAATCCAAATTGAATAATCTTCTTCTTCTTCAATTTCTTCTTCGTATTCATCAACATATTTTTTATCTTCATATTCATATTCATATTCATATTCAATTTCATCATCATCTAAATCTGATGTACCAGTACCACATCTACAACTAGGACTATAAGTGCCATCGTTACATACTTGTCTACCTGTATCAGTGTCACAATGGCTAACTCCACCATGATGAGAACAACAGCCTCTTCCAGCATAAACTACAAAAGGCAAGAGAATAACAAGCGATAATAAAATCGCATATTTTATTCTTTTCATAAACACCACCTTTCAAATTTGATTATTTACATATAAGTTCTAAAGATTTTATTAAATAGTTCTTTTCTTCTGCTGTTAAATCCTTAACTGCATATAATATTGTTTTTGTCATTAGTTCTT
>JAZRSA010000037.1:0-1825 GCA_045651205.1 Clostridia bacterium
GTGATGTTATGAGAGAGTATAATATAGAAAATAATTCTGATGCAACTTTAGTTTTAGAAATCACAGATTTAATATCAATCCTTAAAAGTGTTTTAATAGATAATCTAAATTTAGACCTTGATAAACTAGAAGTTAATGTAATAGCTAAATATTCTAATAATAGATTGCACATGGCTTTAGGTGCTGATTTATTAAAAAGAACTGATATTCTTCAATATGTACAAATGATTCAAGATATGAAAAAATTCTTTGGCCCATCTATATTTACTGTAAGTACTGCAATAGAACCTAATATACTAATAAATAAATTATTTGCAGGTTATGAATTTTATAGAATTAATGAAGATATGAGCTTGGAAATATATTATTAAAGGAGCGTGTTGCTTATATGGAATATGGATTATGTCCAGACTGTATGAACAAATTAAATGAAAATTCGGCTTTAATGACTAGACCTTCATCAATTTTTAAAGGCAATAATGTTTACTTAGTATGTAAACAATGTAATCAAGTTTTACTTTATAATAAAGATAGAAACCTTATATTCGATTTAAAAGAATATAAAGATGACCAAGACGTATTAGAAGAAATTAATCAATTGTTAACTGAAGTAGATAAGCATTATGAAGTAGCTTCATGTTCTGGAAATTGTTCTAATTGTCAAGGATGTTCTGAAGAAGTACAATACCAAAGACATACTACTAATAAAAACAAAAAAGAAAAAATAGTACAACCAGAACCAGAGCAAAAACATTATGATGAAGAAGTTATACAAGCCGCTTTGGCGCACACTTATTTAGCTGTAAACAAGTATGATCCTACTCAAAAGAAATTACTAGAAGAAGAAAACATAGGCTCTATTAATATAGATGAATGGATATTCTATGAACTAATACCTGTAGTGGTTAAAGCAGTTACAACTTACGAAATACAAAGGGTGTAGTATTAAATATTTTTTCCAGTAGTAATATATTATTAACTTTAATACTGAAAGGATGATGATATTTTTGAGTAAACACTTGTTTCTAGATACGTCTGCTTTAATGCATGCTTACAATGAGTTACAGAAACAAATAGAGGATGAGGACGTTATATTAGTTGTTTGTTCTACTGTTTTAGAAGAGTTAGATAGACATAAAGATGGAGATAGCGGTGAGAAGAAATTCTTAGCACGTAAAAGCTTAAAACTTATAAACAATCATCCTGAAAATGTGCGATATATAGTTGACGAAATCCCTAATGAGTTTGTTGTTAAAACATTATTCTATGGTTTTGATATGGATGCTCCAGATAATAAGATATTATATGCTTGTTATTCTTATATGGATAATAACCCAGGTCTAAAAGTAGATTTTGTTACTAATGACAATGGATTGGTTGCTAAAGCTAATATGTTAAACATACCTGTTGTTAGAGTAGCTAAAGCAGTAGAAGACGAACTATACAAAGGCTATATAGAATTATATGGCACTGAAGAAGAAAACGATAATAAATTATTAGAATTAATGGAATGTCCAAATCTTCTTCATGCAAATCAATATGTTATACTACACGACTTAGATACAGGTTCAGAAAATGCAGTTCGTTGGGATGCCCAAGAACAAGAATTTGTAGATATAAGATATAGCAGCAAGAAAATAAAACCACTTAATATATATCAAGCTTGTGCAATGGACTTAATGTATAATGACCATATACCTATAAAGATAATAATGGGATTACCTGGTTCAGGTAAATCTATGATAGGTGTAACAATGGCAGAAGAAAGAATATACACAGGTCTATATGATAGATTGTTATTAGTAAGAAACCCTATAGCTGTTGA
>JAZRSA010000038.1:0-19570 GCA_045651205.1 Clostridia bacterium
AAATCACGTTGTAGTAAAAGGACCAAAAGGAACATTAGAAATGGACGCTGTAAAAGAAATGACAGTTAAAGTTGAAGATGGCGCTATAGTAGTTCTTAGAGACAACGATGAACACAAAGCATTACATGGACTAACAAGATCCCTTATTGCAAATATGGTTACAGGTGTAACAGTAGGTTTCGAAAAGAAACTTGAAATAAACGGTGTTGGTTACAGAGCAGCTAAACAAGGAAATAAACTTGCTTTAACTCTAGGTTACTCTCATCCAGTAGAAGTATTAGATACTGATACAGTTAAAACTGAAGTACCAGATCCTAACACAATATTAGTAAAAGGAATCAACAAACAAGAAGTTGGAGAATTCGCAGCTAAAATAAGAGAATACAGATTACCAGAACCATACAAGGGCAAAGGAATCAAATATGCTGATGAACGTATAATCAGAAAAGAAGGAAAAGCCGGCGGCAAGAAGTAAGGAGGATAAAAAATGAGAAGTAGAGATAGCAAACAAGCTAAAAGAGTTGCAAGACAAAGCAGAGTAAGAGCTACTGTAAAAGGTACAAGCGCAAGACCAAGACTTTGTGTTAACAAAAGCTTAACAAACATTTATGCACAATTAATTGATGATGAAACTAGAACTACACTTGTTTCAGCCTCAACTCTTGACAAAGAGGTTACAACAAAAGCTTCTAACGTAGAAGCAGCAAAAGAAGTAGGAACTTTAATTGCTAAACGTGCATTAGAAAAGAAAATAGATACAGTAGTATTCGATAGAAATGGTTACTTATACCATGGAAAAGTTAAAGAATTAGCAGAAGCTGCAAGAGCAGCAGGACTTAAGTTTTAAGGTTAGGAGGAAAAATAACAATGACTGATACTAAACAAGTTAAAGAAAACAGACAACGTAGAGAAAAAAGAGAAGACAGAACACCTGAATTCAAAGAAAAAGTTGTTTACGTTGGACGTGTTGCTAAAGTTGTAAAAGGCGGAAGAACATTTAGATTTAGCGTACTTGTAGTAGTTGGAGATGAAAAAGGAAGAATTGGTGTTGGATCAGGAAAAGCATCAGAAGTTCCAGAAGCAATCAAAAAAGCTACAGATGCAGCTAAGAAAAACTTAATAAAAGTTCCAGTTGTAAACGGAACAGTACCTCACGAATATACTAAAAAACTTGGTTCTTCAATCGTAATAATCAAGCCAGCTCCAGAAGGTACAGGTGTTATCGCTGGTGGTGCTGTAAGACCAGTTCTTGAATTAGCAGGAATTAAGAATGTTACAGCTAAAACACTAGGATCTCGTAATGGAAGAAACGTAGTACTTGCTACAGTTGCTGCATTACAAGAAATGAGAACAGTTGAACAAATCGCTGCAGCTCGTGATATTACAGTAGAAAAATTATTAAAATAATAGTATAAGAGAGGAGGATGACCTAAATGGAAATACATAATTTAGGACCAGCTGTTGAAAAGAAATCTAGAAATAGAGTAGGTCGTGGAATTGGAAGCGGTAACGGAAAAACTGCTGGAAAAGGACATAAAGGACAAAAAGCTAGAACAGGTGGAAAAATAAGAAGAGGGTTCGAAGGAGGACAAACTCCACTTTATAGAAGAATCCCTAAACGTGGATTTAATAACATATTTAGCACTGAATATGCTACAGTTAATGTTTCTGATCTTGAAAGATTTGAAAACGGTACAGTAGTAAATATGGAACTTTTAGTTAAAGAAGGTTTAGTAAGAAAAGAATTATCTGGACTTAAAGTTTTAGGTAACGGAACACTTACTAAGAAAGTAACAGTTGAAGCTAAAAAGTTCACTAATGCAGCTAAAGAGAAAATAGAAGCAGTAGGTGGAAAGATAGAGGTGAAATAGTATGTTTGAAACAATAAAAAATATGTTTGTAGTAAAAGAAATTCGTAAGAAGATACTATACACTATATTTATAATACTTTTATTCCGTATTGGTACATTTATAACAGTACCTGGAATAAACAAACTAGCATTTATAGAAGCTTTCGAAGCTCAATCAAATGGAATACTTGGAACAATAAACATTATTTCAGGTGGAGCGTTCAGTAGATTATCTATATTTGCGATGACTATATCACCATATATCACAGCATCAATCGTACTACAACTTCTTCAAACTGTTATCCCAAGTTTAGAAAAACTTGCTAAAGAAGGAGAAACAGGAAGAAAGAAATTAGGTAAATATACAAAGATGTTAACAATGGCATTTGCAGTTGTTGAAGCAATTGGTCTTTACCTAAACTATAGAACAGCAATGCTACCAGCATTATCTGTTGGAGCAATGAAAGCTGTAGGTATGATAATGTTCGTACTATGCATGACTGCAGGTACAGCATTGTTAATGTGGCTAGCAGATAAAATTACAGAGCATGGAATTGGAAATGGCGTGTCAATGATAATCTTTGTTGGTATCGTTTCAGGCGCACCAGGAGCAATAGCAGCTCTAGCAGAATTTGCAGCTATAAGAAAACTTAATATATTAATAGTAGTAGGCGTTGTAATTGCATTTGTTGCACTTCTAGCAGGTGTAATATTTGTACAACAAGCTGAAAGAAGAATACCAGTAAATTATGCTAAACGTGTAGTTGGTAGAAAATTAATGGGTGGACAAAACACTCATATACCATTAAAACTTGCAATGGCTGGTGTAATGCCAATCATCTTTGCAATGTCATTCTTAATGATACCAGGTACAATAATTCAATTAGTAACAAAAGGTGCAGCAACAGGATTTTGGGGAGTAGTTCTTAAAATATGTTCAGCAGCTCCAGGATGGTACTTAGTAGCATATGCTATTATATACATGTTATTAATAGTTGGATTTACATTTGTATACACAATGTTTACTGTTAATCCTGTGGAAATGTCTAACAATTTAAAACAAAATGGTGGATTTATTCCAGGAATAAGAGCAGGAAAGAACACAGCAGATTATATTAATAAAGTTCTTACTAATATAACTTGGTCTGGAGCTATATTCCTAGCACTTGTTGCAGTACTTCCAGTAGCATGTCAAGGTTTAATGCCAGGACTAGCACTATCATTTGGTGGTACTACAATACTTATCGTAGTAAGCGTTGCTATAGAAACATTAAAGACTATAGAAACACAAATGGTTTCAAGACATTACGATGGTTTCTTAGACTAAGAGAAAATATAAAAAAGTTGTTCAAAGTTTTACTTTGGGCATCTTTTTTTATGCCTAAATAATTATATTAGATTGACCATTTTATTCTTTTGATATATCATAAATATATATATAAAAGGGGAAAGTATGTATAACTTAAATGATAATAAACGATGGCGAATTTTAATAATTGTAATTGCGATATTAATACTTGGTGTTATTATTCCGCTTATTACTATGATACCTAGAAAGACAAAGGTAAAAAATAATGTCGAAAAAGAGAATAATGAGGAAAAATCACCACAGGTGTTACCATATAACGAAACACAAGTGTTACCATACAATGAAACGCCTGTAATTAAAGAAGATGAAACAGAAGAATTTGATCCATATGCGAAATATAAAGATATTGTTTGGTGCGAAAATGAAGATACTATCCAAACAGTTGTAATATATGCAGAACAAGATGGATTGAATCTAAAAAATACTATTAATGATGAATATAATAAGTGGCAGACAGATATAACTGCAAAAAAAGTACATTTTAATGGTTCGAAAAATGAAGCAATAATGCTTTCTAATACCGGCAAAGTGTTTAGAGTAACAGCAGATAAATGTACACCTATAGAAGCATTAGATAAATATAACATAATAGATATGGCGTATGTTACAAAAAATAAAAAATCTGAATTTTATTTTTTAACAGATAAAGGCAAACTAATAGATATAACAGCTGAACCACACGATAAACCAGACTTTGCTAATACATTGACATATGGCGATACGTGGAAGATATATATGGATAAAGATGGCTATGTATATTTAAAAGATGAAGTAGAACTAGAATATAAACCGATAACAACTGATGCAAAACTTAAGTTAAAGATTGCTAATATATATGTTTTTGATGAATATTTAGTGTTAGAATCATCAAGTAACAAGTTGTTTGGCTGTTTAAAAAATGATACTGTTGCGAAATTAACTAATAAGGCTAAACTAAAAAAAGTACAAAAAACAGTTATTGATGGTGATGTATATATTATATATATATGTGAAGATGGTACAGGCGCAAAAAGTATAAACCCATTAGGGGCATTTAATGTGGCTAAGAATAAAAAGATAGATATTAATAAAATAGAGGAACCATATAAAAATGACAAACAACTTGAAAAAACGAAAAAGTTAATTGAACAAATAGCAGAAATAGCAAGAACAAATTTGTTAGCTGCATATGATGGAGTAGAAATGAGCGGGATGGAAATGTTGTATACATTTTCAGAAGCTGAGGAAACAGACTTTTCGGTTGTATTAATTACAAAAGAAAAAGGTGTGGCTTATTCTGGACAGTATAAACTAGATGCTAAAGATTTGAAGGCTAGTAATAAATCTAGTGCAGAAACTATAACAAAACATAAGATATATTCAGAAGGCGTGTATTTTATGGGTAAGGAAGAAGAATTCGTTGGTAGTACAAAAAGAATAGTTCCTAGCGAATTAGAATATTATTTTGATGTTACAACAGAAAAAACATATTATTCTTCATTAATACTAGATAAAACAGGTAAAGAAATTGGAATACTGTTTATGGAAAAGTAGATATAGAAAGGGGTAAAGAAAATGATGGATATGAATAATAATAATTTGAATAATAATATTGATCCAAATTCTAATATTAACCAAATTCGTGATGATATAAAATCAAACACAATAAGCATTGGAGTAGTGATAGGATTAATTGTATTAATAGGTACAATTCTAATAATTATAAATTTGACATCAGATGTAATTACAAAATTTGATAAATTAAAAACTAAAGCTGAAACAATGTTTCCAGGCGGATTAAATGAAGCATTTGGTGGTATGTTAGAAGATGGTGAATTCGATGCAGGTAAAGACTATTACGATCAAGAACAAGATGAAAGTCATGAGTTTAATCCATATGAGAAATATACTAATATAGAGTGGTGTGGACCAAGAGATGAATATAAAGGAATGGAATTATACATAGAAAATGGAGCAGTGTATTCTAAAAATGATGATGGTACAACAACAAAGTGGACAACAATAGGAACACCTATAAAGCTACATCTAGATCCACCTACTGCAGTAGCATATGTTCTTACAAAAGAAGGAAAAGTGTATTCTGTATGTTATGAAAGCTGTACACAAGAGTTAAGTTTAGATAAATACACAATTATTGATATGGCATATTTAAATAATTATACTAATGAGCAGTTTTATTTCTTAACATCTGAAGGAGAACTTATAGATATCAATGGAGTTCCATATGATAAGTATGGTTTTGTAGGAAGTGTAATGTTTGATAAAATGTTATATATTCCAATAGATAAAAATGGATTTGTATATTTTTACAATAATGAAAATAATACATATATACCTGTAATAGATGAAACCGAAAGTAAATTAAAAGCATCTAAAATATATGCATTTAGAGGATATGCTTTAATACAATCAGTATATGGTAAATGGTATAAGTATGAAGGTGAATCGAATATAGCGAAAGTAGAAATAGATAATTTTACATCTAAAGTAGAAATTAAAACAACATCAAAAGGAGACTCTTTAGTACTTCACATTATTAATGGAACTACTAAAGAATATTTAGAACCAATAGGTATGTATGATGTAGCAAACAACAAAGAAGTTTTTGCAGATGAATTAAAAGACACAATAAATGCAAAAAGTGAGATGCCGACTAATCTAGAACAGTTATCTGATACTTTGAAACAACAAGTAGTTAGATATTATGATGCAAAAACGTTAACGGGTGCAGAGGTTCTAGCAATATTTCAACAATACTCAAATTCAGATGTAAGCATAGTGTTAAAGACAAAATCTAATGGCACTGCATATACAGGAAAATATAAGATAGATGAAACTAAGCTTAAAGAGAAGAATACATCAGACTCAAAAACAATGGAAGCAAAACCATATCCGGGTGGTGTTTTCTATTTAGAACAAGGAGTAAATTTTGATTCGCAAATAAAAAGAACAGAATTTACGAAGTTACATACAGACTTTCATATAAATGCGGGACAAACATATTATTCATCAATAATAAAAGATAATGGTGGAAATGTGTTTGGAATAGTATTTGTAGAGAAATAGAGGAGGGATAATATGGCAGTACTTAGTTTAATTTTAAGCATAATAGCATTATTTACATGTGTGATACCTGTTGTAGGGTTCGCTTTTGCAATATTGGCATTATTAATAGCAATATTAACAATGGCTAGTAAAAAAACAAGAGGAGTAAACGAAGGAATAAAGAAAACATCGCTAGTTATGTCTATAATATCTACAATAATTTCATTTATAATATTAGCCTTTTTATTAACTGGTGTATCTGTGATGCTTGATGTAGCAAATGGTATATTAGATTCTACTACTATGATAGAAAATAATCCTGAACTAGCAGAGCTAGTAGGAGATTTATATGAAGAATACTTTACAATGGTAGTATTTAATAAATTTTCAAAAGATGATATAACCGTGGCTGAGGCAGAATCTAGATATGATTCAGTATTAAGATATGAATATTCTGAACTTTATATGAAAGGCTATGGAATAGATGTAGAGGAAGATTTATCATTTAAGATAATTTATCCGGGTCAAAGTAATATTTAATAGTAAAAATAGGGTGCTATTGCACTCTGTTTTTTTATCCCACAACTTCCCACAAAAATATAATAATTTGTACAAAGTTGTATAGTAATATATAAGTGTAAAGAGGAGATATTAAAAACTCTTTACCTAGTATATACTGATAAATTTTTCCCCTTTAAGCGAACATTTTGTTCGCTTAAACTCATTATTAAGCAAATAATATTATTAATATTTACTTTAGCTCTAAACTGATGTATAATATATAAAACTTTTAGGAGGTATTTTTATGATAATAGTAATACTAGGAGCTCAAGGTAGCGGAAAAGGAACAGTAGGCGTAAAAGTTGCTGAAGAATTAGGACTTGTTCACATTTCTACTGGTGACATCTTTAGAGAGAACATCAAGAATGAAACTGAACTTGGAAAAGAAGCTAACACTTACATCTTAGCTGGAAATCTTGTTCCGGACGAACTAACAAACAGAATTCTTATGGATAGATTATCTAAGCCAGATGTGCTTGAAAAAGGTGCAATGATAGATGGATATCCAAGAACAGAAAAACAATGTCATGATTTAGATGAAATGCTTGCAAGCATTGATAGAAAAGTAGATTTAGCAATAAATCTTGATGTAGATTATGACGAACTTATTTCTAGAATAACAACTAGAAGAGTGTGCAAATCTTGTAAAGAGGGATACAACACAGAATACAATCCACCTAAAGTAGATGATGTTTGCGATAAATGCGGTGGCCCTGTTGTACAAAGAGATGACGACAAAGAAGATGCTGTAAGACAAAGATTAGACATATACTATGCTAACGCAGAGGTTGTTCTTAATCACTATGCTAAAGATGCTAAATTAAGAGTTGAAAAAGCAGGTGACAAAATAGGAAGAACATCTAAAGAAGTTACAGCGGATTTAATTAGGGATTTGAAGTAGGAGAATGTTAAACAATGGTGTATATAAAATCTAAAAAAGAAATTGAACAAATGAGAGTACCAGCGGAGATTATGAAAGAAGTTTTAAGCGAAATCAAAAAGAATGTCCGCGAAGGTGTAACAACTTCATATTTAGATTATGTAGCAGAAAGTGTAATGATTAAACATGGAGCAGTTCCATCGTTTAGAGGAGTAGAATGTCCTTATCCAGGTGGTAAGACATACACCCATGCAACATGTATTAGTGTAAATGAAGATATAATCCACGGAATACCAGACTCAAGACCTCTTAAAAAAGGTGATGTGGTTAGTGTAGACGTTGGAGTATACAAAGGACGGATTCCATGCCGATGCAGGAAGAACGTTTATAGTTGGTGAAGGTTCACCACTTGCAAAGAAACTAATACAAGTTACAGAACAAGCCTTTTTTGCAGGAGTAGATCAAGCTGTGGCAGGTAATAGAATAGGAGATATATCTAATGCAATTCAAACAGTAGTTGAAGGGGCTGGATTTAATCTTCTAAGAGAGTATCAAGGTCACGGTATTGGTAGAGAAATGCATGAAGACCCAGGAGTACCTAATATAGGTAAAAAGGGTAGAGGCGAAAGACTACAAGTAGGTATGGCGCTTGCTATAGAACCAATGGTTGTAGCAGGTTCACCAGAAGTAGTTGTAGGAAAAGACAAATGGGTTGTAACTACTAGAGACAAAAAACTTTCAGCATATTACGAAAACACTATTGTAATAACTGAAGAAGGACCAGAAATCCTAACATTGTAAAAGAAGAAAGTAAGATAGTAAAAACTATCTTGCTTTTTTTTATTAATAAATGCTATAATGACCCTAGGAGGCTAATATGATAAACAAAACTTTTGAAGAATTAGGTGAATATAGAGGCGAAGACGGATATATAGATCTTGATAGAGTTCTTTCAGAGCACGAACTTGAAACAGAACGTGAAGTTAGAGGTAATGAGAATAGAGAAAAAGATTGGATAAAAATAAATGGTGGTAAAGTTCTTGTTAAAACAAATGTAGATGGACAACAAAATTCTGAATATTCTGAACTTATTTCTTGTGAATTAGCTAAACAAGCAGGTTTAGAAACTGCTGAATATGATATGGTTAGATATAAAGGTGAGCAAGGATTAATAACTAAGCACGTTTGTAAAGAAGGTGAGGAGATAATCACTCTTCACGAACTTATAGGAAGTGGTCCGGATGTTCCTGGTTATGAAGATACTATAGATATTAAACATGTATTTAACAGTTTGCCAGCTAAACTAAAAGAACAAGGCTTTTCTGAACAAGATATAGATGAGTGTATGCTAAGTTTAAGAAAACAACTGCTGTTTGATTTAACTGTAATGGAAGCAGATAGACATTTAGAAAATATATCGGTAATATTTAGCAAAGTAGATGGTAAACAAACTGTTAGATTGGCACCTATGTATGATACAGAGGCTGCATTGCTATTAGGAAATGACCCAGAGGTAATGAAAAGAATATATCCGGATTGGATGAAGACGGCAAGTTTAACAACAACACAACCGCCTAAAATTTCGATGATACCAGAAAATAAGGAAGAAGATGTAGTATCGGATTTACCGCCAGCATTAATGGGATTTTTAGCACAATTAAGAAGTGAAGTAAAAACAAATGCAAAAGAGGAATTTACTTCAGATACAGAAGAAATGTGGATGACAACTTTTGATTTTCTGTGTGAAGACGAAAGAGCAAGAGAATTTTTTGAAACAAACTTAAAAGGAATGAATATAAGACAAGCGTTAGAGGAAGTAGAAAAGAAAACGGGTGCAAAAGTACCAGAACATATTAGAGGAATGGCTATTGCTTGTTTTGAAGATAGAGTAATGGCGATGGATTATAGAAATAGAACTAAGTCAAGAGAGTTAGGAAGAGATGTAAGAAAAATTGATGATGAAGATGGCGTGAGATAATAGTTGACATAATACAAAAAATATGTTATACTATTAGAGCATGTAATGAAAAATCTAATCACAATTTGTGAAAGGAGATAAACAGCAAATGATCAAATATAATGTATGGTTCAAGAACTTTAGAATCGGCGAGTTGTACATCAACGAAGAAGGACAACACAAATACGTTGTCGATATGTGCGCTGTAGAACAGGCAGAGAAAGATGATATGATTCTTGCTGACGCTAAGACAAACCAAGATTGGCGTGAACCTATCCCGTTCTTCGAAACTAGAATTGCTAATTGCAAGCGTTTTGGTCAAGAAGAGAGAATCAGTTATCCTAATAGTGAATACTATTTTATTAAGGATAATAGCGACAATTAAATATCTATTACAAGAGCTGCGTTAAACCGCAGCTCTTTTGCTATATATTATTAAAAATGTATTGCAAAAATATGGAATATATAATAATATAGAAACATATATGAGGTGGAAATTATGAAAACAAAAAAGGGTGTAAGTTTAATAGTATTAAGTATAACAATACTTGTAATGGCAATACTAGCAGCTACAGTAATAGTTGCACTAGAAGATAGCGGAATAATAGGACGTGCTAAAAATACAACATCTAAACAAAACTATGCTGAGGAATATACAAGACTACAAGTAATAAAGAACGGAATACTTACAGATAATTTAGGAACAATAACAGTAAGTGAGTATATAACAGAATTAAGAAATAAGGGAATAATAGAAGATGGTCAAACGTCAAACGCAGATGGAAGTGTAACGGTAACAACTAAAACTGGTTTTGAAGTAAAACTATCGCAAAAAGGAACAAGTGATTTGAAAGTAGAAGTGGAAGGTTATACACCACCAAGTAACAACAATAAAACACCAGAACCTGAACCAGAACCAACAATAACATTAAGTAAAACAACAATGTCTGAGGAGTTAGCAACAGGTGGAACAAAGACAATAAGTTTAACAGCAACAACATCTAATCTAACAAGTGATGTAACATGGACATCATCAAATACAAGTGTAGCAACTGTATCTGGAACAAACACAGGAGCAACATTAACATTAAAAGGTAGTGGTACAACAACAATAACAGCTACGTCTGGAAGTGCAACGGCAACTTGTACCGTAACAGTAACTACTAAAACATTAACAACATCTTTAAGTGCAAACACGTTAACAATATCTAATGTACCAAGCGGAGTAACACAATTTGGAATATACGCAAGTGGAACATTAAAGAAAACAGTAACAACAACTACAGTAGACTTATCTACATTAGGTTTAACAAATGGAACATATACAATAACAGTAAAACCAGCGGGAACAGGATATACAAGTGCAACAGCAAGTAGCGCAAAATCATATACTGTAATTAAATTTACAATAGCAAGTACAACGTACTATACAAGAAGCGGTTCAACATGGACAGAATGGGTAAACAGCTCATACAATAAAGCTAGTGCGTACATATCTTCAAGCAAGGTATATTTAGGAAGCAAATATGTAACAACAACATCAAGTGGAAGTACAGCGGTATCTAGTACAGCAACAATAACTTCTGGAACTGCATATGGAACATACACAACATCATCTAGCGAACCTGGTGGTTATTAGGACTAATCTATACATACTGGAAGAGTAATAAGTTAAAAATTAATATAATTGTAAGAATAAATAGACGTAGTTTTTACGTCTATTTATTTTTTAATAAAAAAACATGATAAAATTCACATAAAAATGTATTAAAATCGTTGACTTTTGAACCAAAAAGAGTTATAATTTAACCGTTAAGTTATGGGCAATTTATGCTCTTTTTCAAAACTTAGCATCTATCTATGTGTATAGGAGGAATTTATGGCAAAAGATGACGTTATAGAAGTTGAAGGAACAGTAGTAGAATCAATGCCTAACGCAATGTTTAAAGTTGAGTTAGAAAACGGACATGTAGTAACAGCTCACATATCTGGAAAACTTAGAATGCATTATATAAAGATTTTACCTGGCGACAAAGTAAAACTTGAGTTATCTACATATGATCTTTCAAAAGGAAGAATCACATGGAGAGATAAATAATTTATATTGGTATAATCAAATATTAGAGCGGCTGTATGAGAAGAGTGTACCTCTCATATATTTAATATTTGTTATATATATAAAACAGATACAGGTTTAAGGAGGAAACACAAAATGAAAGTAAGACCATCTGTAAAGAAAATTTGCGAAAAGTGCAAAATAATTAGAAGAAATGGTGTGGTTAGAGTTATATGCGAAAACCCTAAACACAAACAAAGACAAGGTTAGGAGGAGCTAAAATGGCACGTATAGCAGGAGTAGATTTACCTAAAAATAAAGTAGTAGAAATTGGTTTAACAGCAATCTACGGTATAGGTAGAACATCAGCTAAGAAAATAATAGCTGAAGCAGGAATTGATTCTTCTAAAAGAATCAAAGACTTAACAGAAGATGAAGAAGCTAAAGTAAGAGAAATAATCGAAAGAGATTACGTTGTTGAAGGCGATCTTAAGAGAGATGTTTCTTTAAATATCAAGAGACTTATGGAAATTGGATGCTTTAGAGGAATCAGACATAAAAGAAAACTTCCAGTAAGAGGACAAAGAACAAAAACAAACGCAAGAACTAGAAAAGGCCCTAGAAAAGTAGTGGCTAACAAGAAAGGAGTATAATCATGGCACCAGCAAAAAAGAAAGTAACTAAAAGAAAAGTTAAAAAGAACGTAGCAAGTGGTGTAGCACACATTCATTCATCATTTAACAATACAATCGTTAGCATGACTGATGAACAAGGTAACTTATTATCTTGGTCAAGTGCAGGTTCTCTTGGATTCAAAGGTTCAAGAAAGAATACTCCATTCGCAGCTAGTGAAGCAGCAACAGTTGCAGCAACTGCAGCTAAAGAACACGGTTTAAGAACTGTATCAGTAAATATAAAGGGGCCTGGAGCTGGACGTGAAGCAGCAATTCGTGCACTTCAAACAGCAGGATTGGAAATCGATACAATTAGAGACGTAACTCCAATACCACACAATGGATGCAGACCACCTAAGAGAAGAAGAGTTTAGTGGGGGTGAAGACTAATGGCAAGATATACAGGAGCAAGTTGTAAAAAGTGCAGACGCGAAGGACAAAAATTGTTCTTAAAAGGTGAAAGATGTAACACAGGTAAATGTGCTATAGAAAGAAGAGCATATGCACCAGGACAACATGGAAAAAACAAAACTAAATTATCTGAATATGGTTTACAACTTCGTGCAAAACAAAAAACTAAAGTTTATTACGGAGTTTCTGAATCTCAATTCGTTAAATACTACGAAGAAGCATTTAGAAGAGAAGGAGTTACTTCTGACATCCTATTTGGATTATTAGAAACAAGATTAGATAACGTATGCTACAGATTAGGATTAGGTTCTTCAAGAAGAGAAAGCCGCCAATTAGTAGGATATGAAATGGTTACAGTAAATGGTAAAAAAGTAAATATACCATCTTACCAATTAAGAGTTGGTGATGTTGTAGCTATAAGAGATGAAAAGAAAGATAACGTAACAGTTAAAGCTATGATCGAAAAAATTCAAGCTAAAAACGTACCAGCTTGGTTAGAAGTAGATAAAGAAAAATTAACTGCTAAAGTTATAAGAATACCAGCTAGAGCAGATGTAGATCTAGAAGTAGCTGAAAACTTAATTATTGAGTTATACTCTAAGAACTAGTAAATAGACACTAAGGTAAAAAATAACTAACAAATTTATGTGTACGTGTAATCAGAGCGTACAGATAGGAGGAATTATTATGTTAGAAATGAAAAGACCAGAAATTGAATGTGTTGAAGTAGATGTAGACACATATTATGCAAAGTTCGTTGTAGAACCACTAGAAAGAGGATTTGGAATCACTCTAGGAAACTCACTAAGAAGAATATTACTTTCTTCTTTACCAGGATATGCAATTAATACTTTAAAAATAGATAAAGTAGCACATGAGTTTTCAACAATACCAGGAGTATCTGAAGATGTAACAAACATTATTCTTAACTTAAAAGAAGTTTGCTTAAAATCTCATGATACAGATGTTAAATCATTAAAAATCTCTAAAGTAGGTCCTTGTGAAGTTACTGCAGCAGATATAATAACTGATGGAACAATAGAAGTTGTAAACCCAGATTTACACATTGCTTACCTTGATGAAGGTGGAGTACTAGAAGCTGAAATGACAGCTACAAAAGGTAGAGGATATATACCAGGAGATAAAAATAGAGATGAAGCAGGTGGAGCAATAAACACTCTTCCAATCGACTCTATATTTACTCCAGTAAGAAAAGCTAACTTTATTGTTGAAAAAACAAGAGTTGGACAAGAAATAGACTATGACAAGTTAACACTTGAAATATGGACTAACGGAGTTATTGAACCATATGAAGCTTTATCTATGGCAGCTAGAATATTAAACGAACACTTAGAAATGTTCATAGACCTATCAGATATAGCTAAAAATATGTCAATAATGTCACAAAAACAACTATCTGAAAAAGATAGAACACTTGAAACTCCAATTGAAGAATTAGAGTTCTCAGTAAGATCATATAACTGCTTAAAGAGAGCAGGAATTCATACTGTTGCAGATATCGTATCTAGAACAGAACATGATATGATGAAGGTTAGAAACCTTGGTAAGAAATCATTAGATGAAGTTATCGCTAAAGTAGCTTCTCTAGGATTATCTTTCAAGAAACCTGAAGAATAAAATAAGTAGGAGGAATTTAAAATGCCAGGAACAAATAGACTATCAAGAACAAAAGGAGCTAGGGATGCGCTATTAAAAGGGCTAGTTACACAATTAATCCAAAATGGAAAAGTTGAAACTACTCTTGCTAAAGCTAAGGAAGTTAAACCATTAGCAGATAGCATAATTAGTCTTGCAATTAAAGAAGCAGCAAATTTCGAAAACAAAGAGAAAACTGTTTCAAGAGCTAAATTAGATAAGAACGGAAAAAAAGTAAAAATTGAAAAGACTTCTAAGAACGGTAAGAAATACCAAGTAGTAGAAAGAGAAATAGTTAAAGAAACAGTTAAAGTTGATATGCCTTCTAAATTAGCAGCTAGAAGAAAAATGTTTAAGCTTGTAAACAAAATTCACGATGCTAAAGGTAATACAATCGACTTAACAAATAAATTATTTGACGAAATAGCACCTAAATATGAAGCAGGTAAAGGCGGGTACACTAGAATAACTAAACTTGTTGCAAGAAAAGGCGACGCTGCTGAAATGGCTATAATTGAACTTATATAATAAATTAACACCTAATCCCTAAAGATTAGGTGTTTTTATTGACAATGTTAACATAAAATGTTACAATATTAGTGTATAAGAAAATCCTAAAACACCTTATTAAGTGGAATGGATGAGTAATAGAATAAATTCTATTTAATGGTTTGACGGATATATATTATTTAAGGTATGTATAGTATATGTAATTTAATACATATAGTATATGTATTTTTAAATAGCGCACTATCTAGAATAAGGTAGTGTTTATCCTGTTTATACGCGGGAGTAGCTGTTTAAAAATACACATATGCATATACTTCAAAGAATACTTTGACGCTCTTAACTCTGACGGGTTGGTAGTAAAACATCAGACGCTATTATATCTGACGGGTTGGTAGCAAAACATCAGACACTATTACAGGTGAGTATGTAAGGTAAGATTAGCCTAAAGATGCGTTATGGTATCATACTGTTTTGTACAATTTTTGTTTGAACAAAGATTGGCACCGTTTTGTGATAGTCAAGCTATCACAATTGGAGGGATAGGCGTTTCAGAGGCTCGCCTATACATATTTTTAGTAATAATATACGTACAAACCAACGTAAGCTAATTTATAAACAAACAAGACATTATATATTTAACGCTAACACAAATTAGCTGTATATAAAAATCACCAAGGAACTCCATGGTGATTTCTTTTTTTCTAAATTTTGTCTAGTCATTTTACAACAATCGTATTTGTATAATCCTCATTCATAGTGTGAGATATATTATTTGCAAATATATCTAAATAAACATTTTCTTTAACATTTGTATCTAATGTTTCTAGTATATCATCAGTTACTTTGGGTATATATGTAATCTTGCTATTTTTAGAAATTAAAGATAGAAGATTTGAACTATTTTCTTTAACCTTTAATACTCTTGCATAATATATGTTACTAAGACTTGTATATTTATCTTTAGTAATTCCAAGTAATATATATATACATATTCTTTTTATTCTGCTTAGTGTAAATCTCTTGCTTTTTACATTATGGATATATTCGGTGTAACTAGATGAGTTTAACAGTTCGTCATATAGTTTGTTTTCTAATCCTTCAGAAACATCGTGTATATTTTTTAATCCTTCTTTACCAAGTTTAAGCACTGAGAATCTTAATAATTCCCATAGATTTTTATTTAGTTTGTAGTTACCTTTTTTAATAGCAAGATATGTATTTTCTGGCACAGATAAAGAAATGTTTTCGGTATCTATTGTAAGCGCTTCACGAATAGCTGTAGAACTTGCTAGAACGCTATTTTCTACTATTTTATCATCTCTGTGGTTAGTTGTTAGTCTGTGAACTAAAACAGGCTTAATTTGGCTGTTAGAGCTAATTAAAGCTTTAATATATTCTACGCCTAAAAGATTGTTTGGCTCTTCTAAGACATTCTTCAAATCTTCATTTACAAAGTCTGTTATGGCAAGATATTCTGCTGATGCATAAGGAATGCCGTCTTTTAGATATTCTTTTTTCTTTTCCACTATTTCATTAGCATAATTTACCTTTACATTAGCTATTTTTTCTAGTTTACTAATATCTTGTGTCTCAGCACCAAATGCAATATGTGTAACACATCCAAGGTTATTTAATATATTTACTGCACCTTTTGCGAAGTTTTCTGCACTTGAAGTTGCATATATTGTTGGAAGTTCTAATACTAAATCTGCACCGCATTCTACAGCAATCTTAGCGCGAGTAAACTTATCTAGAGTTGCTATGTTACCTTGTTCAGTAAAGCTACCAGACATTATTACTATTACATAATCTGCATTAGTTAATTCTTTAGCTTTTTTAATGTGGTAAATATGTCCGTTATGCATAGGATTGTATTCTGCTATTATCCCTACAATGTTCATTTCTTCATCTCCTTTTGTTGCAAGTTAATTTCATATGATATATAATACCACAAAAGAGCGAGTATTACAATAAAGGAGAGAGTTATGCAAAAAGTAACAATATATACAGATGGAGCGTGTAGTGGAAATCCTGGACCTGGAGGATATGCAGCAATAATTATGTGCGGAGATAGTTCTAAAGAAATATTTGGAGCTGAAAGACAAACAACAAATAACAGAATGGAACTAAGAGCAGCTATTGAAGGGCTTAAAGTTTTAACTAAACCATGCGAAGTTACATTATACTCAGATAGTGCATATTTAGTTAATGCATATCTAAATAAATGGGTTGAAGGTTGGAAAAAGAATGGTTGGAGAAATTCTCAAAAAGAAGCTGTTAAGAATGTGGATTTATGGGAAGAAATTGAACGCTTAAGAGAGATACATGTGGTTAACTTTGTTAAAGTTAAAGGTCATGCAGATAACAAGTATAACAACAGATGTGATGAGCTTGCAGTTGCAGCAATAAAGAACATAGATGAGCTTGAAAATGTGGGAGAAAAGGCAGAAGAAAAAATAGAAAGAGAAGATCTTGTATACAAAGCATTTAAGGATTATCCAGAACTTGAAACAGAAAGATTAAAACTTAGATTATTTAACGATACAGATGCAGATTCGCTATATGAAGCATGTAGCGATGAAGAAGTTACTAGATTCCTCTCTTTTGATACATATACATCTATGGATGATGCATATAGCAGATTAGAGTTTCTAAAAGAAGAATATAAAAAACTAGAAGAACCACCTGTTTGGGCTATAACCTTAAAAGGTGAAGATAAAGCAATAGGAAGCATAAACTATTTACATGTAAAAGAAAAACATAGTGAAGCAGAAATTGGTTATTGGTTAGCAAGAAAACATTGGAATAAAGGCATAATGACAGAAGCAGTTAAAGAAGTATTAAAATTTGGTTTTGAGAATATGGGGCTTAACAGAGTCGTTATTCGTTGTGATTCTAGAAATGTTGGATCATATAGAGTAATGGAAAAGAGTGGCCTTGTATACGAAGGAACACATAGACAAGATAGACTTTCTAAGGGCGAATTTGTAGATACAAAGATATATTCTATGCTTAAGGAAGAATACTTTAGTAAATAAAACAAATAACAAAATAAACATAAACCACCTAAGATATACATAGTATGTTTTAGGTGGTTTGTGTGTTTAAAAGATACATTAAAGAGTATATTTTAAAGAATAAATATGATTTGGCTATATTGTTGGTTATGCTAATAACAGGAATTATAGTAGGCATTGGTATATATGTTTTTTCTGATACTAATGTTAAAGGGGAACTTGTTATTAAAGCGACAGAGGTATTTAAGCTTGCTAGTAGTAAAGAGTACATAGAAACAAACGTTGTACCTAATGGTATAAAGACAAATGTTATATTACTTTTAGTGCTTGCAGTATCGAGTGTAACTTTGTTTGGTAGATATGTTATAGAAATGATGATGCTATTAAAAGGTGCAATGATAAGCATATATTCCGCTATACTTTTTAATGTATTCGGACTAGGTTATGGAACATTAGTAGTATTGTTATTGGTAGGATTAGTTAATCTTATATATATTCCTGCATATTTGTTTTTATCTTTAATGTTTATGGAAATACACTTTAATATATTTAAAGCAAAGCAAAGTGGAATAAATATAATTGAAATGTTTGGGAGTGTTATAAAAATATTGCTAGGGTTTGTTGTAATCTTTTCTAGTATAATTATGGAACAAACCTTGAGTTTAGTGGCTTTAAAGATATTTTTAAAACTAAATTAAGCTATAAAAAGAATAAAAAACAAAATTGGTTACATAAAAATAAAAAAACACTTGCAAATCCTTTAAAAGTAGTGTAAAATAGTAGCAGTTATTAAAAAATTATGTAATATACAGCATATGGGGGTAAGAAATGGAACTTATAATTCAAGACTTTATTGAGTACTTAGAAAGCAGACAAGTGTCTAAAAACACATTACTATCTTACAAAAGAGATATCAACCAACTAGCAGAATATTTAGACGAAGTTGGTAAGAAGATGTTCGAAGCAACAGAAGAAGACTTAGTAGCCTATATCGCATATATGCAAACACTAGGAAAATCTAATGCAACAATATCTAGATGTATTGCTTCAATGAAAGCATTCTATAGATATTTATTAAAATTAAAACTTGTTGAAGAAAATATAGCAGACAAGCTATCTTCACCAAAAGTAGAAAAGAAAGAGCTTTCAATACTATCTGTAACTGAAGTAGAGAGCCTTCTAGAACAACCTAATCTTTCTGACCTTAAAGGACAAAGAGATAAGGCTATGTTGGAGACCCTTTACGCAACTGGTATCAGAGTTACAGAATTAATATCTTTGAATTTAAGTGAATTAAACCTTAACGCTGGACACATAAAAGTTAAAAAGAAAAATAAAGAGAGAATTATTCCATTAGGAAATACAACTCTTAGATATTTAAGAGAATATGTGGAAAACGTAAGACCTCTACTTATTAAAACAGAGGACGAGCCATCTTTATTTATAAATGCTAATGGTCAAAAAATGACTAGACAAGGATTCTGGAAAATATTAAAACAATATAAAGAACAAGCTAAAATAGATAAAGAATTAACACCACACACAATCAGACATTCATTTGCAGTACATATGTTGCAAAATGGT
>JAZRSA010000039.1:0-3705 GCA_045651205.1 Clostridia bacterium
AATGAATTCGTATGGCATATCTAATATAATTCTTTCACCTTCAGAACTATGATATATCCAATGCTGCCAGTGGTGTCCATTCATTTGATGGTGTTCTAATCTTGCGTATCTAAACTTCTGTACAGTATCTTTCTTATGTTCTCCGCAAATGTATTCATCATATGCATTGTATTGTGATGGTATAGTTTTAGTATCGTCGTGTAGTAATATCATTAGTTCATAGTCAACACCTGGTATAGGCTTTAGTAATTCTGGTAAACTTTTCTTAATCCAGTAGAATGCCTTTCTAATGTTTTTACTATGCTCTTCTAAAATATGATCGTATGCTACACTCATACTATTAACCTCTCTTTCTATTTTTTTCTAATTTTTTATTTACCTTTTTATTATAAGCGGCTTTATTCTTTTCTTTTTTAAGTCTCTTTTCTTCTTCTATTCTTTTCTTTTCTTGTTCTTCTCTTCTTTTTTCTGCGTCTAACATTCTTATTACACCTTTAGCCCCGTAATAATCTAAGTCGTGTTTTTGTGCTTCTAATTCTTTATGCATCTGTAATAATTTACCAGGACTATAATCGTGTTTATATTCGTATATTACTTCGCCTTCCTCATCTAGATATTGTTCTACAATTTCATATACTTCTCCATCCACTATAGTTTCTTTAAATATCATGTCATCCTTGAAGTAAGTATTAGTTTGTATAGTTGTAGCCATATCTACATCCCCTTTATAATAAATTAATATTCTCAATTAATTCATCATAAGTAAAAATAAAAAGAGAAGGGTTTGTATAGCATTTCAGTTATCGATATTGGTGTCAATATTTTCAAACTGAGTGCTCCCCTCTCATAAGAGTCTGTGTAAATTTCGCGTACCTATAATTCTCCTTAATCACATTTAGAATATCCACAGTTTAGACAGATGTTGCATCCACCTGAGTTAGCCATTGGTTGACCGCATTCAGGACATTTACCTTTTTTAGCTGGTTCGACTTCTTGTTTCTTTTTATTCATTTGGTTTAGAATATCATTCTCTTTTTTAGATTTGTTAGCGTTCGGACACCCTTTACATCTTCTGTATTCTTCTTGTATAGTCTTAGCTATAACGTCCCCACAACTTAATCCATCTATTTTCTTTTTAGCACCTTTGCTTTGCATACAAGCTGAACATTTAACACCTTTAGTCACATCTACTATAGCGTCTATACTCATTCCTGCTCTCATACAAGCAGACGCATATCTTCCTATACATTCAGCGTTAGCAGTACATCCACCAGATTTTCCTGGATCTATAAATACTTCTACTAAATTATCATTCTCATCTCTATTGATTGTTATATATAGTTTACCGCAAGCAATATCTTTCACATATGTTGAACCGTTTAATCTTTCACCAAGTTCTTCTCTTGATACAGGTACAAGACTATCTAATTTTACTTCAGGTTCTTCCGCTACTTCTTCTACTGGTTCTTCTTTTTTCTCTTCGCCGCTTGTTAGTATTCCAAGTCTAGCACAGTTCTCTCTAAATATAGTCATCCCTTTAAGTCCTTTGTTCCAAGCGTAAATATAAAGTTCTTCTACGTCCTCAACAGTTGCTGATTCTGGTAAGTTTACAGTTGAAGATATAGATGCGTCGATATGCATTTGCCATACTGCTTGCATGTTTACCCTTTCTTTACCATTTAATTGTTTAGCTGTTACGAAATAACCAGGAAGTTTTTCTAAAGTATCGCCTGTTTTATCTATGTGTTCTTTAACTATAGGTGTGTATACTGTATAGAATTCTTCTTTGTTGTGTAATGATTCTGTTTTTCTTACGTAGTGTGTATCAAATATAGGTTCTATTCCTCCTGAAACTCCAAGCATAGTTGATAAGCTACCTGTTGGAGCGATTGTTAATAGTTGTGAGTTTCTTAAACCGAATTCTGCTACCATTTCGTCTAAGTCGTGATCGTTATGTCTAGTGTAGAATAAACTTTTCATGACCGCTTCTTTGTTGAATTTAGGATAAGGACCTTTTTGTTTAGCTAATGCTGCGGATGTCATTAATGCTTCGTGAGTCATTGCTGCTCCTATTCTATGACATACATCTAATGACTCATGTGAACCATATTTTAATCCCATTTTTATTAACATGTCCGCCAAACCAAATATCCCTAAACCTATTTGTCTCCAGTCGCGTACTGATTCTCTTTGTTCTTCTAATGGGTGTAACTCTAAACCTTCGTCTAATACGTCGTTAAGAGCCATAACAGCTATTCTAACCGCATGTCTAAATGCTCCCATGTCGAATAATCCGTTATTAGGTGTTACGAATGCTGATAAGTTTAAACTTCCTAATAAACAACTTCCTCCTGCTGGTAATGGTTCTTCTGCACAAGGGTTTACACCTGCGTATTTAAACTCTGGATCGTATTGTAATAAATTATAATCATTTATCTGATCCCAATATAATATCCCTGGTTCGGCATAGTTCCAGTTATTTTCACATAGTTTTCTAAATAGATCAGGAGCGTACATAGTTTTGCGTATTTCTTCTCCTGTTTCATGTCTTATGAATATCATTTCATGATCACGTTTGTTAACGACAGCTGCCATAAATTCATCATCAACTCTAACTGATATATTAGCTTTAGTTATACTATTAAGATCGTTTTTCACAGATATAAATTCTGGTAAGTCGGGATGATTACAATCTAGACTTAACATTAACGCTCCTCTACGTCCGTTTTGTCCTATAAGATCTGTTACCATATTATATAAGTTCATGAAGGATACTGAACCTGTAGTTTCTTTAGCTGTATTATTTATGAATGCTCCTCTAGGTGCAAGATTGGAAATATCTATTCCGCAACCTCCACCGTAGCTGAATGTTCTTGCTAGTTTCTTAGCAGTATCAAATATAGATTCAATGTTATCTTCAGGTGGTGTTATAACGTAGCAGTTTGAGTAAGTCACTTTCTTACCGTGTTTTTCCATTCCTCTGTTAGAAAGTATTCTTCCTCCGAATAAGAATTTTTTCTCTTTGATTAGTTGTTTTACTTCTTCAACTCCGCCTGATACTCTGTTAAGCCATTCTTCAAAGTTCTCTCCGTTTTGTTGATACTTCTTAGTCCAAATATCCATACCTAGTTTATTATCTGCACCTAGCCATTGTTCTAATCTCATATTAATTTTCCCCCTTATTTTTTAATTCTCTTTCCATTAACCATATTATACAATAGTTTGCTAAATCCATTATAGTATCGTCTATACTTTCATAATTAACATCCACGATAGGTCTCATATATCCATCGTAGTCTGTCATTAAGTTCATAAGTCTGTGATACTTATCTGAGATTCTAGTTAAGAAAGATACATCTCCTAATTTTTTATATAATTCGCCAACTGAATCGCCGTAGTCAGCATTCTTTTTCACATATAAGTCGTGTATAAAGTTGCATAATTCTTCATGTTTTTGTAATTTATCCATATCAATCCCTCCTAAAAATTAACGAAATCTTTTTCATTGAATTTCTTTTTCGCTTTTAATGCTCTGGCTATCTCCAAATCTATTCCTGCTCTTGTCTTTAGATGATAATAAAATAGATCTTCAAATGGTGTGTTCATTCTATCGATTCTTCCTGCTGATTGATGCATAATTTTATATGAGTAGTTTTGAGAGTAGAATATCATGGTGTCGGTTGTTATACAGTTCCAGCCTTCAGC
>JAZRSA010000040.1:0-1717 GCA_045651205.1 Clostridia bacterium
TCTTATGAAATAAAAGATATATCATATGATACATATACTTTTGATATATTAGATTATGAGTACCCAAGTTCATTAAGTTATACTAAAGATTTTATTAAAATATATATCAATGGTGTACTTTATGATGGTAATTATACGAACACTAATGGTGTAATAACATTATTAGAATGTGATTTGGAAGAGGATCCATTATGGAGACACTTCA
The DNA here is from genome assembly GCA_045651205.1 of Clostridia bacterium. Taxonomy (GTDB): domain Bacteria; phylum Bacillota; class Clostridia; order TANB77; family CAG-465; genus UMGS1649. Next base: position 206 of record JAZRSA010000040.1, read on the forward strand.
AGGTTAATCCTTCAGATAAGAAAAAATATGAAGAAATGTATGGCGAATATATTAAACATGTAGATATAATAACTTTCGAATGGAGATGATTCAATGTCTAAAATTAGTCTAGGTCAATTAGATTTACTAGCTCTACAACAATACCTTGAAATTGTTGTAGGGTTTAGAAAAAAAGATGACAAAGCTATTGATGTTCAATACGTTGGCGAATACGTACATCCAACGGTTGACGATACAGATGATCCAGAAACAATGGATTCTTCTAGAGTAGAAGCATATCAAGTTGCAATGGCTGCTTTAGATTCTTTTGGTAAAGCAATAGCTGCACAAGATAAAGATGGAAATCTTATACCTGAGAGACAAACAGTTAAAAACTCTTTAATGTTAAATGGTTATACTGATGAAGACTTTTTAAAAGTTGTTAATTCAGAAACTATATTAACTGATGTTAATCAAGCAACTCATAATATATTTGATGATATAAGAAATATAAAAGATGAATTATATCAATTAAAAAATCAACTAGTTAAAACTGGAACAATAAAAGACTCTAATGTTTATAATGGTTTTATAGATTGTTTCTTAGAGGCTAACCAAAAACATACTATAAGTACAGGAGTTAAAGTATTAGCTGTATCAGGGTATAGAGTTAAAGTTGACAGCTTAGGTGATTTAAGAGCTGAAGACATAATTGTTTTTGAAGATATGAATGGTAACTTCAATATACAAAGAATCGAAAAGATAACTAACATAGACGAATTCTTAATAGATTCACAATATAAAGGTGCGTCTGACAACTTCGACGCTGCTCCAGGAACTGTTATTAAAAAATCTTTAGGTGTTAGTAAAAGTGGCAAATTCATTTTTGCTAAAGAGCCTAAAGAAGGTATAGTTGAAGGAGAAGAAGCTAAATATATAGTTAAAGATGGTATAGAAAGAATAAAAGTATTTGAATTAGATCATGCTGGACATGGTTTCGGTACTGAAATAACAATACCTGCATCATTAGATAAAAATGTTATAAGCAAAGTTCAAGTAAGTCTTGCGGTTAAAGGCGATCCAGGTTCTATCATCGGTAAGTTCTGGAAGTACGACGCAAATAATGACCAATACTTATTAACAAACTATTATACAGAACCTGTTAGACCAACTGAAGCGTCTACTTGGTTTAATAACTTCACTATGAAATTAGTTTCAGATATGCCAGTAGTGCCAGGTGAAAAATATATATTAATACTTGAGCCTACTTCAGGAAGTGACTCAGATAAATGGTTCATAGGTGGTTTCTCTGAAGAAGATTGTTTAGATGATGTTCATAATGATTGTTATATACAATCCAATGACTTATTATATAAATCAGTTGAAGACACAGACATGTTCTTAGTATTAAATACTAAAGAATTAATAGAAGCTAATATAGAAAGATTAAATTATGGATTATATACTTGCGACTTCGATGTATATCAATCAAAAGCTAATAGATTAAGAGTTGAATTATGTATAAATCAAGAA
>JAZRSA010000041.1:0-26904 GCA_045651205.1 Clostridia bacterium
AATATTAAAGGGGTGTTTTTTATGCAAAATAAAACTAAAATGGATAGATATATAACAGATATGGCAGATGAGAGAGTGGACGAATATAAAAAGAAACACAACTTAAGTTATATAGATGGAATAAAGGTTGAAACAAGTAGTAATAAAACACATAATATAACTACTGTAGAAGTAATGGATGAAAACGGAAAACAGGCTTTAGGAAAAGATATAGGGAAATATATAACATTAGAGATAAAAAATGTATTAACCTTAGAAGAAAAAGAAATGGAAGATGTAACGAAAACATTGAGTGAAGCTTTAGTAAGATTAATAGAAAATAATATAAATAAAGTAATGGTTGTTGGACTAGGAAATGAAATGGTTACAGCAGATTCTTTAGGCCCAAAGGTAATTAAAAATATAAATGTAACAAGACATGTAATAAAATATATGAAAGAGTTAGTGGAACCAGGAACTAGAGAAATAACAGCTTTAACACCTGGTGTCTTGGGTACAACGGGAATAGAAACAGAAGAGATAATTGAAGGTGTAGTAGAAAAAATTAAACCAGACTTAATAATAGTAATAGATAGTCTTGCATCACAAAGTATTAGTAGAATTGGAACGACTATACAAATGGGAAATACGGGAATAACACCGGGCGCGGGAGTTGGTAATAAAAGAAAAGTTCTAAATAAGAGTACATTAAAAGTTCCGGTAATAGCCATCGGAGTACCAACAGTTGTAAATGCAGAAATATTATTGAAAGAAATGCTAGAAAAATTAAATATAACTAGAGTGAAAAAAGATAAGAAATTGTGTAATAGTATGGTGGTAACGCCAAAGGAAATAGATGGATTAATAACAAAGATGACAAAAATCATATCGGATTCGATAAATATTGCAATATAAAATATGTAAAATAAAAGAAAAACGAGATAATTGATGATAATTATCTCGTTTTATGGTATTATTCATATGAGGTTTATATGAATAGTGCAAACAGGAAAATAAGAAGTGAAAATAAGAATAAAAAACATATAGATAAATTGTTAATAATATTAGGTTCAGCGATAGTTGCATTTGGATTATTTAATATACATTCAAGATGCGGTATCGCAGAAGGTGGACAACTTGGAGTAGAGCTGTTATTCTTTAATCTTTTAGGAATAAGTCCAGGTATTGTATCTATAATAATAGACAGTACAGCATATATAATAGGTAGTGTTTTGTTAGGAAAGAAATTTTTCTTTAATGCAATATTAGGAGCGGTATCTTATTCTGGATTCTATTTATTATTTGAGAATACTACTACATTATTCCCGAATTTATCGAGTAATTTATTGTTAGCATCAATAATAGGAGGAATAATGGTTGGTATAGGTTGTGGAATTGTAATAAAGAATAATGGTGCTTGTGGTGGTGATGATGCTTTGGCATTAATAATATCAAAAGTGTTTAAACTTCCGGTAGCAATTAGTTATTTTATACTAGATGCAGTGGTTATATTAATGTCGTTATCGTATATAAATATAGCTAATATAATATATTCATTTATTACGGCAATAATATCTTCTATATTAATTGGATGGATATCTAATAAAGGTATAGTTAGGAGTAATATAACAAACAACTAAGTAGTAGTTGTAACTTGTTAAATTTTATGGTATAAACTTTACTGAAGTGAGGGTAAAATGAAAGTAAAAGTAAACGATGTAGTTTTAAATTATGATGTAGTTGGATCGGGATATCCGATAATATTACTTCATGGTAATGGGGAAAGTTACACAATATTTAATAAATTAATAGACAAATTAAAAGAAGATTATACTGTATATGCAGTAGACAACAGATGTCACGGAGAGAGTGACGATACGGAGGAAGTCTCCTATGATTTAATGGCAGAGGATATTATTGGTTTTATAAAAGAATTAAATATAGAAAATCCAATGTTATATGGTTTTAGTGACGGAGGTATAGTTGGACTTTTAATAGCGATAAAACAACCAGATTTATTATCTAAGTTGATTGTAAGTGGTGTAAATATAAATCCTAAGGGATTGAAAAATGGGACATACGCATTTTGTAAATTTGTATCGTTTTTTAATAGAGATAAATTAATAAGATTAATGCTAAATGAACCTAATATATCTATTGAACAACTACAAGGAATTAAAGTACCAACGGTATTGCTTGCAGGAGATAGAGATTGTATAAAATTATCTCATACAAAATTAATAAATAGAAATATTCCAAATAGCAAATTAGAAATAGTAAAAAAAGCAAATCATTTTAACTATATAATTAATAAAGATAGAATATATGATATATTAAAAAAATATATAGAAATATAGTAAGTAGTATTAAATGTGAAAGAAGGGGTAATAGATGAAGAAAAAAATAATTGCGGTATTATTGATGTTGGTTTTAATGTTAACAACATATACAAATGCATATGCATTTGATTTATTTAGATTAGATATATATGAAACTGCTTATAAATTAAGTAAGGAAAATGATATAGATCTTCCGTTTATAAACTTTTTTGAAAAGAGTGCAAATTATGATGTACCTGTAAAACATTCAGGAATGACATTTGCAGAAGATGTAATAGATGTTGATGATAAACTAGAAGGTGTTCATTTTATATTTGCTAAAGATATGTTAACAGTAAAAGGTGAAATAGAACATGGTCTAATATATGGAAAAAATGTAGTAATAGAAGGTAAAATTTCAGATGATACAGTAATAATTGCAGAAACTGTTAAAATACTAGAAAATGCGACGATAGATAGAGATATTCTTGTAATAGCAGGAAAAGTTGAATCTACTGGAACAATAAAAGGTAATTTTATAATTAGTGCAACAGATGCAATAATTAATGGAAAAGTAGAAAAAGATTTAAGAGTAACTTCTGAAACATTAACAATAGACGAAAGTGATATAAAAGGAAAAGTTGAAGTATTAGTAAGAGAAGGATTTGATACAACTAAAATTAAAGAAAAATATCCAGAAGCTAATATTGAACTAAAAAGTAAAGAAGAAAATAAAGTAAATATATTGGAAGTAATAATAAAAGGAATAAAAGCAGTATTAGTATATACATTTGTTGCTATGCTTATTACAAAGAAAGAAAAAGGAATAACAACAAAAGTATCAGCAAGATTCATAGACAATTCAACATTTGGATTAATAATGGCCGCTGTAGTACTTCTGCTTTCTCCAATAATAGTAGGTATATTAATAGCATTAGGAATATTTGGATTAGGAATAATTACATGGCCGCTAGTAATAATATTTGTAGCAGCAATGCTATTATCATTTGTATTGGGACAATTAGTAGTTGGTGTATTTGTATATGAAATACTTAGAAAGAAAATTAACAAATATAAATTACCAATATTGGCAGGAATTTTTGCTGTAGTATTTGCATTAACACAAGTACCAGGAATAAATACATATGTAATAGCAGCATTGTCTATGATTTCATTGGGAATGTTAATAACATATATCTTCAAAAAAGCTAAAGCATCTGAGTTTATTGAATTTACTGAAACAAAAAAGGTTAAAATAGAAGAAAAGAAGAATGATGCAGAAGAAGAGATAAAAGAAGAAAAGACAAAGAAAGATAATAATAAAAAATAATAATAAAAAATAAAACGAGATTATATAAAAATAGTCTCGTTTTACTTGTATAAAAGTTAAATATATTATACAATCAAAAAGGAAGAGTTGAGGTAAAAACAAAAGATGAAAAAAGGAATAAGTTTAATAGTTTTAGTTATAACTGTGATTGTTATGATAATATTAGCAACAGCAGTTATGATATCACTTAATAATGCGGATATAATAAATAAAGCAAATACAGCAACTAATATGCATAGCATAAAGCAAGTAGAACAGCTTGTTGCAATTGCTTGGGCAGATGCGTATGCAGCTGGCGAAAGAGATGTAGAAGATCTTCAAATAGTAGTGGATTTAGTATTGCTAGAAAATAATTTGTCAGATAAATATGTAGCAACAGCAACTTCTAAAGGTGTTACAGTAGTGGAAAAATAAAATAAAGAACAATTTGTATTTTGCAAGTTGTTCTTTTTTGTAACAACATTTAAAAACTGACATACAATATACTAGATGTGAAAACATCTAGAAAGGCAGATATAGATATGAATAGATGCTGTAAAAACCAAGGAATGTATGGAAACCAAGGATGCCAATCAAACACTTCACAATGTTGTAATTATGATACAACAATAGTAAGCTATATCGAAGGCCCAGTTGGACCACAAGGACCAATGGGAAGACCAGGATTAACAGGACCGCAAGGACCACAAGGCCCAGCAGGCCCAGTTGGACCACAAGGTCCTCAAGGTATACCAGGACCAGTAGGTGCGACTGGGGCTACAGGTGCAACTGGAGCTACAGGCCCAGCAGGGGCGGATGGTGTTGATGGATTAACACCAGTACTAACAATAGGTACTGTAACAACAGGTGCGCCAGGTACTCCTGCAGAAGCTACAATAACAGGAACTGCACCAAACTTTGTGCTTAATTTAACAATTCCACAAGGTGAACCTGGAACACCAGCTTAAACATAAGAAAAAAACAACATTTTTTAGTATAAAAACGCTGCAAACTATTGCAAAATACTGGAAAGTGTAGTAAAATATTAATTGTCAGTAAGAGAAATGCAAAATGAGAGGACGAAAGTCCTCTCATTTGTGTAATTAAAAGGAGGGTGCTATGTCTAAATTAACAGACAGTATTCATACTGCCATAACTAAAGATGTAGAAGACTTAGGGTACACAGTAGAATACGTAGAAAACGTAAAAGAAGGCGAAAGCAAAATATTAAGAGTTGTTATTGACAAAGAGAATACATCTCTAACAACAGACGATTGTGAAATCGTAAGTAGAAAGATTGAGGAAAAGGTAGATTCTTTAATGAAGGATGAAATGTACATATTAGAAATATCTTCACCTGGTCTTGAAAGACAGTTAAAGAATACTAAGTTATATATTAAATACCTTGGTTCTAAAGTGTTAGTAAAACTATATAATAAAGTTGAGAATTCTAAAGAACTTGAGGGAATACTTAAAGAAGCAACAGATGAGTACGTTGTACTTACTGTAGAAGACAAAGATATTAAAATTGAGAGAGAAAATATTACGTGTGCAAACACAGTATATGAATTTTAGGAGGAGATTAGAAAAATGGCAAAGGTAAGCAAATCAAAAGCGAGTGCAGCAGAATTATTAGAAGCACTAGATGAGTTACAATCAGAAAAGGGAATAACAAAGGAGTATATGGTAGAATCTTTAAAACTAGCATTAGAAGCAGCATATAGAAAAAACTATGAAACTGAAGAAAATGTTAAAGTAGATATTGATGAGGATACTGGTATAGTTTCAGTATACGCATTAAAAACTATTGTTGAAGAAGTGGATAACCCAGACCTAGAAATAAGCTTAGAAGCAGCTAAGTTAATAAGCAAACGTTCTAAAGTTGGGGGAGAAATTAAACTAGAAGTTACTCCAAAGAACTTTGGTAGAATTGCAGCTAGTGCAGGTAAACAAATAATAATCCAAAGACTAAGAGAAGCTGAACATGATTTAGTTTATACACAATACAGCGACAAACAAGGTGAAATAGTTATAGGTGTTGTTCAAAGAACAGACAAGATGGGTATGATAGTTGACCTTGGTAGAGTAGAAGCTTTAATACCTTCTAAAGAATTAGTACCAACAGAAAGATTTGAAACACATCAAAGAATAAAAGCATATGTACAAAAAGTAGATGACTCTGCTAAATTTGGACCACAAGTAGTATTATCTAGACGTGATCCTGGATTTGTTAAAAAATTATTTGAACTAGAAGTTCCAGAAATAGAAGAAGGAATAGTTGAAATAAAAGCAGTAGCAAGAGAAGCAGGTATGAGAAGTAAAATAGCTGTATGGTCAGATGATGAAAACATAGATCCAGTAGGAGCATGTATCGGTAAAAAAGGTATAAGAATAAATACAGTATCTGAAGAATTAAACGGAGAAAAAATTGACGTTATACCATATAGCGATGATGTTCCAAGCTTTATAGTTAATGCATTATCTCCAGCAGGAATAATGGCTATAGATATAAACGATGAAGAACATATTGCAACAATAGTTGTTCCAGATGACCAATTATCTTTAGCAATTGGTGCAAAAGGACAAAACGTAAGACTTGCAGCAATACTTACAGGATGGAAAATAGATATTAAGACAAAATCAGAAATAGAAAACAGAATAGTTGAATAAGCTATAAGGAGAGTTCATGATAAAACAAAGAACTTGTGTAGCGTGTAGAACTAAAAATACAAAAGAAAATCTGTTAAGAATAGTAGCAGATGAAAATGGTAATGCGGTTTTAGATGAAACACAAAAAATGAATACAAGAGCAATATACATTTGTAATAACAAGACTTGCATAAACAGATTGTTAAAAGCAAAAGATATTACAAAATGTGTAAAAATAAAAGTAAAACAAGAAAGTATACAAGAATTATTAAGAAATTTGGGGGAATAAGATTTGGGAAAAATTAAAGTAAGCGAATTAGCTAAAAAAGTTAATATGGCAGAAGATGTAGTAATAAAGAAGTTAAAATCATTTGGAGTTAATGTAGAAAATGGAGCAAGTATGGTAGAAGAATCATATGCAAGTAAGTTTGCGTCTACTACACCACACATTATTCGTAGACAAGTAAAAGTTGTAACTACTGATGCGTCTGGTAATAAAGTAGAAAGAATAACAACTAATGCAGGTGGAACTATACAACAAAGCGTTGTTAGAGAAAAGAAACAAGAAAAACCTACATATAGCAAAGAAGGTTTAGGTGTTGTTAGAAGTAATAGAAATAGAAATAACAACAGAATGCAAAATATAGTTGTTACTCAAAATGGTAAAAAGGTAGAACCTAAAGTAGAACCAAAAACAGTAGTAGAAGAAACAAAAGCTCCAGTAGTAGAAAAAGTTGAAACTAAAGTAGTAGAAAAACCTGTGGAAAAACCAGAGGTTAAGTCTCCTGTAACTAAAGCTCCAGAAAACAGAACAGAATCTAAGAGATTCGATAATAACAAAGAGAATAAAGGCGGATTTAATAGAGATAATAGAGACGGCAGAGATAACAGAGAAAACAAATTCCAAAACAGAGATAATAACAACAATAGATTTAATAAAGATAGAAAAGATGGTGTAAATAATAATAGACCATTTAACAAAGGACCAAGAAACCAAGAAGGTAGAAATGGCGAAAGACCAAACAAACCAAATTTCCAAAATAGAGATAGAGATAATAACAGAACAGGTTCAAATACTGGATATAGAGTAAATAAATTCATCAAAGAAACTATTGATGATACAATCCAAAAAGAAACTAGAGATTACTCTACAACATTAATAGACAAGAAAAAATATAATTCAGAAAAAGCGGAAAAACCAGAATCAACAACAAAGAGAGCAGCTAAAAATGCTAATGAAATTAGAGAAAAGAATACTAGAATGGAATTTAGCAAATTTAGAGGTATGTCAGTTTCTGAAGAAGGCTTAATGGATCTATATGATAGAGGAGAAAATAGAAAAGGTAAAGCAAAAGCTAAAAAACAAAAAGTAGAAATGAACACTACTAAGATAATACCTTTAACAGAAGTTGAACTTCCAGAAACTATGAGCGTTAAAGACTTCGCAGAAAAATTAAAGAAACAAGCATCAGAAATAATTAAGAAACTATTCTCAATGGGAATACTAGCAACAGTTAACCAAGAAATAGATTTCGATACAGCGTTCTTGATTGCATCAGAATTTGGAATTAATGCAACTAAACAAGTTGTAGTAACAGAAGAAGATGTGTTATTCGATGATTCTGAAGACAAAGAAGAAGATCTAGAAATCAGACCACCAGTTGTAACAATTATGGGACACGTTGACCATGGTAAAACATCACTTCTAGATAAAATACGTTCATCAAACGTAACAGCTGGAGAATCTGGTGGTATTACACAACATATTGGTGCATACAAAGTTAAGATTAACGGTCGTGAAATCGCATTCTTAGATACACCAGGACATGAAGCGTTCACAGAAATGAGAGCAAGAGGAGCTCAAATAACAGATATAGTTGTAATAGTTGTAGCAGCAGATGATGGTATAAAACCACAAACAGTTGAAGCTATAAACCACGCTAAAGCGGCTGGAGTTTCAATAATAGTTGCAATAAACAAGATAGATAAAGATACAGCTAATCCAGATAGAGTAAAACAAGAATTACTTGAAGTTGGCCTTGTTCCAGAAGAATGGGGTGGAGATACAATCTGTGTTCCAGTATCTGCAAGAACAGGTGATGGAATAGAAAATCTTCTTGAAATGATACTTCTAGTAGCAGATGTAAAAGAACTAAAAGCTAACCCTAACAAACAAGCTAAGGGTACAGTTATAGAAGCTAAGCTGGATAAGACTAAAGGACCTCTAGCAACAGTGCTTGTACAAAGAGGTACATTAAATGTTGGAGATACAATAGTTCTAGGAGATACAATTGGTAGAGTTCGTGTAATGACAAACGATAGAGGAGAAAAAGTTAAAAAAGCTGGACCTTCTACACCAGTTGAAATCTTAGGTTTAGGATCAGTTCCTGAAACTGGAGATACATTCTATGAAGTTAAAGATGAAAAGACAGCACATAAATTAATAGAAAAGAGAAAAGCACAACATAGATTAGACCTTATTAAGAAAGGTAGCGCAGTTACTCTTGATGATCTATTCAACAAGATTAAAGATGGCGAACTAATTAATCTAGACGTTGTACTTAGAGCAGACGTTAAGGGTTCTGCAGAAGCAGTAAAAGAATCATTAGAAAAATTATCTAATGAAGAAGTAAGAGTAAGAGTTATAGCATCAAATACTGGTGAAATAACAGAATCAGATATCACTCTTGCAAAAGTATCTAATGCAATAGTAATTGGATTTAACGTTAAAGCTAACGGTCAAGTTCAAGCTATGGCAGATAAAGAAAAAGTAGATTTAAGATTATACAAAGTTATCTACGATGCTATAGAAGATGTTGAACTTGCTATGAAAGGTAAAGTTAAACCTAAATACAAACAAGTGGATATTGGTAAAGCAGAAATTAGACATATATTTAAACTTTCTACAGCTGGTATTATTGCAGGAAGCTACATACTAGAAGGTAAAGTAGTAAGAAATGCAATGGCTAGACTTGTAAGAAAAGGTGAAGTAATCTTAGAAACTAAGATAGAATCGGTAAAACGTGAAAAAGATGATGTTAAAGAAGTAGCAGAAGGATATGAATGTGGTATTAAAGTATCTGATTCAAATGAAATCAAAGAAGGCGACATTCTAGAATGCTATGAATTAGTTGAGGAGAAAAAATAATGAGAACAGAAAGAGTAGATGAAGATATTAAGTATTACATAGATAGAATACTTAGAGAAAATATATCTAAATTTACAGATTCAGGCATAATAACTGTAACTTCAGTAAAGACAACTAAGGACTTAAGATATTCTAAAGTCTATGTGAGTATATTTGGAACAAAATATACTCACCAAGTCTTTGACAGACTAGTTAAAGGCGCTGGATTTGTAAGAAAGAATTTAGCATCTATGCTTAAAGCAAGAAATATTCCAGACATAGTATTTGAACTAGACGATTCTATGGAATATGGTTCAAAGATGGAAAGAATAATAAATGAAGTAAGTGCTAAAGATAGAGAAAATAGAGAAGCACATACTGAACAAGTAGAAGAATAATATAATTTAAGGGGTATAATATGGATTTTGAAAAAGCTAAATTATTAATAGATAATGCACAAACAATATGTTTAGTTGCGCACAAGAAACCAGATGGAGATGCGGTAGGTTGCGTTGGAGCAATGTATCATTTCTTAAAAGAACTTGGAAAAGATGTATATATGGTTATGCCAGATGTAACGCCAAGATTTAGTTTCTTGCCAGAAATAGATAAGGTAGTAAGTAGATTTCCTGAGGATAAAGAATTAGACCTTTTAATATGTCTAGATTGTTCAGAGATAGAAAGAAGATCAAGCATTGCTAAAGAGGACTTAGAAAAAGCACATAAAATATTAGTAATAGACCACCATATGAATAGTTCAGAAGAAGGTGACTTAAGAATAATAGATAGTGAAGCTCCAGCTAATGCAGAAATTGTGTACAAGCTAATAAAATATATTAATCCAACAATTTCTAAAGATGTAGCAACATATCTTTATGTTGGTATCATGACAGATACAGGTAGTTTCAATTATGAAAGAACTACAGGCGAAACATATAGAGTGGCTGCAGAATTAGTAGATACAGGAGTAGAGTTCTCTAAAATATGCAAGAAATTAAACGATACATATTCTGAAGCTAAAATGAAAGTAATAGCTAAAGTAATAGCTAATATGGAAACTTATGCAAATGGTAAAATACGTGTAAGCTTATTAGATAAAGATGAGCAAGAAGAAATAGGTGCGACAGAAGAAGATGTAGACGGTTTAGTTACATATCTAAGATGTATAGAAGGAACAATAGCTGCTGTATATATTAGATGGACTAAAGAGGGAGAATACAAATATAGTATAAGAACAGAAGAACCGATAGATGGTTCTGAAGTGGCTAGAGCGTTTAATGGTGGCGGACATAAAAGAGCTGCTGGGTTTGAAACAACAAATCTTAAAGATACTAAAGAGAAATTAATACAAATGTTGGAAGGGTTGTTGTAAAGGTGAAAATAACAGGAATACTTAATATTAATAAACCTGCAGGTATAACATCATATGATGTTGTAGATGTTATTAAAAAGTTATTTATAGGTTCTAAAGTTGGACATACTGGTACATTAGACCCAGTTGCTACAGGCGTATTACCAATACTTATTGGAGATGCTACTAAACTTTCAGATAACTTAACTGCAGAGAATAAGGCATACAGAGTAAAAATGTTGCTAGGTGTAGAAACAGATACTTATGATATAACAGGTAAAATAGTTTCGGCATCAATAGTAAATAAAGATGAAATATATATTCGTGAAAGAATAAAAAGATTTATAGGAGTTCAGGAACAAGTTCCGCCTCAATATAGTGCAATAAAAGTATCTGGTAAAAAAGCATACGAATATGCACGTGAAGGAAAAGAAATAGAACTTAAAGCAAGAACTATAGAAATATATGATATAAATAACATTGCAGTAGACTTAAAAAAACGTGAAGTAATGTTTGATGTGTATTGCACAAAAGGAACTTATGTAAGAAGTCTTGTAAACGATATAGGAAGAAAACTTGGTTGTGGCGCAACTATGATAGACCTAATTAGACTTAGAAATGGTAACTTCTTTATAGAAGATAGCATAGCGCTTTATGATTTCTTAAAACTAAACTTTGAAGATATGAAAAAACATATAGTGCCAATAGAAGATTACTATGATGACTTAAAGAAAATAAATATGCTAAAAGATGAATATACTAAATTCTTAAATGGAGTAAAACTTCCGTATGAGGAACAAGATAAACTTGTAAAAGTATATTTCAACAATAAATATAAAGGATTGGGTCAAATAAAAGACGGAATACTAAAAAGATATTTAATAGAAAACGAGGATTAAAACTCGTTTTTTTATTGCCAAAAATATGGACAAACTCAAATATATGATATAATATATAATCATAGTAATACAAAGGAGGAAAATAAAATGCAAAAGAAAAATGGTATATCTTTAATAGTTTTAGTAATAACAATAATAGTAATGATAATACTAGCTGCATCTGTTGTAATAGCATTAAACAATACAGGTGTTATAGATAAAGCTAGTCATGCTGTAAAAATAACAGATGAAAAGCAAGTGCAAGATTTAGCTGCATTAGCGTGGGCTGAAGCATATTTAGATGAGAGTAGAACAGATACTATAGAAAATGTAGTTAAAGAAGAACTTGAAAAACATGGAGTAACTGATGATAATTGGAATATAAATGTAACAGATACGGGAGTTACTGTTACAAGTAAGAATAATTCTTCTAACACTCAACAACCAACATCACAATATCAAATAAGTGGAATATGGAAATTCAATAATATAATTAATTTTCCTAACGAGTGGGTGGAAAATGTAACATATACTTCAAATAATAAAACATATACAAAAATGGTTTCTATATTCCCAGAATATACTGTGGCACAAATTTGGTATGATGATGATCCAATAATTGCAGCTCTACCTGAATGGTCGTGGCAAGAAATGGGCGTAGGATATCAAACAATAAATTTTGGCACAACACCACAAACAGTATCGGAAGAATTCTATAATTGGTTTACAGCCAATGCGACAAAACAATAATTTAATAAAATTAAAAGCACACTTATGTGTGCTTTTTCTATTTCATATACTTCGATTAAAAATATAACTTGCAAAATATATTAGGTTATAATATTATATAGTTGTTAATAGGAGGTAGTATATATGATATTATTAACAGGAGGTTTAGGTTATATAGGTAGCCATACATGTGTAGAATTACTTAAAAGAGGCGAAAGAATAGTAATAATGGATAATTTGTCTAATAGTAGAGAAGAAGCAATGGATAACATTAAATCTATATCTAATGCGGGTTTTGTTTTCTATAATGCAGATTTGTTAGATAAAGAATCTATGAGAAAAATATTTAGAGAGAATAAAATAGATGCGGTTGTGCACTGCGCAGGATTAAAAGCAGTAGGAGAGTCTATGAAAGATCCTTTGGCATATTATAAAAATAATGTAGAAGGAACAATGCATTTATTAGAAGTAATGGCTGAATTTGGGTGTAATAAGATAGTATTTAGTTCAACGGCTTTAGTATATGGGTCACAAGAAATTGTTCCAATACCAGAAGAAGCAGTGTTAGCACCGATAAGTCCATATGCTAAAACCAAAGCAATGGTAGAAGATATGTTAAAAGATGTTTCAAAGGCTAATAAACAATTTAAAGCTGCAATTCTTAGATATTTTATACCTATAGGTGCGCATGAATCGGGTGCAATAGGTGAAGATCCAAATGGAATTCCAAATAATTTAATGCCATATATTTCAAGAGTTGCAAGTGGTAAGTTAGAATGTTTAAATGTGTATGGAAATGATTATCCAACACATGATGGTACGGGTATAAGAGATTATATTCATATAGTAGATTTAGCTAAAGGACATTTAAAGGCTTTAGATAGACTTTCAAAAGATGATACAGGTGTATTTGTATATAATTTAGGTTCAGGAACAGGCTATAGTGTTTTAGATGTGGTAAAAGCTTTTGAAAAGGTAAATGGTATAAACATTAATTACAAGATAGTTGAAAGAAGAGAAGGCGATGTAGCTAAATGTTATGCAGATACATCTAAAGCTTGGAGAGAACTAGGATGGAAAGCAGAAAAAAGATTAGAAGATATGGTTAAAGACGCTTGGAATTTTGAACAAAAACATTAATAATAATAAAAACGAAGTAGAAAAAACTACTTCGTTTTTTTCTATTTTATATATTTGACATATACTATATAGTATGATAGAATACAGTTAAATAAGGGGTAGGTATATAGGGAAAGTATGCCTGAAATCTGAAAAAGTTGCAATTTATATTGAATTGTGGTATAATATAAATTGTGATTGAAAAGGAAGGTGTAATTATAGTGAAAAAAGGGAGTGCCCTCAGAACACTAAGATTCATATTTATAACAGTCGTATTATTTGTACTTTCATTTAGTGCAGCAGTTGTAACTGTATTAAATGTTTATGTACCACAATATATAGCAAAAGTAGATGGAGAAGAAGTTGGATATTTTAAAAGCCCAGCTGAATTTGATGAAGTTTACGAAAAAATAGTTGATGAAAAAGAAGCTGATGGTTTAGAGGTAAAAGTATATTTACCAGCTGAACCTGAGTTTGAGTTAAAATATGTAGTTGATTCTGTTACAGAAGAACAAAACTTATATACAAATATGAGAGCAGCTGTAAAAACAGAATACACAACATATAACGTAAATGTAAAGGGCAAAACAGAACTTACATTTGCAACTAAAACAGAAGCAGAAGATTATGCTAAAAAAATTAAAAATGCAGTAAAATCTACAGTAAAATCTACAGTAAAAGTAGAGAAGTCTGTAAGTGAAGAATTAGTTAGTACAACAACTAAAGCTTCTGCTAAAAAGATATATGATAACGTAGTAAGTAGATACAAACCAGTAGTTAGAACATATACTACTAAATATTGGGGAACATCAGGAACAACTAAATATGGAAACAAAGCATCTGGCGCATTACACTCGTTTATAGCAGGTGGTGTAAGACCAACATCAGGTGTAGTAACACAAAACTACGGAAGAAGTTCATTCTATGCAAGTGGAATGCACTCTGGTATAGATATAGCAAGTAAAGGAAGTAAATATGTTCCAATATATGCATATAAATCAGGTACAGTAGTAAATGCCGGTTGGAATGGTGACTATGGTAAATGTATAATCATAAGCCATGGTAAAGATGCAAGTGGAAATGAACTACAAACATTATACGCTCACTTAAGTAGCATAAATGTTGTAAAGGGGCAAACAGTATCTATAGGACAACAAATAGGTAATATGGGTACAACAGGACGTTCAACGGGTGTTCACTTACACTTTGAAATAAGAGTATTAGGTGGCGGCTATAAAACATTCTATAACCCAGCATATTATATTTAATAAATAAAAAGGAACTCGGAAGAGTTTCTTTTTTTATACATATTTGGATTTTAGATTAAAACTATTTTTATATTATTGCATAAAAAATGATTATGTTATACTATAGTTGTATAATAAATATTTATGGAGGAATAGCTATGAATTTTACGAATAATAATTATAATGCTAATGAATTTGCATATAAAGATGAATCAAGATTACGCGGTATAAGCTTAAAAGGGTTAATTGTAATATTGATTCTAGTATTAGTTGCGTTTGCCAGCATTGCAGAAGAATTAAATTTGGAATTTGGTAAAGAAAAATATACTATAGATGAAATAGAGGAAATGGCAGAAGAATATTTTGAAGATGCTGAAGATATGGGATATAGCATATATAGAGCAGAAAGCTATGTTATAAGAAGACTAGAAGATGCGGGTATCAAAGTTGATAGATATAATATATCAATTGATAGGTATGGTAATGTTGAAGTTGAAGCAAAGTAAACAAAGAAATTATATAAAAACATTAAAAAGATCTTAAAGAAATTTAAGGTCTTTTTTATTGCTTAAAAAAACATAAATTTTAATAAATTTTAATTTTTTTATAAAAAAGGTATTGCAATTATATTCTTATTTGATATAATTTGAGTGTAAGTGGATGAAAGTGGAGCAAAGTGGAGGAGGTGTAAAACCTTGTTATTAGGTGAGTACAATCATACAATTGACGATAAATCAAGAGTTATAGTGCCAAGCAAGTTTAGAGACGATCTTGGTAGTACTTTCATAGTTACTAGAGGTTTTGATAAGTGCCTTTTCGCATTTTCGCTTGCAGAATGGCAAAACTTTGAAGCAGGACTTAGAGCTTTACCACTTTCAAATGAAAATGCTAGAAAATATGTTAGGTATTTTACAGCTGGAGCAACGGAGTGTCAAATAGACAAACAAGGAAGAGTGTTAATACCAAACAACCTTAGAGAGTATGCGGGTCTTAAAAAAGAACTTGTAATTACAGGTGTATCTACTAGAGCGGAAATTTGGGACAAAGAAACTTGGGATAAATATACAAGTGATGAGAATATAGACCTAGATGAAATAGCTAGTCACATGTCAGAGTTTGGCATTTGATATAGATAAACTAAAGAAAAACATTTAATAAAACTTAATAAACTAAAGATAAAAAATTAATAAACAAAAGAAATTAAAAAACAAAAGATTTAAAACAACTTATTCATACTTATGATAAGATTTACATCATTAACAAAGGAAAAAATATTTAATAAACAAAAGATAAAAAATTTAAGATTTTAATTAGAGAATTACGGAGTAAGATAAAAGTGGAATTTAGTCATGTATCAGTATTACTAGAAGAATGTATAGAATGTCTAAACGTAAAAAAGGGTGGAATATATGTTGATGGAACCCTTGGTGGCGGTGGGCATTCTTCGTATGTCTTAAAGCTATTAGATAACACTGGTAGACTAATTGGAATAGATAGGGATTCTGATGCGCTAACACATACTAAAGAAAAACTTAAAGCTTACACGAATGTAACTTATGTTAAAGATAAACATGAGAATATAAAACAAATATTAGAAGACTTAGAAGTACCCGGGGCAGATGGAATATTATTAGACCTGGGTGTTTCGTCGTATCAGTTAGATGAAGCAAGTCGTGGGTTTAGTTATATGCACGATGCTGCGTTGGATATGAGAATGAATAGAGATGATGAGTTTACTGCATATCATGTAGTTAACAAGTATTCAGAAGAAAAACTTGCAGATATTTTCTTTTTATACGGTGAAGAAAAGTTCTCAAGACAAATAGCAAGAAAGATAGTAATGGCTCGTGAAATTAAACCAATAGAAACAACTTTAGAACTTGTGGATATAATAAAATCTGCACTTCCTGCTAAAGCGAAGAACGAAAAACAGCATCCTGCAAAAAGAGTTTTCCAAGCAATTCGTATAGAAGTAAATGGAGAACTTATAGATTTAGAAAATGCAGTGTGTGATGCAATAAAGTGTTTAGTGCCAGGTGGAAGATTAGCAATAATTACATTCCATTCATTAGAGGATAGAATAGTAAAAAGAGCATATGAAAAAATGGAAGGAAGATGTACTTGTCCACCAGATTTCCCAAAATGTATTTGTGGATATGTATCATATGGAAAAATAATTACAAAGAAACCTATAGTAGCAACTGAAGAAGAACTTGAAAATAATCCAAGATCAAGAAGTGCTAAACTTAGAGTTTTTGAAAGAAGATAAAATAATAAATAACTATTAAGTAATAAGATTACAAAATAAACTTAAGAAAAGAGGTGAAATTAGTGATAGCAAATAGAGCTTATGCATATGATTTAGAAGTAGAGAAAAAAGAGGTAGAATATTTACCAAATAAAAGAGACTTCAGATTAATAAAAAATACAGTTAAAAAATTACAAAGTGTATCAAATATAAAAGCAAAGAAAAAATCTAAACTATCACTAGTTTTGTCAGTAGTAGCAATGTTTACAATGCTAATAATATTAAGTTATAGAACAAATGTAATAAGTGAAAAGAATTTAGAATTGCAAAAATTAAATATAAAAGCAGATAATGTTAATGCTGTGCTTGCAACAACTGAAGTAAAAGTAAGCAGAGTAATAGACAAAGATTCAATTGAAACTTATGCTAAACAACAATTAGGAATGCAAAAACCAGAAAAGAGTCAATTGGTATATATAAATTCAAATTATGAAACAAAAGTAGAAAGTATAAATGAAGGAAATATAATTGGTAAAGTAGTAGATAAGCTAAAAGATATAATAGGTATTAAATAATCATAAGATAGCTAGTGTAATGTAACAGCTTACTTATGATTATTTTGCTTTAAAGGAGGGAGAGTATGTCGTTTGCTAAGGTAATACACAAAAAACGTGCATTGTTTTTACTTAGAGCATCTGTGTTTGCGTTCTTGTTATTAGCGCTTAGATTATTTTATATACAAATAATAAAAGGCGAGTATTATTCAGAAAAAGCATATTTGCAACAAACAAAAGATAGAGCTATTTCTGCAAGTAGAGGGATTATTTATGATACAGCTGGCAATAAACTAGCTCTTAGTGTTTCAACTAATACTCTATCCATAGCTCCGACAAATATTGCTACGGAAGATAAAGAAAAGTTGGCAAAAGATTTAGCAGAAATATTAGATATGTCGTGGGATACAATTTTATCTAAAATAAATAAAACAGTATCATTAGTAACTATCGCAACTAATATAGAAAAAGAAAAAGCAGAAGAATTAACTAAATACATATATAATAATGAACTTAAAGGTGTATATGTAGATGAATCTACAAATAGAATATATCCTTACGGTGCAATGTTATCACATGTATTAGGATTTACAGGAACTGATGATCAAGGGCTTTATGGACTTGAGTCATATTATGAATCTGAACTTGCAGGTGAAGATGGAAGAATAGTAGGAAGTATTGATGGTGGTGGAAATGAAACTCCATATGAAGATGAAGAATATATAGCTCCTACAAATGGAAATAATATCACTCTTACAGTAGATGCGACTATCCAAGGAATAGTAGAAAAGAACTTAGAAAAAGCAGTAAAAGAAAATGAATCGGATAAAGGCGTATGTGTTGTAATGCGCCCTTCAACAGGCGAAGTTTTAGCTATGGCAACATATCCGGATTTTGATCCAAATGATCCGTTTACAATTAATGATACAGCTCTAGCTGCAAAATGGGATACAATGTCTTCAAAAGATAAAAACACTGCACTTAATAATATGTGGAGAAATACTGCTATATCTGATGCGTATGAACCTGGTTCTACGTTTAAAGTTGTGACTGCATCAGCAGCACTTGAAGAAGATATAGTGTCAATAGATCAAACCGCATTTAATTGTAACGGTTATGTAAGTATATCTGGTTGGAAAATAAGATGTTGGAGATATCCAAGAGTACATGGAGCTCAAACATTAAGGCAAGCAGTTATGAATTCATGTAACCCAAGTTTTATGCAAGCAGGTTTAAAAATAGGAAAAGAAAAATATACAGAATATTTAAAAGCATATAATTTATATGATACAACAGGAATAGATTTACCAGGTGAAACAACAGGTATAATCCATAATCCTAAAACAATGACAGAATTAGATTTAGCAACAACTTCGTTTGGTCAAACAATATCTGTAACAACACTTCAAACAGCAGTTATATATTCTGCAATAGCTAATGGTGGATATATAATGCAACCATATATAGTTAAAGAAATACGTTCAGAAGATGGAACATTAATTTCTGAAACAGCACCTAAAGTTAAGAAGCAAGTAATATCTGAATCTACAGCAAGTGATGTATTATCTGCGTTATTTGATACTGTAGATAAAGGAACTGGTAAAGCTGCTAAAGTTAGCGGATATACAGTTGCTGGTAAAACAGGAACAGCCGAAGAAGGAAGAGGTAAGAATCTTTGGTATATGGCATCGTTTGCAGGAATAGCTCCAGTAAACGATCCGGAAGTAGTAGTAATCTTTAGTTTATATGATCCTAAAGGCCCAAGTGGACACCAAGGTGGAACAATTTGTGCTCCAGTTGTAGGAAACATAATAGATGAAACATTAAGATACTTAGATGTAAACCCAAGTTATGCGGTAGAAGAAACTACAGTTAAAACAGTAGTAGTTCCAGATGTAACTGGTAAAACATATAAAGAAGCAAAAGAAATATTAACAAAAGCTGGGCTAACAATAGCGTCAGACAATACAATAGCATCAGATAAGATAATATTAGATCAAATACCTAAAGCTGGTGCCAACCTTATAGAAGATGGAATGGTTAGAGTGTACACTTCTACTGATAGTAAGAAGGACACAACAACTGTACCAGATATACGTTCTTTAAGTGTTAAGAAAGCTATATCTAAACTTAACAAAGCAGGATTAAATATTAAAGTTGTAGGAAATGGTAATGCAATAATCCAAGATGCAAGCCCTGGAGATGTAGTTACTAAAGGTTCAATAATTACAGTTAAGTTTGTAGATACAACAGACCTGCATTAAAAGCATATTTTTAACAATATGACTTAAAATTTGTATGAAAGTGTGGTATAATTACTACGTATTTGGAGGGATAACAATGTTATTACAATATCTAGTAGAAGAATTAGATAAAAAAACTAATGGAGATTTAAACATTAATATAAATAAAATAGAATATAGTTCAGAAAAAGTAGGATTAGGCGACTTGTTTGTAGCCATAAAAGGATTAAAGCAAGATGGCCATGATTATATAGTAGATGCAGTAGCTAACGGTGCTGTAGCAGTTATAGTAGAAGAAGCATATTTAGATAAAGTGAATGTATCAGTGCCAGTTATAGCTGTACCTAATTCAAGAATAGCTTTAGCAGAAGTTGCAGCAAAGTTTTATGATTATCCTGCAAGTAAACTAAAAGTTATAGGAATAACAGGAACAAAAGGTAAAACAACAACTGCATATATGGTAAGAGATATTATGCTAGCAGCTAAAAAGAAAATTGGTATGATAGGCACAATATACAATACTTATGCAGATAAAGTAATAGAAGCAGTAAGAACAACACCAGAATCTTTAGATATACAAAAACTATTAAAAGATATGGTAGATAGCGGTATGGAATATGTTGTTATGGAAGTATCTTCACATGCTTTAGAACTTCATAGAGTACACGGTATTAAATTTGAAATAGGAATATTTACAAATCTAGGACGTGAACATTTAGACTTCCATGAGAATATGGATAACTATTTAAAAGCAAAAGCAAAGCTTTTTGATCAAAGTATATTTGGAATAATTAATGTAGACGACATATATGCACCAAAGTTACTTAAATATGTAACTTGTAAATATGCAAAATATGGTTTGGATAATGAAGCAAACGTATCTGCTACAGATATTAGAATAAACAACAATTATGTAGATTTCAAAATGTATATAAACAAACAATTACAAACAATTACTGTTCCAATCCCAGGAAAATATACAGTATACAATGCAGTAGCAGCAGTAGCAGCTTGTAGTATGTTAGGTGCTCAAATGCAAGATGTACTTGTAGGCCTTTCTACAGTTAAAGTTCCAGGTAGAAGTGAAACAGTAGATATAAATAAAACATTTGCTGTTTTAATAGATTATGCACACAATCCATCAAGTTTAGAAGCAATACTTGTAAATACTAAAAAGTATATTAAAGGTAGAGTTATACTTGTATTTGGATGCGGTGGAAACAGAGATAAAGAAAAAAGAAAAGAGATGGGAAAACTTGCAGGAACATATGCAGATTTCACTATCATAACAACAGATAATCCAAGAGACGAAAAGCCAGAAGCTATAGCAAAAGAAATAGAAGCGGGACTTAAAGAAACAAGAGGATTATCTAAAGTAATAATAAATAGAAAAGATGCAATTGAATTTGCAATGAGAATTGCATGGGCAAATGATACAGTAATTCTTGCTGGTAAAGGTCATGAAACATATCAAGAACTTGCAAACGGTAAGAAGATACATTTTGACGAAAGAGAAATCGTTAAAAAGGCAGCAGAAAAGATGCCTGGTAAAAACGAAGTAAAATATTAATTAAGACATTTGGAGGATAAAACATGAATATACCATTAACTTTACTTTTATCAGGAGGACTTTCATTTGTAGTAACAGTTATTTTAAGTTTAGTAATAATACCATATTTAAGAAAACTTAAAATAGGGCAAGTGGTTCGTACTGATGGACCAGAAGAACATTTAAAGAAATCTGGAACACCTACAATGGGTGGAATAATGATGCTAATTGCAATGATAGGAATTCTTGCAGTATTTGCATTTAAATATCCTGTATTATTACTTGCAATAGTTCTAATTCTAGGATATGGAATAGTTGGATTTATAGACGATAGAAAAAAATTAGTAGAAAAGAGTAGCGATGGAATAAGCGCTAAAATGAAGATGATACTTCTATTTGTATTCTCAGTAGCATTCCTTGTATTATACATGGTATTTTGCAACTGGGGTACAGGAACAAATATACCATTCTTAGACTTTGCTGGAGTTTTTGTTGTATTTACTATGCTAGTAATGCTTGGAACAAGTAATGCAATAAATATAACAGATGGTCTTGATGGTCTAGCATCAGGTGTAAGTGCAATAATAATGACATTCTTTACAGCAGTAGCTATAAAAAGAGGAGATACAGCAATGGTTGTCCTTGGAGCTACAACTGTAGGTGCAACATTAGGTTTCTTAATATTTAATGTAAAACCTGCAAAGGTATTTATGGGAGATACAGGATCGCTTGCATTAGGCGCAGCAATAGCAGCTATAGCAATACTTATGAAAATGCCAATGTATCTATTAATAGTTGCATTAATACCAGTAGTAGAAACATTATCTACAGCGCTTCAAGTTATATACTTTAAAGCTACAAAAGGTAAAAGATTATTTAAGATGGCTCCGCTACATCATCATTTAGAATTAAGCGGATTTAAAGAAACAACAATAGTAATCCTATTCTGGGGAATTACAGCAGTATTATCTTTAATAGGATTTATATTAGTATAGATTAGAAAATAGGAGGAAGAGCATGGCTAAATTTTTTGAGAAGATTAAAGCATTTAAAGAGTGGAAATTAGTAGATTTCCCATTCCTTTTCACGCTTTTAATTCTTCTTGCAATTGGCCTTATTGCTCTTTCTTCTGCTAGTTCATACTATGCTTTAACTGAAACTGGAGATAGCATGTACTATCTAAAAAGACAATTAATGTTTGCAGGAATTGGTCTTGTTGGTATGATGGTGGCTTTCTTCACAGAAAAGAAAACATATAAAAGATGGAGTTATGTTGCTTTTATTGTATCAATAATATTGATGGCGTTAGTAGAGGTGCCAGGACTAGGTGTTACAGTAAAAGGAGCAAAACGTTGGCTAAACTTAGGCTTATTTACTTTCCAACCATCAGAAGTTCTTAAACTTGGATTAATAATGGCAATGGCTAGATACATTTCAGATAATCAAAAATTAATGAAAAGTTGGAAAGGATATCTAGTACCTTTAGCATTTGTTGCATTATCTGCAATTTTCTTGTATCTACAATCACATATGAGTGCTACTTTAGTTATGGCTGTAATATTTGCTGTAATAATACTTGCAAGTGGAATAAAGATAAATTGGAAGATAGTTGTACCAGTAGGTTTAGTTGTTATAGCAGCAGTACTTGTATTCTTCTTATCTGAAGATTATAGACGCGAAAGAATAATATCTTTCTTAAATCCAGAGGTGGATATAACAGGTAGCAATTGGCAACCAACACAAAGCCTTTATGCCATAGGTTCTGGTGGAGTTTTTGGTAGAGGACTAGGTCAAAGTAGACAAAAATATCTGTGGTTACCAGAAGCACAAAACGACTTTGTATTTTCTGTGTATGCAGAAGAGTTTGGATTTGTAGGAGCGTTTATAGTAGTAGTACTATTTACTATGTTAATATATAGAGGAGTTGCAATAGCGTTAAAATCTAAGGATATGTATGGTCTTTTAGTAACTCTTGGAATAATAGGAATGTTTGCATTCCAAATAATAATAAATATAGCAGTTGTAACAAAGAGTTGTCCAACAACAGGTATGCCACTACCATTCTTTAGTTATGGTGGAACATCGTTATTAATTAACTTAGTTGCAATGGGTATGGTACTTGGAGTATCTAAAGATGAACAATAAGGATAGGTGAAATTATGAAAGCAATAATAGCATGTGCAGGAAGTGGAGGACACATTAACCCCGGAATCGCAATAGCAAATGAAATAATAAAAAGGGAACCAGATAGTGAAATCGTATTTGTAGGAACAAAAACTGGAATGGAAAATGATCTTGTTAAAAAAGCAGGATACAATCTTGCGCATATACGTGCAGGTAGATTTCATAGAAGACTTACATGGTACAATGTGAGAAATATGGCAAATGCATTTTTAGGGATATTTGATGCTGAAAAATTAATAAAGAGTTTTAAACCTGATATAGTTATTGGTACAGGTGGATTTATATGTGTGCCAATGATGAGGGCAGCAAAGAAAAAACATATACCATATGTATTACATGAAAGTAATGCATTTCCTGGTCTTTCGGTAAAATTAGTTGCTAAAGATGCAGCAAAGATTTTACTTGGATTTGAAGATACTAAAAGTAGATTAGACTCTAAAGTGAATTCTGTATATACAGGTACGCCTGCTAAATTCGATATGGACCATATGATGGCTTTAGATAAAGAAACTTGTAAAAAAGAATTAGGATTAGATAAAGATACTATTGGAGATAGGAAGGTAATATTTGTTACAGGTGGAAGCCAAGGAGCAAAAAGATTTAATGAAGTAATTATTAATATGGTAAGAGAATATAAACCAAAAGATTTGTATTTTGTAATTGCTGTAGGAAAAGATAATTATGAATTAGCTAATTCTATGTTAAATGAAGAAGATAGTAAGTATATAAAAATTGAAAAATTTGTATACGAAATGGATAAGATGTATAAAGCATCAGATCTTTTAATTACTCGTGCAGGAGCATTAACAATTACAGAGCTTAGTATAGTAAGAAGACCGGCGATACTTGTGCCACTTCCAACAGCAGCAGAGAATCATCAATTCTTTAATGCTAAAGCAATGGAAAATGCGGGTGCAGGAATAGTATTAGAAGAAAATGTATTGAATGAAACCGTTTTATATGATAAAATAAAAAATGTAATATATGATAATACTTTACTAGAAACAATGGGTGAAAATGCAGCTAAGCTATATAAACCAAATGTTGAAGGTAAAA
Organism: Clostridia bacterium; assembly: GCA_045651205.1. Lineage (GTDB taxonomy): Bacteria > Bacillota > Clostridia > TANB77 > CAG-465 > UMGS1649. Next base: position 24,541 of record JAZRSA010000041.1, read on the forward strand.
TATTTGAAGAAATAAAAGAAATTGTTGGCTAGGAGAAAACGTGGGAAGAAAAGATAATAGAACGGAATCAGTTGAAAATGTTAAAAAAGTGAATAAAACCGTTTCTAAAAAGAACAAAGGAAAGCTTAAGAGAAAAATATTAAGAGGACTAGTTTATCTAGTGCTTATAGTATTTGCGCTTTCTTTGTTCTTTTTGTTAGCGTTTGGTGTGTACAAGCTATTTACTGCTTCTAGATATAATATAGGAGCAATAACAGTAGAAGGTAATGTTAAGTACACTGAAGATGAGATAAAAGAAATTTCTGAAATTACAATTGGAACTAATATAAATAAATTAAACAAGCGTAAGACAGAAAAGAAGATTGAAACTTTATCTTATATAGAAAATGCTAAAGTAATTCGTAAATATCCAGAAACAATAGTAATAAAAGTAGAAGAATATGTATCATGTTTTGTTGCATTAAATTCTGAAACAAATGAATATGTTAGACTTACAGAAAAAGGTATAATCCTTGAGACATGTGAAAGTGAAGAAATAGCAGAGGAGCTAGTTCTATTTGGAATACATTTTGACGATAATTTAGGTGAAAAAGTTGTAGAACTAGAGCAAAAGAAAATTAAAAATCTAATAAATATAATGGATAAATATTCTAAAGCAAATATCTCTAATAAAATAACAAGTGTTGAATTTAAAGAGGGAGATATAATTCTAACCTTGGATTATAATACGGATGTTATTTTAGATTTAAATGATATAGAATATAGATTAAATCTTTTAAAAAGCATATTAGAAGAAATAAACGGTAAAGTTGGGACTATAGATATGACAATAGAAAATCCAATATTTACTGAAAGTATAAAATAGGAGGAAAAAATGGAGAAGAACACATCAAAAACTGTAGTAAAAGAAAAGAAAGCTAAAATAGATATTACTAAAAAAGAACCGATAGATAAAGTTAAAAAAATAGCTAATGATGTTAAAGTTCCAAATACTACTAAAGAAACTAAAAAACAATCTAAAGTAAATAGTAAGATGGAAAAGACAAAAGCTTTAATGAAAAAATATAATATAACATCGGTTGTAATGATAGCATTAGTATTATTTATTTGTTCATTTATAATATCTGCGCAGTTAAATACTGTAGAAAACACAGATATAATAGCAGAAGGGATGAGAGAAGCGGAGCTTTTAACTGAACTTCAAAAAGCAAATAATAGATATGAAGAGTTAAAGAAAGAATATGAAAAGAGTCAAATAATAGTTGATGAATATAAAACAGATGCATCAACAAACGACCTTTTAATTTCTTCAATGAAGACATTACTTGAGAGAGCAGAAATATTAGCAGGTCTTGTAAAAGTAAAAGGACAAGGTGTAGTTATAACTCTTGCAGATAGTACAGATACTAATATACCTGTAGAAGCTGGACTTGTTCATGATACTGACATTATGGCAATAGTAAATGAACTTAGAGCAGCTGGTGCAGAAGCAATAAGTGTTAATGGACAAAGAATTATTTCTACTACGGCGATAAGATGTGTAGGTCCAACAATACAAATTAATGAAATAAAAGTAGCTTCTCCTTTCTATATAAAAGCAATTGGTGATGCTAAATATTTAGAAAGTGCACTTAATATTAAAAATGGTATAGTAGATAACTTTAAAGTATATGGAATTAATGTTGAAGTTAAAACAGATAATAATATAACAATAGATAAATACGATAACACTTTAACGTTAAAATACGCAAGTGAAGTGAAATAGGAGGTAGACGATGAAGAAACCAATAATAACATCAATATTTGTAATAGTAATTGTCTTAGGATTCGTATTTGGATCAAATCTAGAAATACCATATAAATATACTGCATATATAGCAGTTGCAATACTTGCGTTTTTAGATTCATTGTTTGGTGGAATAGTATCAAATATGAAAAATGAATTTAATATGACAGTATTTGTATCTGGCTTCTTTGTTAATGCAATTATAGCAACATTTTTAGTTTATCTTGGACAAAAGCTAAATGTAGATATTTATCTTGCAGCAGTAATCGTATTTACAACAAGATTATTTACAAATTTAAGTATAATACGTAGATTAATAATAGAGAATATTGAGGAAAACAAAAAGAGCAAAAAGGCGTAATAGAAAGAAATGTCATAAAACTAGATGTATAGTCGAATACATTGAGAGTAAAAAATAGTAAATATATAATAATACCAAAACATAAAAGTGGAGGTATTTTTTTATGCATGAATTTACTAAAAAATCTGAGTCGGTATTAGAAAAAACAAGAGAGTTTGCATTAAAGAATGGATATACATATATAGGAACAGAACATATATTGTATGGATTAGTTAAA
>JAZRSA010000042.1:0-27712 GCA_045651205.1 Clostridia bacterium
AGCGATATACCTTTTTTATTATTTTTCATTTGTACCCTCCTAAAAATTATTTTATGTATTTATATTATTATATTTCTATTGTTTTTTCAAGATTAATTCAATATATCTTTTCTACATATACTTCCAAACTTACAGTAATCACAAACGCCTCTTACTTTTTTATTTGGACATATACTTACATTTCCTTTCACCATATCTGTAGATATTTCTTTTAATATGTTTCGCATATTATTACATTCTTCTACGAATACTTCTTCTGGTAATGTTCTAGCATCATTAGACATAGACTTTGATGTTAAGGCTAAATACGATTCTGAAGAATTTTCTACTTCGTTATCTACTTTCTTTAACACTTCAACATCTCTTATATATATTCCTCTAAGTTTAAGTGCTTCTTTAAGCTTTTTGCTTATCTTTGAATCATCTTGTTCATATGTATCTATACTTAAAAGATTTCTAGAAATAGTAAAATAACTTACTGCTGCAGGAACAACTTTTCCTTCTTTACTAATCTTTTCTTTGTTTTCAAGCATCGCCCACATATATGACATAAGCTGAAGCATTATTCCATCTTTTACATCATTTAGTGTTAAATCCTTCTTAGATGATTTATAATCTACTATTCTTAAATATGTAGATCCATTAATATTAGCACTATCTACTCTATCTATCTTTCCTCTTAGATATAACGCTTTTCCATCGTCTAATTCCACCTTAATTGGTGCAAACAACGCATCATCTTCAAATGCAATTTCATAACCAAGTGGTCTAAATTCACTATGATTAAAACTATCTGCTATTGCAAATATTGTTTTTCTCATACTGTTTTTAATTTTCTTTTTAAGAGCAACATATTTTGGACTTGTTAAAAATTTAGAATAACTTTCTTCAAATATTTTTTCAGTTATCTTATCTAACTCTACAAAACACTTCTCTCTTAGTTTTTCATTCAATACAATGTCTTGCCAATTTATACTTTTTGAAACAATGTATTTAGAAAATTCTTCTAATACTTCATGCATTAAAGAACCTGTATCTAGACTCGTTACTTGGTATTCTTTATTCTCTTTAAGACTTAATATATAGTTTGTATAATATGCAAATGGACATCTCTTAAATTGTTCTAATCTAGAAACACTAGAATTTATTTTATCTTTGTATATTAAATCTAAAGTTTCTTTAGCTAAGTTTTTATCCTGTCTAGCATATTCTAATATATTTCTATATTTCTCATCTTCTACATATACTAAAAACTCGTTATATAACTTTTCAAATTCTTCTTTAGGTGCATCCTCGTGTATATCACAAATACGCGTAATTAAATCCATAAAGTTTGAGTGTAAACTTAAGTCTGTTCTTGTTTCTACACTTTCAAGCTTAACATCCAATATGTTTTTTATAGTCCCTATAAGAGTACTTGGTCTTAAGCTACCACCTGTCATTCCGCTAGATGGCACTGTTACAATTAGCTTTTCTCTAATCTTGTTTATTGCTTGATAGATGTTAAATAACTGCATGTTATTTCTATCTATTCTACTTTGCTTTAAATCTAAGCCACTATCCTTTAATTTTTTAAGTTCAATATCCGAGAATATATTATCTTCATTTTGAACTATAGGGAGTCCACCATCATAAGCGCCAATTATATATCCAATCTTCTTTGATATACCTCTATTCTTGTTTATATCTGAAATATATACTTGGTCTATCTTTTCTGGTATTGTATCTGTTATTTGTTCTTTAGCACCATATTCTAGAAGTTCTACATATTCTTTAGCATCTATTTTTTCATATGCTAAAACAATGTTATCCATTATTTCATACATCTTAGATACTATTTGTATTTGTTTGTTATATTCATTTGCACTTTCTTCTTTAACTATACTTAACTCTTGTTCATATTTCTCTATAACACCCATTTCTTTTAGATGTTCATATATTCCACATGTTATATCTTTTGCTGTATTTTTTCCAAGAACTCTAGTTTTTAGATCCGCTAATGTATTTACTATCTTTTCACGTATATCGTTTAGTTGGTCTAAATCATATATGTGATTTACCTCTTTTTTATTATTATGTGTAAATTTAGTTTCTAGCATATATCCTGCTATACCAAACTCACGAAGATAATTTTCAAATTCGTTTATATTATTCACTTCTATAAGACCGGTTTTAACAAGAGATATTACTGGAGATATATCTTTTTTTAGCCCTTCTGTTATTATTCTTAAAGCAGTTAAAAGATATATTGCAAGCGGACTTGATTGTATGCTTTGTTCTACATTAAAATACACCGGAATATTATACAATGAAAATATTCTATTAATATTTACTTTATATCCTAATATATCGTTAGTGTATATAACAAAATCTTTAAATCTATATCCCTCTTTAACCTTAGATAAAATATCTACAGCTACGTATTCTATCTCGTTATATGTATTTTCTTTAAGCACTAGACTTACGTTTTCTACTTTATCTTTATATTCATTTTTAGAAAGATCAAATATGTTTTCTGCAAGATGAGCTAAATCTTTTGGTCTATTATCTTTTGAGATCTTAAGATTTGTTTCTTCTACTTTTACCCCTACCTCTTTAGCAGCATTTCTTAAATATTCTAATGTTTCATACGCAGTACTAAATATTTCCGTACTTCCATCTAAATGCTTTTCTAAATCTATACCTAATGTTATATATACATTAGCTCCAGTAGATAAAAGTGCTTTAATGTAATCAAACTCTATTTTACTAAAGTTGTTATATCCATCAAAGAAGAATTCCATATTATTAAAGTTATCTTTAGCAGTTACATCTTTAATAAAATACTCTATTGCATCTACACTAGATACAAATCTATCTTTAAGCTCATCTTCTACCTTCTTATATATATTACCAAACTCACTTAATTTTTTGCCTAAAAAGTCTTCTTCTGTATATTTAGTTAATATATCTTCAGCACAAAGATTTTGGTTCTTAGCACTATCTATATACGAACACATTCTGTCTATAAAGTTTGTATTGTTTTTTACTTTTCTAAAGATTTCAAAAAGATCATCGTTTTCTAATATTACCTTTCTTACAAGAAGTTTTTTTGCAAGGTCAGGTAAAAATTCTTTAGATTTATATAATTCACCTTTATTTACATTTCTATCTACAAATCTTTCAATGCTTGTTACAGTTACATCAACTATACCTTTCTTCTTTGTATATTCTAGAAATTCTTGTTCCGCTATTACTCTCATAGAAGAAGGTACAAAAAGTATGGCCTGTTTGTCCTCACACGCCATAATTTTATTCATCAAATATTCACTTTTTCCACTGTTACTTTTTCCAAGAATTATATTAAGTGACATATTTCCTCCTTAATTATTATTCTTCAGTCTTTTCTATTTCTTCTTTTTTAGTTTCTGAAGCTTCATCCATTTCTTTAAACATAGATAACTCTTCATCTTCTGTTTTTATATTATCGTAGTCTGGAAGTTCTTCTACTTTGTTTATTCCCATACATTTTAAGAACTCATTTGTTACAGCAAACATAGCAGGTCTTCCTGGAGCATTCATTCTTCCTACTTCTTCAATTAAGCCATATTCTAATAACTTAGATACTTGAGAATCACTGTTTACTCCACGGATACTTTCTATTTCACCTTTTGTTACTTTAGGATTATATGCAATTATACTTAAAACTTCTAAACATGTTGTAGAAAGATTCGCTTTCTTAGAATTCTCTACAAATTTACTTACTTGTTCAAAATATGCTTTATTTGAAACTAGTTGATACTCATCATTAAATTTAACAAGTGATACTCCACTGTTTCCTTTATATTTTTCTTCTAGAGATTTTATTGCTGTTTCTATTTCGCTAGCATTAACCCCCAGTACTTCTTTAAATTCTTTTATCCCAACACTTCTACCTACAGCAAAAAGTATTGCTTCTACTACTTCAGTTATATTTTCCATATTATTCTCCCTTATTTTTTATGATTATATCAAAGAAAGAAGAATATTGCTAGTAGTTTATATAATAATTATTTTTGATAGTATTTTATATCTATTTTGCACAGAAAAAGAGGTCCGTAATTTACGAACCTCCATATCAAGATACTTTTTATTAGTATCTGTATTGAATAGCTTTTATAAGCCCTCCGATACCGGTGGCGTACTGGTCGATTTTTTCTTCCAGACATCTAGCCTTTAAGGCTTCCAACCTCTCGATAAGCTCTTTTTTCTTAAGGGTGCCAAAATTGTAATCTTTGAGCAAAGCTCTCACTTTCTCAATTTGCGGGAAGAATCTAACCTCGACCTCTTCCATTTCCATCATTTCTGCCAACGATTTGATTCCAACCGGAACCTTCAAGCTAATCTGTTGCATAAGTTTATGCCTCCAAAAATTTATTTGTATTGCTACAGGAACTATATTCTACTACTTTTACAGGCGATTGTCAAGTTTTATGTCAAACAAATTATTTGAATTTTGTTAAATATACCATATTTGTTGAATTAGAATAGTTCCTATGATATAATTTAGCACAAGTCTTAATATGACTTAATAGGAGGAAAAACATGATGTTATGTTCAGACTGTAAACAAAATATTGCAGTAATATACATAAACAAAGTAGAAGATAACGGTCCTGACGGAAAGAAAAACGAAATGATTGGTCTTTGTGCAGAATGTGCAAAAAAACGTGGTATCAAAACATTTGACCCTTCAGCTAATCCTTTCGAAAATATATCTCCTGAAGAAATGGCCGGACTTTCTAAACAATTTGAAAAATTGTTTTCTAATATAGATATGGATAAGCTTTCTAATATGTTTAATGGTTTTGGTCCTGATGGAATGCCTGGTATGGATCCAGACTCTATGCCTGGAGTACTACCTTTTACTCAAGACGAATCAGAAGATGATGAAGATAGAGAACCTGCTAAATCCAAAGTAAAGACTAAGGAAAAGAAAGAAAACAAAAAACTTAAATATCTAGATACATATGGAACTAACTTAACTAAACTTGCTAAAGAAGGAAAACTAGATAAAGTTATTGGTAGAGAAAAAGAATTAGAAAGATTAATACAAATACTAAATAGACGTAGCAAAAACAATCCAGCTTTAATCGGAGAACCTGGTGTTGGTAAAACAGCAGTGCTTAACGCGCTTGCACTTCAAATTGCATCTGGAGATGTACCACAAAAACTAGCAAACAAACAAGTATATCTATTAGATATGACTGCTATGGTTGCAGGTACACAATTTAGAGGACAATTCGAAGCAAGAATGAAAGGTGTTATTGACGAATGTACTGCATACTCTAACATCATTCTAGCAATAGATGAACTTCACAATATTGTTGGTGGTATGGAGCACGATAACTCAATGAATGCAGGAAATATGTTAAAGCCAGCATTATCTAGTGGTAAATTACAACTAATTGGTGCTACTACACTTAAAGAATACAGAAAATATATTGAAAAGGATTCTGCCTTAGAAAGACGTTTCCAACCAGTTATGGTTGATGAACCAAGCATAGATGATACAATAGAAATACTTAAAGGTATTAAACACTATTACGAATCGCATCATAAAGTTACAATACCCGATCAAGCAATTAAAGATACTGTTTATCTTGCAGAAAAATATATCCATGATAGATTTTTCCCAGATAAAGCGATAGATTTACTTGACGAAGCATGTTCTAGAGTATATCTAGACAACAAGATACTAGCTCAAGTAGAAAGCATTGAAGAAAAACTTAAAGATATTGCAGAAGAACTTGAAGCTACTGAAATTGAAATGGCCGAAAGCGATGTTAAGGATTACGAAAAAACAGCTAATCTTAAAGCTACAGAATGTTCTCTAAAATCTAAATTAGATGAACTTAAAAAGAATGTTAAAAAATCTACATTAACTTTTGAAAACTTAGCAAGAGTGGTTGAGCTTTGGACTAAGATACCAGTTGCAAGACTTACAACCGCCGAAAGCGAAAAACTTCTTAATCTTGAAGTTAACCTAAACAAAAAGATAGTTGGACAAACTGACGCAGTTCATTCTTTAACAAATGCAATACTAAGAAAAAGAAGCAATCTAACAACTACAGTTAGACCACCTTCATTTATATTTGTTGGTCCTACTGGTGTTGGTAAAACAGCTTTAGTTAAAGCATTAGCTTACGAGTTGTTTGATAGAGAAGATGCAATTGTACGTTTAGATATGTCTGAGTATATGGAATCTCATAGTGTATCTAAATTAATAGGATCTCCTCCTGGATATGTAGGTTTTGATGATGCTGGATATTTAACTGAGAAAGTTAGAAGAAATCCATATAGCATAATCCTATTTGACGAAATAGAAAAAGCTCACCCAAGTATATACAACATACTTCTTCAAATTCTTGAAGATGGTAGGCTTACAGATTCTCAAGGAAAAACCGTATCTTTCAAAAACACAATAGTTATTCTTACTTCAAATCTAGGAACTAACTTCAAAAACGATGGATTCGGTTTTGCAAACGAAAAGATAGAATCAGATATGTTATCTTTAAAAGTAGAAGCAGCTCTTAAAGACTATTTCTCACCTGAGTTCTTAAATAGAATAGATGACACAATAGTATTTAATAAGCTAACTAAAGAGAATGCTTTAGCAATAACTAAACTTCTTGTAGATGAATACGTAAAAGATATTAAGAAAAAACGCATTAATATTTCTTATACTTCTGATCTTATTAAATTCATTACCGAAAAAGGATTTAATGATAAGTTTGGTGCGAGACCATTAAGAAGAGCTATTACAAAACACATAGAAGATACTATAGCTTTTAAATACATTAAAGGTGAACTTAAAGAAAACAAAGAATATCTAGTAGATGTACAGGATAATAACGTTATTATCGTCCCTTCTACTGAAGAATAATATGTATATTATAGATTTTTCCACGCAAGTATGATATAATCTTTGCGTGGAAATATTTTTACTCTAACAATAATTTAAAGGAGAGATATATATGAAAACTAAGCACCTATTCATTCTGATGGTTCCGCTCTTTGCAGTACTTACTATCTTTTGTCTCTTCATGGCAGTAACGGCCAGCCACGGGCCTATTAAACTCAGCAATGAAGAAATTGTATTCTATGAAGAAGCCGGAACAAACTATCTAAACCACGAAAAAGTCCCATACACTTCCAACGCGAACGACACACTTAGGTATATCCAAGGTAAAGACAAGGTAACTGTTATGTCTCACAATCTTTTCAAAGAAACTGTAAGTGTATCTTTTGAAAACGGTTTGACTGTTACTAAAGTTAACGCGCCAAACGTAAACTTTACTGGTTGCATAATCTTTCACACTCTTTTAGGAACAGCAACATTGGGAACGGCAATAGTCTTTATGATTGTCGGCATCGACGAATTCAGAATAGATAGAAAAAACAAAGCAAAAGCACGGTAATACCGTGCTTTTTTGCTATCCAATAAAATTATATTTACTTATTCTTTTATTTAATAATTATTTATTATTTCAATATCTTATATTTATTTGACAAAATTTTATTAGAATTTGTTGTGGTCACAACTTAATGATTAAAATCAATTGAAAAAAATATTTATGAATATAAATATTTGTTATAAAAACAAAGTAAAAGCATTATACTGCTTTCAAAGCTTACTTTCAACACATTCGACAAAAGGTTACATATCTTGTATAAAAGCGACAAAGCATTATCTACTTTGCCGCTAATTTTCTAACTTTCTATATCTTCTATAAGAAGTAGTAGTTCTTCTATCTCATCTACTTCTATTCCTTTTTCTAATTGTTCCTTAATTCCTTCTCTTATAGTTTTAGGTGTTATTTCTGTATCTTGATAAAAAACATATTCCCCTGCAAGATCTATTCTATATACTTTTACACTATCATCTTCTAATATTACTTTATAATGATTTAAACATTTACCGTTATGCACTTTTTGATAAATTAATACACCGGCCTCCTCGCCAATTAACCTATATCCCAAATCATTATTTGCTATTTCTTCTTTCATCGCACTTACAGTTGTATCCCAATATTCTTCTTCGCTTTCCATTGTATGACCACAATCAGGATATACATCTGTATATTTAATACTTACATCTAAGACTTCTTCCTCTGCATTTGTTTCTACATCTTTTAAATCTTCCTCTTTATATGGCTCTACTTCTATTTTAACATCACTATTAGTTGCCGCAATTATATCTGAGTGTTCTTCTTTACTACTAATTTCTACTCCTATATACATTCCTATTACAAAGAATAATACTAAAACCACTCCAAACAGTATTCTATATAACATTTCACTTCTCATATTCTCACCTATCTTTAAGAATATTGTGTTGCTTTTTTAGGAAATTATACAAATTAAATTTAATTGCACCTTGATTTTCTGTTAGATATATTTCTATTTTATATTTTTCCAACGTTTCTATTACACTTTCATGTGGATGATTATAATATGATTTCTTAGCAGAAATTATTGCATATTTAGGTTTCACTAATTTAACAAATTTTTCACTACTGCTTGTCTTAGAGCCATGATGTCCAACTTTAAGTAATTCTATATCTTTAAATATTTCTTCATCTACTTCATATTTTTTAATTAACTTTTCTTCTGTTTTATTGGTTGCATCTCCCATATACAAAATATCCATATCGTTTATACTAATTTTGCATATTAAGGAATTTGTATTTGTCCCCTCTTTATCTTCTTTGTTTTCTATCTTAATATTATCTGGCAAAAGTATATTAATATTTACATCTCCATATTGTATACTTTCTCCACTAATAATTTCTCTAACATTTAAATTATATTCTTTAACCAAATCTAAAAATTTAAAATATTCTTCATTTTCTTCAAACGGTTTTGCATATATTATCTCTCCTACCCTGTATTCTTTTACAAAACGCTCCAACCCGTTTATATGATCACTATGCATATGAGATAAAACAATAGCATCTACATTTTGTATATTTTTCATTTTGCAATACGAATCAATTGTATTGTATGCAAGATTTGTCTTAAGCGAACCTATATCCACAATTAGCACGTTTTCTTTAGACTTAATTAAAGATAATTCCCCTTGACCAACATTAAAAAAATATACAAAGCTATCTATATATTTAAAATGTAGATTAGAAAATACAATTAGAACTATACATATAACTAAACAAATCACTTGAAAAATTGTATATGATTTGAAATTTGTTTTTCTTCTACCCTTATATATTCTTTTTAAATACATTCTTAAATATATTAAAAAAACAAATATATAATATGTAGTTATACTTAAAATATTCAAATCCATAACCTTAATCTCTATGGACAATTTGCTAAATACACTTATGCTAAAACATAAAATACATACAAAAATTTGAATGAAAAAAACTAATATATTAGATAACATTGGAATATATGATGTAAAAATATATATTGAACCTAAAACTGTTAATATGCTAGATAAAAACGAACAAAAAACATTAGATAAAATACTCGTTAAAGATATATAATTAAACGAATTTATTTGTACTGGTAGGATTACCATTTGAACAGTTAAAGTTAAAGACAAATTACTTAAAAATATATCTAATGCATTCTTTAATATATTATTCTTTACCTTGCTTAGTGTTTTAACCTTAAAATTTGTTATATATGGATTAAATAGAATAATACCTGTTGTTGCCAATATAGATAATATAAAGCCGGTGTTATATATACAAAACGGTGAATATAACAGTATTATTACTATTGTTAGCAGCAAATTATTAAACGAACTTTTCTTATTTCCACCATTCTCACCAATTATGATATTTACAGTACATATTATACACATTATCCCCGCCCTTAAAGTAGAAAGTGATGCACCAGTAAGAATTATATACACTGTTATTACTAATATATTTATCATCTTGCTTAGCTTTTTATTTAATTTAACTACTTTAAATGTTATCATCATTACAGTTATTAATCCTATTATATTTGAACCAGATATAGCCATCATATGACTTACTCCTGCTTTTTCAAAATTCTCTTCGATTCTTGCATCAACATCTATAGTATCTCCATAAATTATACTTTTAGCAATAGCTGCATTTTCTTTAGTCATATTGCTATCCAATTTGTCTCCTAAATATTCTTTATACCTATAAATGGAATTTATAATTCTCTCTTTAGAATTCAATTCATATTCTTCCTTTTGTATTATTTTATTTACAGTAATCTCACCATAAATATTATTAGAATACAAATAATATTTATATTTAAATTCACCTGGATTATTCATGATTTCTGGTATTTGTATTTTCCCATTAATCTTTATAACATCTCCGTTTGTATAACTAGTATATTCTTCCCACTTATCTAAATTCGTTTCCTCATTTAAATATATTTTTATTATAAACTTATCTTTAAATTTAATATTGTCATTATCCCCTTCTTCCACTATTTTCCCTATATATTTAACTGAAGTATCTGTAATGCTTTTTAATGATTCTATAAACACATATGCATTAGAAATATATTTATCCTCTTTATATTTGTTAGAAAAGAAATATGCTTTAGAAATAATAAATATGATAAAAAATATTATGATTAGAAATTTGTTTTTATTTATATTTTTCATATTAGAAATTATACTTCTCATTTTTACTTTCTGCAAAAAATATTTTGTGTCGAAATGTGTAAGTTATGTGCATTTTCTTGACTATCCTCCCTTTCATAATATATACTTAAGGAGGATTATATAATATATAATAGGAGGATTTTATGATAGAAATTAGATGGCACGGCCGCGGCGGTCAAGGTGCAAAAACTGCATCACTATTACTTGCCGATGTCGCTTTTAATACAGGTAAATATATTCAAGGATTTCCAGAATACGGTCCTGAAAGAATGGGTGCACCACTTACTGCATACAACAGAATAGATGATGAACCTATAAGAATACATTCAAACATATACGAACCAAACTTTGTAGTTGTAGTTGACGATACATTGCTTGGTCCTGTAGATGTATGTAAAGGATTACATTCTGATGGTGCAATATTAGTTAACACATCTTTAGATGGAGCTGAAATACGTAAAAGATTAGGTGATGTAAGTTGTAAAATATACACAATAGACGCATCAAAAATAGCAATAGAAACAATAGGTTCTAACTTCCCTAATACAGCACTTCTTGCCGCTATTATTAAGGTTACAAACTTAATGTCTAAAGAAGATTTAGAGTCAAATATGTTAGATTCATTTAAACATAAATTTGCTAAAAAACCTGAGGTTATTGAACCTAATATGCAAGCTGTAAGACGCGCATACGATGAAGTTAAGGAGGTATAACTATGGCAAACGATAAAATGGGTGCAAAAGAACTTCCTTTAGCTGGTATTATTACCGAATCTGGTAACTCAGAAAAATTTAATACTGGCGAATGGAGAAACAAAAGACCAGTTCATGATAAAGAAAAATGCAAAAACTGTATGATGTGTATTTTACCATGCCCAGACAATGCTACTTGCCACAAAGATGGTATAATGACTGGTATTAATTATGATAAATGTAAAGGATGTGGCATATGTGCTAAAGTATGTCCATTTAAAGCAATACATATGGAAGACGAAGGAGGTAATGATTAATGGCAATTAAAGAAAGACTTAGTGGTAATGAAGCTGTTTCATTTGCTATGAAACAAATAAATCCAGACGTTGTTCCAGTATATCCAATTACACCTTCAACAGAAATACCACAATATTTCTCATCATTTGTATCTAACGGAACTGTAGATACAGAATTCGTTCCAGTTGAAAGTGAACATAGTGCAATGTCTGCCGCAATTGGTGCTTCAGCAGCAGGTGCAAGAGTAATGTCTGCTACATCTTCTCAAGGATTAGCACTTATGTATGAAATGCTATATATAGCAAGCGGAATGAGACTTCCAATAGTTTTAACTTGTGTAAATAGAGCAATATCTGCTCCAATTAACATACACAATGATCACTCAGATTCTATGGGTGCTAGAGACTGCGGTTTCATACAACTATACTGTGAAACAAACCAAGAAGCCTATGATAACATCATAATGGCAGTAAGAATTGCTGAGGAAGCAAAACTACCAGTTATGGTATGCTATGATGGATTTATTACTTCTCATTCAGTAGAAAATATTGAGCTTTTAGAAGATGATAAAGTTAAAGCATTTGTTGGAGAATATACTCCAGAACACTACTTACTAAATCCAAACGAATATGTTTCTATGGGGCCTTTAGATTTACAAAACTATTTCTTTGAGCACAGAAAACAATTAGCTGATGCTATGATAGAAGCTAAAGATATAATTGCTAAAGTTTCTAAAGAATTTGGAGACATATCTGGTAGATATTATGATGCTTTCGAAGCATATAAATTAGATGATGCTGAGTATGGATTAGTAGTTCTAAACTCAACTGCTGGTACTGCAAAAACTGTAGTAGATAAATTAAGAAATGAAGGATTAAAAGTAGGACTATTAAAGCCTAGAATGTTTAGACCACTTCCACACGCTGAACTTGCAGAAAGTCTTAAACATATTAAGTATCTTGCTGTAATGGATAAAGCAGATAGCATTAATGCAATGTCTGGGCCAATGTATACAGAAATAGTTACTGCACTACACAAACATGATGTACATGTACCTGTTTCAAACTATATTTATGGCCTTGGCGGTAGAGATGTAAAAGCTACAGATATAGAAAAAGTATTTAATAATTTATTAGCCGCATCAAGAAATAAAGAGAATGCAAATTCTACTTTCTATCTTGGTGTTAGAGATTAGGAGGTAAGACATATGGCATATAATTTAAAAGATGTTGTTAATAAAAAAGTTAGATTTACTAGCGGTCATAGAATGTGTGCTGGTTGTGGCGCACCTCCAGTTGTTAGAACAATTCTTAGTGCTGTAAAAGATGAAGATGAAGTTGTTGTTTCAAGTGCAACAGGATGTTTAGAAGTATCTAGCTGTATTTATCCATATACTTCATGGAAAGATGTATCTTTTATACATAGTGCATTTGAAAACGCTGCAGCAACTTGCTCTGGTACTGAAGCAGCGTATAATGCTTTGAAAAGAAAAGGAAAAATATCTAAGACTACTAAATTTATAGCATTTGGTGGTGATGGCGGCACTTATGACATAGGTTTACAAAGCTTATCTGGTGCTATGGAAAGAGGACATGATATGGTTTATGTTTGCTACGATAACGGAGCATATATGAACACAGGTACTCAACGTTCTTCTGCTACACCACACTACGCAGATACAACTACCGCTCCTGCTGGAAAGGTATCTGGCGGTAAAGGACAACAAAGAAAAGATTTAACAGAAATAATGGTTAAACACAACATTCCTTATGTTGCTCAAACTGCAATGTATGGAAACTTCAAAGATATATACGAAAAAGCTGAAAAAGCAATTTATACAGAAGGTCCTGCCTTCATAAACGCTTTATCTCCTTGTCCTAGAGGTTGGGGTTATGAAACATCTGACTTAATACTTATTGAGAAGTTAGCTGTAGATAGTTGTTTCTGGCCATTATATGAAGTAGTTAATGGGGTTTACAAAGTGAACTACAAACCTGTTAAAAAAATACCAGTAGCAGATTTCTTAAGACCACAAAAAAGATTCAAACACCTATTCAAAGAAGGTAACGAATGGATGCTTGAAGAAATCCAAAACGAAGTAGATAAGAAGTGGGAATACCTACTTGCTATGGAAGAATTAACAAACAAAGAAGATTAAATTTTAAAAAAATATATAGCAAAATATTAATTTAGAGAATGGTTATTTACCATTCTCTTTTACTTTATTTTTGTTATTAACATTTTGTTAATATGTGTATTGACTTTTATGTTAACCTGTGCTATAATTATAGATGTGTTAAGACATAGTCCAAAAATAATAATTTATAAGGAGATTTAAAACTAATTATGGAAAACACAATCAAATTTTCACTCGCTGGTATCGTTACCGCATTCTTCGCATGGCTGATTTATTATCTTGCTATGCCTGCAGCAAATCTTGGAAACCCCGGTTTCTGGTGGTACATGATCGGAGTTGGAGCAATCCTTACCGTATGTCTTGTAGTCGCAGGCCTTTGGGATGAAATTTTCATTCCTGCCTTCGTATCTGGCGGACTTACAGTTCTGATGCTCTTGATTCTTATCATCGGCGCAATTGCAGGTTCTGCAATGTGTTCCTCTGGCAAGTACTACTCTCGTCTTGATGTTGAAAATACTACGTTTGAACAAGAGTTCAGCGAAGTAAATTGGAACACAGTTCCTCAAATCGACAAAGACAGCTCTATCATTCTCGGTAAGAGAAAGATGGGTACCTTAACCGATATGGTTTCTCAGTTCAATGTAATGGACGAGTATACTATTATCAACTACAACGGTTCTCCTGTACGCGTATCGCCTCTTGGCTACGCAGGTTTCTTTAAATACAACAACAACAAGATTAACGGTATCCCTGGATACGTACTTGTTAACGGCGTTACTAAAGAAGCTCAGTACATCGAACTTGAAGAAGGTATGCAGTACTCTCCTAGCTCTTACTGGGGTAAGGACCTTAAGAGATATCTTCGCAGAAACTTTAGAAGCACCATGTTTGGTGAATTCTCTTTTGAAGTAGATGATGAAGGTAATCCTTTCTGGATTGTTCCTACCTACAAGTATGGCGCAGGCATTGGTGGTGCTAAGACCCCTACTGGTTGTATTACCGTAGATCCTGTTTCTGGTAAGCTTCAGTCCTATTCTTTGGATGAGGTCCCCGAATGGATTGATGCAGCACTTGATCCTAATATGACGGTCTCTATGATTGATTCTTGGGGCAAGTACGAAGGTGGTTTTTGGAACACTTTGTTTGGTCAGAAAGGTGTAAAGACTTCTACCCAGGGTTACAATTACGTAACTATTGGCAATGATGTTTATCTTTATACCGGTATCACTTCCGTCGTTGCAGATGAATCCAACATCGGTTTCATTCTTGTCAACATGAGAACAGGTGCAGCAAAGTACTTTGAGCTTGATTCTGCTGAAGAATATTCGGCTATGGATTCTGCAAAAGGCGCTGTACAGCACTTGAACTACACCGCGACATTCCCTATTCTCATTAGTGTAGATGGCAAACCCACTTACTTCTTGAGTCTTAAGGACAACGCCGGTTTGGTAAAGATGTATGCATTTGTATCCGTACAAAACATTCAGCAGGTTAGCGTAACCGATTCTGCACAAGGCGTAGAAGTTGCTCTTAGCAACTATATGAAGCTCATCAATAACGGTCTTAACACAACCCCCGACGCAGAAAAAGAAGCACAAACTACTGATGTTATTGTAAGTGAGATTTACACTGCAATCATCGAAGGCAACTCGTACTACTACATCATTGCTGATGAAGCTTTGTATGTAGCACCTATCTCCGCTGGGCAGTACATTCTTCCCATTCTTAAATCCGGAGATACCGTAACAATCACCTATGTAGAAAACGCTTCTCATAGACAGGTTGTAAGTATTAAGGAGACAAACTAACATGACTTCTATGGATAAGCAAAACAGACTCTGCGTAACTGAAAACATTCGCGCTATTGTGAATTTGGATTTCACTAAAGAAATCCGGATATACTTAAATTTCGCGGATAACAATACGATACTTCTTTCCAACAATACAGAACTCGACCTTCCCTGCTTTGGGATTGTAAGTTTCGATAAGAAACACAGATTCTTTGTTCCGAAAGAAATTCGCGAATACCTTAATATAACTACCGACAGTATCCTCTTGGTTTACTCCAAGAAAGGGAACTTGGTTATCCAAAAGGTATAAGCAAAGTATTCCAGCAAACAAGCCCGTACTACTGTACGGGCTTGTTCTTTTATTATCTACTATTCTTTACTACATTTATGTATTATTAAAATTTAGGTTCAAGTAAGCTTAATGCAACTTTCTTTTTGTCTAGCTTTATTTCTATAACATAGCAATCTACTATATCTCCAACACTTACTACTTCAAGTGGGTGTTTTATATATTTGTCTGTTAATTTAGATATATGTGCTAGTCCATCATTCTTAAGTCCTATATCTATGAATACTCCAAAATCTACAACATTTCTTACTGTTCCTTGTAATTTCATTCCTACTTGTAAATCTTCTAGCTTTAATATATCGCTTTTTAGAAGTGGTTTCTCAAAATCATCACGAGGATCTCTCGCGGGCGCTTTTAATGCCTTTATTACGTCCTCTAGCGTATATTCATCCGCTTTTAATTCATTCGCAACTTCTTTTACATCTATTTTATCCATAGCTTCAATTAGCTTATTAGAGCCTAAATCTGCTATATCCATTTTTGTTAATTTTAATACTTCTTCTGCAAGCTTATAGCTTTCTGGGTGGATTCCTGTTCTATCTAATGGATTTGTTCCGCCTTCAATTCTCATAAATCCTATTGCTTGTTCATAAACTTTATCGCTAAATACTTTTGCTTTCTTTAAATCTGCTCTAGATAAAATCTTTCCTTTTTCATCTCTGTATGCTAAGAATTTATCTATTGTTTTCTTGTTCATTCCAGAAACATATTTTAAGAGTTCTTGACTTGCTGTATTTAGGTTTACACCAACCATGTTAACTGCTTTACTTACTACAAAATCTAAAGACTCATCTAATCTCTTTTCCTGAACATCGTGTTGATATTGTCCTACACCAATGCTCTTAGAATCTATCTTAACAAGTTCAGATAACGGATCTTGAAGTCTTCTTGCAATACTTATTGCACTTCTTTCTTCTACATGCAAATCCGGGAATTCTGCTATAGCCAGTTTAGATGCAGAATATACAGAAGCTCCTGCTTCATTTACTATAATATATTCTACTTTTCTTTTTGCATCTTTAATTACATCAACTATAAATGCTTCACTTTCTCTTGAAGCAGTTCCATTACCGATTGCTATTATATCTATGTTATATTTATCTATTAGATTTAACACATGTAGTTTTGCTTTAAGTGTTTCATTCTTAGGTTCGTGTGGGTAAATTACAGATATGTTTAAGTATTTTCCTGTGCTATCTATAACCGCTAGTTTACACCCTGTTCTAAATGCAGGATCTAATCCTAAAACCATCTTATCTTTCATCGGTGGTTGAAGAAGTAATTTCTCAAGATTTTTAGCAAATACAGATATTGCAGCTTCACTACTCTTTTCTGTTAAATCTGCACGTATTTCTCTTTCAATACTTGGACTAATTAATCTAGCGTATGCATCCTTTATTGCCTCTTTAACAACAGGTGCTACAAAAGAATTTTTGTTCTTTATAGTGAACTTCTCCATATGTTCTAGTATAGGTGTTTCGTCTACTACTATACTAACGCTTAATACGCCTTCTTTTTCTCCTCTGTTTAATGCTAATACTCTATGATGTTTAACTTGTTTTACTGGTTCAGTATATTCATAATACATATCGTAAACCTTATTTTCATCTTCAGCATTTTTCTTCATTTTAGAAGTCATATTACCATTGTTATATGTATATTTTCTAATCCAAGATCTAAAACGACTATTATCACTTACGTTTTCTGCAATTATATAGATTGCACCTTTTATTGCATCTTCAGTTGTTTTAACTTTATCTGTTATATATTCTTTAGCTATACTTTCTAATGTACCTTCTTTTGGGAATGTCATTATTAAATCTGCTAAAGGTTGTAATCCTAAAGCAATTGCTTCTGTTGCTTTAGTCTTTTTCTTTTCTTTAAATGGTCTATATAAATCTTCTACATCTACTAATTTTTCTGCTTTTAATATATCGTTTTTAAGTTCTTCAGTAAGCATTCCTTTTTCATCTATTAAATGAATAACATCTTCTTTTCTTTTAAGTAAATTTACTTGCTATTCATATACTTCGTTGATACTTCTAATTTGTTCTTCATCTAATGCTCCGGTTGCTTCTTTACGGTAACGAGCGATGAATGGAATTGTATTTCCTTCTTCTAAAAGTTCTAATGTTTTTTCTACTTGTGTTTGTTTTACATTTAATGTTTTTGCTATTTCTAATATAATTTCTTTGTTCATAATAACCTCTCTTTTGCAAAACAAATTATATATCACGAAAGCAGGTTTGTCAAATTATTATGTAAAGTATAATGCTATATATTGCATTAATTAAATAATTATGTTATAATAGCATCGTTGTTTGGTTTTAAGATAAATTTTAATAAATTTACTGGAGGATAAAACCATGAAGAAAATTAACTTTAAGCGATTATGTTCGCTAATATTAGGCCTTTGTTCGCTATTTCTTTTTATATCTTTTACATCTACCGCAGACGGTCCTGGTGTAGACTATACAAAAGAATATACAATGTATCTAGATATTAATGATATGTCTTCACTAGAAGATGTTGAAGCCTATCTAGATAACCTAAACATCTCTTATGATATAAATGAGAGTAAACTAACTTTACCAGATTACGCTAATATAGAATACGTAATAAAAACAGATAACTCATCTGGTTATTTACTACATTCTAAACTGATGCATAACCTTAGTCGATTAGACGAGCGCGACACAGATATTGTAACGGTAAAAAAAGAAACTATTAACAACGAAATAACAGAATTAATTTATTTAGAAGATAACGGTTTAACTTATACTAAAATAGCAGATAAGTATTATATAGAACCCACTATTATATATGTCATTTTAATCATTGTTTCTTTCTTCTCATTTATAATATTACTAACCTCTTCAATTACAGAATACATCGGTGTGTTCTTTGACTGGTTAAAGAAAAAAAGAGATGCAAAGAAAAATACTGCTGATATTGCAGAAACTAAAACAGAAACTGAAGTTCATGAAGCATAACTTTCTGTATTAAAATATATAAAAGATAACTAAAAGAGACAACTAGGCCAAACAACACTACACTCTGGAATAATATCCAGAGTGTTTTTATGTTAACAAAACTACTTGAAAAATACATACAAATATGATATAATATTCATAGTGTTTAGCGTAAAAAAAGATTTAATTAAAGATTTTTGGAGGTATAAACCAATGTCAAAATCGAACATCAAACGGATCGTGCTTTTAAGCACAAGCGTAGCAATGCTCATCATTTTCATCGTATTCTCTTGTGTTCTCGCCAATCCCGGCAAAAACTACACAGACGAATACAAAATCCATCTTGCTCTTTCTGAGTATGACACCATCGAAGAAGTTGAAACTTATCTGACGGATAATAAGATCTCTTACGAAATCAACAATAGCACTCTTACACTTAATAATTATGAGAACATCGAGTATGTAATCCATACCGATAATAGCACCGGCCATCTTATCCCGTCTGCAAAATGTCTTCTTCTCGAAAAGTTGGATGCAAGAGACTACGAAGTTATAACTGTTGAAAAAGTCGCAACCGAAGACGGTTGGAATGAAAATATTTATCTCAAGAAAAACGGAATTACCTATTCTAGGTACAACGGAGAATATTTCATCCAAACCACATGGGCGCTTCAAATTTTCAAAACAGTGTCTCTCATTGCATTCATCGGAATCAGCGTTTACCTGGTACTTGAATATCTGGACCTTTACTTCAAAATGAAGAAAAGAACAGATCTTAAAGAAAAGGCGCCCAAGGTAAGCCAAGACAACAAAGCCTAACACACATTGTCTACGTTAAACACTACCGTTAACACAACAAAACACTTCAGAGTATTCTCTGAAGTGTTTTTCTTTGTATTTTTAATAATTAAACATTAAGCAAGTTCTACAACTGCTCCAGCTTCTGTTAAAGCTGCTTTCATTTTTTCAGCTTCTTCTTTAGCTACGTTTTCTTTTATAGTTGCTGGTGCTCCATCAACTAAGTCTTTAGCTTCTTTTAATCCTAAACCAGTTGCTTCTCTAACTGCTTTGATTACTTGAATTTTGTTAGCTCCTGCTTCTTTAAGATCTACGTTGAATTCAGTTTTTTCTTCAGCTGCTGCTGCTCCAGCTGCTGCTCCACCTGCTACTGCTACAACTGCTGCAGCTGCAGATACTCCAAATTTTTCTTCAATTGCTTTTACTAAGTCTGCTAATTCGATAACTGTTAAAGTTTCGATATCAGCTAATATTTTTTCGATTTTTTCCATTTTATTTTCCTCCTTAAAATCTTTCTAGTTAGTCTTAGGCACTAACTGACTCCTCATTTTTCTTTGCTACTTGATCAAGCACAACTGCTAAGTTTCTGATATTTCCAATAAGAGCAGATGCAAGTTGAGTAAGTAGAACTTCTTTTGATGGTAGTTTTGCAAGTTTCTTAACTTCTTCTACAGATACCGCTTTACCATCCATGATTCCAGCTTTAAATTGATAGAATTCATGTGTTTTAGCAAAATCATAAGCTACTTTTGGTCCAGTTGTGTATTCTTCTGTTCCTATAACTACTGCTGTAGGTCCTTCTAATACGCTATCTAGTCCTTCGATATTAGCTTCTTTGCATGCTAGTTTAATTAAAGAATTCTTTACAACCATGCATTCATTTCCAGATTCTCTGTATGCTTTTCTGATTTCTTTATCTTCGTCAACTGTAATTCCTTTATAGTCTACAAAGAAAACCATTTTTGCTGCTTGTAATTTTTCAGCTAATTCTTTAACTTGTGCTTTTTTAGCTTCTAATACTTTTGCGCTTGGCATGTTAATTTCTCCTTCCTTTTTGTTTAAATTAAAAATACTGTTACCCGCAAAGGTAACAGTATCATCTATATCAATCTTAAAATATATATTAAGAAATAATCTTGACTACTTATCACCTCGGTAGGATTTACTTTGTACCTACTGTCTTGGGTAAATTTTATTTACGTGTATTATTATAACATTTGTTTTATGTAATGTCAACACTTTTCTTTGATTTATTTCTTTTATCTTTTAATATGCCTATTATTGCAGATATAACCATTATAGTTTCTAATATTATTCCAAATATAGAATTAACATATATATTGTATATAATCCACACTATGCTTACTAAAACCCCTAGTATTTTATACACAGTCGAGTTTTTTTGCCATACAGCAAATGTATACATTAGAATTGCCAGCATAGGTAATAAACTTAAAAATCCATCATATGTAATTGCTTCTAATATTCCAACCATTATGTAGAAGATAAATAAAATTAATATATCTTTTTTTGTACTTATCTTATCATCTATATATTTTGCAAATATTACACTTCTTAAAACTGCTAATAATGCCATTACCAAACCTGACCATGCCATTAAAAGCATATATGACGCTCCCATAAATAAATTTGCAAGCATACTATATAATAATATTTTTCTTCTACTCGTTGTGTAATATGTCCTTACGAAAAACATATAAGAAATTACTATAACAATCTGCGAAAGCACATATGTTAAAGTTAATTCCATTATACACTCTCCTTCTTATATCTAAACATTACACTTGGTCTATGTCCACCACCTGTTTTCATTATATCTGTCTTCTCTACTTTATTTGCAATTATTCTTCTAAAAGCCGGATCAAGTAGCTTTTTACCAAGTATAGCTTCATATACTTTTTGAAGTTCTCCAAGTGTAAATAATTCCGGCATCATATTAAATACAATATCTGTGTACTCTATTTTATTTCTTAGTCTTTCAAGACCTGTAAGTATTACTTGTTCATGGTCAAAAGCCAAAGAATTATTATCTAATATTTCCATATCGTATTTATCTGTAGCTTGTGGTTTTATATGTTTAGCAATAGCAAATTTAATTACGTCCGTTCCATTGTCTAATATTACATCAACCACACCATCTTTTTCTTCATAAGATATTATATCAAACCAAGAAGCTGTTGGAGTTAGCATATTTTCTATTTTTGTTTTATCTACTAACGCCATATATGAAACAGATATTATTCTCATTCTAGGATCACGTTTTACTCCACCAAATGTATATAATTGTTCTAGATATATATCATCTAAATTTGTTTCTTTCTTTAATATTCTGTTTGGAGCATAATCTAGTTCTTCACCTACTCCTACAAAACCTCCTGGCAAACACCATTTATCTTTGTATGGATAATCCGTTCTTTTAACTAAAAGAATACTCATTTTCTTTTCATCTGTTTTACGATAATTTTCTGTATTCTCACTAGACACACTAAATAAAAGTATATCTGCTGTAATAGACAATCTATCATAATCCTCTGGATTATATGCCTTTAAGAATTCTTCTTCCGAGTTATATGTTATATTTTCCATAGTCATCCTCCAATACACATATTATATATTATATTTATTTTTTATACAATCCTTTTTCTTTTATATATTCCAACACCTTAGGATTAATTATCTCTTCTAATTCTTCTACTTTTTCTTCTTTAATATACTCTCTTATAAGCGTGGAAGAAAGTACTCTAGGATTAATAGTTGCAAACTCTATCCTGCTTACATACTCTTTGTAGTTTTCCATTATTTTAGGAATATCATCACCATTTCTAGATACTACAAGTAGTTTGTAATTCTTTAGCATATATTCGTAGTTTTTCCATTCTTTAAACCAATCTAGATTATCTGTACCACATATAAAATATATGTCTGCTTCTGGATGCTGTTCTTTGTAATAATCTAATACTTGATAAGTATACGGATACTCTCCATTTTTGCATATATTTCCTACCAACATATCCACTTTATCCACCATAAGTTTAAGCATTTCTACTCTATCCTCATGTGTTGCCAAATCTTTTTTATCATAGTTATCTCCTGTTGGTACAAATATAACTTTATCTAGATATCCCTTTTCAAGTATAGTATTTGCAACCGTGTAATGCATTATATGCGGTGGATTAAAACAACCACCAAATATGCCTATTTTCATAGTTATCTCCTTTCTATAAAAACGCACCCCAAATGTTTTAACATTCAGGGTGCTTAAGTTTAAGTGTTACTCTTTCTGTACGTTGGAATATTGAACTTATGCGAATTTCTTCTGTGCATAGCATCAATCTTTGCTGCTACATCTTCCGGAAGTTTTTCACCGTTCATACGTTTTGCAATTTGTTTATACGTTACCCCAAGCTTATCTTCATCAGATTTGTTAGATAAACCATCATCAGGAGTTTTGTATAAAACTTTACCAGGTACTCCAATGTACTCGCCAATTGCAATAACTTCATCCACAGTAAAGTCTGCTATTGGAGCAATATCGTGAACAGAATCACCACCTTTAGTAAAGTAACCTACGTGAAGTTCACATTTGTTACTTGTACCAATTACAAGGTATGCACCGCCTTTTAGCTCGCTATATAGCGCTGCAAGGTAATACAATGTTGCCATTCTAAGCCTTGGCTTGATGTTAATGTCGCTGTTTAGCGTTTGGTTTGCATCAAACACTCCTACAGAACTCAGATTAGATTTAAATGTGTCATACACATTTGTTAAATCATAATCTACAAGTTCAAATCCGAAATGTTCGCTTACAAGCTTGGCATCGGCTTTATCCTCTTCCTTTGAATGACAAGGCATCCAAACTCCAAGAACATTTTCCTTGCCTAAAGCTCTTACCATAAGGCCAGCTACGACACCTGAATCTTTACCGCCGCTTATTCCAAGGATTGCTCCTTTAAGATTGTTCTTTTTGTAGTAGTCACGTATGAACTCTACAACTCTTTCTGTTTCTTGTTTTGCATTAAAACTCATATAATCACTTCCTTAAATACTCTTTAATTTTGTGAAGTGCAAGTTTTGAGTTTCCGCCCATGATATAACCCATTTTTTCAAGCTCCAAAAGCTCTTCATAGGTAAATGTCATGCACTCAACGAATTCATCTTTATCCAGATGTTGCTCATGTGTCTTTTTGCATCCAAGAGCAAGATAAATTACGTTAAGGGCTGCGCTGCATCCTTCATCTTGATAGAAAGAATCAAGTTCTATAAGTTCAGAAACTTCAAGACCAGACTCTTCTTCAAGCTCACGAACAGCAGCATCCGCTGGATTCTCGCCTTCTTCGATATACCCTGCAGGGAATCCTACACCTACTGTAAGTTTTGTAAAAACTCTAGGTTCAATAGATGTAAGGATTTCATCCCCGCAAACAGGTACAACGATTACTGCACTTCCTGCTTTTCCGTTCTTAAGGATTTCTTCACGGCGAACCGTCATGCCACCGCCCAAAACATATTCCTTAGGAACACTTGTGATAAATTTCTTACCACTGCCTTCTACTTCTCTTATTTCTTTTACGCTTAATCTTTTTACGATTTCATTAAGCGCATCCATTTTTTCTTGTCTCATAGTTATTTCTCCTTGGTGTAGATTTAGAAGGTTTTCTTACCTCGTGCCTCAAAGATCATATCCTTCTTAAGCTTAAGAAGCTTTTCGCTCAGGTCAACATAGTAACCATGAGGGTTAGCAGCACGCTTAATCTCAGGATAGATTTTTGCAAATTCTGTCTTGCAGTATTCCTTTCTTTCTCTTACACTAGGTACATTATATACCAATTCACCGTTTAAGAAAATAGGTACCTGCAATTCTTTTACAGTATAATTTTCAAGGTGGGTTGTTTTCCACTCCTCAGTAGGAGATACAAGCGTGTATCCATCTGTAGGAATTGTCTCATCTGCCAGTGCAATTACATCACCCAAAGCATATCCGGTAGCGTTATCGAAAAATCTGTAGACTTTCTTATACGCAGGAGTAATTGTCTTTGCAGCATCTTCGCTTACCTTGATACGAGGGATAAGCTCACCGTCTTTTTCGATTGCAACCAGCTTATATACGCCGTTTACTCTTTCCTTGGAAGCTGCGATGTTGTCGCCGGCGCCGATACTGTCAATGCAAGCACCTTGATCAAGAATAGACTTTATGGTGTTCTCGTTAAGGCCGTTAGACAGGCAGATGCCAGTATCTGTGAAGCCTTCAGCGTCAAGCATTGCTCTTGCTTTCTTAGAAAGATATGCAAGGTCGCCGCTGTCGATTCTGATTCCCTTGAACTTGTATCCGTTAGGTACAAGATATTCCTTTGCAACTCTGATTGCGTTAGGAACGCCGCTGCGAAGTGTGTCGTAGGTATCTACAAGGAATACGCAGTTGTTAGGATTGCTCTTTGCGTAGCTTAAGAATGCTTCATACTCAGAGTCCGCTGCAGATACAAGGCTGTGTGCCATTGTTCCCATAACAGGGATATCGTTTTCTTTTGCAGATTGAGTATTACTTGTTCCTGCGCAGCCGCCGACAAATGCATACTTACTTGCTTCGATTGCAGAATCATCGCCTCTTGCACGTCTTGCGCCAAATTCCATAACAGGAATGTTTCCTGCAGCATGGGTAATTCTCTTGGCAGCCGTAGCAACAAGAGTACCGTGGTTGAAACTTGTAAGCAAAGATGTCTCGATAAGCTGTGCTTCGATGATATTTGCTACAACCGTAACAACCGGTTCGTTCGGGAATACAGGTGTACCTTCAGGAATTGCGTAGATGTCGCCGGTGAACTTCAGGTTCTTAAGGTAATCCAGGAATTCTTCTGAGAAGCTTCCAACTTCACGAAGATATTCGATATCTTCATCAGAAATCTTGAAATTCTTGATATACTCCACGATATTGTCCAGGCCTTCTGCAATTGCGTAACCGCCGCCGAAAGGATTGGTTCTGAAGAAAAGATCAAAGCATGCTTTGCGGTCTTTCTCGCCGTTATCGAAATAGGTTTTTGCCATCGTGAATTCGTAGTAGTCAATCATCATAGTTTTGTTTTTCATAGTAGTTTCCTCCTTAATATCTTTCTACAATATTGATTCCAGTTTGTTTCATAAATTTGAATGCCATCTCGTTGTATTCATCCTTTGGATGATACGGTGCGTTGTAGGTTTCAACTGCGTTCATAGGTACTGTGATTTTTACAGGTCTATCCATCTCATCAAAATAATTTGCAAGCGGGATAGCAAGGTTTTGTACACAGATATCTGTGCAGCAGCCGACAATTACAACTTCTTCAAGGTTTGTCATCTGGTTTATGATATCCATAAATCCAGGAGCAAACATTGCGCTGGTAGAATTCTTCTTAATAACAATGACTCTGTCTTGATACTTCTTAAGAGCATCTACCATTTCTGCTTCATCTGTGCCTTCTACACAGTGAACAGGGAATTTAAGGAACTCGTTACAGTTTTCCTTGTGGCAGTCGGTAATGTATATTACCTGATAACCTTCCTCAAGGAATTTACTTACAAGCCTTTCGCATTCAGGAGTAATATGCTGAATGTTAGGATCAGCCATATTTCCTTTCTTTGCAAACCCGTTTACCATGTCTACGACGATGAGTAGTTTCTTTGCCTTCACGTTCAAAATTTTCATAACAATTCTCCTTTATATATTATTTTTATTCTTTTTAACACTTTGTTAATAACATAGGACGTAAAAATAATTGCTTCCCAATTATGTGCTTTTATTGAAAAGCAATCTTAATCCAATCTGATATTAACATTATATTAAAAAGAGATGCGTTTGTCAACTGTTTTTAACAAAAAATTAAAAAGATTTTTGATTTTCTTATATTATATACCTAAAAAGCTTAAAACTGCGCGGTTTTCACCACACAGTTTTATATCTATTATTTATAATTATTGGTTTGTTAAAGTCTTTTTATTTTCATTTTCTAATTCTTTTAAGCTCTTCTTTGGTGTTGGAAGTTCCTCTGGCATAGGTCCTCCATTCTTTTCTATTACCTCACGTATATTCTTTCCAACAATATAATGAGTATCATTTGCTACATCTTCCGTTTGTACATTATCTCTTTTTAATTTAAGCTCAGTTTGAGATATTCTAAATAGATTTGCTATTAGTTCATCACTTCCCATGTTGTCTAATATATCTTCCCTATATCTTAAACCTTTTCTTTTAGCTATGTCATCTGCAGTTTCACCGTTATATAACCCTTTATATCCAGCATTATGGAATTTAGCAAAATTCTTAACTCCAGCTTTCTTAGCAGTTTGATTAAGTGAATAATTACCTTTCCTAGTTAAATCTCTTTGGTAAAATCTCTTTTCATCTTCTGTAAGTAAGCTATATTCTTTTTCACTTAATTCTTGTTTTCTAGTTTGTACTGCAAAATATGTTTGTGCTAATGCTATTACTTCTTTTCTAGGATCTCCATTTTGTGCTATTAGATAACATGCATAACGAGTTAGTTTGTAGTCTGCTAATATTTGCTTTCTACCATTAGCTCCAACGAACACTTTGCCAACGTTGGCAAAGTGTTCTAAATCATTGAAACCACTAAGTTTACATGCACTAACTGCCCTTTCAATAGTATCATTAAACCTTCTCCATTGGGAATATTCCATAACCTTTTGTAATTCCCTTGCTAACCAATATTCATTTCCATATTCATCTACATGTTTTATACTTTCAAATATACCTTCTCCAATTTTCTCTATTTCATTTTCACTCATTTGTTTTTCCTCCTCTTATATTTACTTTTATCCTTCATTTACCTCTATATATTTATTTCATATACCCCCGAAAAAACATTTTAATTTTTACCTTTTTACTCCCCCTTTCTTAATTCCCCCATACATATATTTTAATTACCAATTGTGTTGTTGTCAACGATTTGAGCGTTAATATTTTGTCTTTTCATTGACAAAATTCGACACACCTAAGATGCCATTTTATGCTTATTTATGCATAAAAA
>JAZRSA010000043.1:0-37244 GCA_045651205.1 Clostridia bacterium
GATTAAAAAAGCTGCAAATGAGTTAGAACAAGTAAGCGGTAGTTAGGAATTAAGAAGAATAGCCGAGCTTCGTGAAAAAGCAATAAGAGATGAGCAAGCTGCATTTAAGTCTTGCAATAGATAAAGGACATAAAATAGGATTCAAAAAGGAATTGAAGAATGAATTCAATAAAGTGTTAAACAAGGTTCCAAAGAAGAAAAGAAACATATTGCAAAAAACATGTTAAGTCTTAATTTGGATATAGATATAATTATAAAGATTACTAGTCTTTCTAAAGAAGAAATTTTAGAACTTAAATAAAAAAACAAGCCATAAAAACGAGAAAGAATTATCCTCTTTCTCGTTTTCGTCATTATACTTTATTAATTTAAACCCTAATCTAATGCTTTAGGTTCTACTGTAAATCTTATTCCAGTTTTCTCTGCATTATCTATCATAACTTCTGTGAAACATGGTGTACAAGAAATATCCATTCCTGTTGGAACCATAAATCCTCTTGCTATTGCTACTGCCTTAACTGCTTGATTTATAGCACCTGCACCTATTGCTTGCATTTCTACTTTTCCATTTTCTTTGACAATTCCTGCTATTGCTCCTGCCACTCCATTCGGACTTGACTTAGCTGATACCTTTAATATTTCCATAATTTCCTCCTTTGTACTTAAACTTTCCACAATCAAATTATATCTAATATATATTTTTTATGCAAGACTTTTGTCACTTTTTGTCTAAATATTTGGTATATTGTATCTTTCTATATTTATGCATTTTTTTGTATCATTATCTGTTTCAACAATTATACTATGTAAAGTTGCTTTATTTTCACTACATTCATATTTTATCTTTTCGCCAGTCACAAATCTTGCTACTGCAATTTCTGTTTTTAGGCCTAACACGCTATTATCCGGACCTGTCATTCCAACATCTGTTATATATCCCATTTTGCCATCTACTATTTTTTCATCAGCCGTTTGAACATGTGTATGTGTTCCATAAACACATGTTACATCATCTTTTAAATACTGACCCATTGCAATTTTTTCAGCAGTAGCTTCAGCATGAAAATCTACAAATATATATTCTGCTCCATCTTGCCTTAAAATTTCTATTTGTTTTTTAGCCTCACTAAATGGATCTATTATATATTGATTATCTATTTCACCCATATGAACTCTACCAATTAAATTTATAACGCCTACTTTTACATTATTTTTTTTTATAACAACAGAACCTTTCCCATCAAGATTAGTAACATTTGCTGGGATTAAAAGACGTTTTTCATTTTTATATAACACACGAGCCTCTTTTCTATAATATATATGATTTCCCATTGTTACAACATCTGCACCAACAGCATAAAGTTCGTTTAATTCTTTATCTTTTATTCCTCTGCCACCTGTAGAGTTTTCTCCATTTATTATTATAAAATCTATACCTTCGTTCTTTACGATATCTGGAACATGTCTTTTAAGTGCGTTTACACCACTTGCTCCAACTATATCTCCTATTATTAAAAATTTCATTTTAATTCTCCTTCGTAGATATTGTAATATAAGTAATTTACTTTGTCAAATAAAGTATATATTTTTTACTCCTATTTATTACAAAAACCGTGACTTTTAAAGGTTTATATGATATAATGTTACCATAAGTTTTGAGAAGCCTATTAATTAATATTGAAGGAGAATTAAAAAAATGATAGAATTTTTAACATTTTTCGGTATCGGTTTTGGTACATACGCACTGGTTAAATCTTGTTGTAATTCAAAAAACACATCGCCTGTTAAACTGCTTAAAGAGAAAGTTCAACTTCTTGCATATGATTTCAAAGTATATAAACTCAGAAAAGAATATGCTGAACAGCATTCTTTAAACTATACCACACCATTTGCATTTAGCTGCTACGATGAGAAGTTTAGAATTGAAACTGAGTCTATGACTCAACTAGATTTTCTTAACAAGCTCAATACGCTTGTAAAAGAAATCGAATATCTTTTAACTAAAATAGACGAAAACAAGAAAAACAACGAGCCACTTCTTTCTTATATCACTGTGTTCCAATCTTTAAAAGCAGAGATTCAAGAAATCAACCCATATGTTAAATAACATCCCGTACCAACAACATTAAACAGCAAGATAGATTATTCCATCTTGCTGTTTATTCTTTCTAATTCATTTTTCATATCTTGTACCGCTGAAGCTAACATATCACTAGAAATTTGTAGACTATGTTTTTCTACTAAAGGTATATATTTTTCATATAATCCTTTAGCTGACTCTAATGCTAATTTGTTTACAGGTCCTATTTCATCTAACCTTTTTGTTAGTTTTATTGCATATCCAACATAAAATACATATGCAACTTCTTTATTTTTAAAATTAGCATTATATATATTAGAAAAATCTAAATAATTTTCAAAATAGCATCTTGCAGCCATTTCTAAAGCATATTTATTATAATATTC
Organism: Clostridia bacterium; assembly: GCA_045651205.1. Taxonomy (GTDB): domain Bacteria; phylum Bacillota; class Clostridia; order TANB77; family CAG-465; genus UMGS1649. Next base: position 2,467 of record JAZRSA010000043.1, read on the forward strand.
ATTTTCTATTAAACTATCTATAGCCTCTTTTTCTTTAGCTAAATAATTATATATTTCTATTTTTAAAGTTTCTCTATCTTCATCTGAAGATGTTGTTATATATACGCTATTTAATAGATATATATGATTTTTATATTCTGATATTAAATCTGATAAATACGCAGCATTATATTTATCTAATCTTACTTTTTCCTCTAATAACCCAACGCGTTTATATGATAGACTTAGTTCTTCATCTGCTTCTTGCGGAAGTATTATCATACTAGCTCTATACATATTAAAAGAATGTATTGTAATTAGTCCTAAAGCCATAAAACTCATTGTTAGAACTGCTATTTTAGTCATTCCAAGATCAGACTTATTATCTAACATATACTTATCTTTTTTAGTTATATATGATGTTTTATATTCATTTACAATTATTCCAATTATTACCCCAAAAATATTAATCATAATCCCATATGAAAATACTAAATCAAATAACGAAGTTATATTATATACTGTAAATATTAATAGATATGCTACTGCATTTTCACATTTTTGTTTTAATAAGCTTAAAATTATTTTATATGTTGTAATTACCATTACTACATATATTCCAAAACCTATTATTCCTGCTTCTACAAGTATTTGTAAAGGTACACTATGACATTCTGAAGATACATAGTATTTAGTCTGAACCTCTTGATATCTTGCTTTAAATCCTTCTCCGCCAAGACCAAATATTGGAGACTTCAAAAATAATTTTAGTGAATCTTTATAATATTCCATTCTTAATAAATTATTTGAATCTTTGGTAAACGTATCCTTTATTCTATACATCAAATTATCTGGCATAAATAAATAAGATAATGTAATCTCCTCATCGCCTATTTTAAATTCATTTATTTTAACCTTACAATTTGTTGCCTTTATCATAAGTTGTAGTCTTTGAACATTTTCAGATACTTTTATTGTACTTTCAAATTTACCGTCTTTTACTCTTGTATAGTCTAAATACTTAATTCTTTTTTTGCTAAAATCTTCTTTTATTTCATAAAGCATCATATGATATGCTCCATCACCTTCAAACTCTATGTCAAAAGAGATATCATATTTTCCTTCAAATTCCCCATAAATATTTCTATTTATTTCTATCGCTTTATCTTTTTTACTATTTAATTTCAAATCACATGGAATAGTCATTATGCATGCCATAATGCACAATGTTACTCCCGCAATTATTAATGCTGTTATCTTTTGTTTTTTATTTATTTTTACACCAGATATATTTATCTTAAATCTTCCTTTTAAAGCATCAATAAGAGCAATATATATAACACTTAGTACAAATACTAAGGCATATAGCAAGGCTACTTTATTATACTCTTGAGATAATATATATCCATCTATTTTTGCAACTAGAACGAACGCGGATATTTCTACTAATAATACAGTTAAAATATTCGTGTAATTTTTCTTTTTAGTTAAGTGCGAAACATGCAATATTCCTAGTAATATGAACATTAATATATTCATTCTTGAACCTGTAAGTATTACTGTCGTTCCTAAGAAAATACTACCAAGCATTTCAAATATTGCAAGTAATCTAAGTCCGATTGCTTCATTTTTATTTAAGCATTTTATATTCCTTACTAATTTATTTTGTAATACACCACTTGCAATCAAGAATACAAGCGCTGTTATATTTGCGTATTGAAGTGTTGAGGATATTCTATTATTACTTTCCTCTAAATATCCCATAGAATATTTATTTAATAATCCTTCAAAACCTCTAAATGTGATTTCGTCAACTCCAAGTATTCCTACTAGAACTGCCATTAAAACAAAAGCGTTTACATATATCTTCGGATTCTTACTCGATCTTGCTATAAAATACACAATTGCCAAATTTACATATCTAGTAAGTTCAAATATAGCAGCTTCTGTACTTGCATCAGTTCCAAATAATATAGGTAAAAAATATGCTATAGCAAGCCCTAATACAGTTATATCTATAGTTGTGCACATTTTGCTCTTGGTAATAATCTTATTATCCCTAATATTTAATACTAATTTAACACCTAAACACACTAAACCTAGCCCACATAATACCAGATTAATAAATAACGAATCTATCTTGTAAAATCCACCTTTATATAGCGCGGAGATACAAAGAAGTAAGCATATTAGTATATCTAATACACTTGTTATTTTTATCATAAGTCTATTTGTTCTTGTATTCTCCATATTTCACCGCTTTCTAATGCCTAGATTATACAATATTTTAGGCTTGTTTGCAACATTTGTATTTGTCGTATTTTATTGCAAAATCTGGCTTTTTGTTGTATAATTTTATCTATGAGAAGTTTTAAAATAAAAGAAAAATATAATGATAAAGATATAACATATGTATTAAAGAAAGAATTCCCACGTTTAAGCAATTCTTCTTTAAACAAAGTATTTAGAGTAAAAGACGTTAAAGTAAATGGTGTTCGTGTTACTAAAAATTACCTTGTAACTCCTGGTGAAGAAGTTCAAGTTTATCTAACAGACAACATATTATTTGGTATGGATACAAATATATTCTACGCTTATGAAGACGATAATATATTAGTTGCATACAAGCCTAAAGGAGTTGTTTCTACTCTTGGTAAAGATAAACGTGAAGTGTCTAAAGTATACTTTGATGAAATTGTAAAAAAAGAAAAAACAGGTACTGTTATATGCCATAGATTAGATACAAATACTGAAGGCTTAGTTGTATTTGCTAAGACAAAAGAAGCTCACGAAGAACTTCTTGACGCTTTCAAAAACAATAATATACACAAAGAGTACTTAACACTTGTATATGGCAAACCTACTAAAGATTCTGCTAAGCTTTCACACTACATTACTGAGGATAATGGCTATTCTAAAGTACTTCCTAAAAATGTTCCTGGAAGCAAATCTTGTATTACGGAGTATTCTTTAGTAGAATACAACAAAAAGCTAAATGCAAGTATTTTATCCGTTAAGTTATACACAGGAAGAACACATCAAATACGAGCTCATATGAAGTTTATAGACTGTCCTGTTATTGGAGATTCTAAATATTCTACTAACGAAATTAATGCTAAATTTAAGCTATATACACAAGTTCTTTATGCATCTAAATATACATTTAGTTTGCCAAAAGAATCTCCTCTTTACTATCTAAATAATGTAACAATAGATATTAAAGATACTATATTAGAAAAAATACATGGTTTATTAAAACATTAATAATTTACACCCTACAGCATAAAATGTTGTAGGGTGATTTTATGATAACATGTGCAATTGTTGGTGTTACCGGTCTTGTTGGCAGTACATTTCTAAAGGTACTTGAAGAAAAAAATCTTGCAATAGATGAATACTATCTATTTGCTTCTAAAAACTCAAAAGGAAAAAAAATATACTTTATGGATAAAGAATATGTCGTAGAAGAATTAACGCCTGAAATTCCGTCACACAGCTTCACTTATGCTCTCTTCTCTGCTGGGTCAGATATTTCTAAAGAATATGCAAAAGAATTCACAAAATACGGTACAATAGTTATAGATAACAGCAGTGCTTTTAGAATGGATGAGGATGTTCCATTAGTTGTTCCTGAAGTAAACATAGACACAATAGAAAACCATAAACTTATTGCAAATCCAAACTGTTCTACTATACAAGCAATGTTACCACTTGCAGTACTAGAGAAAAATTATGGAATAAAAAGAATTGTTTACTCTACTTATCAAGCAGTATCTGGTGCTGGTAAAAAAGGTATAGATGATTTAATGCATACTTCTTATGGTTTCAAGGAAGAAAAATTCCCACATAAAATATATGGTAACTGTATCCCACACATAGATAGCTTCCTTGAAAATGGCTATACTAAAGAAGAAATGAAAATGATAAATGAAACAAGAAAAATATTAAATAACCAAGATTTAGATATAACCTCAACATGTGTAAGAGTTCCGGTTATGAACTGCCACTCAGAAAGCATTAACATAGAATTAAAAAATGACTTTGAGCTAGATAAATTACTTCAACAATTCTCTGCTATGGAAAATTTAGTTGTTTTAGATGATAGTAGATTTAACATATATCCTCTTAATGGTTTTGCAAATGATAAAGATGAAGTATTTATTGGAAGAATACGTAGAGACTACTCTGTTCCATACGGTCTAAACATTTGGGTTGTAGCAGATAATATTAGAAAAGGTGCTGCTACAAACGCTGTACAAATACTAGAGAAATTATTAAATAGATAATTTTAATGTGTATGTAATTTATATAAATAAAAAAGAAGAACATATTTAAGTGTTCTTCTTTTCTTATTCTATTATTCAACTATAACATTTGGACTATATGTTTTTGATTTAAGTTTTGTTGCAACCATTTCTGATGCATCACCTGGTTTTAATATATCTAAGTTTTTAACTGTTAGTTTATATTTATTGTTTTCAGCATCAAATTCAAAAACACTTATAGATTTTTCTAATGTTTCTTCTAATTGTTGAAGATCTGTTGTAAAGTACATATCTTCGTCTTTTATATTAAATCCTATTTTCTTTGCTATTCTAAATATTTCTGCATTGTGGTTTACATCTTCACCTACGAATACTATTTGTGGTGCTTCATAGAAACCTGCGTCATTTTTAGTAAAGTTTTCATAGAAATCTGCGTACAATTGTAATTTTTCAGCAAGCATGTTTTGCCAATCTTCATTTCTTCTTACAACTTCAAATACATAATTAACCTCATTACCATCAGCCTCAAGTCTAACTGTTCCACCTGTTGGTTTAAATTTAACATTATATCTCTTAGAGAATAATAATAAATTTGGATCAGCTTCTTTGAATGCGCCAACTTTTGTCATATATGCTATAACAACTTGGTTACCAGCTAATTTTCTTTTTAATGCATATGCTGGTTTTGTATTATCTGTTGGTTGCCAGTTAGTTACAATATTTCTTTGTTTAAGAATGTATGTAGCTATTTTTTCTAAAGCATATACTCTGTATGAGCTTCTTCCTGAAGCTGTTTCAAAAGCATATCTAGAAAGTACTTTAGATTTTGTTAAATCTTCTAGCCATTTAGCAACTTTATCTTGTCTTTTTTCTTTTTCTAAATCGTCAAGTTTTCCTCTTGATTCTAATACTTGTGTAACTTGTCTTGATGTTACAAATCCGTATTCATTTACTACTTCTAGTGCTTTTATGTGACTCTCGTTAATATATCCTTGGTCCATTTTAAACACTACTTGGTTTATTGATGCAAATCCTTCTTTACCATCAAATACCTTAATTTCATTTTCCCTTACTGCGAAAGGAGATACCTTAGTTTTTACTTCTGTATCATTAATCATTTTAAATTCCTCCATATTAAAATTTTAATACTGTTTGGCCTTTGGCCCAATATTATTGAGACATACTTAGTCCCAACATATTTATATTATATCACATACTTAGTTTTTATGCTAGTATGTTAATACCTCTATTTATTTGCACCGCTAATACTGTGATAAGTCCTACTGCTTGAACCATAAAACAGATTAAGGCAATTACCATTTCTGAAGCTCTTTTTTCTTTGCGCATAATCATTACCAAAATTGAGAATATTGCCATTGTTACTAGTGCTACTATTCCATATACTATTTTTATATGTTCATATTCTCTTAATATTTCAAACCATTTATATGTTACTGCTATGTTTTTTAAAGCGGCTGCATACAAAGGAATACTTATAAATTCTAGAATTCCACCTAAGTACCATAAAAATGATACAAACATTGTTTTAATTTTATTCATATATACTACCTACCCAATTATTTCTACTTTTATTTTTTCTTTTTCTACATTTATCTTTTTAATATATACCAATACTTTTTGGCCATACTCAATTCCACTTACATGGTCTGCCATAGCTACAAGATTATTTTTTAATTCTATTAAAAGACCTGTTTTTGTTCTACTTCTAACAATGCCATCTTCTACTTCGCCTTCTTTTAGAGATTTAACTCTTTCTGAAAAACCTCCTAAAGCATCTTTTAAAGACATTTCTATTCTTCCAGTATCTCTATCATATTTTTTTACTACTGCTTGTATTCTTTGACCTAATTTTAACTTATCTGATGCTTTTTGTATTCTTACATGAGATATATCTTCAACCTTAAGTAATGCTGTTACTCCGCCACCGACATCTATAAATGCTGCATAATCTGTAAGTCCTCTTACTACTCCTTTAAGCTTCATACCAGGTTTAAGATTCATATACATCCATTTTCTAACTTTTAATTCTAATTCTCTTCTGGATAAAATTACTCTTTTTATTATATCTTCTTCTGCAATTATCTCTTTAATACAAACTTGCATTATCTTACCTTTTTTCTTTGTGCATAAGTTTGCGTCAACTTTTCCATCATCCTCAACTACTGTTGAAACCTCTTCACGAGGGATTATTCCTTTAATATCATTTGCAAATATGCAATGTAAATTGTATTCACCATCTACATCTTCAACATAAGCTTCAAAAGCTTGTTTTGTTTTCATAGCCTCTTGTAATTCACTAAGAGTATATTGTTTTTTTGCCATCTTCTTCTCCTTTTAATTATAATTCTATCATTAATGATTCTATCAAATAAAAATAAAAAAGTCCATATAATATGGACTTTTTTATTTAATCTCTAACTAATATTCATAATTTGTATAAGCCGAATATCCTAGTAATATTTTTCTACCATCAATTACTGTATATTTTATTTGAAGTGTGTATACAACATCTTCTTCGCTGTATTCACTTTTTGTTAATAATGTAGATTGTTCATTACCGTTTGTATATTCTAAACAGTCTATATCTGTTATATATACACCAGTTGCTTCGTTAACTGTTCTTTGATCAAATTTATATATTACAGCATCTCCACCTTGAGTATTAAGATCGATATCTTTAATTTTTCCATCAACTACATCATATGATGATGAAGATAAATCTATGTTTTTTACTCCAAATATTAGTTCAATATTTTCTTTTATTTTATTTACATCTGCACTACCTTTTTCTGTAACTTCATTATATTCTGTAAATTCAGAATTTTTATCTAGATACACTGTATATGAGAATGCAAATTTTATCATTTCATCTATTTCAAATGTTGTCTCAGAGTTAATATTGTCAGCAGGTGTTAAGTACTTTTGCATTTCTTTTATTAAGTATTGCATTTGTTCTTCGTTAAGTTTTGCTTCAACTAATTTTTGTTCAGTAGGTTGTTTCGAACCAGTAAGTAAAACTGTTGCACCTATTAACAAAACTCCAATAACAACTAGAAGTAATCCTAAATTTCTATTCATTTATCTAAACTCCTTATTACCATCCGCCTATAGATTTTACTTTTTGTACATCTACAAAAGATACTATATTATATAATCCTGTGCCAGAATATGTTCTTATAGAAACCTTTGTATTACTATAACCACCGCCGCCGGTATTTCCTTCAATTGCAGTTATAGATGTTACATTTCCATATGCATCTGTTTGTACAGATTTACAAATACCCGTATGGTTTCTTGCAACATGTCCTTTAGCATCATTCCATCTAAATAACAAGATATCCCCTGGTTTTATATATTTATATGTATTAACTCTATGTGATGTGTCTTTGGTTATAAATCCACCATGTTTAGTTCCTGTTGCTACTATATCATAGAACCCTGGATAATTTTTATATTTTGCCCAAAACGATGAACAACCATAGAATTTTGGAACTCCAACTCCTGCTTTTTTCATAACGAATGAAACAAACATTGCACACCATTCATCATTAATAAATGTATTCGTATCATCTATGCTCTTCATATATGCTAACTTTTTGCCTTCAAATTGTTCAGCATATTTAACTATTGCCATATTTATTGGTGCTAATTCATCAAAGTTTTCTGCAGAAGCACCTGCTATTAATCCAAATGTATTTGAATAATATCCATTTATTACATCAACCGCTAGCGCTACGTCTTCAGCTGTGAAGTAATCTGTATTTGTAGCATTTGGATTGTTTTTATGTTTTTGTTTTTCTGCTTCATCTATCTTGTTTACTATCCAAGCATATCTATTATTAGAACCTTCTGTAGCTGAGTTTTCACCATACATAATCATCTTCGAACTAGATAATGGAACTAATACGTGTTGTGTTATTGTATGATCTTGTTTATATGATACAATACCATCTGCCTTTATAGCCATCTTCCACTCGTCATCAACTTTTGTATATGTATTTATAACATTTCCGTTTTCGTCTTTTTCTTCGAATGTTGTTGTATACTGGATAATTTCATATCCGCTAGCTGGACATCTCTTAGTAGGTCCTATTGATGGTCTCTCCTCTATTACTTTTTGACCTTCTACTTCATATTCTTCAATTACCATTTGATAATAGTTTTCTGTTAAGTACTCATAAGCTGCACCTTTTTCAACAACTGTTACATATTCTTTTTCTATTATAGTATCAAAACCTAATAGTTCTCCAATTTTTTGAAGCAGCGCATCTACCCCACTAATTACATCATTTAAGAAACCTACAAATAAATCTCTAGCTGCTCCTACTAATTTTTCATACCATTTTTGATTATCATTAATAGCCTTTCGAATTTTTTCAAAACCACTATAACCTATATCTGTATTGTTCCAACTTCCATCTGGATTTGTTTGTGTATATTTAATATCATTTTTAACATCATATCTATGTGTTTTATCTACAATAAATTTTTCATATGTTACAAGTTTTAATTCTAGCGGTTTACCTTTTTTCATATTATCTACATAATACTCGTAAACCTTATCTGCTCTTTCATAATCTCCTGTTGCAGCGTAAGTAGCAAATATTTCTATAAATGACGGGATATATTCTCTTGTTAATGCTATTGCTTGATCTAAATCAACAGCACATTTAAAAATGTTTTCTATAGCATTTCCTGGTATCCTTAAATATGCCGACGCTATATTAAAATCTATACCTGTCTTCCATTGTATAGGATCATAATATGTCTTTCTTAAATAAGTTTCTGGATCAACACCTATAATACCTAGTGCAATTCTATCTACCGCAGAATTAAATAAACCAACTAATGGTCCTTCACTAACTGGATGTATTGTTACAGACCCCCATACTATATTATTGAAGATCTTCTTTTCCATCTTACACCATTTGAATAAGTACCAGCCTTCTTTAATGAAATCATGTATTTTTCCTAGTAACCCTAAAGGATCTAGTAAAAATGTCAAGACTTCTTTCATTCCATTTAATACTTTTTGTGTATCACTTTCATCTATATAACCTTTATAATTTGCAAGGTCATTCATCTGCGTTTTCATAGTAAAGTTAACACCATTTTCGCCAAACACTCTATATTCAACACACAAGTACTCAGCAACAAACATTGCTATTGCAACGTCTGTCTTTTTAATTAATGGAGATACTTCATTAACTATAAAATACCTTCCAAATTTAGTATTCCATAATATATCTGAACCGTAAAAGTCTACACACTTATTTGTGCTACTATCCCAGCCCGATCCACCATTTTGTTCAAAACAGGTAACTGCATCTATCATAAATTGTGTTCTGTCTGCAGTTTCTGTTTGCATAAGCATACAGATTATTATAATAACCATTACTATTAAACAAATTGGCATCATTAATGGTGCTATTCTAAATAGTTTTCTCATTGTTTTTGTATCAATGCCTTGTTCTTCCATCTTTTTATCGAACTTCTTTTGCATTTTATACAAGCCAATTGCTAATAATATCGCAGCTTCAATTGCTAATGCTATCCATCCCGCAACCGGTATAGCTGCTTGTGCTGCTACTGCGCCACCCGCAGCTACTGCTGTTCCACCTGCTGCTGCGGCTGTTCCTGCTGCGGCCGTTCCTGCTGCGGCCGTTCCTGCTGCAGCTGTTCCTGCAGCAGTTGTTGTAGCTGCAGTTGTCGTTGCCGCAGTAGTTGTCGCTGCAGTAGTTGTCGCTGCAGTACCAGTAGTTGTCGCCGCTGTACCAGTTGTTGTAGCTGCAGTACCAGTAGTTGTTGCTGCTGTTCCTGTAGTTGTACCAGTGGTTGTAGCTGTCGTTCCTGTAGTTGTTGCAGTAGTACCTGTTGTACCACCTGTTGTTCCCGTTGTTGTTCCTTGTGTCGCGGCTTGTTGACCACCTTTGCCATCCGGAGTTGGTTTCTTTCCGTGTTGCTCTCTATATTTATCTCTTGCTTCTTTTGCTTTATTTTTGGCATCTTTGAGTTCCTGTCTACCATCATCCTCATCGCTACCAGCTGTATCGTCTATTTCTTCTTCTTCATCGTAATTTGAGCTCACAATCATCCCCCCTTTTTGCAGTTCATCTTATTAATTAGTATAAATAATATTCTAGTCCTGTTATGCCTTCTATTCCTACATATTGAATATTATTTAATACTAAAACGTTATATGTAGAATAATCCGTTTCAGTAGACATATTATATGTTACATCTATTTCTCTTGTCATTCCTGCAGGGATTTCTAATGATTGATTAGCTATTGTACACATTGTTGCGATTTTAGCTTGTTGTGTCATTGAAGATACAAATGGCACTGCATCATTACTCTTATCTGCATTTATTATTACTACATCTTTGTAATTGTTTGTTATTCTTAATCTATATGCTACAGAAGTTGTATATCTAACTCTTCTTATTGCTCTTAGTTCTACACTATTAGCATTACCAGCATATACATTTTCTTTATAATCTATAAACTTATCAAAAGCTATAGAATATTTTTCTGGTGCTTCTTCTCTTACAACTATATTCATAGAATATACTTCACCATCAGATTTTAAATCTAAAACATATATATTGTTGTATTCATCTACATCATATAAAATTCCTTCTTCTAATGCAACCGATTTCCCTAACATAGAAGAATCTTCTAACATTTGTTTTATATCTTCTCTTGATTTTCCAGTATATGAGTAATAATCTTCTCCAACTATATCACATATTCCTTCAACATCTGAATTTTCTAGCATTGTTTTAATTCTAGTATAATATTCATTTAGCATATCATCTTCAGTAAGTGATACTCCATCTACTTGTCCAACTTTAAATACCTTTTTTGCTTCAGGTTCTGGACGCCATATTAATACTAGGGCTACTATTGCTAGAATTACTACTAAAATTATTCCTAGTATTCCTACTATTAATAATTGTCTTTGTTTTTCATAACTTAACATTTTTCCCTCCTATTTAACTATGGCAAATTGATAGCTAGTTTCTTTTGAATTCATTGTCATTAATATTGTTCTATCTTGTCCATTTATTTCATATTCAATTATGTACATACCATCTACATGGTATATTTCATCTATTGAATACTCAGCTCCTTCTACGCTGAACTCTTTTAGTTCAGCGTAAATATCACTTTTTGAATATTCTTCTTTATACTCTTCCATATAACAATTATATAATTCGTTATATTGACCTCTTCTAGCTCCTTCTGCTATATTTTCTATACAATCGCGTACGAAATAATAAGTCGAATAATTTAATACTCTATTACTTTCTAACGCGTATAATTGGATTTCATCTTTTGTTAATAGATCTGGCTTTTTAAACTGATTACCAACTAATATGAAAACACCATATACTATGAAAACTATAACTATTGTACTAAGTACAGCCATCAATATTTTCTTTGTTTTCTCTATCATCTCTTCACATCCTCATTAATATTCATTATCTACATCTTTGTCTATTTCTTTTAGTTCCCTTCTTACTTGATTTCCGAAAACTTCACCTAAGCCACGGAATTCTTTCTTAAGATCGGCACTTAATTTAGCTACGTCAAATGTTAACGCCGCTTCTACTGTTGATTTTTCAGTTCTTGTAGCTCTAACAGTAGCACCAACATCTTGTGCGTTTCTTCTGTCTACTAATTGTTCGTTGTCGCCTTTTACTCTACCAGCACTACGTCCAATACCTTCAGCAGCTTTATCTAATCCAGTAGTAATCATACCACCCTTGAATAATGCTTCACCGATATCATCATCCATACCTATACCGATACCAACACCGGCTGCAAGGTTTGCTGGTCCCATTATCATTGCTAGACCTGCAGATGTCATTTCACGAGTTGCAGCTTTATTTGCATCAGATAATACTTGTAGTCTTTCATCATCAGTTTGTGGTTGTCTTGATGCATTGCTACTTAATACAGATTGTAAGTAATCTTGTTTTCCATTACCAGTTCCTGAACCAGAACCACCACCAGTTCCTTGACCGCCAGTAGCTTGTATATTACCACCTGTAATATTGATTGTTCCGTTTTTAAATTCATAACCGTAACCTTTTGCTTCTCTGTTTGCATCTGCTGCAATTTTTCTTTGTTTATAGTATTCAGCCATGTTTCCATTAGCTTTAGCTTCTTTCATTGCAGTATATGCATTTGAAGCATTGTTAGCCGCTCTACGACCATTAAGAATTCTATTTTGTTCTGCAGTGTATGCAGCTTTTTGTTTTCTTGCAGCATCAAATTTAGGTTTGTTATCTGCAAGAGCTCTAGATGCAGCAGCAAGTCCTGCAACAGCACCCATAGCTTTCTTCATACCTTTCTTTCCATCTGCTAAGCTTCCTGCCATAGAATCTCCGAAACCGAACATTCCTTTTAACATTTTTTCCATCTTAACAAGACCAGTTGTTAAAGTAATTACAATTATTGAAGCTAATGTAGAAGATATATTTGCAACTCCTGTAGCCTGCTTCATAAATCTAAATGCAACTACCATATATGCTGCATGGAAAGATTGTGAGAATACTGTAAATATAAAGTTTTTTAACCACGACTTAAATACTTGTGATTGTCCACCTGAAACAGCAACTATTGTATCTGTTGCAATTATTAACGGAGAAATAACTCCTAAGAACATACACATAAACATTCTCTTAATGTATGAACCTAATATTACTGTTGTTTGTCCTAATATAACAAATCCAACGATGGATCCAACGATGTCTCCTGTAAAACCTGCAAACATACTATACATTATAAGGCCTAAATATCCAGGTACCGGAAATCCTGATGATCCTGTAAATAATTTCTTAATTCCACCAATTACATCTTGTATTATCTTACCTATTATCGGAACTGGTACTGTTGGAGTAACAGAAATACTAAAATCCGAAGATTTTGCAATTTTTGCAAATGCTAATACTAATGTTTCGTTTATTAAGAATATACCTGCTAATATCCATCTTAAGCATAATAGCATTATGAATCCCATAAGCCATTTCATAGCTACTTGTTTATATTGTGCTCTTTTAGCAGCAATTGTTGAAAGAGCTATTTTTAAACCTGTTACCATTGCAGCAACTATAAATACTGTTATTGCAACTGTTTGAAACGACATGAATAGGTCTCCTATAAAAGTTCCACCTATTTGTTTTATTAATGATCTTTGGTGTGGATTTATAAAGTTCGCGTCTAAGAACGGCATTTTATTAAATACCACATTATCTGGCATTGGTAATATATATTCACCTGTGGAAGTAGCAAATATTGTAACTAATGTAAATAACAATACTGCAGATAATCCACTTATTAACGGTGTTATAAATGAGAATATACCTGAAAAAGCAAATCCCAATAAATTTCCGAGTGCTGATAACAATTTAGTTCCAAGGTTTTCTATCCAGTTGTCATTTGTTGTTAATCCTGTACTTCCTGAATTGGTTACAGCCGCTTCTACTGTTGTAAGCATTACAACTGCAAATAATATTGCAATTGATAACGCTATAATTTTTTTCTTATTTTTTATTTTCACCCTTTATCACTCTCTTTTCTTTATGATTTATTCATTTCGGCAAGCTTAGATAAGTTTGTCTCAACGAATTGGAATTCTTTTTGTGTTGGTCTAATTGCAATAACTGCAGATTCTTGTCCAATCTTTAATAGACCTTCTCCGTCTTACACAAGTTAGTAGGAAGTCTGTTTCACCTTCACTAAGTTTGAATACTTCTTTTAAGTAAGCTATTTCAGATTTATCTTGCGCTAGGAATAACTTAATTTCTGAAGAAGTAAGGATAGCTTGTGCTTCTTTCTTTTCATAGAAGTCTTGGAATTTTTGTGATACAACCGCAAGCGAAACATTTCTCTTTCTGGCACGTCTTGCCATTGTATTTAAGAATACAACCGCTTCCGGATAATCTAGAAGCATCCAGGCTTCATCTACAAGAACTCTCTTCTTTCTTGCCTTTCCTTTATTTTCACTATTTTTCTTAACATATTTTTCCCAAACCCATGTTAGAAGTACTTGTTGTGCAAGTGGTCTTGCAAACTTTTCCTCAAGTTGAGATATATCTATGTTGATAAATAATGAACCATCTAATAAATCGAATGTTGATTGACCATCGAAATATGCCATTTGTCCGTCATATTTTCTACAATATTGTTTCATAACCTTAGTCAAATAACTGTAGTGATATTGGTAATCCACATTATCATTTTCTTCTGCTTTAACTAGCAGTCTTTCATACCAACTACCGATTGTTGGTAATAATTTTCTTTTTCTTCCTAGTGAAATATCACTTGCATCTCCAAATGATGTTCCTTCATCTTCAAACAAGCTATCAGGGTTTGATGTAATCCCTACTGCTTGATATTCTTCAGAAACTATTTCACCAATTATTTGTTTTGTTAATTCGTTAACTTCTGTACTTCTTGTTGAACCTCTTGCCATTGTAAGAAGAGCTTGTGTAACGTCTTCTACTTTGTTTTCTACGTTAACAACATGTCTTTCACGACCTGTAATTTCATCTTTTACAACTTCGGCATCGATATCAAATATATTTATAATTTTATCACTTGTTGGACTTATTGTTACGTTAAATCCACAAAGCGATTCAGCAACTACTACGTATTCTCCTTCGGCATCTATTACTAGACTTTCGATTCCCATTAGAACCGCACTTCTTGCCATTATTGTTTTGATTGTTACGGATTTACCAGAACCAGATTTTCCGAAGATAACCATGTTATAGTTTGTAAGGCTTCTATGGAAGTTATCAAATATTATTGGTAATCCTGTTTGTTTATTTATTCCTATTGGAACACCTGTATCATGTCCAACTTCTGAAGTTACGAATGGGAATACTGTTGCCATCGAACCTCTATCAAAAGTATGTTTTCTCTTAATAGTGCTTGTATTAAGTGGTAAGTTTGCTTGGAATGCTTCTTCTTGAATTGCCCAAGCTGCTTTCATACCAATCATACTCTTTGAAGCTTCCATTGATAATAATTCAGACATTTTATCAAGTTCTGCTTTAGAATAAGCAAATAATGTTGAAATCATTGTAGCTTCGAATAATTTGTTATAACCAGAAGCTATTTGGTCTCTTAGTTGTTCAGCTTCTGCTTGTTTTATTGCAAGTACTGATTCTCTGTTTATATCTCCTCTATCTTGTGCAACTAATCTTTCAGATTGTAGCTCAACGATTGTTCTATTAAGATCTGTTTGAGAAACAGTTTCAGGTATTGGATTTATATATACTGATGTGTTTATATCTCCAAAATTATATATGTCCGTTAAGAAATATGGGAAGGTTGCTTGTCTTGGAAGTGTTGTTACATAGAATGTACGAGCATAACGAGAAACCTTTGAAAATATTTCCAAGTAATCATAATGTGATGCATCTATACCCGAAGGTGATATTAAATCTTTCAAATTTGATTTGTTAAGACTTAAGACATCTTGTTCTTCTTCGCTAGCTTGTATCATCTCTTCTTTTACTGGTTTATTATCCTTCATTTGAATTCTCTCCTTCCTTTGTATCTACTATGATATCATCATCGTCCAATATATCATCTAATCCTGCTAGTGGTGAAAATGGTTGTGGGCCTACTTGAACTTGTGGCTCTGGTTGAGTTTCAACCACCTCAGGTTCAGGTTGCTTAACTTCTTCAACTACTGGTGTAGTTACAATTTCATCATCTTCACTTACTATTGGTTGATATGGAGCTTGTGTTACCACTGTTTCTTCTTGTTTAACTTCTGTTACCACTTCTTCTGCAGCTTCTGCTTTAGGTTGTGGTATATCCTCTAAAACTTCATCAGCATCTACTTTATCTTCTAAAACATCTCCAGCTGTTAAAACTGATTCTGTTATTACAGGTGATTTTTTAGTTGGTTGTGTTTCCTCATCTTCACCTGCTAATTCTTTTAGCTTTTTAACTCTTTCTCTTCTATTGTCTTTTACAACTTCTTTTAATGTGTTTTTTATACCTTCATCAACTTCAGATTGATCTATTATTTTTATAGCTCTTTTATCTATTTCTTTTTGAAGAGCTTCTTCGCTTTCTGCTTCTGTTACAAGAAGTCCTTTAGCTCTTGCTTGTTCAACTACTTGTTCAACACGCTTCATACCTTCTTTTTGTAGTTCGGCATCTATCATTTCTCTCTTCTTCTTAAGCACATCTTCACTTGAAGTATATAGTCTGAATAATCCTGCTTCTAATGCATCCTTAATATTCATTAATTTCTCATCATCTTTATTTAATGCTGAATAAACTAATTGTGCAACTTCATTTGAAGTTAAAACTCTAGCACTTACAGAACATGTTGCAAGCGAGCTTATTATTGATTGAGCTCTTGTATATAACTCTCTATAACACATATCTTCATATTCTTCTTTAGTGAATTTCTCCATAGTAGCTAATTCGTTTTTGTTGTATGAGAATATGATATAGAAATTTCTTTGTAGCATATGTTTATTTAACGCCATACGTTCAACATATCTTGTTATATCTGATACATATTCTGCAATGTTAGTGTATTTAAGCTTTTCTTTTCTCATGTAGCTTATTTCTTCGTTAGTTGAATCTACATCATCTTCAACTTCTGAACATTTTGCAGCTACTTCATTTTGCTTATCTATAAATCCTTTAACTCTGTCTTTATATGTTTTTATATTTTCAGACAAATCTACTGATCTGGTTTGAACATATAATTGAATTGGATATTTTAATGTGTTAAGGAACATTATAAATCCTTCTTCAACTGCCATTTGTTCAATTTCAGACATTAGATGGTAGTTAACACCTTTACATTGTAGAACCATTGAGTATTTTTCACCATTATTTTGATATATCATGTCATTTGCGATTTTATCAAATTTAATAAACCCACTCATATCATGTTGTTCTACTGGTTTTTCAACTCTTTTTACTTTTTTTACTTCAGGTGGCGGTTGCGGTTTTCCATCCGAACCCAACGATTCTTGTGTTGGTTGTGGTTTGCCTTTAGAAAGCATAAACACAAAACCTGCTACAACTAATACCGTACCTAGAGCAATTAATATTATTACTTCTTGTCCCATAGTTTCTTTCCTCCCTTACGATACACGTAAATCTTTTTTCTTTTGCTAAAAGTAAGCGTACGAATCAATATATCACTTAATTGTTCGCCACCAGCTCTTCTAAATTTCCCCATTATCGGAGCATCTGGTATTTTTAATGTCATTATACCGTAGCCAAGAGCTGCAAAACACACAACAACAATTATACCCGCTGTCTTCATTTCAAGCTTTGCTAATATGTTATATGGTATTAGCCCTATTGCACCCATAATAGCTGTTGCTATTAATGATTTTACAGTAAAGACATATAGTATTCTCGATTCACCTTTTGCACTTCTTGGAACTCCATAAGTATTACCCATTATTAACCTCCTATTTATCTCTTAAAATATATCATAAAGGGCGGAAGAATACAACATTTCTGCCGTTTTCTCTCGCCCTTTTTTTACTTTTATATATTTCTGTATTTTCTTTGAAATATTTATGAAATATTTGCTTTTTTATATACCATTTTATACTCTTTTTTACAGTATATCTTCTCCAGTATTGATGAAAAATTGAACTACATTTGATGCTAAGAATACAAATATAATACCAATTACTGCTCCGCCCATATTTGTTTTCATACTTGCTTTTCCTTCAGCTGAAGCAATCATATATCTAACACCAAGATATACTAATCCAGCTAATGCTAAATATTTAACTACATAGTTAACAACTCTTATCACTGTACCTGCTAATGTTGCCCAACTTACAGTTCCACCACCGTTTGACCAGTTTAAAGAATTTGTATTAGTTATACCTGTTATACTAGAAGTGCTTCCTAATAAGAAGTTTACAAGTGGTTCTGCTAAATAGAAGAACACTATAGCTATAACAAATCCTGGTAATGCTTCTTGTACTTCAGATTTTCCTTCAGCACTTGACCAAATAAACTTTACACCTAAAATTACTGTTATTGCAGCAAATATTAGAGTACCTATACTAAACACAACTGGCATTACATCATTTCTAACAATTGATGCTATACTAGAACCTATATTTTCAGATCTACTATTTCTTACAAAGTTTGTACCTTGTTTCATAATATCATCTAGAAGTCCTGCGTTTACAACGCTTGGTGTTATTAATAATGCAAACAATAACATACTTACTAATATTTTTTTAATCATTTTTCCACCTCATTATTTTATCTCTTGTTTATATTTTGTTGTTATATAATTTGATCTCCAACTCTAACAACAAATGTAGCAACTGTAGATGCAGCAAATACTAATATCGCACCTATTGCTAAGAAAGTTAAACCTTTTTTGATATCTGCTCTACGTTCAGCAGATGCAAACATATATCTAACACCAGCAAATACAACTGTTGCAACAGATACTATTTGAACTATTGTCATTACAGATTGCCATGTGTTTCCAAAAGCTGTAGAAAGTTTTGAAGACACAGACCCTGCTTCTGACGGAAAGCTTGCGTTTACAGCAAATGCAGTAGTTGCAAAACCTACAAACACAGCCATACAAATTAACATTATACTCGCTATTATCTTATTTTTCATTATTTTTTCTCCTTATCTACTTTTATATAGTTATTATATACCCTATAACTTATACTTGAATTCTACCATTTATTCTTTAGTTATGCAACATTTTTTTATGCCCTCTAGCATTTTGTAATGTTTTTGTAATATTAATCGTTTTAATAATAGCAAGAGTTTCTTCTCTTGCTACCATAATTATCTTAGTTAGTTTTAATAACTTGATTTGCTGAATTAACAACAAATTTAATAACAGTTGATGCACAGAATACCAATATAGCTCCAATAGCCAATGTTCCTAAACTTCTCTTTATATCTGCTTTTTGATCTGCAGAAGCAAGCATATATCTAACACCCGCAAATACAACAGATGCAACAGCAAGTATTTGAACTATATTTATAACTGTTGCCCATGTTTTTCCTGCAGCAAGTTTTACCTCACCTGACGCTGTTCCACCAGGTCCTGTAGTAGGAACATCTATATAGTTATTTGCATATATACTTGAAAACGCAAAAAACATCACTAACATTAAAACCGGTAATACTTTTATTATTTTTTTCATATTTATACCTCTCTCATACTATACTTGAATTTTACCATTTATTTTTTGGTTATGCAACACTTTTTTATACCTACTGGCATTTTGTAATGTTTTTGTAATATTAAAGCTTTTAAACATAAAAAAAACAAGAGCAATTTGCTCTTGTTAAGTTTTTGTTTATTAGTTTGTTTTAACAACTTGGTTAGCAGCGTTAGAAACGAATTTGATAACTGTAGTAGCACCGAATACTAGAACAGCACCAATTGCTAATGTTCCCATGCTCTTTTTGATATCTGCTTTTTGATCTGCAGAAGCGAACATGTATCTTAAACCAGCGAATACAACTGCTGCAACAGCAAGTATTTGAACTATTGTTACAACTGTTGCCCACATACCACCAGCAGTTTTGCTTACGATACCTGAAGCAGTTCCGCCATATGTTAAGTTTCCAAGGTTATTAACGCTTTGTGCATATACACTAGTAAATACAAGCACTGCTAACATTAATACTGGTACAACTTTCATTAATTTTTTCATAATTTATCCTCCTTATTTATGATATACCTGTATTTTACCACGCGATTTTAATTTATGCAACTATTTTTTTCATTTGTAATATTAATGTAATATTTGCTATATTTCTTCACTACATTTTTCGACAATTATTCTAATTTGACAAAGTACTTTTACACTGTTAATATAACCATATGTTTAAAAAAATATTTATATTAGCAACTATAATTTTATTATCTATATCCGCATTATCTTCTACTGATACTAACAATTCTTTATATTTCCCTATAACCAACAAAAGATATACTATTTCTTCATACTATGGATATAGAACTCTTAATTATTACCACTTTCACAACGGAATAGATATACCATTAGTTGTAGGGACACCACTTTACTCCTTAGCTTCTGGCACTGTTAGTTTTATTGGATATATGAATGGCTATGGCAATTCTATAATTATTACATATTCTAACGGCTACAAATCTTTGTACGGTCATATTTCAAAACCATTTATAGTTTCCAAAGGCGATTATGTATATGCTAAACAACTTGTTGCCTACGTAGGTCCAAAATATCTATCAAACGGTAAGCTAAACGGTATGACTACCGGACCTCATCTGCACTTTACATTATACAAAAACAATAAACATATTAACCCTCTAAGCATAAAATATAGCACTTAGTATAAAACTAAGTGCCTAAGTTCCGTTTAATTATTTCTTTTAGTCTTCTTTTTTGTATTCTTCAAATTTAGAAACAGATACTTCATATGCTACTCTTTTTTCAGCAGTTCCATCTTCATATTTCTTTTCATATTCTCTAGCTTGAATTCTTCCTTCTAACTTAACGTTTGTTCCTATAGCTAAGTTTTGACAGAATTTTGCATTTCTTCCCCAAAGAATACATGGTATATAATCCGATTTATTATATGCTCTATTTACTGCTACTAATACATCTGCTATATCTCTTCCTAATGGAGTTTTTCTGTATATTGGTGGTTTACAAATACAACCAATTAATGTTAAAGAATTTTCCATCTTTGTTTTTTCATCTAATTCTCCTGTTGTAATATCTTTTACAAATACTGAAAGAATTAATTTAGATTTACCATTCTCTAATACTTGATTATATGATCTATATTGACCTTCAACTTTTATTAATTTACCAATTTCAAAGTTATTTACATCAATTAATCTTTCAGATATAATTGCAGGTATTTTATCTGTCATACCGCTTAATCTATCTACTTCAATATAGAATCTGTAAAATTTTTCACCATAAATTTCGTGACTTTCTGTTAGTGTTGATGCTACTGTTCCACCTAAAGTAACAATATTGTTTTCACTGTATATTTCCACTTCATTTCCTCCTTATGTGCTTTATACTTATTCTTATGTATTTTAGACCGAAATAATTCCTAAATACAGTTAAATTATATCACAATACGAATTAAATGTAAAGAAAAATGTTAAAATTATGTTAACACCGTTCTAAATAATCTCTTGCTTAACAATATACAGCATCAAACAAAACAATAAGTCGTAAACTTTTTTTAACATTTACGACTTATTGTATATCTTAATATATATTTTTTAGTCTCTATTTAACATTTCGCGCATTCTTCTTTTATATTCTTCAACACCCGGTTGATCAAATGGATTTACTCCTAAGATATATCCACTTATTGCACATGCTTTTTCAAAGAAGTATATTAATTGCCCTACACTATATGCATTAAGTTCTTTTACATTTATTTCAATTATAGGTACGCCACCTTCCATATGAGCCATACAAGTTGCTTTTTCTGCAACTTTATTTAATTCAGATATTGTTTTACCTGCAATATAGTCTAAATTATCCATACTGTTTTCTATTTCAGGAACTTTTATAAAGCTTTTATCTACATCAATGTTTATAACTGTTTCAAATAGATTTCGCTTGCCATCTTGTAACAATTGTCCCATAGAATGAAGATCTGCTGTAAATGTAACGCCTGCTGGGAATATTCCCTTTCCATCTTTTCCTTCACTTTCACCAAATAATTGTTTGTACCATTCAACAAAATATTGTAAAGTAGGATCGTATGTTGCCATTACTTCTATATCTTTACCTTTTCTATATAATATATTTCTTGCAGCTGCATATTTATAACAATCATTATCTTCTAATTTACGTACATTAAACATATGCCTTGCAAATAACGCGCCATCTAGAATATCTTCAAAGTTTATTCCAGCTACAGCTATTGGAAGAAGTCCTACTGGAGATAATACTGAGTATCTTCCGCCAACATCATGAGGAATTACAAATGTTTCATAACCTTCTTTTATAGCTATTTCTCTAAGTAATCCTTTTTCAGCATCTGTAGTTACATATATTCTTTCTGCTGCACCGCTTATACCATATTTTTCTTCCATAAATAGCTTCAATATTCTAAAAGCTACTGCTGGTTCTAATGTAGTACCAGATTTAGATATAACATTTACTGCTACATCTTTATCTTCAATATACTCAATTACACTTCTTAAATGTTTACCACTTAAGTTGTTTCCTATAAACAACACTTGTGGTCCATTTCTCTTGCTGTTTGGTTGCATGTTGTATAATGGGTCAGATAACATATCTATAACTGCTTTCGCGCCCAAGTATGATCCACCTGTTCCTATTACAACAAGCACTTCAGCTTGAGTTCTTATCTTATCCGCCGCAACTTTAATTTTAGCGATTTCTTCTTCTGTAATTCTTTCAGGCAAGTCTTTCCAACCTAGCATACTTCTTCCTGCGCCTGTTCTTTCTTCTAACATATCATGAGCTCTTAAAACTTCTTGCTCCATTTGCTTCATTTCTTCATCTTCCATGTAATATATTAGACCTTCAAAATTTAGTGAAACTTCTTTCATCTTTAGTCTCCCCCTTATACTAGCCATTATATATTAAGTGTTTTTCAAATGCAAGTTATGAACAAAATATGTAGTAAAAATAAAAAAAGAGTTCTACAAATGTAGAACTCCTCTTTAATATTCGTTAACTTGTTAAAGTGTAACATTAACCTCTGTTACATTAACCGCTCTGTCATAAAACGGGCCTCTGTCGTAATAACGAATAAGAATGTTTCCTTCTTTATCTTTTACGACATAGTCTCCTTCAACCATAGATACAGAAAGTGTTTCCGGAATAACGACATCATAGTAAAAGTAATCCGCTTCGCCTTCAACTTGAATGCCAAGCTTCTTGTAGACTTCCAAGAGATACTCTTCTTTATCATATACCTTAGAATACTTTTCCGGTACCCAACTAGCATAATGTATAGGAAGATGTGTTTTTCTGTTGGTTGCCCCTTTCATGAACTCCGTGCTCTGGTCTATAGCATCATCATTTGACAGACCTGACATTGCTCCCATAAGAGCCATCATACCAGCAAGCTCACTGGTAGTATTTCTAGGTCTCTCCTCTTTGTTCTTCTCTCTAAGATAATTCTTATAATGGTTCTTGAAACCATATTCATACTGTGATGTATCCTTATCATAAAGAGATAAGAAGAAATTTATTCTTTCTTCATTAAGAGCAATATCCCTAATTCTATATCCGTCGTTGATTATAGCTGCCTGCCAAAACTTCACTGTTCCTCTTCCATGCATTGTTGCTTCTCTTTCAAGTGCTTTCTCGCTGAAGCTACGAATATTTTCCGTACTTTCATTAAGCAAACTTACAAGAAATCTTGTAGTGAGGATCTCTTCAGGAATATCTTCCATTACTGGGGTGCTGTTGTTTAAACACAACGCGTAATAATATTCCTCAGTTCTATACTCCTTGGGCGTAATTGAAAGGAATTTATTTACTCCACCTCTTCTTTCACCAAAGCATCTTGCTCCAAGAATATATAAGTCTTGCGTGAGCACTTCAGGTTTTCTTCTATAAACAGAATAGAACCAGTCATCGCAATCGCCTCGTCTTTCAACGTAGCGCATATTTATTGCTCTAAACATAGCACACGCCACCATCTCTTCATCGATGTATTCGAGTGGCATATACTCAAAATCATTTAAAGCAAACTCAAGGCAGTAATATTCCGTAGCTATATGATCTTTGAAGAATTGCTTATCAAAATCTGCAATATGCTTTTTTACATAAGCAACAAGCTCTTCATATGCACCAGATAATGCGTGTAAGAAAAACTCCCTTGTTCTATGCATAGCCGGCACATCAACGAATTTGATACGAGAATGTTCAATTGCATATACGTAATGGCCTGTTTCCAAATTACTTGAACTATTCCAACCACCATCCCAACAATATATTGGCATGTCGTCCTTTATTCCTTCGGTATAACCCTTAGAATCAAACCATTCCCTTAACCGTATGTATGCCGGTAGTTCTGTTATCTTCATATTTTTTCCTCCAGTTTTATTTTATAGATTAAATCCAAGCAGGTGCAACTTTGCATACTCATGCGCTTCTTTATGCATCTTGTTGTATCCCTTACGATAACACACAAAGCCCACTACCGCACCGCCTATAACTGCCCCTACAAGAGCTGCAATTAAAACAACAGTTAAACTAACTCCAAACATTATTCTTCCTCCTGTTTGATAAACGTTACACTTGCTTTTCTTCAGGAAATACTCTGACATAGAAATCTACAAAATCTGTATCAAAAATAATTTCCTCATCTTGATACAGCCATTGGCCGACCAAACATTTTGTATAGTCTAAATAAAACTCTCTTCCTGTTCCTTCACATTCAGACGTCCATTTAGAACCATGTCTTACAAAAACATCTGCGCCATACAAATTGAATATCATACTCGAGTCATAATTATGATGCAGTTTCTGGTAAACTCGTACAATACAATTTGCATTCGCTGGAGCAACTCTTTCTACCTTCGAAAAACCATTTGCCAAGATTCGTACAATAACATCCTCCAGTATTTCATAAGTACTGGTAATCTTAAATGCAACTTCTTTAAAACAAGATTTTTCTTTGTCCTTCTTACCTTTTGGAACTAACTTTCTTACAATTGCTTTGCCTTTCTTTTCTTCGTTAGACACTTCGTAGATATGTATCTTCCGTAATTTTTCTTTTTGTTCTTTTGAAAGCATTAGCTATCCTCCTAAAATAATTATTTTGTTAAATGATACAATCATCCATAAAAAGGATTCATTAAATATACCGCTATAAGTATACACTAATTTACATAATAAATCAAGCTGATACACGTACAAGAAAAGTTAAATAAAAGCACTAACCATTTCTGATTAGTGCTTTATTTGGTGGAGGTGATGGGAATTGAACCCATGTCCGAAAATTTCTATACATACCTGCTTCTCCGAGTGCAGTATCTATTTATTATTTCCCAGATACTTGTAATAGATACAAAACTTATATCCAGTAGCCATTTAATTACCCATTATTCTAATGGCAAGAATAACTTTGTTTTCCGTATAATTGATGCCCATATATTCCCTACGGCGAAAAATATATGAACAGGCGCTATACTAAGCAGCCATTGCTAATCTATTATCAGCGTTTAAATTTAAATTTCGCTTTTTTATAGTGGCCAAAGCGACCATCCACTACTCGCTACCTGTACTTTAAAATAGCCGTCGAAACCAGTACACCCCCGTGTACTTTAATATTATACTATATTTTTATATATTTGCCAATACTATTGAATTTAAAAAAGAGGTTAATTAAATAACCTCTTTAATATTACTAGTCTACTACTTCTACATACCCGCTATCGCTATACGGCTTAACAATTTCTTTTCCGCCGCCATTAGTTTCATTTGTATTTATTTTACGAGCTTCCATTCCTACACCTAACACTATTAGCGCTATTCCTAATAATATTACAGCAACTCCCATTAATTTATTTCCACCCATAATTATTCTCCTTTATTCTTTTTAAGCTCTATGACATATTGATTTGCAATTTCTTCAAAACCAATACCATCAATTCTACCTATAATATTTCTAATTAAATATATTTGAGTTTTGTTTAATTGTTGTGCTTTATCACTACTTAAAGAAATATACCACGCACTATCGTTTTCACGTATATTTAATACAACCTTGTCACCAGCACTTAATTTTTCTACTAATTTATGAACAATTTCGCAAAGTATAAATATAACATCATCTATAGCGCCATATACATACGAGTCTTGTTTTAATGCTATATTTTCTTCAAAAGTTACACCACATGTTCTCATTTCATTTGCTGTCATTAATTTCAATGTTTCTACTATGTCTTTTACTGTTAACCCAACTTTAGCCGAACCTTCATCTGTTTGATTAATTATTGTTTTACAAATCTTATCTATTCTTTCTATTTGGCTCTTACTATTTAAATATGCAGCATTTAATTTACCATATGCCTCATCACCAGCATCAGATTTAATACTATCTACTAATATTTTAGTAGCTTCCATACTTGCACCTATAGATAATAATGGTGTTTTTAATTCTTCTGCTATTCCTTTAACTAATTTACCCATAGCATTAATTCTATATCTAGAAAGCTCTATTAAATTTTGTTGATTAAATATTCTAACAGCTGCTGTTACTTGTAATAATAACTTTTCAACACCGTCAGACTTATCATGATAATTTTGTATGTTAAGTCTTTTTAGCGTTTCTTCTGGTGGTTGTTGTCCAGCAAAACCTGTTTGTAATATTATAATTACTCTATCATTAAATTCGCGAATTTTATTTACTACATCTTCACCCGTAAGTTCTGGCATATAGTAGTCTAATAATATAATATGGAAATTACCAGCGCTAACTTTGTTTATAGCGTCAGATCCACTTGTAGCTATATCTACATTATATCCTTTAGTTTTTAAGAAAAAAGCTGTTACTTGTATATAATCTAAGTCGTCATCTACTAATAATATATTTACATGTTTTTTTAGTTCTTCATAATTTTCCATATCTATCCCCTCTTTATCTTTTATGATTATATTACATATTTTTTTAAAATGGAAGATACTATGCGCAATTTATTATATATACAATTATATATACAAAAAGGATAATGAATTGTTCATTATCCTTTTTATTTAAATTTATTTTTTCTTTTGATACAACGTCGCTGTGTCGTCTGTATAAATAATTTCAAATGTTTCATCTGCGTCTAATACTATTCTTGTTAATCCATCCGTCATAACTAAATATGTATTAAAATTATATTTTTCCATCGCCTCTTTATATCCTTCAGATAATCTAGATATCTTGTTACAGTCATCTGCTACAGTTACGCCTTCGTTATATTCCGATGTATATAAATCACATCTTGAGTCTATAAATGGTTTTATACCATTTAGCATTAAATATGCTCCCCAATTATATTCGTTATACAATATTGTATCTTCATTCATATTTTCTTTTAATGCCTCTACCGCTTCGACTGGAGCTACTATATCCTCAAGATATCCTTCGTCACTATATGCATTCATACCTACTACTAATAACATTAAAATACTTGTTAATACAAAAGACATTTTATCTATTTTATCTATCTTTAATCTATTTATTACATCTAATATATATACAGAAATTCCCGCACTACAAATTATAAATAATCCTGTATATCTAAAAGCCATAAAATGCATAAACAATGTTCCAAATATTAATAACATATCTTTTAGAGTTACTTTTGCTTTACTAACCATAAAAATAAACATTACTAGCATTATATATCCAACTTGTAATATTGAAATAGTGTTATTCATAGAAAATGGTTGAAATTCCATTATTGTACTATTTATAAATTCATTTCCTATTGTTTTGAATGGATATAATACTCCATCTAAACCATAAGGGTTTACAAATAATAGCAATACGCCAATAACACCACACAATACTAACTTCTTTAACCTACTTGCGCTTGGATTTGTATTAGGCTCAATCCATAAAAATTTAAGATTTATACATTCTAACCCATATACCCCTAAAATTATAAAATAAAATGGTGCTACTCCCATATGGAAGTTTGTAAGTAAAAGTGGAATTGCAAGAAGCCATATGTAATATTTAAGTTTATCATTCTTTCTAATTTTTTCTAATAATAACATTTCTATAACAAATAATATATAACTTATCATTTGTGCTCTTACAGAAATATATGGTAACATTAAAAGCATTTGTAATCCAGTCATACAATATGCCAATTTTTTGCTGCCACTTATTTCTTTATTCATAAAGTATAGTGCAATTGCAAGACCACATGCCATTACTATCTCAAATATATATAATCCAAAGAAGCCCGATACTGCATATATAAAATAAATAATAACATCTGTATAAAAGTGATGTGCTACATATTTTAGTCCATCATGCATAGACAAGTCATCTACTTCCCAAGTCCATTCATCAACTATTTTTTCTCCAACCTTGATACTCCAAAATGTATCATTTTGCATAGTTTTTGGGCAAAGAAATACCACACATACAAACAATGCTAATATACATATTATCTGAAGTATATTTTTCTTTATATTAATTTTATTCATATATCCCCCTATTAAACAAAAAAGCTTAGTTTTATGTACGGCTATTATATCACAAACCGCTACATATTTCCAAGCTTTATAAATATTTTATTTATTACTTTAATTAGATATCAAATCTATTTCCAAAGTAAGCTTCAAGTTCATCTATCTTAACTCTTACTTGTTCCATAGTATCTCTATCTCTTACTGTTACTGTACCATCTTCTAAAGTATCGAAGTCTACTGTAATACAGTATGGAGTACCAATTTCATCTTGTCTTCTATATCTCTTACCGATACTTCCTGATTCATCATAGTCACACATATATTTCATTCTTAACATATCATATACTTCGTTAGCTTTTTCAGATAATTTCTTAGATAAAGGAAGAACTGCTACTTTAATTGGAGCTATTCTTGGGCTTAAGTGTAATACTACTCTTTCATCACCTTCACCTAATTGTTGTACTTCATAAGCTTCACACATAACTGCTAGAACTGTTCTATCTAGACCATATGTAGATTCAATGATATATGGAATATATCTTTCGTTAGTTTCAAGATCAATATATTCTTGTCTTGTACCACTGAATTCTTGGTGTCTTGTTAAGTCATAGTTTGTTCTGTTGTGAGTACCGTTTATTTCACCCCAACCAAATGGGAATAAATATTCTATATCACAAGCAGCTTTAGCATAGAATGCTAATTTTTCATGATCATGGTATCTTAATTTTTCAGCTGGTAAACCTAAATCCATGAAATATTTTTTACCATATTCTTTGAAGTATGCATATAATTCTTCATCCTCACCTTCTTTACAGAAAGTTTGGAATTCCATTTGTTCGAATTCTATTGTTCTAAATGTAAAGTTACCTGGTGTTATTTCATTTCTAAATGCTTTCTCTATTTGACCAATACTAAATGGTAGTTTAGCTCTCATTGTTCTTTGAACATTTAAGAAGTTAACATACTCACCTTGAGCATTTTCAGGTCTTAAATATACTGTCATTTGGTTATCTGCAGTAACACCTCTTTGTGTTGCAAACATTAAGTTAAATTCTCTTATACCTGTATAATTTGAGCTTCCGCATTTTGGACATGGTATTTTGTGTTCAGTAATGTATTCTACCATTTGTTCTTTAGTCATACCATCTGCGTGAGCATTTTCATCAAAATCGTTTATTAGATTATCTGCTCTAAGTCTCATTTTACATTCTTTACAGTCTAGAAGTGGATCTGAGAAACTTGCTACGTGACCACTTGCTTCCCATACTCTTGGATGCATTAATATATCTGCATCAACTTCAAAGCTGTTTTTTCTTTCTTGGATAAATCTTTTTCTCCAAGTATCTTTAATGTTGTTTTTAAGTCTTGTACCTAAAGGACCATAATCCCAAGTATTTGCAAGACCACCATATATTTCTGAACCAGGATATATAAATCCTCTGTTTTTGCATAATGCAACTATATCTTTAATTGTAAATTCACTCATTTTATTTTCCTCACTTTATACTATATATTTATTTATAACTGGAATCTTACTTAATCCAACTGTAATTAGATAACTTCCTATTATCATTATTATTGCATTAAGCGGCAAATTCCAAATATTTGTAAAAGGCATATCTAATTGATTTCTAAGTATCTCTTTTATTAATACATGTATTAAATATATGCCCAAACTTGCATTAGATAAATGAATAATTAATTTTTCAAATTTTATTTTTCGGTTTTCAAATAAACTTTTCATTAAAACAAACATTGCTATACACATAGTAAACGTCGTAATTGAAAAATTATCTGCAAGCGTTACAATTGCTTTATTCATGTGCCATGAATATGTCATTGTTCCAACTATTCCTAACAGAGTAGCTACAATTCCCGCTATATATATCATCTTTTTTTGCTTTTTAGTTAGCTCATATGTATGTAAATAATGTCCTAAAACAAAATAACAT
The DNA here is from genome assembly GCA_045651205.1 of Clostridia bacterium. Lineage (GTDB taxonomy): Bacteria > Bacillota > Clostridia > TANB77 > CAG-465 > UMGS1649. The sequence goes on from JAZRSA010000043.1 coordinate 32,879, forward strand.
ATATATCCTAACATCGGAATTTGTATTCTGCTTAATATTGCAGTTATGTATTTGTAATATGGAAATTCAAAAAGTTCTATTGTTCTTGGTATTATATAAAACAATGCAAATATTGTTAAAAAATACTCTACTGTTTTCTTACCACTATTAACCATAGGTTTTAGAAGTGGAATACATGCATATATTCCTATAAGCATTGGTATAAACCACAAGTGGTAATAACTTTTTTTTACTGCCGAACTTAAAATATTTATTATACTTACATCCAGTCCTTTATTATACACTTTATACACAGCATATATTAAAGTCCATACAATATATATTATAATTAAATTTAAAATATTCTTTTTCCATAATTCTTTAACATCCAATTTTTTATCTGGATTTAAGAATACCGCGCCACTTGCCATTACAAAAACCGGCACAGCAAACCTTACCACAATGTTAAATATTGTAACAACACTCCACGAAGCAGAATGGATATTCATATATTTAAATCCATCGGCTGTTACATGTATCATAACTACTGCTATACAAGATATTATTTTGAGAATATCTAAATATAATATCCTTTTGTTATTCATTTTTCCCCCGTTTTTTAATTATTCTATATCTTCTAACTCTTTAGCTTTTACCTTTTGTTCATCAATATTTAAAGAATTATTAAGTGCAGGAACAAAATCATAACCATAATCTTCTTCATGCTTTAAATTTGTACCTTCATTTTTATTTAATTTGTTTTCATTCACAATTTTATTGTTTTTCTTTGTTTTAATATCTTTGTTATCCACATAATCACCTATTGTAATTATGTGCAAATAACTATTCTTCTACAACAAAAGGCTCTTCTTTTAATTCATCTTTACCAACTAGTACATTTATTTTCTTTTCTGCTGTATCTAGTTTGCTTTCACATTCTTTTGAAAGCTTGATGCCTGCTTCAAATTTAGCAATTGCATCATCAAGGCTTAAATCACCTTTTTCAAGTTCTAATACAACTTGTTCTAATTCTTTTATGCTTTGTTCAAAAGTCTTTTCCATATTTCCTCCTTAAGCCTCTACGCCTTCTACTCTTGTTTTAATTTTTCCATCTAACACTTTAACTATTAGGCTTTCACCGCGACTTAACATCTCCAGTTTTATTTACTAACTTGCCACTTTCATTTGTAGCAACCGAGTAACCTCTAGCCATTGTTTTTAATGGACTTAATGAATCTAATAATGCCACTTGCTTTTCAAAAGCTGTTCTACATTTAGTTTGCACCTTAACAACACCGGCTTCTAAATGCTTAACATAGTTATCTGTCATCATTCTATATCTAGTAATAATATCCATAGGACGTTTTTCTAGTCTACCTTTTGTAAGTGCTGTTAAATATTGTTTGTATCTTGCATGTTTATTTAACACTGCTGTTCTCATACGAATATTTAACGAATCTAGCTTAGACTTAATTTCTGCTTCAGATGGATATACAAGCTCTGCTGCCGCACTTGGTGTTGGAGCTCTTAAATCTGAAACGAAATCACAAATAGTGAAGTCTGTTTCGTGCCCTACTGCAGATACTATAGGTATTCTTGATGCAAATATTGCTCTTGCTAAGTTTTCATCATTAAACCCAAATATATCTTCAAAAGAGCCGCCGTCCTCTAGCTATAATTATTACATCTATATCATCTCTACTGTTAAAAGTCTTTATTCCTTCAATTACAGTTGATGCAACATCTGCACCTTGAACTGCTGCTGGATAAAGCAACAAATTAACATTTGTAAAACGTCTTGTACTTACATTTATTATATCTCTAATAACTGCGCCAGTACTTGATGTTATAACACCAACACGTCTTGGCATGTATGGTATTTTCTTTTTATATGCTGGACTAAATAATCCTTCAGCCTCTAGCTTTGCTTTTAGCGCTTCATATTTTTGGTAAAGCTCACCAACACCATCTAAGGATATGCTCCTTACATATACTTGGTAAGTACCACCAACATCATAAACACTAACTGTTCCTGTTACTACTACAGACGCACCATCTGAAAGTTTGATGTTTAAATTTTGCGCTGCATTTCTAAACATTACACATTTTATTGTTGAAGTTTCATCTTTAAGTGTAAAGTACAAATGTCCTGATTGATGTGCCTTAAAATTTGTTATCTCCCCTTTTATGGCCACATACGACAAAAACGGGTCCTTATCGAACACCATTTTTATGTACTTATTCACATTTGAAACTGTAAATACTTTTCTTTCTTCCATTATACTTCCCTGTCTTTTAAAATCTCCCTAAGTACTCCATTGACAAAGTTTGAAGAAGCATCATTTCCATATTTTTTAGCTAATTCTACCGCTTCATTTACGGCTACCTTTGGTGGAATACCTTCTGTGAATGCGATTTCATAAACTGCTAATCTAAGTATTGCAAGATCTATTTTAAATATTCTTTCAATGCTCCAGTTTTTTAATTTCGCAAGTATCATATTATCTATTTTTTCTTGATTTTCAGAGATACCGCATAATAACAGAATCAAAATATTCTTTTTCCTCGCTATCTAAAGCTTTCATATCTTCTTCAGATACTGTTATAATGCTTTCTAATGTATCTTCCATTTCGCAATTACCATAAAGTGTTGCATATACATATTTAAAACTTACATCTCTTGCCTTTCTTCTTCCCATTTTTTACTCCTTATCATCATCTTTTACTGTGTATTTTATTTCTTCTTTTCTTCTTTTAAATGCTCTAGATATATACTCGTTATCTTCTTGAATACGTTTGCCTATATATATAGCGCCTATTATTAATGCTACCGTTATTAGTGCTTCAACTATAAATTTTACTATTCCCGTATATATTAAAACACATACTATAACTAAACATAAAATAATCCATCTATTTTTAATTATATAATCTAAAAAACTTTCTTTTTTCATAATTACTCCCTTCCGAAAATTAAACTTCTTTATTTTCGTTTGGTGTATATACTCCCTTAACTCTTACATTAACATTTTCAACAGCAACAGTTGTTTGTTTAAGTATAGTTTCTTTAATATCTGTTTGTATTTTTGATGTTAAATCTGTTATTACAGTATCTTGTAATACATAAACATAAAGATCTACTCCTACACCTGTTTCTCTTAATTTAATATTTACTTTTGCTGTCTTTATTCCATTATATTTTTTAGCAACATTAGCTACTATACTTTCAAATGTTTGTGTAGAAATATGTACGTCACCAATCTTAAGTTCAAGTACCACTCCACTTTTAACATCGTTATTTAAGTTGCCACTTAAAGCAACTGAAAGTATGCCGAATAATCCATATATTGAAAGCACTACAATTGCTGCTATTTGAGCTGCTCTATTATCTACTATATATCCTAAGATTTCATCAAATCTTAATATATCTCCATTACCTGAAACTGTAAGTAACATACAACCTGCAGTAACCACAGCAAATACACCTAAAAATACTAACATTGTTTTTAAAAAGTTTTTCATATTAATCCCTCCAAAAATTCAGTATAATTATATCACATAATATAAAAAATGCCACTGTTTTCAGTGACATTTTTATAATTTATGTTAATTTTAAATACAAAACTAAGAAACCTTAGTTGCGTTTGCTATAAACCAGTCATAGAACTCCGGCGAAACTTGTTGTTTTGTTGTGAATATTATTGTTTTTGATTCTTCACCATTCCACGAATCCCAATACACTTCACCGCTATTTATTCCGTATTCACCATCATCTTCTATAACATTATATTGAACAGTAAATGTACCCGCAAAACCAGCTAGGTCCATTTTGTTATATTCTTCTACTGTACCACCAATATTAGCTCTATACACAATATTTTCACTAATATTTGTATTTGTAGGATTTAAAACATCATTAAACTTCCAAGTTCCACTTAAATATCCATATTCATCTTCTGTGCTACCATTTAATTTAGAGGTTACAGTTACTCCAGTATTAGATACTTGTATATCCCAGTTTGTATCCGTTACACCTTGTTCTTCTAACTTATCTTTTACCACATTTTCTATTGTGTCTGTTCTTGTTTCATGTAAATATGCTTCTGCCCATATTAATGATGCTAAATCTTGCACTTGCTTTTCATCTGTCATTGTTACTGCTTGACCCGCTTTATCTATTATTCCATTATTGCTCATAGATATTACTACACTTGCTGCTAATATTATCATAACAATTATTGTTATTACTAGCACTATTAAAGATATACCTTTCTTTTGCATTTTATTTCCCTCCTTCTTTTGCATGCAAAAAAGCAAAGCAGCACATACATTTTATGTATGTGTTACTTTGCTAATCTTTCTTATATTTTGGGTATGAAAACGCTAC
>JAZRSA010000044.1:0-2361 GCA_045651205.1 Clostridia bacterium
AGATTTTAGAGAACAAATACAAAAAACTATAGATGAGTTAAATGCTAGTGTTGCGGCAATGCGTACTCAAACTGAAAAAGATATGGCCGCAATGAAAGCTAGTTTACAAAAAGAAATAGATGATATGCTAGCTGAATTAGATCGTAAGACTCAAGAAATGGATGAAGCTTTTGCAGATTTGCTTGCTAATATAAATCAACAAATAGCAGACTTACAAAGTAACATAGAAGGCGATATAGATCAAATGTTACAAGATACAGATAACGTTATCATGACTGATAAACAAGTGACAGATCTTAGAGCTAGAATAGTTAAAAATATAAATGATTTAGCAGCATTATAAAAAATAAAGAGCCTTTAACTAGGCTCTTTTATTTTACAATCATTTAATTCAATTTTATGCATATGTTTCATTTTATTTAATGCTTCAGCAGTATGTAGATTTTTATTGCATACGTTAAAGTTGCGGTTGCCGCCTTTACCTTGTTCATAACACTCTCTACATTCATTAAGTCTCATATCACAGTTACGACAACCATAGCAAAGAGTACATTGAACAAAGTTAGGACATTGTATCTGATTTCCTCTTACTTGATTTGGTTGTTTCCCCGCCATAACTATTCTTCTCCTTCTTCTTTTTTGTTAGATTGTTTTTTAGCTGCTGGTTCTTTCTTCTCTGCTTTAGCATTTTTTGCATTCCCGCCATTCGGCTTGTCCTCCTCTACTTGCATATTAGGATCTAATAAGATAAAGTTTCCTAAAGTCTTTTTAAAACAATCTTCACATAAGCAATACTCATTGCCATATATTTTAAGTTTATATACAAGTTGTCTATCTAAAGATTTTGGTTCATACACATCTTCAGGATTACGGTTACGTCTACAGTGATAACATTCATCACCTACAGTTCCATATTGTAATCCTTCTTTTTTTTCATAATCTAATAAAGCCATATTATCACGCTCCTTCAAAATAATCTATATATCTATTACTATATACAGATGTAATATAAAAGAAGAAGAAAAGTTAAAAGAGGTGATAGTTTGGCAAATCGAAGATATAATAGACAAGAGTCTGTTTCTAATGGCTATGCGAATATGGTTATGAAAAATAAAATCATGCAAGCAGTTAAAGCCAGAGAGGAAGGAGACTATTCTGAAGTTCAAAAAATATTAGATGATGTAGAATTCATCTTTCAAAATGAAACAATTGATTTAACTAAAGCTACGCCTATTATAAATCCAAGAACTATGGGGCACTACAATGGGCGTATAGAAGGTAAGAACCTTACAGAATTATTAAAAAGATTACATTCAGATAACTTTTTTAATTCAGTTCCTGGCTCAGGATTTACAGTGAATAGTGCTATAGAAAAAGCTATTGATTTTAATGAAAAGATTATGTTTAGTGAGCAAGGTGTAAATACATTTGCCGCATATACAGATATTGAAAAAGCGTATGACAAAATACAAGATTTAAAATCTAAAGGTAAGGGTTCATTATACTTATTTGACACTGAGACTATCGGTGGTAAAAATAGATCTAATGTATGGAACCCATTAGGCATAACTGAGTTCGCCATGCAGAAAGTAGATATGGCTACTGGGGATGTAACAAAGACAAATATAGTATTAGGTACTGCTGATTCTATAGAAAACAAAAAGAAAGTAGAAAAGATATTAAATGCATTAGGTACTTCATTATATGATGACGAAGTTCAAGGTGAAATTTTAGATAAACCAAATTTAGATATCATATTAAAAGATGAAGAGCTTAGAGTAACTGCTTATCGTTATGGTTTATATGGTAGCGCAGGAACAGAGTTCTTTGATTCTGGTAAAGGGTATATGTCTGCTAAGAAACTTGCTGATGCAAATTTAAATGATTGGCTTGATCCAGAAAAAATCAAGCGTGGTTTCTTAAGAAATGTAGAAGCTTATAACGCTTCGCCTATAACAGAGTATGGTATTAATAAAGCTCAATTAACTTTTATAGATGCTGTAGCAGAAATGACTAAAGCAGCTAATGCTGGTACAGGTGTAATAGGTGGACAAAACATAGTACCATTTGACTTTAAAACTGTTAATACAGAAATATCTAGAATGAAAAAGAACTTACAAGATATTATAGATGGTAAGATAGACCCTAGAGTTACAAAAGCTCAAGCTGAAAAAGGCTTGAAATATATCAATGATGCTTTTGGTGATATCGGTGGTTTAGCTGCTCCTTCTGAAAGCATATTCGATACTCTACCATTAATAAATATCATTAGAGACAAATTCGGAATAGAAGCATTATATAAAGGCGACCAAAAAGCTATAATGAATGCTGCAAGTGGTACAGCAAAACAAGAAAACGTTG
>JAZRSA010000045.1:0-61295 GCA_045651205.1 Clostridia bacterium
AATATGGAATAAACAATTATAAAATGGTAGATGTAAAAGATTTAATAAATTGGTATATAGATATTCCTATTGTGAAAGGAACAAAAGAAGTATATATAGATAAATTTGAAATGAAGATTGAACTACCTCTTAAGGAAGATGAAATAGATGAATTATATTTATATGAAAATATAGTTCCTGTGTTAAATGCACCGGTAAAAAAAGGGGAATACTTAGGTAAAATAGGTATTTGTATAGGAAATGAAGAGGTTTTTTCTAAGAAAATATATACCAAAGAAAGTATTCGTAAAAAGAATGTAAAAGATTATTTTGTTTTAGGAATAAAAGGTATCTTTCAAAATGAATATATGAGCTAGAAAATAGGCTAAATAAATTGACTTATGTGTGTTAGTTAATATATAATGTGCATAAGAAAGAAGGGATAAAATGGCGGATATATATTTAACAAAAATTGAAAGAAAAACAATATTTACAAGATCGCTAATATATGTTCTTGTGTTATTTTTAATAGCAGATTTAACGGTAACAGGTCCGTTTTATTTTAATTTTATTCCTTGGTTGTTTTTGTTTAGTTGCTTTATAAGTTTAAGAGATGTAGATAAAACATTAACGGGAATAATAGGAACATTTACGGTTCTTATAGCAAGTCTTGTAACATATGGATTAACGGTGGAAACATTATTAGTAACGGCAAACGCAGTAATACAATTAGTATTGGGAATGCTTACGTCTAAAGGTATTTATCAGTTTGTATTAGAACACAGATTAGTAAAATATTTAAGACCAAGAATAAAGGTAATATTAATTATTGTTTTGATGGTGTTTTTTGTTGTTGCTATGGCAACTTTAAGTTTTATTGAAGGAGATGTTTTTTCATATCTTAAATCTAAAAACAACTTATATAAATATATAGAAAAAACATATAACACAGAATATACAGTTAAAGATACAATATTTAACAGACAATATATTGGTAGATATGCGTATGTAGTTGAAATAGAAAATGAAACTATTCAATTATTACCAAGTTTAATTGGAACTTTTAAAGATATAAACCAACAAGAAAGATTAGAAGCTTTAAATACAGAAATAAGAAATAGCTCTAAAAAAGAGATTCAAAAAATAATAGAAGATATAAATATTGAAAGTGAAGTAACTGTTGAATTTGAGTATAAATATGCTAAAGTTGGAGTTAAACCAGATGTGCTATTACTTGAAGTTTCATTAATAGCAGATGATACACCAGCAACATACGATAAAATAGCAAAAATACTGAATGAACTTTTAAAACTAAAATATGATGTAACAGATGTTTCGTTAATGTTAAATGGAAGAAGCATACATATAATAAAAGATAATCTAGGGTTAATAACACCGGAATATATATCAGGTGGATTTAACATAGAAGATTTAGACGAGTAACGAGGTGGCTATGGAAAAGAAAGAAAAGAGAATGCCGAAGGAATACGCTGCTATCGTTACATTGTGTATATTCTTTACAGTAGTAACAATTGTTGGCGGTATAAGATTATATATGGCAATATCTATGGATAGAGCGAGAGTGGATTTGGAACATATAGATATTATAGAACAAAATACTAATATAGATATTAATAGAATGAATCTTGCAATATCTAATACTATTGAAGAACAGTATGGTATGGATGTTAATTATGGTGAAGATGTTAATGCAGTAAGTGTAAACGCTACAAATATAACAGATAACTCTAAAATATTTAATATGTTAAGAGATTTAGCGGCAGCACTAACTAAATATCCTAAAGGATTAATTAAAGAGATAGAAGCTAGTGGATATATGGTTAGTATTCATTTAGTAGACGCTTTTACAAATAACATAGAAGCATTAGCAAACAGAAATTCAATTGGTCAATTTAATATATATATGAGTAACAACCTAGATATAGAAAGAGCGTTTCATCATGAGTTTTATCATATTTTGGATTATTATATAAAACTTGAAACAGCTGAAAGATATGCATTATGGAATAAATATAACCCTAATGGTTTTAGATATACGAATAATGTGTTAGAGTTAAACAGTAAATATGTATATAATGGACAAAGAGGCGCATATTTTGTAACAACTTATGCAAAATATTCGGAAAAAGAAGATAGAGCAGAAACGTTTGCAGAAATGATGACTGCAAATAAAATGGAAGTGTTCTTTAATGATGGAGAACATATAAAATCAAAGATAAATTTAATAATACAAGTGCTTAGAGAGTCATTTGTAACAGTTAAAAACGAAGAAAGTTTAGCGTGGGAATAACGGAGGAAAAAGTGGTAGGATTAAACGAATTAAAATATGTAGATACACCAGCTAGATATACAGGTGGAGAAGCAAGGCAGGTAATAAAAAATAAATATCAAGTAACTACTAGAGTTGCACTTGCGGTGCCAACTATGTATGAACTTGGTTTTTCAAATGAAAATTTAAAAAAGCTATATTACACTTTAAATATACGAAGAGATTGTTGGGCAGAAAGAGTTTTTGCTCCAATGACAGATTTTGAAGCGTTAATTAGAAATAAAGATGAAAAATTGTATACATTGGAATCCAAAACACCTCTTAGAGATATGGATGTAATTATGTTTATGATACCTAATGTATTAATGTATACTAATGTTTTAAATATGCTAAATATGGGAGGAATACCTTGTTTAAGAGAAAGAAGAAAAGAAGGGTTCCCACTTGTAATAGCTACCGGTGAAGCAGTGCTAAATCCAAAACCAATGGATGATTTTGTAGACTTGTATATAATAGGTGAACCAAACAAAGTAATAAACGAGGTTATGGATGCGTATAAACGCGCTAAAGAATCATTTAATATAACAAAAACTGAAATGCTTGAATCAATGAAATATATACCAGGTGTATATATTCCTGATGTGACAGATGATGATCAAATTGTAGAAATGGTATATGAAAATATTTCAGATGAACAATATATTAAAAATTATGTTGTTTCATCTATACCAGTTGCAGAAAATAAATCGTTAATAACTCTAACTAAAGGTTGTAATAGAGAGTGCTTAAATTGCCAAAAAAGATATATATATAACACAATGCAAAATGTAGGAGTAGAAAAAACGATAATAAAGGCTCAGAAAATGATGGATGCAACAGGAAATTTGGATATTATGCTAGAATCTAACTGCTATGCAGATTATACTGGCTATCCTGAAATTATATATAGGCTTAAAGATATAGAAAAACCTAAAATGAAAACAGTATCTTTTAAAGATATCAAAATAGACAGAGATAATCTTTGGATATTGAAACATTTAGACACAGAGGGAAATTATCCAACAATAATGGTTGGAGCTGCAACAGAAAAATTAAGAAATAAAATAGGGGTTTGGATAAATGAATACGATGTATTAGATGTTGCAAGAGAAATCTTCAAGATAGGTTTTGACAAAGTCCGTTTAGAATATGTTTTAGGTATTCCTGGTGAAAATTATGAAGACTTTAAAGTAATGTTAGATACCGCTAATAAGGTGTGTGATGTGTATAGAGAGGTGTATGCAAAAACACCAGATAAATATATCGTGGAAATAAAACTAACTAATTTTATAGCTAGATCACATACACCGTCTGCGTGGTGTGCTATAAATAATTCTGAAAATATAGAAATAAAAACAAAATATATTTTAGAAAAGAATAAAAATCAAGATGTAGTTATCAACAACGAAGACGGCAAACAAACAGAAATTGCAACAATGCTTTCAAGAGGCGGCCGTGAACTTGGACAAGTTATATATGAAGCATGGAAGCAAGGAGCTAAATTTGATATGTTGCCAAATGTTTTTGATAAAGAAAATTGGCAAGTTGGACTTACTAAAAACGGAATTGAACTTAAGAAATATCTAGAAGAACAAAATGATAAACTATGTTTCCCTTGGGATAATATTAGAGTTGGAACAAGTACAGAAGAACTAAGGAGAATATATTTAAATAGAATAAAACATATGGAGTAATATAAGGAGTAAAAATGAAAGTATTAGCAACAAATAGAGAATTAAACTTTAAATATGAAGTACTAGAAACATATACTTGTGGAATAGAATTAAAAGGCACAGAAGTTAAATCTGTAAGACAAGCAAAAGTAAATCTAAAAGATGGATTTGCACTTATAGAAAAGGGCGAAGTTTGGCTTAAGAATGTTTACATTGCTCATTATGAACAAGGAAATAGAAATAATGTGGATGAAATGAGAAATAGAAAACTTCTTATGCATAAAGAGGAAATTTCAAGACTTTTAGGAAAAGTAACACAAGGCGGGTTTACACTTGTTCCGTATAAAATGGGATTTGAACATGGATATGTTAAAGTAGAATTAGCACTGTGCAAAGGTAAAAAATTATATGATAAACGTGAAAGCATAAAAGAAAGAGATGCTAAACTTAAAATAGCACAGGCAATGAAAAATAACATATAGGATGTATATATTATGATGAAAAGATTTAGAAAGATATATGTAGAAATAACAAATATTTGTAATATGCATTGTAGCTTTTGTCCCGAAACAAGCAGGGCAAAGGCTTTTATGTCTAAAGATAAATTTGAATATATTGCAAAAGAAATAGTAAAGTATACAGATTATGTATATTTACATGTAAAGGGAGAACCGTTAATACATAAAGAATTAGAAGATATACTTAACATATGTAATAAATATGAGCTTAAGATAAACATATCTACAAATGGTACAATGTTAAAAGATAAAAAAGATATAATTAAAAATGCTAATATACGTCAATTAAATTTATCTTTACATAGTTTTGAAAAAGATGAAAACACTAGTGAAGAAGAATTAGAAAAGCTAAGTAGTTATATAGAAAATGTAGTTAGTATTTCTAATGAGTTGGCAGATAACGGTACAATCATAAGATATAAACTATGGAATCAAACAAAGAGTTCTAATAAAGAAATATTGGAATATCTAGAAAGTGTGTATGATGTAAATCTTGTGAATGAACCATATGAAAGAGATAAAAAGTTAAGAGAAAATGTTTTCTTAAGTATAAAAACACCTTTTGAATGGCCAGATTTAAAGAAAGAAAATGAAAATGAAAAAGGAACATGTTATGGACTTAAAGCGCAAATAGCAATACTTGTGGATGGAACTGTAGTACCATGTTGTGTAGATAATAATGGCGATATTCCTTTAGGAAATATATTTGATGACACACTTGAAAATATATTAAATAGCAAAAGAGCACAGGATATAATTCAAGGGTTTAAGGACAATAAATGTGTAGAAGAACTTTGTAAAAAGTGTGAGTATAGAGATACTGTATGATGAAGAAGAGAGCGTAGCAATGCTCTCTTTTTTGTGTTTAGTATATATGTTTTAACCTTAACTTGACATAACAAAAATCGTAGTGTATAATTCTATCGGCAGATTTGGAGCTATCTAGCAAACTTACTAGATAGGAGCTACTAGGGAAACCTATTTATATATTAATTAATAAGACAAAAGGAGACATATAGATGAAAAGGTATGATTTAATCGTTGTAGGCGCAGGGCCTTCCGGAATCTTCCTTTGCTACGAATTCATGAAAAGAAAGCCTGGTGCAAAGGTTCTCTTGATTGATCAAGGTAGACGGGTAGAGAAAAGAGTATGCCCTGTGGCAAGCGGTGGCAAGTGCATAAAGTGCAAACCGTTTTGCCATATCACAAATGGTTTTTCCGGTGCGGGAGCTTTCTCGGACGGAAAACTGAGTCTTTATGACCATGAGGACGAAGAAATTCGTGTTGGTGGTTCAGTACAAGAATATCTTGGCGTGGAGTACACTAAGGAACTCATAGACTATACGGATGGTATTTACCTGGATTTTGGTGCAGATACCAGACTTGAGGGTGTATCGGATTCTGAGACTATTAACGCATACAAGGAACGTGCAAGAAAGTATGGCGTTGACCTTATTTCTATTCCTATCAGACACTTAGGAACAGAAAAGTCTCATGAATTGTATAAGGCTATGCAGGATGAACTTGAAAGACTCGGCGTAGAAATCCTTATGGAAACCGTAGTAGAGGATCTTATGGTAAAGGATGGCGCGGTAACTGGTGTCATGACACATAGCTCGAATCTGGATACCTTTAAGGAAACGTACTACGGAGACAAGGTGGTTATTGCTGTGGGCCGCAAGGGAGCTAAGTGGCTTTCTGAGATGTGTGCAAAGCACGGCATCAAAAACAGATCAGGTGTTGTAGACATCGGTATTCGTTACGAGCTTCCTGACCACATTATGGCTGAAGTCAACAAAGCAATGTACGAAGCAAAGTTTGTTGCAAGACCTAAGCCTTATGAAGATAAGGTAAGAACTTTCTGTCAGAATCCTAGCGGATTTGTATCCGCAGAAGTATATGATGGAGGCCTTACACTTGTTAATGGTCACTCGTACAAGGAAAAGAAGAGCAACAATACCAACCTTGCCATTCTCTGTTCTCATCACTTCAGTTATCCCTTTGACCAGCCGCTTCTTTACGGAAGAAACATTGCCAAAAACTCCAATCTGCTGGCAAATGGACAGGTACTGGTACAAAGACTGGGTGACATTTTGAGTGGACATAGAACGCACGAGTATTGGCTTAAGAAGAACAGTGTTGAGCCTACGCTTAAGACTGCTGTAGCAGGTGATGTAACGCAAGCTTTGGGCTACAGAACTATGACCAACATTTTGGAGTTCATTCGTATGGTGGACAATATTGTTCCTGGTTTTGCAAGTTCAGACAATCTTCTTTATTCGCCGGAAATCAAATTCTATTCTAATGAGATTATCATTGATAGTAATTTTGAAACCAGTGTACAGGGTCTGTATTCTATTGGAGATGGTGGTGGACTTACTCGCGGACTTATGCAAGCATCTGTTTCTGGGGTGCATCTTGCAAGAGTTCTTACTAAGGACATCGAGTCTTAAACGCACGAAAAAGGGTTAGCAAATGCTAGCCCTTTTTTAAGCCTTTTTAAGGCTCTTTTTTTATGCCATTTTCCTTGCAAAATATAGCGAAATATAGTATAATTAAATAGTGTATAATTAAAGGCCTTATTGCGCCTAATTGTATGACGTTTTCGGAGGAAAAATGAAACGATTTATAAACGATATTAAGAAATATTATAAATATACAATATATGCTGCAAAAGCAGAATTAAAATCTGAAGTTGCAGGATCATATCTAGGATGGATGTGGTGGTTCTTAGAACCATTTTGCTTTATGCTAATATATGCATTTTTATGTATGTATATATTTAATGCGAAAGAAGATTATATTTTAGCTTTCGTATTTATAGGAAACACAATATGGACATTTATTAATAAATGCTTAACAGCATCTGTAAAAACAATATCTTCAAATAAGAATATAGTAACTAAAGTATACTTACCAAAATTTGTACTTGTAATAGTTAAACTTTTAGTTAACTTCTTTAAACTATTAATATCTTTGGTGATAGTAGCGGGGATAATGTTAATATATAAAGTTCCGTTAGGGTTTATGATGTTAGAAATGATACCAATACTTATTTTGTTATTTATATTAACTTTTGGTGTATGTGTAATATTATCTAACTACGGAGTGTTCTTTGAAGATTTAGTAAACATCGTAAACATATTACTTAAGTTTACATTCTACTTCTCAGGTATATTCTATTCTGTGTCTACTAGAATACCAGCACCATATGGAAAGATACTTGCAAGGGTAAATCCAGCAGCATTTTTAATTGAACAATCTAGAGATGTTTTATTAAGAGGAAATCATATAAATCTAGAATGGTTTGCAATATGGTTTGTAATTGGAATTGTAATTTCAATAATAGGAGTTAGACTGGTATACAAAAATGAAAACGACTATGTAAAGGTAATGAACGGGTGATAGTCATGGGGAATAAAAAGAAATATGCAATATCTGTAAAGAACTTACATATATGCTATAGAAATATAAAAAAGACTTCTATAAGAAAAGCTTTCTTAAAGAAACAACCAAAGGTAGAATACTTTGAAGCTGTTAAAGGTGTAAGCTTTGATATAGAACAAGGAAAGATAGTTGGTATAGTTGGTAAAAACGGAAGTGGTAAATCTACTATGCTTAAAGCTATAGCTGGAATATTCTCAGCAGATAAAGGAACAATTAATTTATATGATAATACAATTTCACTTTTATCTATAGGAGTTGGCTTCCAACCAAAACTTACTGGATATGAAAACATATTCTTATCTGGTATGCTTCTAGGATTTAGTGAAGAAGAGATAAAAGAGAAAGTAGATAGTATTATAGAATTCTCTGAACTTGGAAAAGCAATACATAAACCAGTTAGAGCTTATTCAAGCGGTATGTATTCTAAACTTGCTTTCTCAATAACAGCAATACTTGAAACAGATATCCTTTTAATAGATGAAGTATTTAGTGTTGGAGATATCAAGTTTAAAGAGAAGAGCTATAACAAGATGAAAGAGCTTATCTCTAAAGAAGATAGAACAGTTGTTATAGTTTCGCATAGTATGAATGCATTAAAAGAACTATGTAATGAAATAATTTGGTTAAACGATGGTGTAATAATGGATCAAGGCGCACCAGAAGATATAATACCAAAATATGAAGAATATATGAGAAATTTAGATTAATATAAAGGGGTTTTAATATGGGTAAATTAAAGAATAAAGTAATGGATGCAGCAAAGAAAAATGTAGTACTTAGAGTGGTAACTAAAAAAAGCTTAAAGGCATATAGAACGCTAAGATACTTTGGATACTATTTAACAAATAAAGTATCAGATAAAACAATAGTATTTGAAAGTTTTATGGGAAGGACATTCTCAGATAGCCAAAAAGCGCTATATAAAGAAATGTTAAAAGATGAATTCTTTAAAGACTATACATTCATATGGGCATTTAAAGATGTAGAGAATTATAAACATCTTGAAGAAAACAAAAATACAAAAGTAGTTAAATATGGTTCTAAAGAATTTATGAAATGTATGGCTAAGGCTAAATGGTGGATTACAAATTCTAGATTACCAGAATATTTAATAAAGAAAAAATCTCAAAAATATATTCAATGTTGGCATGGAACACCACTAAAAAGACTTGGATTTGATATTGAAGTTGAAGGTGGAAATGCACTTAATACATTAAAAGAAATAAAAGAAAAGTATGAAGATGATGCTAAAAGATACGACTATATGTTATCTCCATCAGCATTCTGTACTGAAAAATTTGCATCAGCATTTAATCTTAAAAAATTAAAGAAAGAAGATGTAATAGTAGAACTTGGATATCCAAGAAATGATTATTTGTTTAATCATACAGAGGAAGATGTAGTTAAACTAAAAAATGAATTAGGTATACCTCTAGATAAAAAAGTTATATTATATGCTCCAACTTGGAGAGATAACCAACATCAAGCTGGTGTAGGATATACATATGACTTAAATCTAGACTTTGACAGATTAAAAGAAAAATTAAGTGATGAGTATGTAATCATATTTAGAACACATTATTTTGTTGCAAGTCAGTTTAATTTTGATAAATATAAAGGATTTATATTTAATATGTCAAATCACGATGATGTAAATGAATGTTACATACTAAGTGATATCATAATAACAGACTACTCAAGTGTATTCTTTGATTACGCAAACTTAAAAAGACCTATGTTATTCTATATGTATGACTTAGATGAATACCAAGGAAAACTTAGAGATTTCTACTTTGGACTAGATGAACTTCCAGGACCAATTGTGAAAACTCAAGATGAACTTGAAAATGAAATATTAAATATTAAAGATTATGATAAGAAATTTGGAGATAAATATACAACATTTACAAATAGATTCACATATTTAGATAGTGGAGATTGTAGTAAGAGAGTAATAGAAAAAATATTTAAATAGTCATAAATGGTGAAAAAATGGAAGAAAAAGAAAAAAAGAATGATAAAGAAATAGTAAAAAATTTATTCCCAATATTTTTTAAAAGCAAAGAAAAAATTGGCATGTTGTCTATATGTGTATATAGAATTAACAATAAGTATGCTAAAAGAAAAGCAAATACATATGTAAACATTAACGACAAAAAAAACAAAGTAAAGATGTTATTTAAAAAAGGAATAAAGCTATTAAAAAGGGGAAAATACACATATTTCTTTAATATATACAAAGTAAAGTTTGATATGGAATTTCTAAAAACTTGTCCAATGCAAAACTTGATTAAAATAACATTTGAATATGATGATGCTGAAAAAATAGAGACATCTGTAAAGTATAATATAATATATCGTAAAAAGAATAAAGGTCACACCAGCAAGCTATATAATATAAAAGATAGCGGTGATTTAGTTTGTTACTTTAGACAAGGTAGAGGTAACTCAATGTCTATAACAGTAAGAACTAGAAATATAACAGATGATGCTAAAAAGAGAGTAAGTATATATTTTGCATGGCTTTTAGCAAAACTAATGCCAAAAAGCAAAAAAGTATTATTATTCGAAAAAGAAGTATATAAATACGAAGAAAGTGCAGCAATGCTTTATGAGAAACTTATAGATATGGGATATAACAATGCATATTTTATAATAAATAAAGCTAGTAAGCATGTTCAGTTTATAAAAGACAAGTATAAAAAGAATATAATATGGGCGCATACTTTTAAACATTATTTAGAATTCTTTAGATGTAAAAAGTTTATTGGTTCAGAATCAATGGTGCATGTAGTAGAACCTAGAACAGCTAATAAATATATAACAACAAAAATACAAGGAAAGAAATTTAAATATGTATTTTTGCAACATGGTGTAATGTATATGGTAGCTTTAGATTCTAAAATGAGAAGCTTTTTTAGAAAGGGTGCAGAAATGCCTAGTGATGCTAAAATAGTAGTATCATCAAAATTAGAAGCTGATCATTTTGTTGAACGTGCAGGATTCGATTACGATGACTTATACATCACGGGCTTGCCATTTTATGATAGAACTATAAAAAAAGAAACAGCAGACAAAATAACAATAATGCCTACATGGAGATCTTGGGATTATAGTACATTAGCTTCAGACTGTGAACAGTCTTCATACTATAATATGGTGTTAAACATATATAATAACATTCCAGAGACTTTAAAAGATAGAGTTATAATATTACCACATCCTTTGGTAATGAATATATTTAAAAAGACACCATTAGGTAAATATATACCGGAAGTAATAAGTTATGATTTAATATTAGAAGACACAGCACTTTTAATTACAGACTATTCAAGTATTGCATATTCTGCTTTTTATAGAGGAGCAAACGTAGTATTTGTATGGAAAGAGTTAGAAGAATGTATGGAACATTACGGTGGAAGCTTGATGTTAAATGAAGCGAATGTATTCGGCGATATAGTATATGAATATGAAAAATTAGGTAAAATAGTAGAAAACAATTATCTAAAATCACAACAAGAAAAATATATACAAGCCTATGATAAAATTGTAGAGTTTAGAGATCGCAAAAATACAGAAAGATTAATTGAATTATTAAAGAGAGATAAAATAATATAGAAAGGAGTAATAATATGAGAAAAATATTAACATATGGAACATATGATGTTCTTCACAGAGGACACATAAATCTATTAAGAAGAGCTAAAGAAAGAGGAGATTATTTAATAGTTGGTATTTCTACAGATGAATTTAATGCTATAAAAGGTAAAAAATCATATTATGATTATGAAACAAGAAAAGAAATGCTAGAAGCAATTAAATATGTTGACGAAGTTATACCAGAATGTGAATGGGATCAAAAACCAGGAGATATTGCAAAATATGGAGCTGATGAAGTAGTTATGGGAAGCGATTGGGAAGGAAATGAAAAATTCGAAGCTCTAAGAGAATACTGTGACGTATACTATCTTCCAAGAACTGAAGGAATAAGCTCAACACAAATTAAATCTGAGTTACATTTAATGGACGATAAGGCTGGTGTTTAATATAAAGAAGCTAGTTATTAAAATAGCAATATTTGTATTAAACATAATGTATCTACCATTTAAATGTCTAAAAACAAAACATAAGCTTACATATATAAGTAGACAATCGGATACACCATCTATAGATTTTGATTTGTTATATAACAAAATGAGAGAAATAGATAGTGATTTAATACAAGTAATGCTTACTAAAAAAATAGGAAAAGGTATAATAGGAAAGTTTAAGTATGGTTTACATACTTTTGTGCAAATGTATCATATAGCAACTTCAAAAGTTGTTGTAATAGATACATATATAATACCTGTGAGTGTACTAAAACATAAAAAGAACCTTAAAGTTGTTCAAATATGGCATGCATTAGGTGCTATCAAACAATTTGGATATCAAGTAATTGGTAAAAAAGAAGGTAGCTCTGGTGATGTTGCATATACAATGAAAATGCATAATAACTATGATGCGGTAACAACATCTAGTAGCATTACTGCAAAGTTCTTTTCAGAAGCATTCAATGTAGATATTAATAAAGTTAAAGTTGTTGGAATGCCTAGAGTAGACGATATCCTAGGAGATAATAGAGATACTGAAGTGTTAGATAAAAATCCAGAATACAACGGTAAAAAAACAATTTTATACATACCTACATTTAGAAAAAATGATACTGTGTATACAGATGACATTATAAAATTAGTAGATACAAATAAATATAATTTAGTAATAAAATTACATCCATTAGATAATACTAAAGTAGATGAAAAATACTTAGTAAAAGGAAACTTTTCAACATATGATATGATGAAATTTGCAGACTATATAATAACAGATTATTCTGCAACAGCAATAGAAGCAAGTGTACTTAACAAACCATTATTCTTGTATGTATATGATTTAGACAACTATAATGAGATTAGAGGACTAAATGTAAATCTTACAGAAGAGTTAAAAACAAGTACATTTAAAGAGTTTAAGGACATATTAAATATTATTGAAAATGGTAATTATGACTTTAAATCTTTAGAAGCTTTTAGAGATAAATATGTTGAAACACACAATATAAACAACACAGAAAGTGTTTGCAAGTTAATAACAGAATATTTGAAATAAATAGTTGAGGTAGAGAGTTTGTGACGCTACGCACCTAGTAATAGGTCAAAAGAAATGTGGGGACAGTCACACCCACCAACTAAAATAGACACCGCAAGGTGTCTATTTTTATGCATAAAAAAAGAGATGGTTTTCAATGAAAGGGTCCAATTCCCAGACATTGCCAACTCTTATAGAAGAAAAATCTTTTGTTACGGCTCAAAGACCACTTACCCAAAAGGGTAATAGTGAAGATTTAACTTCAGTGCATATTATATCATGTATTCGAATAATTGTCGATATTTGTAAAAATAATAAATGTTAAAATTTTTTGTCGAATTACGCGGTCGATTTTTCTTGCAAAAGTATAAGTCCGGTGGTAATATATTGCTATTATTTTAATCTAAAGTTTTTATTCTGAAAGGTTTGAATCAAGTGAGAAAAAACAATTTTAATATTTTTTATGATGAACAATATGGTAAGTGTATAGAAATATGTGGGGAAAAAGATATATTTAAAGGAACTAATAATATAAGAGATTTGAAAGAAAAAGCATATATATGGTTATTAAATGGAAATGAAAAATTTGAAACTATAACTGATAGGCTGGATAATAAAGAAATTAAATTTACTAGAATTTCGGCTAAAGAATATGTTTATTGAAGGAACTCTCAAAAATTAAAATCAGAATTTTATACGCAAAAAATGAGAATGGCTCCAAGCATAGATGATTTAATCAATAATGCAACTATTACATATTATTCGCCATTAACTCATAAAAACAATTTGTTTAAATTTGGTTACAATAATTATCAAGGAAAATTAATAATAGATAATAATATATTTTCATATATAGTAAGAATAGGTAAAGCTATGAATGATAATATATTTTATGACATAAGCTTAGAATTTATAGGACAAAAAAATAGAACCGATAGCAAAGTACTTGAAACCAGTTAAGGTTCTTCACTCAAATCAAGTTCTATTAGAAGAAGTTATTACCTTAAATGAAGAAATCCAATATTTCAACATTAGTAATAAAGCTTCGTATGATAAAAGTATAACATCCTAAAATACACTTGTCAATATATCTAAAGGGACTATGCTAATATATACTTAATAATTTTCACATTGACTTTACACAAACAATTGTATATAATATGGTGAGCGTAGGAGGATGGTTTATGTATAGTAATTTAGAAAAAATGGATAAAGAGATATTTGATATAATAAAAAAAGAAGAAAAAAGACAAAGTGAAAATATTGAGCTAATTGCATCAGAAAACTTTGTTAGCCCAGCTGTTTTAGAAGCTGTAGGAAGTATTTTAACAAATAAATATGCAGAGGGCTATCCTAATCAAAGATATTATGGTGGATGCCATAATATAGACGAAATAGAAGCTTTAGCAATATCTAGAGCTAAAGAATTATTTGGCGCAGAACATGTAAATGTACAACCACATAGTGGATCACAAGCAAACATGGCAGTATATATGTCAGTATTAGAAGTGGGAGATACAGTTCTTGGAATGGACCTATCTAATGGTGGACATTTAACGCATGGAAGTAAAGTAAACTTCTCAGGAAAGTTATATAACTTTGTAGCATATGGTATAAATGAAAATGGATATATAGATTATGATGATGTTTTAGCTAAAGCATTAGAATTTAAACCAAAGATGATAGTTGCAGGAGCAAGCGCTTATCCAAGAAGTATAGATTTTGCTAAATTTAGAGAAATAGCAGATAAAGTAGGAGCATATCTTATGGTAGATATGGCACATATTGCAGGTCTTGTAGCAGCAGGTGAACATATGTCTCCAGTACCTTATGCAGACTTTGTAACAACTACAACACATAAAACTTTAAGAGGACCTCGTGCAGGATTAATACTTTGCAAAAAAGAATATGCAAAGAAATTAGATAAAACAATATTCCCAGGAATACAAGGTGGACCATTAGAACACGTTATTGCTGGTAAAGCAGTGTGCTTTGGAGAAGCATTAAAACCTGAGTTTAAGGAATATGCACATAATATAGTACTTAATGCAAAAGCATTAGCAGATGCATTAATGGAATATGGATTTAACTTAGTATCTAATGGAACAGACAATCATTTGATGCTTATAGATTTAAGAAATAAAGGAATAACTGGTAAAGAAGCTACAGAATGGCTAGATAACGTTGGAATAACAGTAAATAAAAATTCTGTACCAAACGATCCAGAAAAACCAACTGTAACAAGCGGTATACGTGTAGGAACAGCTGCTGTTACAACTAAGGGATTAAAAGAAGAAGATATGAAAATTTTAGCAGAAGCTATGGATTTAACTTTAAGAAAAGATAATACCGAAGAAAATATAGCTCATGCAAAAGAATTAGTAGCGGTATTACGTGGGAGGTATACAGCTTAATGGCTAACAAATTAGTAATAGTGGAATCACCATCTAAAGCAAAAACAATTAAAAAATACCTAGGAAGCGATTATGATGTAATCGCTTCTCAAGGCCATATAATAGACTTACCTGCAAGTAGAATGGGTGTAGACACAGAAAATGGCTTTAAACCTGAATATATTAAAATGAAGGGTAAAGCTAAATTAATAAAAGATATAAAAGACCTTGCAAAAGGAAAAGATAAAATATTAATTGCAACCGACCCTGACCGTGAGGGAGAAGCAATAGCATGGCATTTAAGAAATGAACTTAAAATTAAAGAAGCGGAAAAGTGTAGAATAGAGTTCCATGAGATAACAGAAGGTGCAGTAACAACTGCTGTTAAAAGCCCAAGAACTATAGATATGAACACTGTAGATGCTCAACAAGCAAGAAGAATATTAGATAGATTAGTTGGTTACAAAATTAGTCCGTTATTATGGAAGAAAGTAAAAAGAGGATTAAGCGCAGGTCGTGTTCAATCTGTTACTCTTAGAATAATAATGGATAGAGAACAAGAGATTAGAGATTTTGTGCCTGAAGAATATTGGCTACTTGATGTTATACTTGAAAAATCGGGAGAACCAAAACTTGTTTATGCTAAGTTCTATGGCGACGTAAACGGCAAAATAGAGCTTAAAGAAGAAAAACAAGTAAGTAATATAGTAAATGCTATAAAAGGTGGTAAATATACTGTTACGGACGTTAAAGTAACAGAAAAAAGAAAGAGCCCACCGCCACCATTTACAACATCATCACTTCAAATGGATGCTTCAAGAAGATTAGGCTTCCCAGTTAAGAAGACAATGATGGTTGCACAAAAATTATATGAAGCTGGATTTATTACATATATGAGAACAGACTCTACAAGAGTTTCAGATGATGCAATAAAAATGGCAAAAGCATATATTTGTAAAACATATGGTGCTGAGTACTATCTAAATAGAAATTATAAGACTAAAGAGGGTGCACAAGATGCCCACGAAGCTATACGTCCAACGCATTTAGGAAGTCTATCCGTTGTAGAAACTGAACTTGGACGTGATGAAGCAAGATTATATGCATTAATATTTAATAGATTTGTTGCAAGTAGAATGGAAGCTTGTGTATATGACTTTACTAAAGTAACACTTAACGTAAATGATTATATATTCCATGCAACAGGTTCTGTAATTAAATTTGATGGATTTATGGCACTATATAAAGAAGCTAAAGAAGATAATAAAAAGGTTGAAGAAGGAGATTTAGACGAAGAGTCTAAAGAACTTCCAAAATTAGAAATAGGCGATGTGCTTGATGAAAATAAACTTAACTTTGCACAAAAGTTTACTGAGCCACCTTCGAGATATAGTGAAGCAACACTAGTTAAAGTAATAGAAGAAAAAGGTATAGGGAGACCAAGTACATATGCGCCAACAATTTCTACGTTAATAGATAGATTCTATGTAGAAAAAGATGGTAAGATGTTAGTACCAACTGAACTTGGAGAAGTAGTAAACAAGATAATGGTTGAACACTTTGAAGATATAGTAGATATTACATTTACAGCAGATATGGAATCCAAGCTAGACGGAGTTGCAGAAGGTACAACAGACTATGTAGATATGCTTACAAAATTCTATACGCCATTTATTAAGAATTTAGAAAAAGTAGAAGGTTCAATAGAACACGTAAAATTAGCAGATAAAGAAACAGATGTAGTATGTGAACTATGTGGAAGAAATATGGTTATTAAACGTGGTAAGTTCGGTGAGTTCTTAGCATGTCCAGGATATCCAGAATGTAAGAATGCAAAACCAATAGTAAATAGTATCAAAGAACCTTGCCCACATTGTGGAGGAAAAGTTTTAGTTCGTAAGAGTAAAGCGAAGAAAACATTCTATGTGTGCGAAAATAATACAAATGATGAAAATAAAAAATGTGATTATATCTCTTGGAATAAACCTGGAGCTCCTGAGAAAAAGTTTGTAAGAAAGAGCACAAAGAAAACAGCAGCTAAAAAGACTACTACTAAGAAAACTACTACTAAAAAAGCTAGTAAAAAATAATTAGGAGAATTTATGACAAATAATAAAAGTAATGAAGTAAAAAGAGTAGGGGCTATAGGAGTTATAGCCAACCTCTTTTTACTTAGTATAAAATTTATAGCGGGATTTATATTTAAATCTCAAGGATTAATAGCGGATGCAATAAATAGTTTTGGAGATGTGTTTTCATCTTTAGTAACTTTTGTGGGTGGAAAAGTATCTGCTAAACCTGCAGATGAAGATCATGAATTTGGTCATGGCAAAGCAGAGTTTGTAGCTTCGTTATTAATTGGAATATTTATGGTTTTTGTAAGTTTTAAAACAATAAATAGTGGATTTAACTCAATAATAAATAAAGAAAGTTTAACATTTTCGTTATTGTTAATTGTTGTACCACTAATTACAATTTTAGTTAAAACAATTCTTTTGATATATTGTAAAAAACTTGCTAAAACAAACAATTCATTATTATTAGAAGCAAATGCAAAAGATCATAGAAACGATATATTATTATCTACAGGTGTATTAATAGGTATAGTTTCAAGTATATATGGATATGCATTTGTAGATGGATTAGTAGGTATAGCTATTTCTGGGGTTATTGTAATAACAGGAATAGGAATAATTAAAGAGTCTTATGATGTGCTAATAGATAAATGCATTGATGCAGATATAGTAGATGAAATGAGAAAAGGAATAGAAGAGATAAGTGGTGTTAACCATATAGATAGTATCAAATCTAAACCTACAGGAAATCTTCATATGATGATTATAAAAGTATCTGTAAATCCAGATATGACAGTTAGAGAAAGCCATAAAGTAGCTGGTATGATAAGGGAATTGGTGTGTAGAAACGATAATGTTTATGATGCAGTAGTACATATAAATCCGGATGAATGAGAATAAAGATATATGAAAGCAACACAAAGTATTGTGTTGCTTTTTGTCGTTTTATGGTATAATGTGAGTATGTTAAATATATTAAAGAGGTAATAATATGAAAAAACCAAAGAAGAGCGGAGCAGCTCTTTTAATAGATATAATAATAGAAATATGCGTATTTCTTATGATAGCTTGTTTTGTAATGTATTATACGGGATATTTCAAAAATAGTGTAGTGTTATATACAGGTGTTACAGCATTTGTAATAGTATATCAACTAGGATTAAGACTAGAATTTGGAGTTTTAACAAGTAAAATCAAAGATAAATTAAAGAGTAATAGTTTTCTTTTTAGAGAAAGAGGTTTTGAAAAAAGATTATATAAATTTTTAAAAGTAAAGAAGTGGAAGGGTAAAGCTTTAACGTATGATCCAGATGCTTTTAATATAAATAAACATAGTAAAGAAGATGTGTTAAAGATAATGTTAAAGTCTGAGCTGGATCACTGGATAAATGAATTAATATCTTTATCTACATTGCTGTTCGCATTTATATGGGGAGCATTACCAGCGTTACTTGTAGCATGTATACTTGCAATGTTATTTGATGTACAATTTATATTTATACAAAGATATAATAGACCAAGATTAGAAAGATTGATTGAAAA
The DNA here is from genome assembly GCA_045651205.1 of Clostridia bacterium. Classification (GTDB taxonomy): domain Bacteria; phylum Bacillota; class Clostridia; order TANB77; family CAG-465; genus UMGS1649. Next base: position 19,084 of record JAZRSA010000045.1, read on the forward strand.
AGAAGAAATGAGGAAGAAGAAATAATGAAAAAAGGGGTTAAAACATTAATAATTATATTAGTAATAATAGGCATTTTTATATTATATGCCTGGTTAAGTCCTGTTGTAAAAAAATGGGCTAGAAATTATGAGAGAATAAATGATAGTAAAACATTAACTAGATATATAGAAAATCATGATCAAGAACATACATACGCAATGAATGGGTCGTTTGAATTTTTAGACTTTGATTTAAAAGATATTGATAAAGAGGTTTTAGGTAACAATAAAGTTACATATTTTAATTATAAAAATGATAGATCAGAATGGACAATGATACTGGATAACAATAAAATATATGAAACAGTATTTGGAACTGATAGAATATATAGTAACAATAAGAAGTATATGGAAGTAGATTTGGGAATTAATATAAAAAGAATTAGCGTTAAAAATTTGGGGTACGACACGATATATTTTATAAGTGAAGACGATAAATGCTATGAACTAGACAGAATTAATATGACGCTAGAGGAGATAAGATCAAATTATTTGTTTAATGTAGTATTAAAGGATAAATCAATTAAAAATATTGTTGCAAAGCTAGAAGACAATGAAAATGATAATGTATATACAGAATATTTGGTTTTAAAAACTGACGGACAAGTATATAAACAATCTTATGGATTAATATTTAATTCAAAAACTAATGATAGTGAATATCCGCTTCTAAAAGAAGAAGTATATTTATCTAGTGAAGAATATGGTAAAATAACAGAAGTAGAATGGGGAAGTGATATTTGGAATTCGGCAAATTCTACAATTTCATATGGAGAAAATACAGTTGTAAAAATTGTAAGTGAAAAAGGTCTATACTATTTAAAACAAACTAACTTAGAAGAATGTAAAAAATATGCAGATATAAAACCTACTTTTGAGATGGCTAAAAGTGAAATATACGAAAAATATAAAGAGGATATTCTTTCTATAAATTGTGATTACGTATTTACTAAAGATGGTAATGTTATTAAAACTGGATATCTATGTAATCCTTTAGACAAGGATGTTAAATAACAAATTAAAATATAACAAAAATAAAGCCGTTAAGAAAAATCTTAACGGTTTTATTTGGTGCGCGATCGGGGACTCGAACCCCGGACCAATAGATTAAGAGTCTACTGCTCTACCAACTGAGCTAATCGCACATCAGCTACGATATTTATTATAACAAAAACAAAATAAAATGTAAAGTATAAAATAAAATAAATTGGTAAAAATAAAGAAAAACGGTATAATCACTAGATTATACCGTTAGAATTTTTAACGAAGGGCATTAACATAATGAGGAATGGTATCCTTTATTTTAGTTAGTCTTTCGTTAAGTTCTTCGAGAGATTGTGGTTCGTCGGTTGAAGCTACATATGCGTCGTAATTAGAAATCCTATTTTCTAATAGTTTTTCTAATTCGCGAAACATTTCAAGACGCTTTGTAAGCTTTGCGCGGGTGAGAATCCGCTTATCAAAGGCTTCTTCCCAACGGTTTGCACGAGCTGCTTTACCTCTGTAGGAGCTGTTGATTACTTTAGCGTAAATAGCTTCAGCAACAGTTGTAGAGAGAATGTTTTCGGCAATTCCGCGCCATAAAATGTTGGATACCAGTCTCCCGGAAACTTCATGGTTTGCGCCTACACATTCAAATGTTACATAAGGACCAGATAAGTACTCCTTTGCCATTAACCAGACCATTCTTCGGTCCGCATCTTTCGATTTCATTTTGCATTAACCTCCAAATTTATTTGTGGTACTACTTTTAACTACGGGTACATTATACCATACTTTACATAAGAATACAAGGAAAAATCCTGATTACAATATGTAATCAGGATTTTATTTCCTTTCGTTAGGACAGGGCTTCAATTTTTCTTATGACTTCGTCGAGTTTGTATTGAAGTTCTTCTTTGGAAGGGCCATCGTCTTCGTTTGTAAAGTAGTTATCGTAGCTTGCGATTGCATGCTCGTAATACTCTTTAAGGGCCTCAAGATTAAGAAGTTCATCTTGGATTTTTGCTTCGCGTTCTTGTTCGCGGATAAACTCGTCACGTCTGTCAAAAGCTTCATCCCACCGCATTTTTCGCTGATACCAACCGATAGAGGGCTTGTCTACAACTTTATTGTAGATGTATTTTGCGACTCTTGTGTCGATAATATTTTCAGCGATTCCACGCCAGAGAATGTTGGAAATGGTTGTTGCGGTTGTCCGGTATTTCGTAGCGATCGTTTTTAACGATACATATGAACCAGAGAGGTACTCACTGGCCATTCTACGAATTGTGCGTTCGTCGACATTCTTTACTATAAGTGCCATGTTTTAAACCTCCAAAATTATTTGGTTTCCGTGCTATCATCACTATTTTAATTATAACATTTTTTTAGGATAAATTCAACAATTTGTTTTAATAAAATGAATTGTATGGATTAGTAGGTGTAGTTGAAATAATATTCATATTGTGATATAATTTATAAAGTCCTAATAGAATATTAAAGGGTGGATTTATGAAAGTAGAATATAATAAAATTAAAGAATATATAGATGAAACAAAAGTTAGATTTAACGAACCAATGGAAAAACATACAACATTAAAAGTTGGAGGACCAGCAGACATACTAGTACTACCTGAAACAGTACAAGATGTAATTGATACTATGGAATTTGCTAAAAAATATGATGTGCCTGTAACTGTTATAGGTAATGGAAGCAAATTACTTGTGTTAGACGGTGGAATTAGAGGCTTAGTAATTAAACTAGGAAGTAAATTTTCAAATGTAGCTATAGATGGCGAATACATAACAGCTGAGTCTGGTCTTAGTATGCCACGTTTAGCAATACTTGCTAAAGATAATGAGCTTGCTGGATTAGAATTTGCTGCAGGAATACCAGGTTTTCTTGGTGGTGGTATATTTATGAATGCGGGCGCTTATGGTGGAGAATTATCTAATGTAATAGAAGAAGTTACATATTTAGATAAAAACAATGAAGTTAAAACACTAACAAAAGAAGAATTGGAATTTGGATATAGAAGTAGTTTCTTCAAGAATCACAAAGGAGAAGGAAATATAATTCTTCAAGCTAAATTTAAGCTTACTAAAGGTAATAAAGAAGAAATAGAAGCTAAAATGAAGGAAAATAATGATTCAAGAAAATCTAAACAACCTTTAGAGTATCCAAATGCAGGAAGTACTTTCAAAAGACCAGAAGGATATTTTGTTGGAAAGCTTATAGATGATTTGGGATTAAAAGGCTATAGAATAGGTGGAGCAGAAATCTCTACAAAACATTCAGGCTTTATAGTAAATGTAGATCATGCTAAAGCAAAAGATGTAAAAGATTTAATAGATTACATCAAAGAAAAAGTATTTGAAGCAAACAAAGTTAAACTTGAAGAAGAAATAATAATACTTGGAGAGGAAGTTTAAAGAAAAAATGAAAGCATTTTTAGAGTGGTTAAAACCAGGAATAAAAGTAAAACGTTATGTTATATTACAAATTATATCTGTTGTATTATTAGGTTATACAACATATAAATGTTTTGGTGAACAAGGCCACGGTAAAGAAGAAATAATAGCATATATATTATTAATTACTATATCGCTATTTACAACAGTATATTCATTTATACTAGCTCAAAGAAGTATTCTTAAAATTACATTAAAGAATATGGCATACAAAGAAAAAAACGGAGATATTCGTAAATTGTTATTTACAGAATCAATGCTAAAAAAAGGACCTAAAGTTGTTATTATAGGTGGTGGAAAAGGTCTATCTAACATATTAAGTGGTCTTAAAGAATTTACATCAAATATCACATCAATTGTAGCTACTTTTGATGATGGTGGTTCTACAGGAAGAATAATGCAACAAATAGATACATTACCTCCTGGAGATATTCGTAGAAGTATAATAGCATTATCTGAAGTTGAACCTTGTATGGAAAAACTTTTAAGTTACAGATTCAAAGATGGTAAAATAGATAACCATTCTTTAGGTAACCTTATGATAGTTGCTATGACAGAAGTTATGGGTGGTTTTGCACCAGCTGTACAAAAAATATCTGAAATATTTAGAGTTAAAGGTAAAATATTACCAGTATCTTTAGATAAAGCAAAACTTTGTGCAAGTTTAGAAAATGGTGAACTTGTTGTTGGAGAAGACAATATTAGACCAAGAGCTTTAGAATCTAAGAGCAGAATAAAACAAATATTCTTAAAAGATACTGAAGCAGATCCAGCACCAGGTGTACTTGAAGCTATAAAAGAGGCAGATGTTATAGTAATCGGACCAGGTAGTCTTTACTCAAGTGTTATTTGCAACTTACTTGTAAATGATGTAAGTAAAACAATAATCCAAAGTAAAGCTAAAAAGGTTATGATTTCTAACATAATGAATGAACCGGGTGAAACAACTGGTTATACACTAGCAAAACATGTTAATGAAGTTGAAAGATATTTAGGGAAACAAGTATTAGATTATGTAATTGCAAATAACGGTGAAATTACAGAAGATATGATATTAGATTTTAATCAAGGAGCTTCAACTCCAGTAACAATAGATTTAGCAAATATTAAAAACAGAACGATATCTGTTATAGAAGAAGACTTAGTTATTACAGCACCAAGTTCCATATTACACGATAATTTAAGAGTTGCTGAAATAATTGTAGAAATTGCTAAAACAAAAGGGATAGGTTCTTTAAACCTACTTAAGAGAAAAAATTCTAAAAAGAAGAAAAAAGTAGTTAGTAGAATTAGTCCTGAAACTAAAGAAAAAATACTTAATGCAGAATTAGAAAGAAGAAAAAGAACGGAAGAAGAAAAGAATTCCTAAAATGAGAGGAACCACACATGATATATAAGAGAACAAATAAAACCTTGACTGACGACAAGAGAGTAGAATACGTTGAATCAAACAATCAAGGGATATATATAAATACTTCAGTTACGGGTGCAAATTTTGCACCCTATCATGGTTTATATATAAACCAAACACCAAAACAAAATGATATATACTTATCTAAAATGATAGAGTATGTAGTTATTGACCATGAAAGATTTGATATCATGGATATTAAAACAAGTGAAGAGAATTATGGTGGTGTGGAATATTTAGAAGAGTTTACAAATGATCCAGTACCAACATATATATATAATATTAATGGTTGTAGGATTATCAAAAAATATAAGCTAGATCCTAATAGTAAATTATTGTGCGTAGATTATGCAGTAACGAATAATACAGGGAAAACGGTTAAGTTTTATGCTATGCCTTGTGTTACTAAAAGACCACTTGTTACACTAAAACGTAAAAGCGATATGAAGTTTACTAGCCAATATGCACCAACTGCTGCCAAAGTAGCTCTTAGCATAAGTGAGAATTTAAATTTATATATTAAATCTCCAAATATGCGTTATGATAAAAAAGAAACTTACTTAACAGGAGTAAATTCAGATTATGAAGATAGTTTTGGAAATATCAAAACATATGTAGAAGACTTGTTTATACCAGGAATATTTGAAGCGCATGTTAAGAATATGAATACATCCACATTCTTAATATTTGCATCTACAGAAGATATAAATGCTCAAATGTGTGAGTCTATGAATATAGAGATGGATATAAAAGATAGAGATTCTATTCGTTATAGAAATATAGATGAAATGTATTATGAACTTAAATCTTTAGCTAAAACAGCGTATTCGCTTCAATACATAGATAAAGAAAAAAGACAATTTGTATTACTTGAATCTATGCCACCAATCTACGATTCTAAAGAATATGTTAAGAATATGATAGTCTCTATAGAAGGAAATTATCTACTACTAGGAAGATACAAAGAAGCACATAAAATTCTTGAGAGTATGATGATAAAACTTAAAGACACAACATATGAGTTAGAAGATGTGGATAGATGTGAAGCAATTTTATTATACATAGAAGCATTAAATAGATATGTTTCTGTAACAGAAGCAGAAAAAGAAGATATAGCATCATTTTACTCATTCATTCGCGAAAATATATATGAATTATTAAATAGAAGATTAGATAATATGTATGCTGATGAAATAGATCAATTAATAGTAGTAAATGGGAAGAAATATATCAAACTTAATGCGTTGTGGTATAATGCATTAAGAGTATATGTAGATTTAGCAGATAAATTTGGCGAAGATTCTACACATATATATAATGTTTCAGAGAATGTTAAAGCAAAAATACAAGAGATGTTCTGGGATGAAGAAAATGCAGTTTTAAAATATGAATTAAATTCAGAATCTTATGCAACTGTAGATATGCTTTATGCACTTAGCCTATCATATAAGGTAATATATGATGGAAATATAAGTATGAAGCTTATGGATACAACATTTAAAAAATTATATACAGCATTAGGAATGAGACTTGGAGAAATAAATTCTGAGAGATATGATGGATATGTTTATCCTCACTTGTTAGTGCATTTCCTAAAAGCAAATTTAAGACAAATGGGCGTAACGCGTGCAAGCCAAAAACTAGCATATAATTTGGTTAAAGATGCGTTCCAGGAAATAGGTAAAAATACTGTTGGAACAGTAAAATATAAATATAATGAAAAAACTAAAAAGGCTATTGGTAATACAGTGTCTGCAATGACAAATGCAGAACTTATCCGTGCTTTTGAGATGTTAACTTAAGAAAAGAAGGAGGTAATATATGTACATATTAGGAATAGATCCTGGATTTGGACGACTTGGCTATGGAATAATAGAATATAGAAATAACAAGTTTAGAACAGTAGAATATGGCTGTATTACAACTCCACCTAAGGAAAGATTATCTTTAAGATTAAAGAAAATTGAAGAAGATTTAGAAGAGGTTTTATCTAGAAATAAAATAGATGAAGCGTCAATAGAAGATTTATTCTTTAATCAAAATATAACTACAGGTATACAAGTTGCAGAAGCAAGAGGTGTTGTACTTTGTACTTTAGAAAAACATGGTATAAAGATAAGCGAATATACACCGCTTCAAGTAAAACAAGCGCTGGTTGGTTATGGTAGAGCAAAAAAAGATCAAGTAGAATATATGGTTAAAGATATATTAAAACTAGATAAAATGCCGAAAATAGACGACACAACAGATGCTTTAGCAATAGCAATTTGTCATGCAAACAGCAATAAGTATAATAGTTATTTAGAAAAAGAAATAAAAAAGAAGTAATGATATGAATAAAAAGATGCAAGCACGCTTGCATCTTTTTATATAATTATAATTTTTATATAAATATAATTGTGACCTGTTGCTAATTATATTTTGGCTGTGATATAATATGCGTATTAACGGGGAAGTAAATGAAGAAGATAATAAAAAGAGTATATTGGAGAAAATTAGATGATCAAGCTAAGGTTTTTACTTTAGCATCAAATAAAAAATATAGTTCGATATATAGACTGTCTGTATTATTAAAAGAAAATATAGATGAGCAACTACTTCAAAAAGCAACGGAAATGACTATTACTAAATATAGGGCGTTTAAGGTAAAGCTTAAATTTGGCTTGTTTTGGTATTATTTTGAAGAAAATGAGCTTATGCCAGTTGTATCAGAAGAAGTAGATTATCCATTTAAGAAAATTAATGATAAAGCAAATAATGAGTTTTTATTTAAGGTAACATACTTTCATAAAAAGATTAATTTGGAAGTGTTTCATGCTTTAACAGATGGAAATGGTGCAATATTATTTTTAAATGATATTATCTATAGATATCTTGAAATGAAGTATCCAAGCGATATTCCTGAACACAAAAAAGAGTTTAGAAAAATGGCAGAAGATACTGAAGATGCATACAAGAAAAGCTATGTAAAGAAAAGATCTAAAACGAAGAAAATAAAAAAAGCGTATATGCTTGAAGGTGAAGAATTAGATAAAGGTGAGTATGGTATAACTCATAACATTATTAATCTAAAAGAACTTAAAGATTATGCTAAATCCGAAGGATGTAGTTTATCAGAATATCTTGTAGCATTAATCGCATATTCAATTTATGAAACAAATTACAGAATATATAATGGTAAAAGGCCAATAAATATTTCTGTTCCAATTAATTTAAAAAAATATATTGAGACTGAAACAATTTCAAATTTCTTTTCATATATGCAAGTAAGTGTTTCTTTAAAAGAGAAAAAGGTATATACTTTTAATGATATATTAGTTTTAGTAAAAAAAGAATTTGAAAAGAAATTAATATTAGATAAAATATTATCAACAATAACTAAAGATGCAGGAAGTACGAATAATATATTTGTAAGAATAGTACCTTTAGTATTAAAGAAACTAGCATTTAGAATAGGTTCAATGCAAGTAAAGAGAAAGTTTACAACATCATTTTCTAACATAGGAATAGTGAATGTTAAAGATGAATATAAACCATATATTGATGGATATTTTGTAATACTTTCGCCAGACTGGGCAGAAAAGATTAAATGTGGTATAGTTTCTTATGATAAGGATATAGTTGTTACATTTTCAACTGTCCTTAAAGAAAATTTAGTAGAAAATAAATTTAAAGATTTATTAAAAGAAAGAAATATAACAAATAGAATAGAAGGGAATGATTTAGTTAATGTATCCGACTAACATAAGAACAAATAAGAATGACAAAAGAAAAGTAAAGAAAGCTGTAAGGAACGCGATAAAAGCAGGAATAAAAGAAAATGTTAAGTTGTTCTTAAATACAAAGAAGTTTGGGAAAATAATAATGGCAAAACTACATATATAATATTTTAAAAGGAGAAATAAATGAAGAAAAGTAAATTATTGCTCGTTTTAATAATAGTAGTTATAATTGGATTAATAACTGCTATTGTATATAGTATGATAATAAATAAAAACACAAGTTATGAGAATTTTATGATATTAACTAATGAATATCCACATAATGTAGATTGTTTTACTCAAGGCTTGTTTATATATAACAATATTATGTATGAAACATGTGGCTTGTATGGAAAATCTAGATTATATAAAAATATTAATTTAATAAGTGGAGAAGCAGCAGAGACTTATGTTTTTGATAATAATATATTTGCAGAAGGAAGTACAATATTAAATAATAAGATCTATGTATTAACATATAAAGAAAATAAAATATATAAATTTGATATTGAAAGTCTAACTTTAGAAAAAGAATATGAATATTCAAAAGAAGGTTGGGGCTTAACTACAGATGGTAAATATTTAATAGCAAGTGATGGAAGTTCTAAAATATATTATTTAGACGAGAATTTGGATGTTATTAGAGAACTAAATGTTACATTAAATAATAAACCAATATATAATATAAATGAATTAGAATATATTGACGGAAAAATATGGGCGAATATTTGGTACGAAAATTATATTGTTAGAATTAATCCGGTTGATGGAAAAGTTTTAGATAAAATAGATTTTGGAAAATTGAAAAGCAAGATAAATTCTAATGCAGATGTTTTAAATGGAATAGCTTATAATAAGGAAAGTGGAAAGTTGTATGTAACAGGCAAAAATTGGGATAAGCTTTTTGAGTTTGAATTGAAATAAAGTAAAATAAAAACAGCACTTAATATAAAAGTTAAGTGCTGTTTTATTTTATTGCCCTATAAACATTGCAACAATAATATATCCGTATATTGGACTTTGTGTTACACCTATTCCAACATAATTATATGACGTAGATAGAATATTTTGTTTATGGGTATCGGAATTTAACCAAGAATTTACAGCATCTTCAAGAGAAGAATTTCCTGCAATATTTTCACCAGCTGCTTTATATGTAATTTTATTACTAGTAAGCATTTTAAATGGATCGCCGTAAGAAGGGGAAGTGTGAGAAAAGTATTCATTACTTACCATATCATCAGCTTTTAATCCAGCAAGTTTGGTTATAGTAACTCCAGCGTTTAATTTTTTAAGTCCTTTTTTAGTTCTAGCGCTATTTATTAAATTAAAAACGGCTTGTTCGTTTTCGCTCATAGATGCATTAGATGTAGTAGATGTGTTTGAGTTTTGTGATGTAGTTGTATTGGAGTTAGAGTTACTTGTAGATGTGTTTTTTAACAAGTCTTTTCGTATGCAACCAATATTGCCGTTATTTGTTAGAACAACATACCAATTAGAAATGTATCCAATTACAGTTACTTTCGTATTTTTATCTAATGTCATTCTTTTTGCAAAGTTTGTTCCGGGACCACCACGTAAAATTGTATTTCCACTAGTTACTTTTGTAGCTTTGGTAACCATTGTATATGTTTTAGCACCTTTAGGCGCGCTAGAAGTCGTTTTTACATAGTTTTTGCTAATAGCACCTATTTCGTTACTACCGGTTTGCACAATATAAAATTCGCCTGTTGTTGCTAAAATTTTAACGTCTGTATTTTTAGCAAGTGTTCCAAGTTTTCCTTTGCTAGTAGAAGCGATGACTCTAAAATTTACACTTGTACTAGTTTTACCATATTTAGGTTTGTAGTTAGATACAGATATCGCAAATACATTTGTGCTAATAGTTGTTAGTATTAAAGTAAATAGCAAGAATATGCTTAAAAATTTAATTGTTTTTTTCATATGAATAACCTCCGATATATATGTATGTACAAGCATATGTTTTTAGAACTAAATTTTGGAAAAATAATGTATATATTGCGAGTCTGTGCTAAATAATATATGCGAGGTGAAACGAATGAATATATATGAAGGAAATTTCCTTTGGAACAAAAATACAGGAATAATTAAAAAATATGAATATTTATCTAAAGATATGAAATGCGACACTATTGTTATAGGCGGAGGAATAACAGGTGCAATTACGGCGTTTATGCAGGCAAAAACAGGGGCTAGCGTTATTGTTGTGGATAAAAACATAATAGGCTATGGTATGACTTTAAAAAGAGATGGGGCTATATTAAGAGAAATGGATATAACAGATTACCAAAGCAAAAGAGTACCTTTAGAAGTATTAAAAAAATATAATAAATTATGTAATAATGCGGTTGAAGATATTTTAAATATAATTAGTGAAATATCTGAAGATGAAGAGTGTAAAAAATATATTGGAGAATTAGGCTTAAAGGAAATGGATGTGTTATATTATACGGATAAAATTATTAGGAAACATTATATTTATAAGCTTTTTGAAAAATGTGGTGAGAATAATAATAATGTAGAATATTTAGAACAAGATCCGCTTTTTAATTTAAGAGCGGGCCTGCTAATTCCTAAAAATGGCTTTGTGTTAAATCCATATGTTTTTGCCAATCTTATATATCTCTATTTGTCCAAGAAGGAAAATGTAAAGATATATGAAAATACATGTATAGAAAATATAAGTTTTAATAATGAAGAAGTAGAATGTTTAACTACTAATAGGTTTAAGATTAGAGGCAAATGTGCAATACTAACATGTGGAATGCATACATTAAAATATATAGATGAATTCTCTGTAGATGTATGTAAAATGTTTAATATAGTGACAGAAAGAATCTTAGATATTAATAAAAATAATATTAATGTAATTGCTAAAAATATGGAAACAAAAAGCAGTGCAGTTACTTTTACTAAAGATAATAGAATATTATTAAGTGGAGAATGTATAAAAATACCAGAAGATATACAGGATAAAAAACGTATTGCGTTTTTAGAAAAAGGGAAATATAAAAAACTATACTACACATTAAATAGAATTTTACCTTTTTCAAATCCACCTAAAATAGAGAGATGTTATTCGTTAATATGCGCTAAAACAAAAGATTCGTTACCTATAATAGATGAAATAAAAAAGATACCAAATGTATATTGTAATTTCCCTTCAGGAAGAAATGGAATAGTTCAAGCTATGATAGGGGCAAATATGTTAAAAGATGTATCTAAAAAATATTATATAAAAGATATGCATTTATTTAGAGAAGATAGATGGTAATATAAAAAGGAAAAAGCCTCGAGTTATCGAGGCTTTAAATTTTCCTTATTAACGCGCTTGCTTAGCGACTACCTTTGAAAGTTTCAAGTGAAGTCCTTTGGGTGAAGCGCTGGAGATGACACATTCTACTGTGTCGCCGTAGTGAAGAATGGGATGCCAAGACTGATAGTCAAGAATCCCTGCAACCTGCGGTGCTACGTTTACAAAGAAACCGGAAAATTTTGAATCTACGGGTTCGTTGATAACACCGGTTACCATTTCGCCGGGGGTGTAGCTGTCGGGGTTGTATTCGGGAAAGGTATCTTTGTAAGAAACGTTGAATCGACCGAGATGGTCTAACGACATAACCTTTACAAAGAAAGAATCTCCTTTTTTGCAGATTTCAGAAGTTGAACGGATTCTTGCCTTGCAAAGATCGGGGACGCTGATTCGTGCTTGAACTCCTTGGCCCACATCACCAAAAACGATTTTAGTTCTGGTGGCTGTTACATTAAACGGCAAGGTGCTTGCGTTTTTAATAAGCTCGAGGACTTCAAGCATATTGTCCTTTCTTGACAGTGTGATTTTGTGGCCCTTGATGCTTTTGATTTTAGCGCAAATGATTTTTTCTTTGAGACAACCAACTTGAAGCGGAAAAGGAAATTCCGGATTGTTTTGGGAGTATGTCAAAGGATACATTGTTGCTTCGCAAAAGGGAAGGTGTGCGGTGAGGTCATCGCCTAACCGGATAGAAAGAGATTCGCTTGCTTGGCTTATCGCTTCTACGTAACCTACAACGGTCATATTATCTTTGAATGCTTTTTCAACATCTTTGAAGGTCATGTTACCTACATTGTAACAGGCCTCCGGCAAAATTTTTTCGAAATTGCTCATATTTCTACCTCCAAAATTATTTAGTGGATAAAAAATTAACCTGCGTATATTATACCACACTTGTTTACATAAATCAAGTAGGAATAATTAATATAAATATATAAATACTTAATAAAAAGTGTTGTAAAAAAAATAAATATGTTATAGAATGAAAGTAACTATAAGGAGCGGAAATATGAAAACAAAAGATTTTAAAGAGTTATGTGCTGTATATACAGCAAATCCAAATTTGGATAATGAAAATGTATTATTAAGAACAATGGTGTTTGATACTAAATATTATGTTGCTACTGTAAAATATGAAAAAGGTAATGCGCTTAGAATGCTTCAATCTGAAACAGGATCTATAGTCCTTTGCGTTTATACAAGCGAAGCAGAGGTTGGTGCTGAAATAGCGGATAAATATGAGTTGGTTAAAATGTCGTTTGACGAGCTATACGACAATGTAAATGTTAATAATGTGGAATATATATTAATAAATCCTAACACAGAAGCTTTAACACTTACATGTGCACAAGTTTCAAAATTGTATAGAGAAAAATATTATTCAGACAGCAGTTTACCATTACATTTGGACAAGGATGTTGAATTTAAAACAAGAGCATTAAAGGTTTCTGAATTAAGTTCTCAAACAACAAGTAAAAAACTAATAGACATTTATTTAACAGCTGTAAATGAAAAAGAAGAGGAAACAAGATCAAATTTATTAGTTGAATTTGTAGAAGAGTTAACAAATCATGCTAAATTTTATACACCTGTATTGCCAGATGGTGAAGTAGATAAAGTTGGTAATTTAGTTGTAGGCAAAGAGAGAGTACTATTTTTTACAGAAGACAATGTAAAGGGTGAATATTATTTATTTGTGGATGCAAATAAAATAGTAGAAACATTAAAAGTAGATCCAGAAAATACATATGTATCTGTTTTTGATTTTGATGATTATGTTGCTATGATGGATGCAACCCGTGGTGTTATAAAAGGCTTGAAAATAATAGGTGATACAACTATTGCAATACCAGCAAGCGATATATACTATTATAACGCAATAAAAGAACATAATGCATTAACAAAAGATATTACTGTTTTAAAAGGTTCTTATGCTCCATCTGAAGAAACAGAACTAATGGAAAAAGAATTAGATGAGCTATTTGTAAAATATCCTGCTGTAGAAAAAGCTTGGCTAGGAAGAGAAATTGAATTATATAAAAACAACAAGAATGCATACATATATAATGTAGTTTTAAAATTAACTAGCGAAGAAATAAATAAAGACGCTGTAAAAGAAAAGGTAAGAAAAATATTAGGCAACAAGTTATATAGAATGTATATTACAAATGATGGTGTTGTAGATTCTCAACTTAAACTTGTATATGAAAGAAATATGGAAAGAATAGCTAAGTTAGAAGAAGAAAAGAAAGACGAGCTTGCCAAAAAAGAAATAGTAGAAGAAGTTAAACCAAAAACAGTAAAAAAAGCAGCAACTAAAACTACAGATTCTAAGAAAACAGCTAAAAAGGAAACGACTAAAAAAGAAACGGCTACTGCTGCTAAGAAGACAACTGTAAAGAAAACAGCAACGAAAAAAACTGAAGAAAAACCAGTAGCAAAAAAAACAACTACAGCTAAAAAACCTACTACAACTAAGAAGACTACTGCTACTAAAAAAACTGCGGCTAAAAAAGTAGAGAAAAAATAATAAAATAACAAAAGATATACGTGAAAATGTATATCTTTTTCTTCTGCTAAATACAGCATAAATGTTGAGATTTAGCGTGCTTTATGATATAATTTCAGGATGTAAGGAGAAAAAATATGTATATCGTAAGAATAACTTATACTAAATCTAAAGAAGCAATATATATACCAGCAACTGAACTTAAAAGAATATTAGAATCTGCTATGATAAGAGCAGGTATTTATGTTGCATATACTAAAGATAATACACCAGATATTACATTTGCAGATAACATTGCTTTAGGAATAGAAAGTACTGCAGAGATATGTGATGTTGCACTTCAAGAACCAATAGATTCAACATTTATTGTTAAAAGCTTAAATAGAGAATTACCACAAGGAATGGTTATACTTACAGTGGAAACAATAGGAGACTTTGAACCACAAATAGATAAAAGTGCATATGCGGTTACATATGAGATTACTCCTAAATATGGAGATATATCTAAAATGACAAATCGTGAATATGAAGATTTAAGAGCGTGGTATAGATTCCAAATGAAAAAATATTTATCTGAAGAAGCTATTTTAGTTTTAGTTAAATCTATAGATAGAAGCGAAAGAATAGATATTAAACCAGCTATTATGAATTGGGATATACAAATAAATGATGCAACAAGAGTAACAGTATCTAAAGATACGGAATATATGTTTAATCCACATTATATTATGGATGGTTTTAAAGAATTTGTAGATAGAAAAATAGATTATACAGTTAAAAGAATAAAAATATTATATAACTAATATGTATATATAATATTAAATATATAAAGGAGAGACGATGAATCCGCTAGTTAAAGAATTGCCAAAACACAGCAAGTTTAAAGAACTTCTAAAGTGTATTAAAGATGGCGAAACAAATTTAAGTATAACGGGACTTACAGATGCAACTAAGGCACACGTCATATATAGTTTGTACAACTATAGTGGCGTGCGCCCAGTTGTTGTATGCCCAAATGTAAGTTCTGCAAAAAGATTTATGCAAGATATTAAATTTTATGCAGAAAAAGATATTGTTTTCATGCCTGCACGTGAAATTATATATTACGATGTAGATGCACAAAGTAGGGAAACAAATAATGCCAGAGTAGGAGCTATATCTAAACTTGTAGATAACAAGGATATGATTCTTGTAACTACAATAGATGCGCTTCTTCAACCAATGCTACCTAAAAAGGAATATGAAAACCTTAATATGACTATTTCTTTAGGTGAAGAACTAGACCTAGATGAGGTTATATTAAAATTAGACAGACTTGGATATACTCGTGAAGATATAGTTCTTGCAAAAGGACAATTCTCTGTAAGAGGTGGAATAATAGACATATTCCCAACTGATGCTAAGATGCCATATAGGGTTGAATTATTTGGTACTGAAGTGGATAACATCAGAACTTTTGACACTGAAACACAAAGAAGTATGGATACAGTTCATGACTTCTATATAACATTCTCAACAGAGCATGTTGTATCACTTGAAACTAAAGAAAAGGCAATAAATAAACTTAAGAGTATTCTTGATGAAGATATTTCTTTAGATGTTAAAAAAAGTATTAAAGCAGATATAGAGAGAATGGAAGAAGGTAATATTTCAGGATTAATAGATAGATATTATGAACTATTTGTTCCAGAAAGAGTTACATTACTAGATTATCTAGAATCTAACTTCTGTATCTTTATGGATGAAACTGCAAGGGAAATTAGTAGAGCAGAGGCCATTAAATACGAAAACAATGAAGCAATAAAAGTAATAACAATGAATGGTAATGTATATTCTAAATATGCATTCAAATACGTTAGTTTTGAGGAAATAGAACTTAAACTAAAAAGCCTATCTACAGTATATATGAGTAAATTAGGACAAGATAGAGTTATGCATGCGAAAAGAAAAGAGTACAGCTTTAGCTGTAGGGAGGTCAACTTTTTTCGTAGCACAATGGATCTACTTATTAAGGACATCAAGAGATATAAGGAAGAAAGAAAAATAATTTTAATGGTGTTTTCTACACTTCAAAAAGTTGAAACTGTAAAAAATGCTATGGAAGATAACGGTGTAAAAACTAAATTTGTACAAGACATAGCTATGGTGGATGACTTGGACAATAACACAATATATATTACACAAGGATTAATTTCAGCTGGATTTACTTATGATGAATTTGATCTTGTGGTTGTATCTGAAAGTTTATCTGGTACTTCAAAAAAAGAAGTTAAATCTTCAAAAGCTTTTATGGGAGATATGTTAAACTCTTATGAAGACTTAAAAGTTGGAGATTATGTAGTGCATGTAAACCATGGTATAGGTAAGTATTTAGGTATTGAAACAATAGATACAGCAGGTGTAGTAAAAGACTATATTAAGTTAGAGTATAAAGATGGCGGAACACTATACATTCCAATTACAAGCTTAGATAGTATTAAGAAATATGTTTGTGAGGATGGATTTGCTCCTAAGATGAACAAACTTGGTACTAAGGAATGGGAAACTACAAAGGCTAAGGTTACTAAACATGTTAGTGATGTTGCTAAAGAGTTAACACTTCTTTATGCCAAAAGAGCACAAGCTAAAGGTTTTGCGTTCTCAAAAGATACACCTTGGCAAAGAGAGTTTGAAGCAGACTTTGAGTATGAACTAACTGGTGATCAAAAAAGAGCCATAATGGAAATGAAAAAAGATATGGAAAATACTAAACCAATGGATAGACTACTATGTGGTGATGTTGGTTATGGTAAAACAGAAGTAGCAATCCGTGGAGCATTTAAAGCAGTTATGGATTCTAAACAAGTTGCATATCTAGTTCCAACAACAGTATTGTCTTTACAACAATACAATACATTTAAAAATCGTATGGAGAAGTTTGGCGTTAAAGTAGAAATGTTAAGTCGTTTTAGAACGCCAAAACAACAACAAGAAATAATCGCTAAACTTGAATCTGGAGAAATAGATGTAGTTGTAGGAACACATAGAATACTTTCAAAAGATGTTAAGTTTAAAGATTTAGGTTTCTTAATAATAGATGAAGAACACAGATTTGGTGTTGAAGATAAAGAAAAGATTAAGAAGTACAAAAACAACATAGATGTACTTTCTATGACAGCAACTCCAATACCAAGAACATTACACATGTCTATGATAGGTATACGTGATGTATCTGTAATAACAGAACCACCACAAGAAAGACTACCAGTACATACATATGTATCAGAATATAATTCGGCGATGGTTGCTGAGGGAATAGAAAAAGAACTTGCTCGTGATGGTCAAGTATTCTATTTAAGTAATAGAGTAGAAAATATTGAAAGTATAGTAGCTAAAGTTAGAAGCTTAGCGCCAACAGCAAGAGTAGCTTTTGCACATGGTAAAATGACACCAAACCAAATAGAAGATACAATGGTTGAATATATGAATCACGAATCGGATATTCTAGTTTGTACTACGATTCTAGAGTCTGGTATAGATATACCTAATGCAAATACAATAATTATAGAAAATGCAGATAAGTTAGGCTTAGCACAACTTTACCAAATTCGTGGAAGAGTTGGCCGTTCGAATAGACTTGCTTATGCATATGTTACATATAACAGAGGTAGCATTTTAACAGAAGAAGCATCTAAACGTCTAGGAGCAATAAAAGACTATAGTGAATTTGGAAGTGGATTTAAGATAGCTTTAAGAGATCTTGAGATTAGAGGTGCTGGAAATCTTTTAGGAGCAGAACAATCTGGACATATGATGATGGTGGGTTATGATATGTATGCTTCAATGTTAAATAAAGCAATAGAAAAAGAGAAACTAAAGATAGATAACGATGCATCGGGTGAGAAGATTTCAGAGGATGTTAAGATTACACTTGATGTTTCTGCAAATATTCCAAGCGACTATATTAAAAATAGTATGCTTAAAATTGAAATGTACGGAAAACTTTCAAATGCAGATACTACTCAAGATATAGAAGATGTAATTGATGAGTTTATAGATAGATTTGGTGAGATTCCAAAGGAAACTATGAACTTAATTGAAATAGTTAAGTTAAGAAATAAATGTAGAAAATTAAATATAAAAGAAGTAAAAGTTATGGGAGACTTCTTATACTTTATGGATAATACAAAAAATCACATAAAATATAGGTTGACAAATGGCTCAAAAAATGATATATTGAGCTTTGTAAACAGTTCAATTGGTATACTTGAACAAACCATGAATAGAAAGTAAGAAGAGGGGTAGAAAAAATGGGAAAAGATACAGTAAAGAAACCAGTAAACAAAGATTCTTTAATAATAGCAATTGTTATAGTATTAGTATTGATAGCAACTGCAGCAATCGTTTGTTATGTATTCTGGGGAGTTAACAGTGAAGTGCTAATAAACTATAAAGGCGGAAATATTACAAGAGGTAAATACGAAGCTGTATATAGATATTGGGCTCCAACATTATCATATTATGGATATAATCCAGATAACATTCCAGAACTAGTAGTAGATGAAATATTATTAAATGAAGTTTTATATAAAGAAGCTGTAGAAGCTGGAACAAAAATTTCAAATGAAGATCAACAATCAATAAATGATCAATTTGCAGATAAAGATAATGCTGCAGGTTTAGTTGCTCAAGGCGTTGATGTAGAAGAATTAAAATCATTCTTTGAAAAGAATGCAGTTATATCTGCATATCTTGATGCAAAACAAGATAAAATAACAACTGAAGAAATGAAAGCTTTCATAGTTCAAGATGAAGGTGAAGATGCAGACCTTAATATATACAAAACAAGACATATATTATTTGCATTCACAGCAGATATGACAGAAGCAGACAAAGCTAAATTATTAAAAGAAGCACAAGATGTTTTAGCTAAAGTTAAAAAAGGTGAAGATTTTGCAAAACTAGCAGCAGAACATTCTGATGATGGTTCAGCACAAGATGGTGGAAAATTCGATATGGCTAACAACCAAACAGTAGTTAAAGCATATAGAGATGCTGTAGCTAAATTAAAAGCAGGCGCAGTAGCAGCAAAAGTTGTTGAAACAGAATATGGATACCACATTATAAAATTAGACAGCATTGAAAAAAATGGAAGACTTACAGCTGAAGATGAACTTTCAAAGTTCATAAATGCTTATATTTCAGACAGAATAAGTGAAGTATTTGATCCAGCTGATGAAGAAAGCAAAAAAGAATTAGAAGCTGTTAAAGAATTATCTTTAAGAATAGATGCTGAATTAGGTATTATTCACGAAGAATCAGAAGTACAAAGTGTAGTAGCACAATAATAGAAATTAAAAGAAAAGAAGATAGTGTATATGATAATAGTTAGTAAAAGTAACGATAAAATCAAATACATTAACAGTCTAAAAGATAAAAAATACAGAGACAAATATAATAAATATATTTTGGAAGGTATTAAACTAGTAAATGAACAAATAAGCTCAGGGGATAATACCCTTGAGTTTATTGTTATCTCAAAGGAACTCTTAGAATCACATCAAGGTGGTAAAGAGTTATATGAAAATCTTAAAGACTTAAATAATGTATTAGAAGTAGATAGTAAAATATTTGAGTATTTGTCAGATACAGAAACTCCACAAGGTGTTTTGGTAGTATTAGAAAAGAAAAAATGCGAATTAAAAGATTTAATAAATAATATAAATAATAATGAGAAGGTTATAGTATTAGATAAAATCCAAGACGCGGGCAATATGGGTACTATAATACGTACAGCAGTGGCTTTTGGTATAAATAATATTGTATGCCTAAAAGGTAGTGTGGATATATATTCTTCTAAGACTATACGTAGTACGATGGGAGCAATATACAAAACAAATATATTCTATGTAAATCTAGATGACATGAAGGAAGTAAAAAAAGCTTTAGAAATAAATGGTTATGATTTATGTGGAACAGATCTTAAAGCTACTAAATTTTTAAATGAAACAAAACCTAATAGTAAAACAGTATATGTATTAGGAAACGAAGCAAATGGAATGAGCGAAGAAATGAAAGACATTTGTGACTCGTTTGTAAAAATACCAATGGAAAGTGTTCAGGAATCACTGAATGTTGGTGTGGCTGCAGCAATACTTATGTATAACGGATATATTGGAGGTGAAGCATAATGCCAGCAAGACTTACAGTTAATCTTTCAAACTTAAAACATAATATAGATAGCATAAGAACAAAATTACACGATGGCCAAGAAATACTTGCAATGGTTAAAGCTGATGCATATGGTTCAGGACTTGTAGAAGCTACTAAATATCTAGAGGAAAACGGTATAAAAAACTTTGGTGTTGCTTATCTTAAAGAAGCTAAAAAGTTAAGAAACAATGGAATAGAAGGTAAAATAGTAGTATTTTCAGGATTACTTCCATATGAGGTAGAAGAAGCAGTAAACGTTGATGCTATATATAGTGTATCAAATATAGAAATATTAAAAGAGTTAAATGAAAAAGCAAATAAGAAAATAAAAGTAGAACTTGCAATAGATACTGGTATGACTAGACTTGGTTTTGCTAAAGAGGAATTAGTAGAACTTGCAGAACTATTAAAAACTTTAGAAAATATAGAAGTAGACGGAATATATACTCACTTCTCTTGTGCTGATGTAAAAGGTAAAGAAGACTTTACTAAATCTCAAATAGCAACATTTGAAGAAAGTGTAAATATACTAGAACAAAATGGTATAGTTATTCCAAATAAGCATATAGACAATAGTGCAGGAATAATGAAATATAACTTAGATAAATTTAATATTGTAAGATTAGGCATTTCATTATATGGATATTTTCCAGATGCTATGTTTAAAGGTGAAACAGATCTTAAAGGCATCTTTAAATTAACAGCTCCTGTATGTAATATACGTACAGTAGGTGCAGGTCATGATGTAAGCTATGGCGCTACTTATACAACAGATAAGGAAACAAAAATAGCTGTACTTCAAATAGGATATGCTGATGGTTTAACAAGAGCTTTATCTAATAAATTTAAGGTTATTGTTAATGGTAAAGAAGCTCCAATTATAGGAAGAATATGTATGGATACATGTATGATTGATGTAACAGGTATAGATGTAAAACTTGGTGATGAAGCAATTATTTTTGATTATGATGGAGTAAAACTTGAAGAAATAGCATCGCTTACAAATACTATACATTATGAAGTAATAACTACAATCGGTAAGAGAGTAGATAGAGAATATACAATGTAAAAAAAGATTGTATATTAAGTATAAAAACTAAATATTGGTAAAAAATATATACAGGTGACGATTATGTTAGAATGTATATATTTTTTTATTATAGGAGCATTTGCAGGTTGGCTTTTAGAATGTGCCTTTAGATTTATAGCAGGACATTTAGATAAAAGCCCTGGAATATTGAATACTCCTTTTTGCACGCTGTATGGATTGGGTACGCTTGTATTATCTACTATTATATCTAGAATAACAACTAATCCGGCAATATTGTTTTTGTTATCTGCGGCTGTACTTACTCTTATGGAATATGTAACATATATTTTATTAAGAGATGTATATGGTCTTAAACTTTGGGATTACTCAAATATGACATTTAAGCTAGATGAGAAAGTATGTTTAGAGTTTTCGTTAATTTGGGGAACTTTAGGTATGTTGTATATTAAATACTTATTACCAGTACTTAGGGGATTCTTTTATGCGGCAAAGGGACCAACATTAATATTTGCAATATACTTGTTGTTTGGAATAATATTTGTAGATTTAATTTATTCTAATTACAAGTTGTTAAATAAAAAGAGATATGTTAAAGTTACGAACAATTAATTAGTTGCAATGTTTAATTCTTTATGAGATAATAATGTCTGGAAAATATATTATTAAAGAGGTAGTATATGGATATAGACATAAACAAGTTGTTAGATAGAAAACAAATTGTATTAGAAAGTAATAAAATTAAAAGTTTTATACACAACAAAACTGTGCTTGTAACAGGTGCTGGTGGTTCTATTGGTTCAGAACTTTGTAGACAAATTGCAAGTTTTGAACCTAAAGAACTAGTAATGCTAGATATATATGAAAATACGTTATATGAAGTAGATATTGAGCTTAGAAGAAATTATCCTATGTTAGAGTTAAAAACAATAATAGCTAGCATAAGAGATGTTAAGAGAATAGATGAAATATTTAATGAATATAAACCGAATTTAGTATTTCATGCAGCAGCGCATAAACATGTTCCGTTAATGGAGACAAGCCCTATAGAGGCTATCAAGAACAATGTGTTTGGCACGCTTAATGTAGCGAAAGCAGCAGATAAATATAATGTGGACAAGTTTATACTAGTATCTACAGATAAAGCAGTAAATCCAACGAGTATAATGGGTGCTACAAAAAGAATTTGTGAGATGATAATCCAAATGATTAATGCTAAAAGTAGTACAAGCTATGTAGCGGTAAGGTTTGGAAATGTACTAGGAAGTCACGGGTCTGTTATACCAATATTTAAAAGACAAATTAAGCAAGGTGGACCAGTAACGCTTACACATAAAGATATAACAAGATACTTTATGACTATATCTGAAGCGGTAGGGTTAATTCTTCAAGCAATAACATTTGCAGATGGCGGAGAGATATTTGTTTTAGATATGGGAAAACAAGTAAGAATATATGATCTTGCTGTTAAGTTAATAAACATGTATGGCTATGAAGTGGACAAGGATATTAAGATAGAAATAACTGGATTAAGACCCGGAGAAAAACTTTATGAAGAATTAATAATAAATGAAGAAGGTTTAACAAAGACTCTTCATGAAAAAATATTAGTTACTAAAATAATGGACTATGATAGAGTTAAGGTTAAAGAAGAAGTAGAAAAACTAAGAGAACTTGTTAATTCCGAAAAAGAAGTTACTAAGGAAGAAATAAAGAAAGTTTTAAAAGAAATTGTACCAACATACAAAGAAAGTTAAGGTGGATAATATGGGCAAATCTGTTTTTGAAAAAGATATATATCGTTATTATGGTGAACAAGGTGAATCTAAAGAGAATAAGAAAAATAGAGGAAACGAAATTAAATATCTATATTATTTTAGAAAATGCCAAGAAACAACTGGACTTAAAAGAAAATTTTATGAAAAGAAATTAGACAAACTATCTAGAATAACACATATAAGAATTTCTCCTAAAACTAAAATAGGCGAAGGATTTTATATAGGACATTGTGGTAGAGTAATAATAAACCATAATGCGGTTATAGGCAAAAATGTAAACATAGCAACAGGTGTTACAATAGGTCAAGAAAATAGAGGAGAAAGAAAAGGAGTGCCAACTATTAAAGATAATGTTTGGATTGGTACAAATGCAGTTATAGTTGGAAATATAACAATAGGAGAAGATGTGCTTATTGCACCGCTTACGTTTGTTAATTTTGATGTTCCAGACCATTCTATAGTAATTGGAAATCCAGGTAGAATTATTCCAAGAGAAAATGCTACGGAAGATTATATAAATAATAAGGTATAAATTAATAAGTGAATATAAATACTACACTAAATGGTGTAGTATTATTTTTATTTTACTGTCAAAATTCGACACTGTCGTAAAAAATATTATGCTAGACTAATATGACTGGGTAATGGATATTATTACTTGTTGACTTTTGACGTTCATATTGGTAATATTATATTGGTAATAAGAGTAAAATTATGGTAAATGAAAGGAGGGGCAAATATGGTAAGTGCTAAAGATGTGGCAAGATATTTTCTTTCTATTGATAAAGAAAGAAAATTATTTAATAAAAGATTGGTAAAGTGTAATGAAAGAAATTGTTATGAAGGTAATATTAGATTAAACAAGTATTTGTATTTTTCGCAAACGGTATATTTAGCTAAATATGGCGAGTTACTTTTTAATGAACCTATTCAGGCTTATGATAATGGACCTATAGTAAAAAATGTTCAAGAAAGTTATGCCGTTATGTATGCTAGTGAAAACAAAGAAATTATACTCAATGATAAAATAAAAGTTTTTTTAGATAAAATCTATGAAGCACTAAAAGATGCTACATATGAAGAGTTGGTTGAGATAACTCACGAAGATACTGCGTGGAAAGAATTAAGTGATAAAACATATAATGCTCCTGTTATAAATATAATGAAATACCAAAAGAAATATGAAAAACAATATAAAGGACTTATAAAGGTAATGGGAATATAAAATTTGGAATTAGAAGTAGGACAAGTGTTGTGGTTAAACGTTAGATATCAAACAGATGTTGTTTCTAAAGTTCCACATCCAATGTTAGTAGCTATAGCAAATGTAGAAGAAAACAATATAGAAGTTATTGCAATAGACAAAGCTAAAGATAAATTGCATCAACTTTTGAATGAAGCTAATTTCTTCTTAGATTCAGAAAGTCCTAAAGAAAAAGTCATATATGTAGATAGTTATGCTCAGTTAAATAATATTTTAACAATAGAATATTTTCCGGAACTTGTTAATTATAGAAAAACAGAAGCTAAACTTTCAAAAGGAAAACTTCTAGAGTTGTTAAATGAGTATGAAAAGTATCATGCAAGAAATATTATTCCAGATAATAGAATAGTGCATATGACAAAAGAAGATATATTATTGATGAATAAGTAATGCAATGCTTACACATTGCATTATTTTTGTTTTATGAAAACTTTATAAAAATATCCAAAAATATATAGCAATTAAAAAATCTTTATGATAACATATATTTGTATAATATTAAAGTGGATATTTATGCGTAGATTTAAGCTAAATATTCTCGGGAGGTAAAACATATGAAAACGGTCGTAATAACTGGAAGCGCAAGAGGGCTTGGGTTTGAAATGGCAAAGGTATTTAAGAAAAACAATGTTAATGTTGTAATAAGCGATTTAAAGGAAGAAAATCTAAAGAAAGCTAAAAAATTATTAGATGAAATAGAAAGTGAATCTAAAGTGTCTTATGCAGTTTGTAATGTAACAAATGAAGAACAAGTTTTAGATTTAATTGCTCATGCAAATAAAACATTTGGCAAAATAGATATATGGATAAATAATGCTGGTGTAAACCAACCAGAAAGAGCTATTTGGGAACTAGATACTAAAGATATAGACACTGTGCTTAACGTAGATTTAAAGGGTGCTATAATTGGTTCTAAATATGCTATGTTAGATATGTCTAAAAATGGTGAAGGTGCTATATATAATATTGAAGGATATGGCAGCAATGATGCTAAAATGTTAGGCTTATCTATATATGGAACAAGTAAAAGAGCGGTTACATACTTTACAGAAGCTTTAGCAAAAGAATCTGCTGAAAGAAATACAGGAGTTATTGTTGGTAAGCTTAGCCCTGGTATTATGATAACAGACTTCATAACTAACGCGTTAGGTAATGGTGAAGCAATTAATCTTTCAGAAAAAACTAAAAAAGTATATAACATTCTTGGAGATTATCCAGATGTAGTTGCTAAATTCCTAGTAGAAGGAATGTTAAAGAATACAAAGAATGACGCTAAGATAGAATGGTTAACAAGTTCTAAAGCAGCTTGGAGATTTATGACAGCAGGGTTTAACAAAAGAGATTTCTTTGATCAAAAATTATTAAAAAGTTAATCTAAAGATAAAGTGAAGAGGAAAAATGAGAAAAATAGTACAAAAGTATTTAGGTATTAAGAAACCTGAAATAACAAAGATGACTATTGGTTCTCAAAATGAAACATATGATGTTAATGGGAAATATGTACTTAAAGTATTTAGTAAAGATGCAGTAAACAGTGAAAGTGCGAAAAACTTACGAGAGCTAAAAGAAATAGTAGCAGAAGTCTTTTGGACTAAAGGAGTACCTATGGTACTTCCTTTAATGTTTAAAGATAAATATATTCAAGGAGATAATCCATATTTTGTAATATATCCTAAAGTTAAAATGAAGAGTGTTACAAGAGATGAGATTACTGATGAACATGTCTTAGCAATAAGTAATTTTGTTGCTAAAATGCATAATATAAGATTGGATGTTCCTGCTCTTAAACGAAAAAAAGAAAAATTTGCTATTGATGTAGATAAATACATTAGGTTATATAATCTAAATAACAAAATGAATGTTACATTAAGAGAAAACAAGGAGTTAATAGAAAAATTACAAAGCAAAATAAATAACGCTATAGATTCGTTAAAAACTAAAGAAGTAATAAGCCATAACGATCTTAAGTTAGATAATGTTTTATGGGATAAGTTTAATCCATACTTCATAGACTTTGATGCAGTTGGATATGTAAATCATATGTGTGCAGCAAATGAGTATGCATATGTGTGGTGCACAAAAAATGGTAAGATAGATTTAAAACGTTATCAAATGTTTATGGAAAACTATCTTAAACATCATTATTGTTTAGAAAATTTTGAAGATGTGTTATATATGACACTTTATGGAAAATTTTCTTGGCTTAGATATAGTTTGGATAGAGGCAGATCTAAAGATGAAGAACAGGCACGTCTTGGAATAGAAGCAATAATGCATATGCTTAAAGAATTTGCTATGTATGAAAAAACAATTCCAGGAATGCTTAAAGTTTTAGAAAAATTAGTAAAAAAAGATGAACCTAAAAAAGAAATAGGTATAAAGCAAATAACTAATTATCATTCACATACATATAGATGTAGACATGCAGATGATACAGTTATGGATGAAGACTATGTAAAAGAATATATAAAGGCAGGATTTAAGGAAATAGCTTTTACAGATCACGCGCCACAAAAGAATGTCATCGACACAAGAAAACGCATGAGAATGGATTATAGCGAAAAAGAAGACTATTTAAATAGTGTTAGATATCTTAAAGAAAAATATAAAGATAAAATAAGTATAAAAGTTGGATTTGAGATAGAATACTTACCAGAACATTTAGAAGAATTAAAAGAGCTAAAAGAAGAATGTGATTTGTTAGTTCTTGGGCAACATTATGTATATGATAGAAAGAATAATGAACTAAAAGTGTTTAATGAAAAGGTTAGACCAGATATTTCTGATGCAGAACTAGATGAATATTATGAATATATAGAACAAGCAGTAAAACATGACTTAGTAAAAATAATAGTCCATCCAGATATGTTTATGTGTGTAAGAGATAAGTTTGGACCTACAGAAGAAAAACTAGCAAGAAAGATAGCTAAACTTGCAGAAAAACACAATATAATACTTGAAATAAACCTAATGGAAGTATTTAAGCATATGTGTGGCAAACAAAATAAAATATCTTATCCAAATAGAGAGTTCTGGAGAATTGTTTCTGAGTATAATGTGCCAGTAATGTATGGCATAGATGCTCACTTTATAGGACAAATAAGAAGTCGTGAAGAAATGATAAAATTTACAAGAGCGTATATCGGTAAAGATATTATTTCCAAATTAAACTTTGTGGAAGATTATAAACTAAAATAAAAGGCATATGCCTTTTATTTTTTTTATACTTGGTATATAATGTCACTAGTATTTAATTAAATTTAAAGAGGGTAATATATGAAATCAGAAAAGAATATATTTATAGCATTTTTGCTTAATTTGCTATTTGCAATAATAGAACTAGTTGGTGGTTTTGTAACTAATAGTATTTCAATAATATCAGACTCTGTTCATGATTTTGGAGATGCTTTAAGTATTGGAATGGCATATTTCTTAGAAAAGAAATCTAGTAAGAAACCAGATAAAAATTATACATATGGATATCTTAGATATTCTATGTTAAGTGCACTTTTAACATCGACAATACTACTTGTTGGAGCAGTATTTGTAATAGTTGGAGCAATACCTAGATTAATAAATCCAGTAGAAGTAAATCATAATGGGATGTTAATATTAGCAATATTAGGTGTAGTAATAAATTTAATTGCTGCAGCTAAAACATCACATAGTCATAACCTAAATGAGAAAGCAATTAACCTTCATTTAATAGAAGATGTACTAGGTTGGGTAGCTGTACTTGCAGGAAGTATTGTAATTAAGTTTACAGGTTTGTACATAATAGATCCAATACTTTCTATTGGTATAACAATATATATTTTGTATCATGTGTATAAAAATATTAAAGAGGTATTTAATGTACTTCTAGAAAAAGTGCCAAGTGATGTGGATTTGGAAAAGTTAAAAGAAGAATTAAATAGTATAGAAAAAGTAAAAGATGTGCATCACATACATATATGGACAATGGATAATATACATCATTATATAACGCTACACGCTATGGTAGAAAAGGATGTGGATTTAGAAGAAGTTAAACATAAAATACGTGAAACTTTAGAAAAATATAATCTTACCCATTCTACTATAGAGATAGAATATAACAAGTGTGAACATGGTGAGTGTGAGATAAAACATGTAGAACATGAACATGTGCATCATCACCACCATCATCATTAATAGATATTTTGTAGGAGGTACATATTATGGAACAAGTAGATATCTTAAACAGATTTAGAGAACAAACAGGAGTTACAAAAGGAAGAAAAGAGCTAGAAAAAGGAGAATACAGAATTTCTACACATATTTGGGTTATGGATAGTGAAAATAGAATACTTGTACTTAAACGTTCGGAAGCAGAAGATAAATTCCCTGGTATGTGGGCTCAAGTTGGTGGCGGAGTTGTAGCAGGAGATACTAGTAAAGAAACTGTTATAAAGGAATGCCAAGAAGAACTAGGACTAACTGTTAAAGAAGAGAATATGTACTATGCAGCAAGTTATATTAGAACAAAAGACATAGTTGATGTATGGCTAGTGTGGCAAGATGTAAATGTAGATGAATTAGTATTACAAGAAGAGGAAGTAGCTGATGCTAAACTTGTAACACTTAAAGAATTTGATTCTATGATAGAACAAGGAATGGTAGTTCCATCAATTAATCCATCATACTATCTTATGAAAAACTATGTAGAACAATATATGGATAAGTAGAAGTAAAACAAACAAGGAGAAATAAATGGTAGGAAAATATAAAGTAATAACATTATGTGGTTCAACTAGATTTAAGGATGAGTTTTTAAGAGAGCAAAAACGTTTAACATTAGAAGGAAATATTGTAATATCTGTTGGACTTTTTGGACACTCAGGAGACAATGAAGTTTGGGAAAGTATGGACGAAGGAACTCTAACTAAAACTAAAGAAATGTTAGATGATATGCATAAAAGAAAAATAGATATGGCAGATGAAATATTTGTTATTAATGTAAATGGGTATATTGGGGAAAGTACTAAATCAGAAATAGCGTATGCAGAAAGTACAGGTAAGGCGATAAATTATCTTGAAAAATAATATTTTTTAAGATAGTATAAATGTATATAAATAAGAGGTAAAACATATGAAAAGAAAAGGAATAAGTTTAATAGTTCTAAGTATAACCATACTTGTAATGGCAATACTTGCTGCAACAGTAATAATTGCATTAGAAGATAGTGGAATAATAGGACGTTCAAAGAATACGGTTAAGAACAATAATTATTCAGATGAGTATACCAGATTAGTTGTAATTAAAAATGGAATACTTACAGATAATTTAGGAACAATAACAGTAGATGAATTTGTAACTGAATTACAAAATAAAGGAATAATTACAGCTACTGTTAATAATGGTGATGGAACTAAAACAGTAACTACAACATCTGGATTTAATGTAATAATATCTCAAAACGGAACAAGCGATTTAAATATTGTTATAGATGGATACACACCACCAAGTAATAATGTTGGTGGAAATACAGGTGGGAATAACGGTAATGGGGGAAATGGTGGAAATACAGGAGAAACAGGTTCTGTAACAATAACAAGTGCAGAGTTGGTTTTTCCGTATGATAATTATGAATATTATAATCCCGATCATGAGGAAGATGCGGTAACTATGAATGTAAGTGTATCTAAAGCAGTTTCGGAGGAACAACTTACATTTAAAGGTATAGTAAGAAGAATAGCGGATGTATATGTAGACACTAATGCGGAACCTAAAGAATATGTATTTACAAAAACTACTACGGCTAGTTCTGTAAGTTTAATATTAAATCCAAAAGTGACAGATGATATTTATTATTTTGGATATTATTTGGTAGAATTACAAATAATAAACTCTAAA
Source organism: Clostridia bacterium (assembly GCA_045651205.1). Classification (GTDB taxonomy): domain Bacteria; phylum Bacillota; class Clostridia; order TANB77; family CAG-465; genus UMGS1649. The sequence goes on from JAZRSA010000045.1 coordinate 49,748, forward strand.
AATCAAGTATTAGCAACAAAAACATTCCCGCGAATGTCGGAAGATGGAATAGATTTTACATTCTGGCTGCTATGTCTACCTTCAGGTACACTAATAACTGTTGAAGTAGAAGAAGTTGATGAAAATGGCAAGAAAAGAAAAGTAAGAAAGAAAAAGAAAATAGAAGACTTAACATATGATGATAATTTAGTTGTATGGGATTTTGATAATGCATGTTTTACAACAACAAAACCATTATGGTTAAAAGAAAAAGAATATACAGAAGAATATAATGTGTTAACATTTAGTGATGGAAGTACATTAAAAACAATACGTCAACATAGAATATTTAATAAAGAAGCAGGTAAATTTACATATCCAATGAGTGATGAAACACCAATTGGAACAACAACATTTAATGAATTAGGAGAAGAAGTAACATTAGTATCTAAAGAAGTTGTAGAAGAAAAAGTAGCATTCTATAATGTAATATCTAATTACCATATGAATGTGTTTGCAGAAGGAATATTAACTTCTTGTAGATTAAGCAACCTATACGATATTAAAGATATGAAATATGTAAAAGATGATAGGGAACTTATAGATGTATCTGAATTTGATGGAATACCAGAAGAATATGTTAATGGTTTAAGACTTAGAGAACAACCTAAAGATGTAAATAGAGGAAATTCAGATAATCATGGTAATACGTTAAGAGACTATGTAATGAACTTAATAAAATCGGCAAAAAAGAAATAGAATGATAAAACATAATACACTTACAAGTATTGTAGGTGTTTTTGTATGTAATTTTAGTTGTAATATATTTTGCTTAATGATAGAATAGCAATATAGATTCGGAGGACTGTATGAAAAAAATATTAATATGTATAGGAGTAGTACTTTTAATAATGCTAACTATACTTTTAATACCGAAAGAGGTTGGAACTAATATAACTTTTAATGGTGAAGATGTTAATATAGATGGAAAAGCGAAGGTAGAAGATAATACAGTAAATATTTCTAAAGGCGGAATATATGTATTAACAGGAACTTCTAGGAAATATAAGATAAAAGTGGATACAACAAAAGATGTAATATTTGTATTAGATGATTTATCTTTAGAAAAAGATACTGGTGTAATAGAGATAATAGCAGCTGCGAATGTAACTTTTAATGTGCTTGGAGAAAATAATATAGTTTCGAGTGATGGTAAAGGAATATATAGTACTGCCATAACAAACATAAAAGGTGATGGCAAATTAAATATAACATCATATGAAGGTATAAAGGTTGAAAATACACTTAATATAACAGATATTAAATTAAATATAGATGCTAAATCGGATTGTATAAAAGCAAATGATTTAAACATAAATAATGCAACACTTAGTCTTGTTTCAAGTAATGAATATATACTAGATGATACTGATGGTAGATATGCATTAATAGATGGGAAATATATAAAAATAGCTAAAACGGACTTAACTAAGTATGATAAACTATATTCTTTAGCAGATTCCTGCAAGGGACTAAATATAGAAGGAATGTTAAATATAAATAATTCAAATGCAGAAATTAGTACAACAGAAGATGCTTTAAATGTGGCAAATAATATAGATATAAATAATAGTAATGTACTAATATATACAAATGATGATGGAATAACTACAGATAAAGATATAAATATAAAAGATAGTAAAGTAGAAATAAAAGGATGTTATGAAGGAGTAGAAGGAACAAATATCTACATTACTAATTCAGATATAGATATAAATGGTATAGACGATGGATTAAATATTGTAGCTGAGGGAGCAAAAGGCAAACTTAATATAACAAATAGTGATGTTAATATTTTAGTTGATGGTGATGGATTAGATATACAAGGAGAAACAACGTTATTAGATACTAATATGTATTTAAATACAGGAGATAATGGAATACAATCAAATATAATCAGTGTTAATAACTCAAACGTGAAATCGTATACTTATCCGCTTTCGGGAACTTATGCATATATTGCCATGGTAAGAAATTTGGACGGCGAGGCAATGTTTGCACAAAAACATAATAAATTCTTTTTATCATATGAATATGAAAAAAATATAAAAGATAGTAAATTTCCATATGTATTTATAAAATGTAAAGAAGCATTTGAGATTATAGATAAAGATAATAATGTTATATTTAAATCTTCAGATAAAGAAGAGGGATATACGAATTATTTATATATGAATAGTAAAATAGAAAAAGATAATGTATATTATCTTGTTACAAAAAACAAAAAAGAACAATTAAAATTTAGTAATGTAGAATAAAAAATTCGGAGGAACATATGAAAAATGTAATGTTGGAAATTAAAAACTTAACTAAATATTACGGAAAAATATTAGGGGTAGAAGATTTATCTTTATCCTTAAATGAGGGAGAAGTGTTTGGGTTTATTGGTCCTAATGGTGCGGGAAAAAGCACTACTATCCGTTCGGTAATGCATTTAATAAATAAAAATAGTGGAACGGTTTTAGTTAATGGTAAAGAATTTGAAAGAAACGATACTAAAACAAAAGAAATAATTGGTTATCTTCCAAGTGAGGTTAACCTTTATGAAGATTTAATAGTAAAACAAATGCTAGATTACCACGAGTCTTTTTATAATAAAGACATACATAAAAGAAGATGTGAACTAGTAGAAAGATTAAAATTAGATGAGTCTAAAAAGGTAGAAGATTTATCTTTAGGTAATTCTAAAAAGTTAGGTATAGTCCTTGCATTTATGCATGAACCAAAACTATTAATATTAGATGAGCCAACTAGTGGACTAGATCCAATTATGCAACAAGAGTTTTATAAACTACTTGTGGAAGAAAAGAAAAAAGGAACAACAATTTTCTATTCTACACATATATTAAGTGAAATATCTAAAATATGCGATAGAGTTGGAATTATAAAAAATGGTAAACTATTAAAAATAGAAAAAATAGGAGAACTTCTAAAGAAGAATCTAGATTTAGTTACAGTAACGGCTAAAGAGGTAAAAAGTTTAGTAGAAGAACTAAATGTAGAAGTAATAGAAAAGAATAAAAACACAGTTAAATTCAAAAACGTATTACCAGCAAATGAGCTTATTAAAATAATAGCTAAATATGATATAGAAGATATATTAATAGAAGAAGCAAGTCTAGAAGACATCTTCTTACATTATTATGAATAGGAGGTAATACATATGTTTAAGAGAGAATTAAAAGCAAACTTAAAAAGTTTTTTAATATGGACAGCGATACTTGTAGTATTATTCTTGTTAGTATTTTTAATGTATCCTAGCATAATGAGTAGTGAAAGTGGAGCTATGATAGATGAACTAGTTACAATATTCCCAGAAGAAGTGTTAGTAGCATTTAATATGGATATTGCATCTATGACATCTGCGTTTGGATGGCTTAAAACAGAAGGTATGGTATTAGTACTTTTAATACTAGCAAGCTATTCTGGAATACTTGGTTCTAATATAATACTAAAAGAAGAAAGCGATAAAACAATAGAATATCTAAATAGCTTACCTGTAAGTAGAAGTAAAATTGTAGCAAGCAAAGCTTTAGCGGGATTAATATATATTGTTTTAATGGTAGCATTTTTAACATTATTTAATTTTATAGGATTAAGTATAGTAGAAGATTTTGATAAATCTTTATTCTTAAAAATGAGTATAACACCATTATTTACATGCATAGTAACATATTTCTTATGTATGTTCATAGCTACATTTACACATAAGACTAAAAAGATGATAGGAATATCTATGGGAATAGTAATGGTAAGTTACATGCTACAAGTTATATCTGCAATGTTTGAAGATTTAGAATTCTTTAAATATTTATCTACATTTAGTTTAGCAGATATGCGTAATGTAATAACCGAAGGAGTAATAAATCCAGTAACTATAGTTATAACAATAGTAGCAAGTATAATACTTTATGTTTTAACATTATTTAGATATGATAGAAAAGAATTAGTATAAATAATAGATAATTCAGTTGGTGCAAAATTTGCACCAACTGAATTAATAAAAGGAGGCGCAAATGGAAGAAAATAACAAATGCTTGTATAAGTGTGAAAGTATAATAGATGTAAACGAGTATAAAAAGATGGCTAAGTATTTCCCTAAAAGAATGTACTTTGCATATGTTAAAAGAAACACATTTTTAAATTTAATTTTAACCGCTATAATTGCAATAGCAACACAAAGTCTTCTTTATACGGCAGAATTTTTTGTTGTTTCGCAAATATTGATTATGATTATTATTAATTTTAGGTTAGAATATTATGCGGAGCAAGAATTCTATGCCTTACAAAAACAAGGACTTTTGGATGAAAAAATTGAAACGGAATTTTATGAAGACTATTTTATAAGAAAAGGCGAGAAACTTTCACTTAATGTTAAGTATTCAGATATAAGCAGATGTATAGAAACAGACACTAATTTTTATCTTGAATATGCAACTCGAAATGTAATTATAATATTCCAAAAGGCTCGTTGTAGTGAAGAAGTACTGGATTTTATTACAAAAACTTTTGCAAATTTTGAAAATTGCATACAAGGTAAAACTAAAGTTAAGAAAGAAAAAAATGAGAAAAAGCATAATCCTGATCTTATTAAAACAGGAATGTTGGTACTATTCATAGCATCAATAGCAAGCTTATGGGGTGCGTTATATTCAGTCGAATTAGTAGATAAACTAATTCCACAGTATGGATTTAGTTTCACTAAGAACATGTGGGTGTTTTGGTGTTGGTTACCAGTTCCAATTTTATCTATAATATTAGGAAAGAAATATAAAAAAGAAGGATTTAACTGTAAGAAAAATGTTGTTGCTGGGTATATAATGGCGGTGATTTTGTCTATATATGGTGCCTTTTGCTTATTCCCAACATATGAACAAGATTATACTAAGCTAAATGAATACAAAGAGGTGATTGATGCAACACTTCCAATCAATGGTGTTTTAGAAATTCAAAATTGGGATACATATTTTGATGAAGATATAACAGAGTATGTAACTATAAATGCATACTATGAAAATCAAGATGTAACAGTATTGGAAAAAAGCATTGAAAATAACCCTAATTGGATATTAGGTAGCGAAATCACTTCGGATTTAAAAGTATTTATACCAATTATGCTTCAAGGCAATGATAATGCATATTACTCAATATATAACCAAACAACTAATGAGTATAACACAGTACCAGAAGATTCTGGAGATTATAAAATATATGCAATGAGATATGATAAAGAAAATAAAAAACTAGAGATTCATGAATTTAGAATCGCATATAGTAAATAAGAGGCTTAAAAGCCTCTTTTAATTTTCTAAAAAAATGGTATAATATTAAGAGTGGTTTGCAAATTTAACAACTTTTGTTAAGTAGAAACTACAAAAGGAGAAACAATGTTTAAATTAGTATCAAATTTTAAACCAACAGGAGATCAACCTGAAGCAATTAAAGCGCTGGTAGAAGGAATAAAAAATGGAGATAGAGGCCAAACACTACTTGGTGTAACAGGTAGTGGTAAGACGTTTACTATTGCTAATGTTATAGCTGAGGTAAATAAACCTACAATAATAATGGCACATAATAAAACACTTGCTGGACAACTGTACTCAGAATTCAAGGAGTTCTTCCCTGAAAACGCAGTTGAGTATTTTATATCATACTATGACTATTTCCAACCAGAAGCATATATTGCAGCAACAGATACATATATAGAAAAAGATAGTAGTATAAATGATGAAATAGATAGAATGAGACATAGTGCTACTGCAGCTGTATTTGAAAGAAAAGACATAATAATAATTGCATCAGTTTCAGCTATATATGCATTAGGTTCACCAGAAGAATATAGAGACCATACTTTATCTGTAAGACCAGGAATGATGAAGTCTCGTGAAGATGTAATGTCTAAACTTGTTGAGATGCAATATACAAGAAGTGATATGGAATTTTTACGTGGTACATTTAGAGTTAAGGGAGATATAATAGATGTATATGAAGTAGGTAATAATGAGCACGCACTTCGTATAGAATTCTTTGGAGATGAAATAGATAAATTAACATTTATTGAACCAATCTCAGGTAAAACAATTGCTAGAGTGGATCATGAATTAATATATCCAAAATCTCACTATGTAACTTCTAGAGATAAAGTAAATAAGGCTATAGGAAGAATTAAAGAAGAACTAGATTTAAGACTTGCTGAACTAAGAAGCGAAGAAAAGATAGTTGAAGCATATCGTCTAGAGCAACGTGTAAACTTTGATATAGAAATGCTTCAAGAAACAGGCTTTTGTCAAGGAATAGAAAACTATTCTGTATATATGGCAGACCGTGAACGTGGAAGTACACCATATTGTCTTTTCGACTTTATGGGCGAAGATTATTTAACAGTAATAGATGAATCTCACGTAACAATACCTCAAATAGGTGGTATGTATAATGGAGATAGAGCAAGAAAACAAGCTCTAGTAGACTATGGATTTAGACTACCTTCTGCAATGGATAATAGACCGTTATCTTTTAAGGAATGGGAAGAAAAAACAAGACAATTAATATTTGTAAGTGCTACCCCAGGAGATTATGAAAAGAATAATTCTACTCAGGTAGTAGAACAAATAATAAGACCAACAGGACTTTTAGATCCTAAGATTACTGTTAAAGAAACTGATGGACAAATAGAAGATTTAATTAAGAATATTAATGAAAGGGTAGCTAAGAAGGAAAGAGTTCTTGTTACTACTTTAACTAAAAAGATGGCAGAGGAGCTTACTAGTTATCTTGAAGAAAAAGGTATTAAAGTAAGATATATGCATTCAGATATAAAGGCTTTAGATAGACTTGAAATAATACGTGAACTAAGACTTGGTAAGTTTGATGTTCTAGTTGGAATTAACCTTTTAAGAGAAGGTCTAGATATTCCAGAAGTATCTTTAGTTGCTATACTCGATGCGGATAAAGAAGGCTTCTTAAGAAGTGAACGTTCATTAATACAAACAATAGGTAGAGCGGCAAGAAACTCTGAGGGACAAGTAATAATGTATGCAGATGAGTTAACAGACTCTATGGAAAACGCAATAAGAGAAACAAATAGAAGAAGAAAGATACAAGAAGAATATAACTTAAAACATGGTATTGTTCCAAAGAGTATAGTTAAGGATGTTAGAGATAGTGTTAAAGCTGTATTTAACGATGAAGAAGCTCCAGTAATAGAACAAGAAAAAGGAGAAACTTTAGAACAAACTATAGATAGACTTACTAAAGAAATGTTTGAGTATGCTAGAAAATACGAGTTTGAAAAAGCAGCAGTATTAAGAGATTTAATAAACGAATTAAAAAACAGCTAATCAGCTGTTTTTTATTGCAAATAGCGAAGATAATTGGTATAATATGGATGCCTATTTCTTATGGGGGTAAGGATTCAATTGTTTATATATATGCACAAGATTTTTTAGGGTTGCAAAATATATAAAGGAGGAATTTTTATGAAAGAAGAAATGAGCGATTTTTTAAAATTTGTATACGAGAACAATTTAGCTAAAGATGTAAGCGAGGCATTTAAGGAGTATCCGCCAGAAGAAGAATGGCATAAAGGCAAGCTTGAAAATTTTGTTGCTGAAGAAAGTTTAATAGAGTATGCAACTACATATGAAGAAGGGGATATTGTATTTGTAAAAGAATACGAATATTCTGATGGAAAGAAAGGATATAATCACTTCTTTGTAATAATTGAAAAAAATACAAGAGCTGTTCCTATAGAGTATCTTTCAATGATACTTTCATCTAAGATTGAAAAGCAAAAGTATAGAGCTAACAAATTGCTTAAAAAGGACAAACAAAACAATTTGAAAAAAGATAGTATTGTAAAGATAGATAAAGTATATATGTTATCTTTTAGTCAAATAGTATGTAAAGTTGGAAGTGTAAGTAAAGATATAATAGAGGAATATAAAGCTAGTTATTCTAAATACAATGATTAGAAAATAACAACCTAAAAGAGTAACAAATAACCCTAGACATAATGTCTAGGGTTTTACTTTATTCATATATTATTTAGAAAGTTCTTTTTTACATTTTGCACAAACGTTTTTGTCTTTAAATACTGTAACGTCATTTCCTTCACCACAGAATATGCAGCAAGGAGCATATTTTTTAAGAATTATAGATTCGCCTTCTACATAGATTTCTAAAGCATCTTTAGTATCTACACCTAAAGTTCTTCTAAGTTCCATTGGAAGTACGATTCTTCCTAGTTCATCTACTTTTCTAACTATTCCTGTTGATTTCATAATTTTACACCTCGATAAAATAATAACATAGCTGTAAAAAAAATACAAGTATTTTTTTATATTCTAGTGGTGATAAGTTTCGTTGTTATTTATCTTAAACGCCCTAAATATCTGCTCTAGAAGGAATATTCGTATCATTTGGTGTGGGAAAGTAAGTTTAGAAAACGAAAGTAATACATTCGCACTTTCTTTAACTTGTTTACTTAACCCTAAACTTCCACCAATAACAAATGTAATAGTGGAGTTACCTTCAGTTGCAATTTTAGAAATTTTTTCGCTTAATTCTATTGATGTAAATTCTTTACCGTATTCATCTAAAACAAAATTAAATGAGTTGTTTATATTATTTAATTTTTGTAATATTGCTTGCCCTTCTTTTTCTTTAACAATATTAATGTTACTTTCATTAAGTGTAGTAGGGAGCTTTTCATCTTTTAAGCAGATTATTTCAAGTTTACAGTATTTAGAAAGTCTTTTTACATATTCTGCTTCGTATTCTTTTAAATACTTTTCTTTAAGATCTCCTACACATATTATCTTAATATTTATCATAAAATGTACTCCTCGTATGAAACATCGCGTGTAGCACAGTGGATGTTAAATTCATTTAAATCAAAACCATTATCTTTTAGTGTTTGGTTAACAGCAAATAGTGCCTGTTCTGGTTCGTTGTTGTTTTCACTAATATGTCCTAAAAGGAAATTTCTTTTTCCTTCTTTAGCAAGTGAAAGTATTGTGTCAGATGTATCATCATTAGATAAGTGACCAATATCACTTTGTATTCTACATTTAAGTGGGTAAGAGTAAGGACCGTACATAAGTAGGTTTCTATCATAGTTACACTCAAGAACTGTAAATGTTGAATCTGAAAGTTGTTTATACACATCATCTGAAACATAACCTAAATCTGTAGCTATTGTTAGTATAGATTCTTCATTTGCAAAGGTGAAGCCTAGAGGCTCTTTTGCGTCGTGAGAAATCTTAAATGGTGTAACTTTTATATCTTTAAGATAAAACTCGTTATTTTGGTTTACAGACACAAATACGGGTTCTTTTTTTAGTTTATCCTTATGTTTATCTAAAAGATATGCTCTAGTTCCATTAGATGTATATATTGGTATATCTGTTTTGTTAATTAAAGTGGCTACACCTTTTGTGTGATCAATGTGTTCATGGGTAATAAATAGGGCGTCAATTTCAGAAAGAGTGATACCTAAGGTATCTAAAGATTCTGTAAGAGACTTAAAAGAAACCCCAATGTCTACTATTACAGTAGCCTTTGGGGATCTAATTAAATACATATTACCTGAACTGCCACTATATAATGGATATAGTTTTAGCATAATACGCTCCGTTTCTTATTAGTCGTTTGTAATTTCGTATTCAATATTAGCACCAAGTGCTTTAAATTTATCTACGATATTTTCGTAACCACGTTCAATGTGGTGTATGTCATATATTTCTGTTGCACCATGAGCAGTAAGACCTGCGATTATCATAGCAGCACCAGCTCTTAAGTCCATTGCTTTAACTGGAGAACCATAAAGTTCTTTTACACCAGTAAACATCGCTGTTCTATCATGGTAAGAGATAGTAGCACCCATCTTAACAAGTTCTGCTGTATATTGGAAACGAGATTCCCAAATACTTTCTACTATCATAGAGCTTCCTGTAGCTAGTGTTAAATATGTACCAAATTGTGGTTGCATATCTGTAGGAAATCCTGGGTAAGGTAGAGTTTTGATGTTTATAGCTTTTGGAGCTTTGTTCATTCTTACTCTAATACTATCTTCGTATTCTATAATTTCTGCACCAGATTCTTCTAGCTTAGCAGAGATAGGTTCCATATGTTTTGGAATACAGTTTTTAATTAAAACATCACCACGAGTAGCAGCTGCAGCAACCATAAATGTACCAGCTTCAATTTGGTCTGGTATGATTGCATAACTTGATGTTTGTTTTAAGCTTTTAACACCAGTAACTTTAATAACATCTGTACCAGCACCTTTAATATTAGCACCAACAGAGTTTAAGAAGTTGGCTACGTCAACTATGTGTGGTTCTTTAGCACAGTTTTCTATTGTAGTTGTTCCAGGAACAAGAGTAGCTGCAAGTATTGCATTAATTGTTCCACCAACTGTAACAACATCAAAGAAGATAGAAGATGCTTCTAATTTTTTAGAAGTAGCATAAACATTTCCTCTTTTAACTTCAACTTCTGCACCTAAAGTTTCGAATGCTTTAATATGTTGATCTATCGGTCTTGCACCAATGTTACATCCGCCAGGTAAGCTTATTTGTGCATTACCAAAACGGCTAAGTAAAGCTCCAAGTAGATAGTATGATGCTCTAAATTTACTTGTTAAATCATATGGAGCTATTGTTGTATGTATATTTGTATTATCTATTATCATTTCATGTTCAGAAACGTATTCTATTTTAGAACCTAAGCTTTCTAATATTTTTACGAAAGCACGTATATCTGAAATGTTTGGAACATTCTCTAAATGACATTTACCAGCAACTAAAAGTGTAGCTGGAAGTATTGCAACTGCTGCATTTTTTGCACCAGAAATTGTAACTTCACCTTCTAGGCGACAAGGCCCATTAACTATAATTTTTTCCACTAAAAAATCCCCCTTAAAATATTTTTAGCAATATTTTTTATCTTCTGTCAAGGACAGTATAGCATAAAAACAAGTAAAATACAACCCACAAATAAGTTATATATATGTATATTTATTTAATATTTTCATTAAGGTTTTCAGCACTATCTATTTTATTTTTAGATTCTCTTAAACATTTCTTGTTGCTAGATATTAAAGTTTTGCAATTGTTAGTTGCACTTGTTAAGCAGTTTTCTATTTGGGCAAAAGAGGAAAATATTGCAAGGTTACAGCCACATACATAATGGTTGCAGGGGAGTCTAAAACGGGGATTTAAACAACAAAGTAGTCTATTAATTAAATTTGTATTGTTTTGCATAATGCACCTCTTAATATACGGTTGAATCTTTGTATATTTTATGTATAAAAATACTAGATGTTAAATTTATTCGTTGACTATATTTTAGATTTGATATAAACTTAACATATATATAAGAGGGTGAACAAATGAAAATAAAGAATAAAAATGGTATATCTTTAATAGTTCTAAGTATAACAATACTTGTAATGGCAATACTTGCTGCAACAGTAATAATTGCGTTAGAAGATAGCGGAATAATAGGA
>JAZRSA010000046.1:0-2343 GCA_045651205.1 Clostridia bacterium
ACATCTCATATGTCTGAACAGTTTAGACAAGACTCTAGATACGAATTTAAAAGTCGAGACTATTTTACTAACTATATGGTTGGTACAGGTCAAGTAGATACTTTATTCGCTAGAATGTTTAGTGAGAATGGCGATTTAAAAGAGCTAGGTATGAAAGTTAATCTTTCTGATAAAGAAAGAGAAGTCTTGAAAAAGGCATTTAAGAATACTGACAAAACAGTAGAAGCTGGAGAGATGGACCCTGTTATCAGACACTATACAGCTGCTTATAGAACTGAAATAATAAGAACTATTGCCCAACATAGAGGTACTGAAGACTTAAAGAAATTAGCTCAAGGTCTTACTATTGGTACAAAAGGTAAAGGTAAACTAGAGACAGATAAGATGATGGGTAGTAATTTACATTTTACAACTGGCGATATGAATATATTTGATAACTTAGGACGTCCAGTTGTAGATGGTTCTGGTAACGTAAAATTCTTAACTAAAGCTCAATTAAAAGCTGCAGAACAAACACTTGACGGAGTTACTAAACTATATAGTGGATCTTTATTCGAGAGTGAAATGTTTAGTAGAATCAACAATAAGACTCTTAATGGCGTAGGAGAAGTAACTACTGGCTTTACTAGTAGAACTGCATACGTTGGTCAAAGAGGTATCAAAGCTATTATTGAAAATAATATGGACACTGTATTAAATAGTAACTCTGTAGCTCACTTAGAAGATGAACAAAAAATGAATGTTTATAATATGTTAAAATCATATTTAAATACATTCGAGCAACAAAAAATATTTGACGCAAAAGCATTTGACGCAGTTACTGGTGGGACAATGTCTGCCAATGTAATTAAGCTTTCTAGCGCAAAAGACTTTGTTAATTTAAATCAAGAAGTAAAAGAAAAATATGCTGAGCAATATAAAAGACTTATTGATCTTATGGGAGATGTAGAAGTTGATAAAAAAGGTAACTTAAAATATGTATCTACAGTTGGGGAGATAGTTCGTCGTGCAGAAACTGTTATACCTTTTGCTACATATGGAGGAGAAACTGAAAACTGGACTTCTAATATGGGAAGAGGATTACTTAATTTTCAAATAACAAATAAACAAGGTGTTAGATTAACTGATGAACAAATAAGTCAAGTTCTTAACCAGCATAAAGAAGCGTTTAAAGGTGTAGATTTTAAAGACAGAAAACAAGTATTAAATGCACTAGATTCTGCGTTAGAAGATTTTGAAGTTAACTTCGCTATAGAAGATATCAATAGAATGACATTGCCTAAAATATTAGCAAGTGATTCAGAAAAATCCATGAACCATGTATTATATGCTAAGACAGGTACTACGAATAAAAAGATTAAAACTCTTTTTGAAGTATATGGCAAAGCAACTGGAATGGGAACTGAAGAGCTAATAGCGAATACTACATTGACTCCTCAAGCATTAGCAGCATATTTTAAAAATGAACATCAGAAGAAAATTGCATTAAAAGTTGCTGGTTTTTCTAACTGGGATGATTTTTTAGAGCAATGGAATAAAGAACTTTATACTATGTCTGGTACTATATTTGGAAAAGGCGGATTGTTCGAAGGCTTTACTGATATCGCCAATGATAATATATTAGGCCATGGGAATAAAGGTACAATGCTAACAGGTTCATTGGACGAAGCAATATCTATGTTAGGTAAATATAAAAGCGGATCTATGGCAGAAACATTAGCCAGTAGAGACCTGGGCCTTAAAGAATTTGTAAAACTATATAATGATGATAGTGGAGATTTCCAATTCTTTAGAAGTAGTAAAATAGATCCTGATACTGGAGAAAGAATAGGCATAAAACTTGAATACAAAGATGGTCATTTACAACTTGAAGGAGGAAGATCATTCAAGTCTGGATTAGATGATTACGACTTTGTTGATGAAAACAAACTTGAAAAGTTAATTAAAAATATAGATGCTTATTTAGAAAGCCAAGGCGCAGATAGAGACGATAGACTTGTTCACACAGTTAAAGAAACAGATACTGCTGTTGTAGCAGCAAAAGTTGGAGAAGAAGGCGCACAAGAATACATTGGTCGTGTTAAATATATACACGATAAAGAACCTGGAGAAGATATAATCTCAGCAGTTGGTTCTACATTTAAAAACATAGTTAATGACCCTGAAACTCAATCTAGTATGCCACAAGAATATTATGATGCCAAAATGCATTATTTAAAACTTAAAGGTGAAAAAACTAATATTGAGATGGAATACGAAGACTTTTTAAATGAGTATAAACAAAATGGAACAATTAGCGATCCTGAAAGATACAACTATGTAAAAGGAAGATTAGGCGAATTA
>JAZRSA010000047.1:0-4129 GCA_045651205.1 Clostridia bacterium
GTTCATCCAATGTATAGTTGCCGATTCGCCTCTGACTTCAACGACATATGTCCATGAACTGGCCGTAAGTCCGCTATCGACCGGCGTTGCACTGGATAAAGCGGTAACCCCCTTACTACCATACTTTTGTAATATTTGTTCAACTTTGAAATTCTGCATCTTATTCAGAAATTTAAAAGTCTTCGAAAAGTCGCCTTTACTTGTAATCTTAATCAACTATACTCACCACCTTTGGCGTCACCCTTTCGTATTTAATTGTTTTCTTCGTTCAGCGTTAAGCTGTTTATTTCTAGCCAATATTTCTTGTTTACTCATTTTCTTCTCTGGACTATTCTTAACGTTACACACTCTAATTAATGTTAATAATCTATTAAGATGCCAATGTTGACATTCGAACGGGATATTATGGGCTACCATCCAATAATATATTATTTCAGAAGTTATTATCTCACGATTACCCTTCTTTTGAGTATCATTAAATGTAGTGGCGGTCATCGGATCATCCAGATATGCGTTTATAGCTATAATATTATCTTTGGATAGTCGATTGAAAATATCAATATCGTCGGGTTCATGTAAACACATACATTGTATATAATCAAGTATCTCTTCTAATGATTTCTCCGAAGAACTTAGGAAGGGTTTGTGCCATTTACCCTCCCATTTTGAAATTGAGACTAGAGAGTGCTCCAGTTCTAGAGTTTCTTCGGGGTAATATACGAATTCATTCGTCGCTTCATTAAACGATTCCCTCATAGGCACTGTTATTCTCAACATCTCTAGTCACCACCATTAATTGTTTAGGTTAGCGGGCAATATCGCTTTGATGAAGTCTGCTGCTTTTTGTTCATCTAATAATAATTCCATAAATATTTCGCTATATGCTTCTGTTTCAGCAAATGCTTTTGAAATCTCTTCGCTTTTAACGAATCTTTTACCGTCTGCTGATTTTTCACCATAAGCTTTAAGTATTATTCCTTTGAATAGTTTCATTATCTCTTTATTATCTTTAGCGTCTATTATACCTTGTATCATTTGAGATAAACCACCATTAACTGATAGTTCCATTTCAGTAACTTCTGCTTTTGATAAGTTGAAATAAAAATCTTCTTTTCTTTCAACCCCATTATAGTCTACATAATTAACTGTTTTCTTTAACATTTTATACTCTCCTTTACAATTTATTTTTTTTAAAATTTAAGAGCCCCATGTAAATTACACGCGGGCCCTAATCTATATTATTGTACTTTTAACATTTCTATTATTTCATTTGGTGTTGGCATTACAGGTTCGTTTTCAGCGTCGCCATATAATTTAGCCTCTATAGCAGCTAATACTTCAGCTTTAACTTGTACTGAGTTTATAGTTAATACTGCTGTCGGTTTAAACCCTTCAACTTCTATAGGGGTAGTTGTTACTTCCCAGCTGAAAGTTATTGCTTCAGGGCTATCGTTTATTGTAGAATATGCTTTCTCAGAAGGAGAAGCAGTTGCCCCGTATATTAAGTGTAATTTATATCCGTAGTTGTTAGCTTGAATATCATTACCTAATACAGTTCTATAACATAATCCGAAAGGTATTCTATCCTGTTGTCCTATTTTTATACCTTCACCTAAACTAGCTGATCCATCACATGCTTCGAATTCTTCAGGATAAGTGTAAGCTTCTATTGTAGCTCCGAATTCTTCAGCTGAACGTAATTCAAGGTATTTTATGTTATCCGCATATAAAGGTGTTGATTCAGCCCCTGAAGGTGATTCGTTAACAGCCGTTAAACCATTCCAAGCAACGCCGTTAACGTATTTTCCTGATTCGTCTTGTAAATATAATACCCCTCTGTCAACCCCTGTTTCATACGTACGTTGACCAGATTGGTCCCAAACTAATTTTGCCATTTCCTTTCCTCCTTATTATTTTTAGAAATATAAATTGAATACGTAGTGGTTTAGATTGTCACTACAGTAGGTACTACTAACACTACACATTTGGAAAGATCTTAACATTGTCTCGATTATCTCCAAATTTGGTCTTTTGTAAATGAATGTGATGTTGTAACTATTCTTGTAGTTGTATAACATATTGTTAGCATATTTAGCGTCGCCATTACCAACTTTATAAACTATGCATGGGTAAGATAGTTGAACGGAAGCAGGTGGTTGGAAGTATACCTGTTTACTGCCTAGTATTTCTTCCAATCTAGCCTGTAATTCAAGTCTTCTAACCATTGTATATCCCACCGACCGATAATATCAATCTAGGATACTGTACCTCTACTTCCGTAATTTTCCACTTAACACCCATACATTCTATATAACGCATTTCATGAAAATGTTGATTGGCAAATGGGTCGGCTACAATGCTAAACTGATTACTGATGTTAACATCAGGATTAACTTTTGAATTATCCTGTAAACGTCTAGTATTTCTTATTATATCACCATAGTATTGATTAACTATATACTGCTCTTCATATACTCCCGGCTCTACTTCAACAGTTACTTGATAGCCGATTAGTCCACAAAACTTTGCCATTTTGAATTCTCCTTATTAGTTAGCTTTTTCTTCTATTACTATCGCAGAGAAAGGTTTTATTAATGCACCAGAACATCTTGTTTCGATTAGGTATTTTTGAGCATTGTAGTCTATATCGAAGTCTTCGAACATGGCAACTGCTCCACCTTTATCGGCACCAACATTGTAGTCTTTTAAGTTAACTATTATACCTAATAAGTCTTGGTTGACGCCACTAACTTCTCTTTGTACACCTTCCATAACAGGTACTGTTACTATTTTAGAAACCCTTAAAGCTGTAGCTAATTTAGCAACTGAATCATATATTATTCTTCCGTTGTTGTCTTCTAATAATAACATGTCAGTTAATAAATCTTCAGTACAGAATAATGCTGGGTTACCAGAACCTTTGTATTCTTTTCTAGCTTTTATAGCCATTCTTATGAATGCTTTAGCTCTTGCATCTTCGTTAGCTTGTTTTTCCATTACTTTATGAACACAGTATAAGTCCGCTTCTTTATAGATAGGTCTTATATGTTGTTCTTGTATTTTATCATCGTCATCACTTTGTCTTCCGTCTCCTATTAATATAGCTCTAGCTATCTCTTCTTCTAACATGAATCTCATTTCAGCTTTTATCCAAGCAACTACGTCAAAGCTAGTTATATCTATAACGTCATCTCTGTGTAGTTTTTGTTTTTTGTATATAGTTTGAGGATCAGTTGTTCTTTTTAGTAAAGTGAACACTTGTTCCTTTTTAAGGTTTCCTTTCATATAACCTTTAGCTCTTGCTTCGTCTTCTCTGATGTCAGCTTGCATAGATTTTATTCTAGAGAATGGTGTGTGGTGTACTCCGTTCATAACGTCAGCAACCCATCCAGTGTCTCTTTTTAACCATTCAGGTACGTTATTTAAGTTTTTGTACTCTGGGAATAACATTGATATACCTTCGCCGTCAGCGTTAGGTTTTATACCATAAGTGTCATAAATAGCATCTCCATGTTCATCGGCATGAGCTAACACTGCTTCTTTTAAAGAACCGCATCTTTTAGCATCTTTTAATATTGTTTCCATATCAGCATGAGATAAAGTGTTTTTAGCGTTATCTTTGTTTTGGTTATCGAATACATTGTGTTTCATTTCGTCATCGTCTCCTTCATTATTATTTTCATTTTGATTTTCTTCCATACCATCATGTTGCATTGCATCTTCTATTGCTTGCCCTATAAGCGCATACATTACGTTTTGTTGTTCTTCGGTCATAGAATTTATAACGTCTTGTACTGTTTTATCATTACCTTTATTATCAGCCATGTTTTCTTCCCCCTTCTTATCGTTGTCAGCATGTGATAATTCTAATTCTTCACCTGTATATATCACTGCTTCTTCATCGCTGTTTTCGCCATGTCTTAAAACTGAGTCTATAAATGCTCCAGGGTTAGCTCCAGCAAGAACTAGACTCACTTCTCTTATCATTCCGTGTAACACATTACCTTGTTGTTGCTTTAACTGATTAGCATATATAGATAACGCTGAAACGTCACCATGTTCAACTAACATTTTAGCATTTTTACCAGCAGGCGTATCGTTGAATTTACAATAAGCATATACACCTTCG
>JAZRSA010000048.1:0-11439 GCA_045651205.1 Clostridia bacterium
TAGCATTCTTTTTCATATTCAAGTTTAAAGTGCCTAAATTCAAGCTTAAAGGCATGTCAGTACTAGTTGCAATTGGTATAGTAATCTATATATTAATGCTACTTAGAAATGTAATTTACAAATTTTAATTTAGATAAAATAAAAGAATGAATTCTTAAATAGAATTCATTCTTTTTTTATTTTATATTGCTATGTCTGTTGTAGTTCCAACACTTGCAGTCATAGCTGCATTTAAACAAACTACCGGTCTTACACCATGTGTTTTACTATCAAAAGTTCCACTTGTTAAACTTGTTTCAAATAATATAATCGATGGCAAAATAGCAGAGAAGTGATTATATGGAGATGCAATCCATTCAAAAGTAATTTCATATGGTTCCTCCGCCCATCTATATAATGTATCTGTATTTTTAGGTATCATTTCTATAAAATATCCCTTTTCTCCATCTCTACTTAAAATGATTTCTGCTGGATATTTTGTATAATCTTTTGTTTCTTCTCTTTTTTCATTCCAACTTGCTGCTATCATTTCCGCAGTCGGTGTACCTACTGCACCTATTACATTATTTCCATATTTAGCTGTATTTTTAAAGCTAGTCCAATAAGTTTCATCTAAGAAATATGATACACTTTTGCTACTTTCATTTTTTGTGTAATCCCCCCAATTTGCCATCCATAATTCTGGTCTTTGTATATTCCCCGCACTAGTTGGTTCAGATGGCCAATATATGTTTCCTACACTTTTTGTTACACCGTTTACAGTTCCTGTTCTTGTTACAGTTGATGCTCCTGGTATGTTTTTAGGTAACGCTGTTTCTGGTACTTTTTCACTTGCAATTATATATACATATGATCCTGATTTATATAACACTTTCCAATCTGTTATTCCATTAGCAGTATAATTTATAGTTTTGCCATAATCTTCTGCACTTGTTACTAACGCTCCTAATGTGCCACTTGAATTACTTGAATTTTTATTAGTAACAGCAACTCCTGTATCTGTTACTGTTATATTCCAATCGGCATCAGTTACACCTTGTTCTGCTAGTTTATCTTTTACTACTTTTTCAATTGTGTCTGTTCTTGTTTCATCTAGATATGCTTCAGCCCAAGCTAACGATGCTAAATCTTGTACTTGTTTTTCATCTGTAAGTTGCACTGCTTGCCCTGCTTTTTCTATTATTCCTGTATTACTTAAAGATATTACAATACTTGCTGCTAATATTATCATAACAATTATTGTAATAACTAAAACTATTAAACTTATTCCTTTTTTCATCTTTTGTTCCCCTTTTCTTTTATTATATATCTATACTATTACAAATCCACTTTTTTGTAAATATCTTTTGAGTATTATATAACAAAACCACCATACACATTTATGTATGGTGGTTATTACTTGCTATATACTTTTCCATCCACTATTTTACTTAGACATAAAAAAAGACATTGTTTAATGTCTTAGTGGAGCGGGAAACGGGGCTCAAACCCGCGACCTTCGCGTTGGCAACGCGACGCTCTATCAACTGAGCTATTCCCGCATTGGTGGCCAGAGACGGGATCGAACCGCCGACACGGGGATTTTCAGTCCCCTGCTCTACCAACTGAGCTATCTGGCCGTATATAAAAAAATGGCGACCTGGATGGGACTCGAACCCACGACCTCCGCCGTGACAGGGCGGCGTTCTAACCAACTGAACTACCAGGCCAAAAAAAGTGGTGGGCACAATAGGGCTCGAACCTATGACCCCCTGCTTGTAAGGCAGATGCTCTCCCAACTGAGCTATGCGCCCACTCTTGCTGACAACAACTATTATAATATTAAAAAGGTGTTTTGTCAACACCTTTTTTAATATTTTTTATACTTTTTTGATATTTTCTTATTTGTTATTTTTTACTTAAAACCTTCATTACTTCTTCCTTCAAGAAAGGCAACAATTTATCGCTTTCTATAACACTTGCAAGGTAATTTCCTTGTACCATATCTACCTTTAATTTAAGTACTTTTTGCAATGTTGGTTCATCTTCAATTCTTGTTATTACTACTTGGTAACCAAGATCCTTAGAAAGTGTAACTATATCTTTTAATACGCTCTCTTTAAATATACTATTTGAATCTAAGAAGCTTGCGCTTACTTTTACTTCATCTACATTTAACCTATGGAACATATCTAACACTTCATGTTTTATTTCTAAGTTTGATACAGAAATTCTTACTCCGTATTTTCTTAATTTCTCAAACATTACTTTATAGTTTTCTATCTTTTCTATTTTTATATTATTTGTAAGTTGAAGCATTATACATTTAGCTTCTTCTTTATTATTCTCAAACATTGCACATAATCTATCTATAAAGTCATTTCTTTGAAAATGTCTTAAAGATATATTTATTGCCATATTTACATTTGTAAGTCCTGCTGAACGTATTTCTTTTAATTTTTGAAGCGCTTGTTCTATTATTATTTCATCTATTCCAATAATAAGACCAATCGAATCCGCAAACTTTAAGAAATATTCTGCTTTTAGCTTTCCTACTGTTGGATGATTCCAGAACAAGAATGTTTCTAACCAAATTTCTCTTGGATTTTTAAGATTTATTCTTGGTTGGAAATCTACTCCAAATTCTTTATTTTGGTAAGCTTCTTTAAGTTCCTTTTCCATTCTCTTCTTATTTTCTGTTTGAGCTCTTAGTGCAGGGTTATGGAAATAATAGTCACTCTTACCACTCTTTTTAATATAATACATTGCAGAATCTGCAAAGTTTACTAATTGTACGCTATCTTTAGAGTCATCTGGGAACATTGCTACACCCAAGCTATACTCAAGATTTACTTTGGTATCTCTTATATTAATTGGCATAGTAACATTTCTTTTTACTCTTTTTACAACTGTTTCTACTTCAAGCTTTGAATCTGCTTTAGTTATTATTAAAGCATACTCATCTCCTCCAAGTCTAAACACCTTGCCGTGTTCTCCAAGGCTATCTACCAATCTTTTTCCAAGTTCAATTAAAAGTTCATCTCCAGCATCATGTCCCATATTATCATTTATATGTTTAAAATCATCTAAATCTAAGAAACATAGTGCAAATTTTTTATCTTCATGTTTTACCATTTCAGATATTACCTTATTAAACTTGTGTCTATTTTCAAGGCCCGTAAGAGCATCTATATACGCTGCCTGTTTAACATCAGCATGCTCTTTCATTTGGCCTTTTATACTAAATCTGTGTGCTGCCATTCCTAATGTGAATATTGCGACACCACTTAAAGACAGTAGAATAACGGTTATTAATTCTAACCCCATTTAACTTCCTCTCTTTCATCTTCTGTTCATTTTATATTTTCATTCTATCATTAGACAACTATATTTGCAATCCTTCCAGGAACAATTATAGTCTTTTTAATTTCTTTGCCATCTATGAATGGTTTTAATCTTTCATCAGCAAGAACTTGTTCTGTTAAAGCTTCAGCACTTATTCCTACTTCGTGAGCTAATATAAATTTAACTTTACCACATACTTGAACTGCTATTTCAACTGTACTTGTCTTAATTTTAGATTCATCATACATTGGCCAAGCTGCATCTACTATCATAGAATTTGCATCTATGCATCTATTCCATAATTCTTCAGTTACGTGTGGAGCTGTTGGGTTTAATACTATCAAGAATTTTTTAAGATCCTCTTTAGAAATTGCACCTTTCTTGTATACCACATTTATAAATGTCATCATTTGAGCTATAGCTGTATTGTACTTCATAGCTTCGTAGTCTTCTGTAACTTTCTTAATTGTTTTGTTTAATTCTCTTTCAAAGTCTGCGTCTACTGAATCATATTTGTCTACTAATAATGTATCTAATCTCATAACTCTATCTAAGAATTTCTTAGCACCTTTAACGCCGTTATCGTTCCATGGAGCAGCTGCATCATATTCACCTATGAATAACATATATGTTCTTAGTGTATCTGCACCATATTCGTTTACTATATCATCTGGATTAATTACATTTCCTCTAGACTTAGACATCTTTTCACCGTCAGAACCTAATATTAAGCCTTGTGTTGTTCTCTTAGCATATGGTTCTTTAGTTGGAACTACACCAATATCATATAAGAATCTATGCCAGAATCTTGAATATATTAAGTGACGTGTTACGTGTTCCATACCACCATTATACCAGTCTACTGGTAACCAGTATTTTAAGTTTTCCATACTTGCTAAAGACAATTCATTCTTAGGATCTACATATCTTAAGAAGTACCAGCTTGATCCTGCCCATTGTGGCATTGTATCTGTTTCACGTTTAGCCGCACCACCACAGCAAGGACAAGTTGTGTTAACCCATTCAGTTGCTTCAACTAATGGAGATTCTCCGTCAGTACCTGGTTTGAAGTTTTCAAGTTTTGGCAATGTTAATGGTAAATCACTTTCTTTTAATGGTACTAATCCACATTTTTCACATTTAACAATAGGTACTGGTTCTCCCCAATATCTTTGTCTTGCAAAAGCCCAATCTTTCATAAAGTAATTTGTCTTAGCATGTCCAAATCCTTCTTTTTCTACGTATTCTATCATAGTTGCTATTGCTTCTTTTACAGATTTACCATTTAAGAATTCTGAGTTCATCATTGTTCCATTTGCTATATCTGTATAAGCTTCTTTTTCTATATCTCCGCCTTCAATTACTTGGATTATATCTATTCCAAATTTCTTAGCAAATTCATAGTCTCTTGTGTCATGAGCAGGTACTGCCATTATTGCTCCTGTACCATATGCCATCATTACATAGTCTGATACCCATACTGGAACTTCTTTTCCGTTTGCAGGATTTATTACAGTTATACCTTTAATTTCTACACCTGTTTTATCCTTTGCAAGTTGTACTCTTTCAAACTCTGTTTTCTTCTTAGCATTTACTGCATAAGCTTCTATTTCTGCTAAATTTTCTATTCTATCTGCATATTTTTTAATCATTGGATGTTCTGGTGCTATAACCATAAATGTAACACCGAACATTGTATCTGCTCTTGTTGTATATACTTTTAATGAATCATCTAAATCTTTTAATTTGAAGTCTACTTCAGCACCTGTAGATTTACCAATCCAGTTTTCTTGTTGTACTCTAACTGTTTCCGGGAAATCTACTTCATCTAATCCTTCAAGTAATTTTTCTGCATAGTCTGTTATTTTTAACATCCATACTTCTTTTTCTTTTTGGATTACTTCACCATCACATCTATCGCATTTTCCACCTTGTGATTCTTCATTAGAAAGTACTACTTTACAATTTGGACAGTAGTTAACTTCTGTTATATCCTTATATGCTAATCCTTTTTCAAATAATTTTAAGAATATCCATTGCGTCCATTTATAATAATCTTCTTCAGTTGTATCTATTTGTCTATTAAAGTCAAAAGAGAAACCAACTGTTTTTAATTGTTCTGTAAATCTTTTAATATTGTTATCTGTTACAACTCTTGGATGTATTCCTGTTTTTATAGCATAGTTTTCTGTTGGAAGTCCAAATGCATCCCAACCAATTGGGAATAATACATTGTATCCTTCTAATCTTTTCTTTCTAGCTATTACTTCTAATCCTATATACGCTTTAACATGTCCTATATGTAATCCTATACCAGATGGGTATGGGAATTCTACTAATCCATAGAATTTCTTTTTATCGCTATTTTCTTTTGCATTAAAACAATCTGTGGCATACCATTTATCTTGCCATTTTTTATCTATATTCTTATCGTACATTTAATTTTCCTTCTTTCTTTATTTTTACATAAACATATCTATACCTTTTTCCACACATTCAACATCAAATGGTAACGATGGTCCTTCATCTCCATCTGCATCTGTAGTAGCACATTTACCTTCTACTAATGAGATTTTGAATTTACTTTCTTTTATGTATGCAACATTATCGTTATTTACAAACTTACCATCTTCAAATTCACTTAATATTTTTAATGTTTCAGCCATTTTTCCTGCTCTCAACATTACAATATCTAATAATCCGTCTTGTATGCTTGAATTGTCTGAAAATAGATTTATTCTTCCTACGCTGCTTCCATTAAATATCATAACAACAACTACTGTCTCTTCAACAATACCATCTTCAGTTTCTATTCTAATCTTAAATGGTTTTTGTTCAAAAGGTTCTCTTGCTGCTGTTATAAAATACGAAGCGTGCCCGAGCATCTCCTTTAAGCGTTTATCTGTTTTATGAGATGTTCCCGAAAACATTCCAGCTGCTAAGATATTTACAAAATACCTATCGTTT
Source organism: Clostridia bacterium (assembly GCA_045651205.1). Classification (GTDB taxonomy): domain Bacteria; phylum Bacillota; class Clostridia; order TANB77; family CAG-465; genus UMGS1649. Next base: position 6,292 of record JAZRSA010000048.1, read on the forward strand.
ACTTTACCAATATCTACGCCTTCAACATTTCCTTCTAGTATTCTATCTATCGCTTTATCTACATCACCGTACACTCCGAGATGGAGGGCGAAATCATTTGATGTGCCAGCAGGAATAATTCCTAAAGGAACATTTATATTATGTTTTTTCATAAAGTTTACTGCTTTGTTTATAGTTCCATCACCACCAGCTACAACTATTCCATATGTATCTTCTGGAGTATTGGCTATAAAATCTTCACAAGAGTTTTCTCTCGAAGCTCTAAATGCTGTTACTTCAAATCCATTTTCGCTTAGTCTTCCAATTACTTCGCTTATTATTTCTCCACCCTTATTTTGTCCCGCAGATTTATTATATATTAGTCTTATTTTTCTCATAATTAAATCTCCAATTTAACGCTTCTATTATATTACAAAAGCCTACTATTTACAAGTATATTCTCCATCTTATTTAATAATACGTAAAAGAAAAGTAGGGAGTATTTAACTCCCTACTTTCTTACTTGAAATAATCCGTGTTTTTGCAAATACCAAGGCACTTGTGAAGCCAATGAATTTCGTCCTTAAGCTTCGCTACTCTTGCTTCATGTCTCTTCTTTTCTTCTTCCGTGCGTTCATCCATCATTTCAAAGATGGAAAGCTGGTGACCTTGGGAACCTGTATCGATTTTCACAAGTTCCTCTTTAAGCTTATTCCGTTCCTTAACGATTCTTTCCTTAAGGCTGGTAACAGTTTTGCATCTGCTATACGGAGTATGCTTTATCATCTCAAGGAACTTCGCTCCATCGACAAGTTGGCGTTCGCTTCTTTCGGTCAAAGGTCTTGCCCTTAACTTACCTAATGCTTCTCTGATTTCTCTTTCCAGGTAATACACCCGAATGTTTGTATCACGAATATTACTCATGTGCTATACCTCCAAATAATTATTTTAGGCTGTGTTCTACTTTTGCTTATTCTATCACATCTATTTTTTAATTAGCAAGTATTTACACCATTTTTACATTACCAAATCCAAATGTATTTGTAAGCTTTGTAATTAGTTCGTTTGTTGGTGTTACCCACCACTGTCTTGCTAATGCTTTAACTTCTTTAGTTTGTTCGAAATATGTATATACCGGTATATCTCCCGTATGTTCTTTTAATATTTCGAAAAGTTTAGCTTTTTCCTTTTCATATTCTGTTTGTGGTGCTGTTATTTTAATATACAGCTTTTCTTCTTTAGATAATTCTTTTATGCTATCTACAAGAATTTTAGGCTTTTCGTTTTCTTTTAAACTTATCTTTCCTTTAACTTCCACAACCTTATCCGAATGTATTGTATTTGCATATTTCTCATATACATTTGGGAAGAATACTGCTTCTATATCTCCGAATAAATCTTCAAAAACAGAAAACGCCATTTGTCTATTACTCTTTGTATATATTTTCTTTATATTTGTAACAAGACCGCACATAGTTGCTTCTTTTCCGTCATATTGTTCTAGACTTGCAGTTTCATCTACTTCACTTTCAGCTTCTTCTGTATTTGTTTCTACATTCAAATCTTTTGATGTAAGGGTTGCTTTTCTTTGTATTATTTCCATAAACTCATCCAATGGATGTCCTGAAACATATAGTCCCATCATTTCTCTTTCCATATCTAAAAGCTCTCTTTTAGTTGGAACAGTACCTGTTTTTAATATTTTCCTATTTGTTATTCCTGTTTCTTCTATTCCAAAACCTTCAAATATGCAAACTTGACCTTCACAAGTATTCCTCTTCTCTCCAGCTACAGAATCCATTATTGTTTCAAAACTTGCTAAAAGATCATAACGATTATATTCTGTTTCAAGCTCATCAAAAGCGCCCGCTTTTATTAAAGACTCAATACATTTTTTATTTACTCTTTCACCTTGTACTCTTTCTATAAAGTCTACAAAGTTTGCATACTTACCATTTCTTTTTCTTTCTTCAGTAATTTGTTCTATCGCTCCTTCACCAACATTTTTAATTGATGCTAAAGCAAAACGAATATTACCATTTATTACTGCAAAACGCGCATAACTTTCGTTTATATCTGGTCTTAGCACATTTATTCCTAAAGTTTTACACTCCGCTATATACTCTGGTACTTTATCTAAATTACCTAAGAAGCTATTCATGGTAGCCGCCATAAACTCTGCTGGATAATGCACTTTAAGCCAAGCTGTTTGGTATGACACAACAGCATATGCTGCGGCATGAGATTTGTTAAACGCATACTTTGCAAACTCTGCCATTTCATCAAAGATTTTGTTTGCGCTAGCTTCATCTATTCCTCTATTTACTGCGCCATCTATTACTCTTTTACCATCTTCTACAAGACCATTAATGAATATCTCTCTTTCTTTATTCATTACGTCTATCTTTTTCTTACCCATCGCTCTACGTACAAGATCAGCTCTACCAAAACTATATCCCGCAAGTTCTCTAAATATTTGCATTACTTGTTCTTGGTATACCATACATCCATTTGTAATCTTTAGTATTGGTTCTAGCGCTGGATGTGTATATTCTATATGTTCCGGATCATTTTTACATCTAATATATCTTGGAATTTGATCCATCGGACCAGGTCTATATAACGATAACATAACCGCTATATCTTCAATTGATGTAGGTTTTAGTTCCTTCATCATTTGCTTGAAGCCACCACTTTCTAATTGGAATACTCCATTTGTTTTACCCTCAGATAGTAACTTATATACTCCAGGATCATCATAGTTGTCCCCGAAATCCACTTCTACACCATGTATCTTCTTTACTAAATATTTAGCATCTGCAATAACTGTTAATGTTCTTAAACCTAAGAAGTCCATTTTAAGAAGTCCTAATTCTTCTAGAGTAGTCATTGTATACTGAGTAGATATTTGCTCTTGGTTTAGATAAAGTGGCACATATGTATCTACAGGATCTTTAGTAATAACCACACCTGCCGCATGAGTTGAAGCATGTCTTGGAAGTCCTTCTACTTTTTTAGATATATCTATTATTTGCTTTGCTTCTTCATCATTTTCATAAAGAAGTTTTAATTCTTGGTTCATTTCAAGCGCTTTGTCTATTGTTATCTTGAAATCGTTTGGTATCATCTTCGCTATTATATCTGCCTTTTGATAAGGAATATCCAAAGCTCTTGCAACATCACGAATTGCAAGCTTAGCCTTCATTGTACCAAACGTTATTATTTGAGCAACATGGTCGCGGCCATATTTTCTTGCAACATATTCTATTACTTCTGGTCTTCTTTCAAAGCAAAAGTCTACGTCAAAATCTGGCATACTTATTCTTTCTGGATTTAAGAATCTTTCAAAGATAAGGTCAAATTTAAGCGGATCTATATCTGTTATTCCACTGCAATATGCTGCAACAGAACCAGCTCCAGAACCTCTTCCTGGTCCTACTGGTATATTTTGTTCTTTGGCATATTTAATGAAATCTGATACTATTAAGAAGTAGTCTATAAATCCCATCTTTTCTATTACACCAAGTTCATATTCTAATCTTTCAGATACTTTGTCATACATATCCTCACTGTATCTTTTCTTCATTCCTTCATAACAGAAGTTTCTAAAGAAATCATAATGTGAAATGCCATCTGGGATATCAAAATTTGGAAGAATTGTATGTCCAAACTCAAATTCAACATTGCACCTTTCAGCTATTCTAACTGTGTTTTCAATTGCTTCTGGCACATTCTTAAATGCCACCATCATTTCTTCTGGAGATTTTACATAGAACTCATTTGTTTCAAACGTCATTCTATCTTCATCACTCATCTTCTTTTTAGTTTGCACACAAAGCAGAACTTCATGAGAATAATAATCCTCTTTAGTTAGATAATGACAGTCGTTTGTAGCAACAAGTGGTATATCTAATTCTCTAGAAAATCCCATTAAGTTTTGATTGATAATCATCTGTTCTCTATATTTGTTATCTTGAATTTCTAGATAATATCTATCTCCAAAAATTTCTTTGTATTTTAATGCAGTTTCTTTAGCACCTTCTATATCTCCATCTGCTATTTTTCTTGCAACCGCACCTGCCATACAACCACTTAAAGCTATTAAGTCTTCTGAGTATTCTTTTAATACTTCAAGGTCTATTCTTGGTTTGTAATAAAATCCCTCTGTATATGCAATAGATACTAATTTAATTAAATTCTCATATCCTTTATTACTCATAGCAAGAAGTACTAAATGGTTAGGTTCTGCATCTACTTTGCCTTCTTTTTCAAATCTGCTTCTAGGAGCAACATACATCTCGCAACCAATTATTGCTTTTATACCTTGTTTCTTACATTCTTTGTATAACTCAACCGCACCAAACATGTTGCCGTGGTCTGTTATAGCAACAGCATCCATACCAAGTTCTTTGGTTTTTGCTACTAGTTCATTTATTTTATTCGCTCCATCTAAAAGGCTATATTCTGTATGCATGTGTAGATGTACAAAGCTCATATTTCCCTCCTATGCAAAAGTACTTCAAATGCAATACTGCAATTGAAGTACTCATATTACTTTCATTATTATTTTATTTATTAAACAGCTTCAGCATCTGTATCTGTTTTAATTTCAGTTTCATCAAACAAATCTTCTATACCATCTAGTTCAAAATGCTCTTCAACAATTTCAACTACATTGGTTGCTACCTCTTCAGTAGTTCCATCAACATTTACAATTACATCAGTTTCTTCTGTTAACACAGGAATTGTTACTTCTGTAATTTCAGCTTTTACTTCTGTCACCACTGTTTCTTCTAAAGCTTCTGTTTCAGCTTCTTCAACTATTTCTTCTTCAGGAGTTTTAAAGCGTTCTAACTCTTCTTCAATTTTAGCTTTAACTTTTTCTGAAGTTGTTGTAAGCAATGCTTGATTTAGCATAAATTCTGTTATTCCTTCATCTTCATGAAGTTGTCTAGAATATTCTAAATATTCGTCTTCTATTTTTATTGTTCTATGTACATCATTAACCATAGTTTTAATTTTTGTATCATAGATTTCTTTATAGAAGTTGATGTAATCTGTCATATCTATATATCCTAGTTCTACAGAATCATCATATATTTTTTGAATTTTTCCAAATACTTTATCTACAATCTTAAAATATCTATATGCATTTTGACATATATTTAT
>JAZRSA010000049.1:0-4505 GCA_045651205.1 Clostridia bacterium
ATATGAGTACGATTTATCAACTATTCCGCAATAATATAAAGGTAAAAAAAGAATGAATTCTTAATTGAAGTCATTCTTTTTTACTATGTTTTTATCATCTTAAAATCTATATATCATATTTCTTAGCAACATTAGTACGTAGATTATTATGCCTATTACAACTAGTATTGACATGCCTTTAAGCTTGAATTTAGGCACTTTAAACTTGAATATGAAAAAGAATGCTATTACAAGGAAAAGTACGCTAAAAAGTATGCTAGCGGCTATTTCAATACGAGATATTATTGGAAATAGTAATGGAAGAATTAAAGCTACTGATGTAACTGGTAATCCTTCGTAACTTTTTCTAGTTTCAGTTGTTTGTTCTTGACGTTCGTCTTCCATAACATTAAAATATGCTAGTCTAATTAATGCTGCTAGTGAAAATATTGCATAAGAAATTAATGCATACCATTCTTTAGCACCATAGTTATATGTTATTACTACAGGTAGTATTCCGTAGCACACAAAGTCTGCTAGTGAATCTAGTTGTATTCCAAATTTTTTCTCTTTATCTGTTCTGTCTTTTTTGGTTCTTGCAACTAGTCCATCAAACATATCGCAAAATCCAGAAAACATTAATGTCCCTAGTGCAAATATTGGATGCCCTTCTATCGATGCAAATATTCCAAGTAGGCCAGAAATTAGGCCCATATATGTTAAAATTACTGTGTAATTATAATACCCTATCATAGTGTTGTCCTCCGTGTTTTGTAACAGTACCATTGTACACTTTAAGAAGTAATATGTCAAGAAATATAATATGTGAGAATATATGACAAAATGAAGTTAACATAACTATTGACAAATGGTGGAAAATAAGTTATAATATTAAATGTAGACGCAAGTTTACAAAATTTATAATTAAAAAATGGAGGACAGGTATGTACATAATTGTTACTACCAACAAAGCACTGGCCGATGAGGCAAAGAAAAGAGGAGCGAACGTTTTTGAGGACGTTCAGGTAGCAGAGCCCGTTACCCGATTCGTAAATCAGACCTATGGAGAAGGTGAAATGAAGGTAATCAACCTCATGACATCTCTTGCAATCAAGCCCAATCTCAAGGGTTATGATTACATCAAGTATATCATGACGAGCTGCGCTAAAGATCCCAAGTATCACCACAGAAGTATGACCAAGGAAATCTATCCCACATGCGCAAGCGAGTTCGATACTACTCCTTCGAGAGTTGAAAGAGCAATCAGACATGCGCTTGAGAGAAGCTTTGATGACGTACCCGAAAGATACTTCCAAATCTTTGGTAGAGATCTCGAAATGCAGCCGACCAATTCTGAGTTCATCAGCATGATGAGTCAGTATCTTCACAAGCCGGTAACCGCTGTATAAACAGCAATAGCCAAAACCAAAAAACTAACTACGCTAAGAAAGGGCACTCCATCTGGAGTGCCTTTTTGATGTACAAACTACAAGGAGATTAAACTGGAGGAAAAATGTACATAATCATAATTAACAACGGAAAGCTTAAAAATTACGTTGGAAAGCTGGGTACTACAGCTTTTATGATTCCAAATAGCATAAGCAAGGTCCGGTATAACGACGAAGCATTGGTAACAACTGTAAATCGTGGTATTGCAATTATTGCATTGGTAGATGGCGCAAAAGTTTATGAAACTGTGACTATGCAAGGATTATTTCCGGAATATAAAAGCAAAGAAGTACTTATGGATAAAATCATAGACGAGTTATTCGAAGCGTTAGGAATTCGCAAAAATGCAAAAGGTTATGACCTTTTGAAGTACATGCTTAAAAAGTATGTAAAAGATGATACGTATTGCATGAATCGGGTTTGCGATGTGGTTTATCCGGAGTGCGCTAAAGAGTTTCGTATAAGTCCGGCAACGGTTGCAAAAAATGCAAAAGATCTCATCAAATACAGCTATGAGAGAAATGCCCTTAAGTATGAAGTACTATTTGCTAATACTGGTATTGCACCTCTTAAAGAGGCACCGAGACCCAGTGAATTTTTACCTGTTATAGGTGGAAAGATTCGTGAATTAATTCCAAACATATAACTAATTTCAAATAAAATAATGAATTGGAGGAGAAAAAGTTAAATTGTATATTATTACTACACGGAATATGAATCTTATCAGATGTTCAGTTGGACCAGATGCACAGTTGCCGATAGAAGGATATGATAATCCTAAAAGTAAATCACACAAAGATGTGATCTTGGTCGGATGTAATCAAGAGTTTGTGGACTTTGCTTTTATGGAAGGTTCAAAGGTTTACGAAGCGAAGACAAATAAGAATTACATCCCTGAATACAAAACAGAAGAAGAACTTGTAGAGAAACTTTCAGAGATGATGCTGGATGTTTTAGGTTTCGACCGAAACGAAAAAGGGTATGTATATCTTAAGCATATGCTCAAGGCACGTGTTAATAAGCTGAAGTATAACCCGTATTCAGAACGTGGTACTATGCAAACTAAGGTTTATCCGGAGTGTGCTAAACAGTTTGGAGTAACTTCTAAAACGGTATCTAAACATGCAAACCGAGCTCTTAAAGCTAACGTTACGAATAACAAAATGGAACATATTGCTATGTGGCATAGGTTTGATTACGAAGATAAAGTTGATAGTTTGGATGTTTCACAATTTCTTGCTATGGCTGGAAGACAAATCAGATGGTTAATGAATAGAATCTAACTCAAAACAAAAACAGACAACATTTATATAATGTTGTCTGTTTGCTTTTATTTAATTAAGTCATTTAAATAATATTTTATATTATTCTGCTCTAACAGTAATTCCAAATCTGTTATTTAAAGATTTAACAATAGATTCTACTTTGCTGTTAATTTGTTCAGAAGTAAGCATTCCATCATCATTAGAAAGTCTAAGTCTTAATACTATAGATTTCTTTCCTTCAGGAATTTGGTTTCCTCTGTATTCTTCAATGAATTCTACTTCTTTAACTTTAGCTTTAATTGTAGAGTGGATGTCTGCCCACGTTGTAGCTTCATCTACTAGTAAGGATAAGTCTTTTTCTACTAGTGGTAATACTGGTAAGTGTTCAAATTCATTTGTTCTAGAAGCAAATGGAACAAGTAGTCCAAAGTCTAGTTCAAATACTGCTACATTAGTACGTTTAATTTTGCTATCCATCATTGTTTGAACTGATACTAAAGATAACGTACCAACCTTTTCTTCGCCACGCATAATATCTAAGTATGCATTAACATCTGCCCATGTAGGTCTTTCACCTTTTACAAAGTGTAGTCCTTCCATGTGAGTGTATTCTGCCATATTTTCTATTATACCTTTAGCTTCATAGAATATAGCCTTAGCATCTTTACCAACTACAGAACCTGTTAAGTATTTCTTGTGTACAGGTAATGTTTCTTGCTCAGAAGAAGGATGATATTCACCTTTTTCAAATACTTGAGCCATTTCAAACATCTTGAAGTTAGTCATATATCTAAGGTTTTTAGAGATAGCTTCTAACATTCCAGGAACAAGTGAACTTCTAAGAATTGCACTTTCTGGAGAAGGTGGAGTAGCTAATCTAATAGATTTTGAAGTGTCTATTTTAGCTGCATAAATGTATTTATCCTCTATCCAAGGATATGTGAATATTTCATTCATTCCACATCTATATGCTAGATATTCTCTAAGTCTTCTTTCAAGTAGCGCAGTGTTTTGATGAACAGCGTGTTCGAAGTTTACTGGAAGTGGTTTTGCTTCAAAAGATTCAAAGCTAAGTAGTCTTGCTATATCTCCCATAACGTCATCTTTAAGTGAAACATCACCAGTAGATCTCCATACAGGAACTGTTACATGGTATACGCTACCATCAAAGTCTATATCATATCCTACAGCTGTTAAAACTTTAATAATTGTTTCGCTTGGTATAACTTTTCCAAGTCTTACATCTAAGAATTCTTGTTCAACATCAATTTTTTCTCTTTCTGTTTTAACAGGGTATACATCGTTATATGCTACTACTTTAGATTCAGGGAATAATTCTTTAAATAATATTAAAGCCATATCACGACCTAAATCTACACGTTCAGTGTCGATGTTCTTTTCATATCTAATAGATGAATCTGTTTTTTCATCAAATCTCTTACCAGTTTTTCTAATTGTTTTAGCTGTGAAGTTTGCAACTTCAAGTAATACTCCAGTAGTTTCAGGAAGTATTGAATCTTTCTTACCACCACGGATACCTGCTAAAGCTAATGCAGATTCTGTATCTGAGATTACTAAATCATCTTCTGTTAGGTCTATAAAGTTATCATCTAAAAGAAGTAATTGTTCACCTTGTTTTGCATTTCTTACAACTATTTTTTCACCTTTAACATGTGTTCTATCAAAAGCGTGAGTTGGTTGACCTACTGCAAGCATAACATAGTTTGTTATATCTACTATTGCGTTAATTGGTCTCATACCAGCGTTTATTAATGCAGCTTTCATCCACATAGGAGATTCTTTTTCATATAC
>JAZRSA010000050.1:0-151983 GCA_045651205.1 Clostridia bacterium
CTTCTATGATATGTTATTACAAATCTATGTACTTCGTCTTGAAGTTCAGTAATTAACTTAAATAATCTTTTATTATTTTTATCTTCTCTTAAATCTATTTCTTGTTCGTTAAGATCTATAATTCCACGTGTACGGTGTTTATCGTCTTTTATCATACCGATTACAGGTACAGATACATTATTGTTTTCTAATGTTTGTTTTACTGCATGTACTTGATTTAACCCACCGTCTATTAAAAACACATCCGGTAATGGCAATGTATCTACATGTTTAAGTCTTCTTGTTATTACTTCACTCATGCATAACACATCGTTTTGTGTTTCTGTCCATTTTATTTTATATTTTCTATACTTACTCTTGTTAAATCCATTCTTCTCGTAAGTAATTCCAGCACCAACCATAAAGGTATCTTTAAGATTAGATATATCATAGCACTCAACTATATCTACATTGTCTTCTAAACCTAATACATTTCTTAAATCTTCAAGTGGATTTTTATCCTTGTCTTTTAGATTCATTTCTATGTTATTTTCTATCATTTCCACAAGTTTTAACTTAGAACCTTTTTTAGGAACTGTAAGTTCTACTTTGAGTCCTCTTAAAGTTTTTAAGTATTCTTCTGTAAGCTCTATTTTCTCTTTAAGCTTGTCTTCATTTACAATCTTAAAATATATTCTTGGTGGTATATTAGATTTATTTACTGTGTAATATTGCGAAAGAATATCTACTAATGTTTCATCTATTTTGTTTTTTTCTAATTCGTCTATTAGGATGTTATCATGTTTTAGAAGTTTGCTATCTCTTATCTTAAATATTTGTATATATAGCTTATCTTGTACTAGCACATAACCCCATATATCTGTATTGGTTTCATTTAAATTAGATACTTTTTGTTTTTCTGTTACTTTTGCTATCTTTTCAAGTCTAACTTTTAATTCTTGAGCTTTCTCAAATTCTAGGTTTTCTATACATTTATCTATTGATGCTATTATATGTTCTTTTACTGTGTCTGTTTTACCATCTAGAAACATTGCTATCTCAGTTAGCATCTTGTTATATTCTTCTCTTGCAACGTCATTTATACATGGTCCTAAACATCTTCCTATGTGATAATACAAACAAGGTCCTACCTTAGCATTACACATTTTGTTTAAGTTGTATTTACATCTCTTTAAAGGGAATATTTCTCTAATTGTTACAAACAGTTCTCTTAGGGCGTTTACATCTGTAAATGGTCCAATATATTTTGAACCATCTTCTACTTTTGTCCTAGTTATATATATTGATGGATATTTATCTTTTACAGTTATTTTTACATAAGGATAAGTTTTATCATCTTTAAGCATTACATTATATTTAGGCATAAACTCTTTAATATAATTACATTCAAGAACTAACGCTTCAAGTTCACTTTCTGTAACTATATACTCAATATTTCTAATTTTCTCAACCATTTTCTGTATTCTTACAGTTTTGTTAGTTTTGTTAAAATATTGTCTAACTCTCTTCCTTAAAGATTTAGCTTTACCTACATATATTATCTTACCATCTTCATCCTTCATCATATATATACCCGGATCAAATGGTATTTTTTCTACTATCTCCTTTTTTATTATTTCACGAATATCCATACTTTCCTCCAATATGTTCAAAAGAGCACGCAAAAAAGGCGCGTGCTCTCATGACTAAACTAAATTACTCAACATCAACTGTTTCTTCTGAATCATCAGTTTCATTGTATTTAGCTATTATTGCTGTTTGAATTGCTTCTCTTGTATCCGTATTGATTGGATGAGCTATGTCTTTGAATTCTCCGTTTGGAGTCTTTCTGCTTGGCATAGCGATGAAAAGACCTTTATCGCTTTCGATAACTTTGATGTCGTGTACTACGAATACATCGTCAAATGTTACAGAAGCGATAGCTTTCATTCTGTTTTGAGAAGTTATTTTTCTAACTCTAACATCAGTAATTTGCATATTGAACACCGCCTTCCCTTAACTGTTAGCCTAATTATACAACAATTTAGGCATAAGTCAATAGATATTTTTCTTTTTTTGAAGGCGAAAAATGTCGGTGTATACTGCTATTTTTAAGGTCCTCAAGTATTTTCTAAATAAAAGTAAAGTTAAAGAATACATAAAAAGAACCAGAAAAATTTCTGGTTCTTTCGTACAATTCTAAAATTTCTTAAAGAATAGTCATAAGAGTAGCAAAAGTTGGAATTTCAACATCCGGTTTTACCTGAAGACCTGGCACTTCGGTTATATTAAAACCGATAGCATATACGCCTGCTCTTTGTGCCATTGCAATATCCGAAATAAGATCATTTCCGACAAAAACATTTTCTTCAGGTTTAGTGCCGGCAAGAACTCGGTCCATAAATCTTTTATCCGGCTTTGCATAGCTGTTATCCCAGGTATATATTCTTTCGAAGTATTCGAAAACTCCGTTATACTTCATATTATCTACCTGTTGCTTCATAAAGCCATTAGTCACCAGACAAAGTGTATACCCTTTATCTCTCAGATACGTTAAAGTTTCGTGAACGCCTTCAGCGAGTTTTGACTGTGCTTTGTTGTTTTCGCAAATTGCAAAATCTACATCTTCAGGGTCCAAGCCGTATTCCAAAATGCACGGCACGTAATGGGTCATCGCCATAAGGTAAGTCACATAGTTAACCTTTTTGTTCATATAAAAGAACTTTTGGTTGTGGAAGAAATAGTCCAGCTGCTTTGCAAACACCTCACATTGATTTTCGTTTAATCCCAGTGCTTCTCCTATACTTTTTCCTTGCATTTCGCTCTTATGAATCAAAATCGTTCCATCATAATCAAACAGAACCCGTTTAAACTTAGTACACATTTTAGTACCTCCTTGCTATATACTGGATTTGTATTATAACATAGATATGCCAAAATTTCAACTTTTATGTATACTAATTATATTTTAAATATACTTTTCAAGATATATTTCATAAATCCCTTAGGTTTACATACAACAATTTTCATAAACATTCTCCTTTCAACATAGCAGCCATATAAAGCCAAATACCATAAGCACAGCAGCTACTATTAATACCCATAGCCATAATGGTAAGAATAATGTTATTACTGCACCTATACCAAAGGCTATTAAAAAGAGACCTATTGTTTTTCTAAATGCCCCTACAAACATATATCCTCCTTTACTTACAGCTATAATTGTAGTAAAATACTTGTAGTCTAAAAACTTAATATATACTATGTGAATCCCAATCTTTTGTGATAAAGATATATAAGGAGATATTATGAAATACAGATTATTAAATAAAGAAGAAATAGAAAGATGTTTAGATATATTGAAAGATACATACCCAACACCGATGTGTGGATTAGATTACAATACACCATTTGAACTTATGTTATCTTTAATTCTAGCAGCACAATGTACAGATGAACGTGTAAATAAGATACGTCCTATCCTTACAAAAAAATATCCAACACCTGAGACTATATCTAAACTTACTAAAAAAGAAATATATGAAATAATTAAATCTTGCAGTTTCCCAAACAACAAGGCAAGCCACATTTTAGAAGCATCCAAAATGTTGGTAGAAAAGTACAATAGTACTGTACCAAACACTATGAAGGACTTAACTACACTTCCTGGTATAGGCAGAAAAAGTGCTAATATTATTCTTCTTGAATGTTTCGGAATTGTTGAAGGAATTGCAGTAGATACACATGTAACTAGAATAACTAAAAAATTAGGTCTTACAAACAATACAGAACAATTAAAAATAGAAAAAGACTTAATGAAAAGAATTCCTAAAAATAAATGGGAAGTAATTAACCACACTATAGTAGAACACGGCAAGAAAATATGTATAGCTAGAAAACCAAAATGCTCAGAATGTCCTCTAACTGAAGTATGTCGTGAATATAAGAAAACACACCAAAATTAATTTGGTGTGTTTTAATTTTAACCATATAATCTTTTTAACAATATAACTCTATTGTTAATACATATCTTTATAACATCAATATCTCCAAGTTCAACATCCGATTTTCCATAGCTATTTTTTAATGAGCCAAATGTATAAAAATTACTATAACCCACATAATCTCTTCTTAATAATTCGCTTTTCATAAATATAGTATCTCCGACATTTGGTTTTTCATCTATATCCAAAAATTTCAAAACCACTTCATGCATGGTATCATCTTCATCTTTAAGCCTATATAAATTTTTATTTACTTGTTCAATTTTTAATTTAACCAATTATTTTCCCCTTTCTATATTTACTAAAAATATTTCTAAAAAACGTCCACATTTTTTTGTACCATTTATTTTCTGATATTTGGACTAAAGCAACTTCTTTTTCTTCATTATTTTCTTCTACTAAACTATAATCTACAGGTTTTGTAAATTCTACATTTCCTACTTTAGGGAACAACTTTTCTTCATTTACTTTATGAAGTTGCTCTATTACATCTCGTTCTTCATCATTTAAAAGATATTCCATGTTTATATATGACAATATAGCTGTTGCTTTTCTATCTATTTCTTGTTGTTCTAAGCTTTTAGTTTCATCATATTGCCAAATATAGCTTTTATCCATTTTTTCTTCTATGTTTTTTATAATTCGTTCGGGTATTTTTTCTATTTCTTCATCTTCAAGATGATTTAAAATTTCATATACCTGCACTAAACATTTTTCATATTCCATATTAACCTCGTTATTTTACCACATCTTCTGTTTCTACCATAGTTTCTCTGTTAAGCGTTTGAGAAGGTTCTTCCACTACAGCTTGTGCTTCATCTATTTCTTCTGGGGTCAAAACAGTTTGCGCGTCTAGCCTTGCCAAATCCTTTCTCATTATTCTTTGCATTTTCCTTGCTTTTTTAATTATTTTACTAATATGTTTATTAGATGAAAAATACCATTTTAATCTTGAGATTTTTGGAACATCAAACTCGACTATTTCCGGCGCACCGTAGCCTATAAAGAATTCTCCAGCTTTTTCTAACTCAGGCATTCTAACACTTTTTAAAGATTCGCCAGTATTGTACAAGCAGCTACTGCCAACAGTTTTTAATTTTGGTAAATATACACTTTCTAGCATAGAACATTCTTGCACGAAATTATCTCCCGCTTTCTCTAGCGAAGGGAGTTCTATAGTAGTAAGACTAGTGTATGCGCAAAAATTATCTCCTACTTTTCTTAACTGCGGCGCATTTAATTCGTGCATTCTTGACGCAGATTCCAAAACCCCTTCTTCAGCTTCTATTAACGAAGGTAAATTCGCTCTTTTTATTCCATATGCATTAGAACAAAAATTTTCTTTAGCTATTTGCAACTTAGGTAAATCTATTGCTTCTAACGAGCGTGCACCACCTAAGAAATATACTCCCGTTTCTTCAAGTGATGGTAAATTAACACTTCTTAATTTGCTCGCGCCACTTAAAAAGCTATCGCCTACTCTTTCTAATTTAGGAGCATCAAATTCCTGTATGGCTGCACGTCTACAAAAACTTCTGCCTGTGCTTCTAACATTTGGAGTATCTAGCGTTTCTATACCGCTGCTATTCATAAGGAAACCGTCACCAACTTGCTCTAACTCGTGATTCCTATATCCTATTATTTTATCATCTTTATCTGTTGTTATTACAATTGGCTCTTCGCTATCCTCTCTATATATCGTTATGTGTTTTCTTCCGTCTCCAGCTTCTTTATCTTTTACTATTTCTATCTTTCGAATGCCTGTATGTGCATCAGGGAAAGAATCTTTTACGCTTTCATCAAATGATCTTATAGTTTTATTTTCCAAATCTATTACATAACCATCTATTAAGCAACACTTCTCATGATTAGGTATCTTTTGTGGTTCGCCATCTATTATTACTATGTTTTCTGGACAATAATATATATCTCCTATTACTGTATTATATTTATAGTATCTTCCGTCATTTGCTTTGACATAACCCGGTATTCCAAATTCCTCATCACCACTATGTAATGTAAGGCCTCTTTCTTCTAATACTTTTCCAAAACTATATGTTAATCCTGGTGCAATTTTATCCAAATCATTACCTAAAGTTGCATCTGGATTTTCTACTGTATGGTTATATCTATTCTTTATTGATACTCTAGTCGTTCCCTCTCTATTAAATTGGATACTCATAACTGATGTGCCATATTCATCATCTCTTTGAGGCTCTGTGAAATTTTTTCTCTTAATATCTGCAACATCTTTTCTTACAGCCCAGAAGACTACACATTCTTCTAGTCTATCTCCATGGAAAGTACATAATTCTTCACCAGATGCATAATACTTTTTAAAACTTTGTATTTCTTTTTCAGAAGTACATTCGACTAATGTATAACCAGCCTCATCCAAAAGTTCATATGGAGTTTTATCTGTTATAACTGGTTCAGCCGTTTCAGCGGCATATTTCTCAAAAATATAATCCACAAATTGCGCTTCTAATTTATTATTTTGTATGTCTTCAAATAGTGTTTCAGATATGTCTGAAAAATTATCTTGCAATAATTGAAACAACTTATCTTCTGTTTCTAATATTGTAGGGAAATGTGTTCTACACATTTTCATAAATCTTTCGCCATATTTCTTTTTTATCTTCCTTAGTTCTTTATCACTGGCCATTTATTGCCTCCATATATATCCTCTATTTATATGATATTATGAATATATTTTATTTGCAAGTAAAAGCAGTAAGAAACTTCTTACTGCTTTTTGTTTTACTTATACATTATCTAAATTAAAATTAGGAACATATTCTTCTTCGTGTTCGCCTAATTCTTGTATGTATCCGTTTTCTAATCCTAGTTCAAATAAATAGTCTTCTACTTCTTCTAGTTCCTCTTTAGTAATCTTTCTATCTATTTCTTCATATTCCATAGCTTTATGTGTTGGAAAATATTGTGCCATTATGCTTATTATTTGTTCTTCGCCTAAATTTTCTTTTATCCATTTAAGAACACCTTTTGTATTTTCCACCATGTTAGGAAGTATCATATGACGAATAACAAGACCGGATTTCATTATTCCATTTTCATCTATGTTGTCTTTTATTTGCCTTCTCATTTCTAATATTGCTTCTGTTGCATATTTGAAGTAATTTGGCGCATTAGAATATTTTTTAGCATACTCATCATTTACATATTTTAAATCTGGAAGATATATATCTATATATCCTTCTAATTCTTTTAACACTTCTACATTTTCATAGCCACCACAGTTATACACTATTGGTATATTAAGACCTTTTTCTTTTGCAAGAATTATTGCCTCTTTAATTTGTAATGCATACATTGTTGGTGTTACAAGATTAATGTTTAGTACTCCTCTTTCTTGCTGCTCTAACATTATTTCTGCTAAGCGCTCTACCGTTATTTCTTTACCAAACATTCCACTACTTATTTCATGGTTTTGGCAGTATACACATTTAAGATTGCAGCCTGTAAAAAATATTGTTCCTGAACCTTTAGTACCACTTATACATGGTTCTTCATAATTATGCGTGCTTACCAAAGCTACTTTTATTTTATCTGTAGCTTTGCACACACCTGTTTTTCCTTCTAGTCTATTTACGCCACACTTATGTGGGCATAACATACATTTGTCTAACATTTATTTCACCTTTACCATTTTGTTTAAAGCAAATGAATAAATATATACTTCATCTACCTCTTTGTTATAACATACGTTTATTGCGCGTCTATACACTTCTAATTGGATTTTATATCTATCTATGAGTTCTTTATCCTCTTTTACAGAATCCGTCTTAAAATCTATTATAACGCATCTATTATCCTTTGTTTCTATATACATATCTATAACACCTTGAATTAATGATGGAGCTTTTAATGGTTCTAATCCATCTATATCTTTAAGATCATTCTCAAAAACAAATTCTAATTCGTGTTCTACTCTTTTAGCATCAGTAATAAGTTGTTTTAAGAAAGTTATATATAACTTATGTATTTGATCTATTGCTCTTGGTATATTTATTCTTCCTTCTATACCCATTTCTTTTACAAGTATATTCATTAATTCTTTAATACTTTCTTTAGTTACATTAGTATAGTCTAGATGTTCTATTACGGAGTGCATAAATGTACCATAACTCGCTCCTGTAACTTCTGTTTCTAATACTAGTGGTTTTAATTCTGCAAGCATATATACACTATTTTCTTTATGACTTAATTTAGTAGCTGTATATTTTTGTTCTACATCTATTTCATGTGGATATGTATATACTAATTTTTCTTTTAATCTTTCTTTTTCTTCTCTATTTTCTGTTATACCTAATTCTTCTACTTTAGCCTTAAACTCATCTAGCTTACTAAACTTTCTATCTATTTTTTCATCATCATCTTTTGGCATAACCATTTTAACATTATATCTTTTTATATCTATATGTTTTGCTTTTTCATATACCGCTTGAAGTATACATTTTAGATGACAGTTATGTTCAAAAGCCACTGAATCTGGAACTTTACCATCTACAAACAACATCTTCTCACAATAATGATCTAATGTTTTATTTACTATACCTGTAATTATTAACTTCTCTTTTGCACGAGTAAATGCAACATAAAGAAGTCTTAATGCTTCTGAGCGAAGTCTGTTTCTTGTGTTTTGTTTTATTACTTGTTTAATTATTGACGGATACATAACGCCAGTAGATTTATCTAAAACATCTAGCCCTATACCTAGAGTATTACTTGTTAATATCTTATCTCCTAAATCTAATTCGTTATATTTGCTTGTTGTATTAGCTATAAATACAACTGGGAATTCTAGTCCTTTACTCTTGTGCATAGTCATAATCCTTACAACATTTTCGTTTTCACCAAGCATCTTTGGACTATCTCCTGCAGATTCTTTTTTCTTTAATGTATCTAAATATTTAAGTACTAAGTAAAGACTTGTTATATTTTCTGTCTTTTCATAATCTGCAATTATATTTACAAATGCATCTAGGTTAGCACATTTCATTGTTCCAGCTTTTTCAAAACGCATTGCTTCATATATACCTGTTTCATCATATAGCTTTAATAATACTGTCGCCAACGGATATGTTTTTACATATCTTCTAAATCTATCTATTAGCTCCAAAAAGCTAGTTATTTTATCTGAAATTTCTTGTTCTTTTTTATCTTGTTCTAGATACTTATTAAGCGAACCATAAAGAGAATATTTTGTATTTCCTTTTCTTATTTTAACAAGTTCATCTAGATTAAATTTACCTATTATACTATAAAGCACACTTGCTAAAGATATATCGTCTTCTATGTTATTTAATATCTTTAAGAAGGATATTATTAAAGATATTTCATCAGATTTATAGAAGCCTGTTTTAGCATCTGTATATGTTGGAATTCCAGCTTTAGATAATACATTTTGCACTATACTAGCTGTTTTTTCTACCTTACTCATAAGTATAACTATATCTTTATACTCGCATTTTCTGTATTCTTCTTTCTTTAGGTCGTATACTTTGAAGTCTCCAGCCATTAGCTCTCTTATTCTATTTACTATAGCCCCAGCTTCTAATTCTAAAGAAGATAAGTCTGTTACAACATCTTCTGCTTGCTCATCATCTTCAGCTTCAGTATCATACGACTCTTCATCTGTATCTTTTTCTACTATATGTAGTTCTGCTTTATACCCTTCATCTAATGGGTATGCAGCTCCTAGTACAAGTTCTTCTTTTTTACCATAACTTGCACCACCAAATGTTTCAGACATAAGTTTTCCAAACACTTCGTTTGTGCTATCTATTACTTCTTTTCTACTTCTAAAGTTTTGAGCAAGAAGAATTTTTGCTTCTTTTAATTCTTCTTTATCTCCTTCATGCTCTATTTCTTCTAACCTTGCATATTTTGCACTAAATAATTCTGGAGCAGCATTTCTAAATCCATATATACTTTGCTTAACATCTCCAACCATTATTACATTATTTTCTTTAGCAATACTCATTAAAATGGTCTCTTGTATATCTGATGTATCTTGATACTCATCTATATATATTTCATCAAACTTTTCTACATATTTTTTTCTTGTTTCTTCATTTTCTAAAGCCTCTAACGTTAAATGTTCATAATCCGAGAAATCTATTAACGCTTTTTCGCGTTTAGCTAAAGTATATTTTTCGTCTACTCTTTTAATTATATCTTTATACCAATTAGCATAAACAAGACTTGCATTTAGTTCTTCTAATATACCTTTTGAATCTTTATATATTAACTTTGTAACTATATTTTTTAGTTTCTTTGCACAGCCATTTCTAACAGCAGAGACTTCCTTTTTAAGTTCTTCATCTGGAACAGATTTTCTTGGCAATTGCGGAAGCGCTGTCAGTTCATCTCTCATAGCATATATTTCATCAAAAGTTTCTTTCATATATGCTCTTTTAACTATTGCAAGAATATTTTCTAATGCTTCTTTTCTAGTTTCAAAATCCGAAACAGAATCTAATTTATCTATTACTCTTTCAAGATTCATTATTTCTATTTCTAGTATATTCTTAATGCTTTTTACAACTTCACGTCCAAAGTCTATCTCTGTTAAATCTTTAACAGTTTCACTAGATACAGAATATGTCTTAGTTATATTATTTAGCCACTCATCTTTATTTGTAGCATTACACATAGCTTTGTGAAGTTTAAATAACATTTCTACTAACATTTCTTCATTACCTAACATATCTAATATGTCTGTAAATGTATCTGAAGCAGATGTGTATTCTTCCTCTAACACTTCTTCTATTGCTTCATAAAGCATTAGTGTAGCCTTTGTTTCTTCTACAGTCTGTACATTTGGATCTATACCTAAACTATAGAAATTATTACGAATAGTACTCAAGCAGAAAGAGTGTATTGTTGATACATCCGAAGCAGGAACAGCAGATATTTGTTTTGCTATTCTTTTAGCATTTTCTTTATCTCCAGCTTTCAAATATTCTTCTTTTATATCATAAAGCTTTTTAACAATACGTTCTTTAAGTTCAGATGCAGCAGCATTTGTAAATGTTAATATTAACATTTTAGAAATGTCTTTTCCTGCTTTAATACTATCTACTATTCTTTCTACGACAACAAAAGTCTTACCACTTCCAGCCGAAGCTGAAACTAGTAGACTTTTATTTTTAGTAGTAATTATTAATTTTTGCGAATTTGTTAGTTCCATATATCTCCCTTATTACTCAAGGCTTATCTTGCCAAGTTTTCCGTTTCTATAATCTTCAATTACTATTCTTGATGCTTTTAATAGGTCAACTGCATCTCCTTTAAGAAGAGCACCTCTTTTTCTTCCTATTAATTCTAGTATTTCAAATGATCTTAGAGATTCTATTTCTTCTCCTAAACCATATCTATCTTTAAGGCACGCTGTATATAGCTTATTTGCCATAAGTATATCTATTAATTCTACTGCTAAAGCTTCCATATCTAAGATATCATCTTTAATAGTTCCTGCAATAGCTAATCTATATGCTTTACCATCTTGTGCAATAGATTTAGCAAGAAGACCTGGTGTATCCATAAGTTCAATATCTTTACCAACTCTAATCCATTGTTTTTGTTTAGTTACACCTGGTTTATTTCCAACTTCTGCAGACTTCTTTCCAGATACTCTGTTTATTAATGAAGATTTACCAACGTTAGGTATACCAACTACAAGCACACGATACACTTTCTTTAACATTTTGTATGATGCACTTGTTTTGTTTCCATACTTAACTTTTTCGCCTATTTCTCTTATTCTTTTAGTAAGAGCATCTATTCCTTCACCACTTAAAGAATTAGTTCTTACTGTATAGCAACCATTCTTTTGATATCTTGCTTCAGCTTCTTTAAGTTTAATAGGATCTGCTAAATCTGATTTATTAAACACCATAAGAACAGTTTTAGTTTTTATTATTTCATATACATCTTGGTTTAATGATGCATATGGAGTTCTAGCATCTAAAATTACTGCAGCTATATCTATTAACTTTAAGTCTTCTTTCATTTCTCTTAAAGTTTTAGCCATATGTCCTGGATACCAGTTTATATTTACTATTTGTTTGTTGTTTTCTTCTATCATATTTACCTTCCTATCTTTTTTGATTTTGACTTAAAATTATTTCTTTGCTAAAAACGCCATAAATTGTGGTAGTTCATGATATTTATTCCAGTAGTTATAGTCTACATCTTTACAACCATCTGTGCAAATTCCTTCTGAGAAATCTAAAACTGTAAGCCCGGCTCTTTTTAAACACTTAAAATGGAATGATGGACTTCCAACATAGAAAGATAATACTTCTCCATTTTTGAAATAATGATCGTGTCTTGCAAATGTATTATAATTACCATGTAATACATCATTGTCATTGTCTACACCGTGAGATATTACTCTTTGTTTTACTCCGTCTATTTCTATTTCTTCACATGCCCATCTTAAAGGATGTCCTAGTGAAACTAGTAATTCTCCATTAGCTTTTAAAACTCTATATATTTCTTTGTATACACATTCAGGGTTTTCTGAATAGTGTACAGCTAAACTACTATATACAAAATCAAAAGACGAATTGTCAAAAGGTAGAGCATGCATATCTCCCGCTACAAATTCACATTCCGGATAGCTTTCTTTTGCTAGTCTTATAGATTCTTCAGATAAGTCTATCCCAATTATATCTGTTGCACCAAATTCTCTTAAAAGAATACTTTCTTCACCTGTACCGCAACCAAGCATTAACACTTTTTTACCTGTTAAATCTGGTAACAACTCCCTCATCATTGGCTTTTCTATAAAGCGATGAGGTCTTTTTTCACCTTTCTTTAATTGTTCTTGTCTTTCTTTTGCAAATTTATCATAATCATTTACCATATATATTTCCTCCTTATATATTAACTATTTATTCCTTCACTAATTCCAAGAATTATTATACCAAGTAACACTATTGCTACCGCAAAATATTCTTTCTTTTTTAGTTTTTCTTTTAAGAATATGTGTGCTAACACTAGTGAACCAACGCTATACATAGATATTATTGGTATTGCTAATGTTGAGTTTTTAGCAACTGCAAACACATAAAAGAATTGTCCTGCAGTTTCAAATATTGATGCTAAAAATCTGTCTTTTTCATCTAATATTACCAACTTTTCTTTCTTAACAAATGTTAAGTATATTAAAGCTATTATTCCATATATTAAAAATGTATATTCGTATGCAATAAGTGCAACATCTTCAGATATTAATGATAGCTTGTCTAAATATATAGCATCTAAAAAAGTTCCTGCACCATCTAAAATACAATACATTAGCGGAAATACTATTGCTAGTATTCCTGCTATTTTCTTTAAGTTAATTTTTACTTTCTTTTCTGCTTTATGTTCTATTACAGATAGTGTTACTATACCTATTGCTATTACTATTATTCCAATCATATCTAAAGTAGCTAACGGCTCTTTAAATATTAATAGAAGTAACAACGCTGTAATTACACCAGAACAATTTTGTATTGGAGATGAAATAGATAACTCTAGATATTTAAGTCCTTTATATCCTATTATCATAGAAGATATGTAGAAAAAGGATACTGGTAAATATTTAATTATATCTAATATATTAAATTTTACACCATTAAATATTATATACCCTGTGGCATGTATGCCCATAACAAGACCAACCATTACTCCAGTCTTTAAATGGCTATATTTATCTTTTTCATCCGCGCCTTTTTTATAGAACAAATCTGCTAGCGCCCAAAACGCTAATGTTGTTATTGCATACACAAACCACATATTATTTCCCCTTATTATTCTAATAATCTGTAACTACATAATACCAATTATCTTTTAATTTTTCTATACTGATTATTGGATGTCCAGTTTCATTTGCTTTAATAAGCTCTTCGCCTCCTGTAGAATATATTAACTCCTTCGAACCAGACTGCATTCCCCTTAACACCCAAAACGAAATCACTTGCCCTTCGCTATCATTTTGGTAGATATATATCCATCCGTCCTGTGATAATTTTTTATATTGTTCTGGCATAATACAATTACCTAGTTTATCTGGTACTAATTCATTATCTTTAACCATTCGTATTATTTCTAGTCTATCTTGTTCATATTCCTCAAAATTCATATCATAATTCATAAACAAATTAAATACTACGCAAGCTAATATCAAGAAAAGTATTATGCATAAAACCAAATATATTTGTTTTTTCATTATTTCTCCTTATATTTTCTTTATTAAAGCTGTTGCCATTCCTCTTTCGCTTTCATACTCGTGTACTACTGTATATCCGTTCTTTAACATATTATTTATTGAGTATATATTTTCACTTTGTGCTTTTGTATAGATATATTCTTTACCTATACTTTTAGCATACTCATCTAGCACTTTCATCATTTCTCTTTGGAATCCATTACCAACATAATCTTTACTTACCATTATTGGTCCTAAAGATCCAACTATGCTTTCATCGTGTTCTACATTGTGTTTTGCAAGTGTTTTATTCTTTACTGGCATATAGAACATTGAACATACTGGTGTAGTACCATCATAGTACATAAATATTTTTCCACCAACACTTAATACATCTTCTATTTCTTCTCTTGTAAATGTTCCAAGCCATTCTTTATGTTCCATATTATCTCTAACATAAGAATATAGCCATAGATATTCATCTAAATTCACATTTTCACTTACACATTTTAATTCATCAAATTTCATATAATTTACCTCTTACTCTACACCTTCAAGATATATTTTATCTTTGAAAGCACCCCTTTTTTCTTGTTTTATTTTCTTAACATTCATTACATCTGCAAGTGTTTTATTTTCTACACCCGCTAACGCTTCCATTACTTCTAACATATCTGCAAGTTCTTCTATTCTGTTTTCACCTTCTGCCTCTAATACTTCTAAATATTCTTCATGAAGCTTCTTTTCTAATTCCTCTTTGTATTCTACATCAGATAGTATTCTAGTAATTGGAGTTTCTCCTTTAGATAATATTATTTCAGGTATTCTATCTCTAACTAATTTCTTATACATATTCTACTCCTAATTAAACATTAAATCTATGTAATCTTTCATTTCAGATTTGATGGTATCAATATCTACATTGCTTAAACTTAATGCATATTCTTTTACATCTACTTCATCTGGAAGTGATGGTTTATCTATTCCCATTTCTTTAAGTATTGGTAAAATATATTGTTCCATTTCCGGATAATATTTATATAACGTGTCATAAGCATTAAGCGGCTTATCTGGTTTAGTGTATCTAGCACTTTCCCAATCTAAAACCATTTCTATATAATCTAAATATGTTTTTTCTAAATCATTTTCATGGTGTGGTGTTAATGATCTATGTACACTATGTACATCTTTTTTAGCATAGAATAGATATGTAAATAGCTTGTCCATATCATGTGCTTTAAGCTGTTCTAGCAACTCTACATTGTTAGGGAAATATTTCTCTGCAAGAAAGGTTACTACTTTTCTATGTTTATATGTATATTCTATATATTCTCTATTTTTCATAATACACCTCCATATATTATTTTTATTTTATTAATTTATTTTTTTAATTAAAAAATTCTTTAATATTATTTACTACTGTTTCTAAATCTAAGTTTACTATTTTCTTTAATTCGTTTATCTTTCCATGTTCTACAAACGCATTATCTATTCCTGTTATTTTAACTTTATTTGTAGCTTCTAGATGATTAAAGTATTCTAGTATATTTGTTCCTAAACTGTTTGTTTTAATATTTGTTTCATAAACATATATATTGTGATTTTCTTTTGCTAGTTCTTTAAGTATTACTTTATCTATCGGCTTAATGTATCTTGCATTTACTATGTTTATATTTTCATCCTTTAACATTTCACTTAGTTTAGTTACATCTGTACCATAACTAATTACTGTATTAGTACATCCTTCTATTTTTCTTAGATACTCCCAAGTACCAACTTTTATTTCCTTAAACTCTGTTTTTTCATACTCAAGATTTCCTCTTTCATATCTTATACAGAATGGTTTTTCTTGTTTATACATCCCTGTGTACAACAGATTACGTATTTCTTCGTTATCTTTACCCATACATATTACCATATTAGGTATGCTGTTTAGGAAACTTATATCAAAGACACCGTGGTGAGTATCCCCATCTTCACCTACTAATCCTGCTCTATCTATTCCAATTACTACGTGTGCATTCATTCTAGCTATATCATGGTTTATGTTATCATAAGCACGTTGTAAGAATGATGAGTAGATTGGTAAAAATACCTTCTTATTGTTTAACGCTATTGCACAAGCAAGTGTTGTAGCAAATGATTCTGTTATTCCAGTATCTATACTTCTTTCAGGGAAATCCTCAAATATTTTCTCTAGCTTGCTTCCTGTTATCATAGCAGGAGTAATTGTAACTATATCTTTATCTTGTTCCATAAACTCATGAACTGTGTTACTTACTAACTCGCTGATGCTTGTTACATCACTTTTATTTATCTCTCCAGTTTCGGCATCAAACTTACCAACACCGTGCCAATTACTGCAATTTTCTTCTGCAGGCTTGTACCCTTTACCTTTTACAGTTTTAACATGTACTAGTATAGTTTCTTTTGACTCCTTAGCCTTCTTAAACGCTTTTTTAAGCTCTTTTATATCATGCCCGTCTATTGGCCCTAGGTAATCTATATTAAGGCTTGTAAATAGATTATCGTTTAATCTATCCTTAATTCTTTCTTTAACTTCTTTCGTTGCTCTATATATTTTAGTACCAAGCTTTGTTTTAAGAAGTAACTTCTTATATCCCGTTTTAGCTACTCCATAAGATTTACTAAGTCTAATATTTTTTAAGAACTCACTCATTCCACCAACATTTTTAGAGATAGACATTTCGTTATCGTTTAAGATGATTATTATCTTAGACTTAATGTTTCCTATATTATTCAACGCTTCAAATGCAAGCCCACCTGTTAAAGAACCATCTCCAATAATTGCTATTACTTCATTATTCTCATTATCTAAATCTCTCGCATAAGCAAATCCTAAAGCCGCTGCAATAGATGTAGATGAATGTCCCGCTTCAAACGGATCATGTATACTTTCTTTTCTTTTTTGGTACCCAGATATACTATCTAGTTTTCTTAGGGTATCAAATTTATTAGCACGCCCAGTAAGTATCTTATGTGTATAACATTGGTGGCCCACATCAAATATTATTTTATCTTTAGGCGAATCAAACACAGAATGAAGTGCTACTGTTAATTCCACAGCCCCAAGGTTACTTGCTAAATGCCCTCCTGTTTTAGACACATTAGCAATAATATATTCTCGTATTGACTCACTTAATTTTACTAATTCTTTATTATCTAAATCCTTTAAAAATTCTGGTCCAGATATATTTTTAATGTCCATTTTTTCTCCTTATTTGCTGCAACTAAACTAGTATATTTTTTACATCTTCTTATACGAGATTATTATACAATATTTGAGCTGCAATGTACAGCAAAAAGATAAAACCTAGAGTATATTTCTCTAGGTTTTGTTTTCTTGTTATTTAATAAATAATGGTTGTATTTGTTTCTTCTCAAGAGCTAATTTTATTGTGTCAATAAGTTTAGTGTAGTCATATACAATAGACTTAGGTTTCTTATCTGGATTATCTTGCTCAAAAGGAATGAAATATATATTTTTTGTGTTAAGAAGATTCATTAAATTTTCTCCATTAGCACCTAGTCCATCATTTGTAGATACTCCAATAACCACCGGCTTATTATTTCTAATATGGCCTTTTACGGCCATTAAAACAGGTGTGTCTGTAATACCTAGATTAAGCTTAGCTAATGTGTTTCCTGTGCAAGGCGCAATTACAATTAAGTCTACTAAATTCTCAGGACCAATAGGTTCAGCTTTAGATATTGTGTCTACTATTTCTTTTCCAGTTTCTTTTTCTAGCAATTCTTTTATATATTCTGGATTTGAAAATCTATTTGTCTCATTTAGTGTACTATATGATGCAATAGGAAGTATCTCTTTAACACCATTATCTTTTAACATATCTATTTCAGGTTTAATCTTAGAAAAGTTACAAAAAGAGCCAGTTATTCCTAAACCTATTTTTAAATCTTTAAGCATAAAATACCTCCGGTATACTTTATATTATGCAAAAGAGCTAGACATGTTAATGCAAAAAGAAAAACAGAGTGTTTCCACTCTGTTTGTAGTATTAAAATCTTCTTATTAACCCTACTACTTTACCAATTATTTGAACATCTGTAACTATAATTGGATCCATAGAATCGTTTTCTGGTTGTAGTCTTACATGATCTTTTTCTTTGTAGAAAGTTTTAACTGTTGCTTCATCTTCTATTAACGCAACAACTATTTGACCATTTTCTGCAGTATTTGTTTTAGCAACTATTATATAGTCTCCAGAATAAATACCCACATTTATCATACTATCGCCTTTTACTTTAAGCATATATGTTCCTTCTTGTTTAGCATTTTGTTTAACCATGCTTATTGGAAGTTTAACATACTCTTCTATATTTTGTTCTGCAAGAATTGGTAGACCAGCTGCAACTTGTCCTACTAAAGGTACTTCTATCATATCTGGATCTTGGACCTCGCTAGACATTGTTTGCCCAACAACTTTTAACGCTCTTGTTTTTAGATCTCCTTTAGATATTAAACCTTTTTCCGCAAGTCTAGATAAATATAAATGAACTGAAGATGTAGATTTTAATCCAACAGCCTGACATATTTCTCTTACTGTTGGTGGATATCCCACTTCTTCTACTTGCTTTCTAATATAATTTAATATGTTCTCTTCGTTTTTAACTGTATCTTCTCTTTTTCCCACAAAATTACCTCCTAAACTAATGTTTGTTTTATTATATATGATAAACTTATGTTTGTCAAACAAAAGTTCGTTTTTTATTAAAATATTTTCA
This sequence comes from Clostridia bacterium, assembly GCA_045651205.1. Taxonomy (GTDB): domain Bacteria; phylum Bacillota; class Clostridia; order TANB77; family CAG-465; genus UMGS1649. Next base: position 18,976 of record JAZRSA010000050.1, read on the forward strand.
AATTAGTTTTAGTCAAAAAAAAGAATGCTTCCGCATTCTTTTTACATTTATACTGGTTTTAATGTTTTATTTAATTCTGTTGTAAGTCTGATAACAAATTTAACAACACTGTTATACATTCCAATATCATAAACATTTAACGCATCCGTCCAGAATTTAGGTTCAAACATTTTTCCTGTATGCAACTTAATATATATATGATTTCTCTTTATAGAAATATCAAAATACAAACTTGTTTCTTTATAAAAACTCAAGATTGCATCAATAACATCTGATGTTAAAATTTGAAATGTTTCCATTTGTTCTGTTGCATATGTTACAAAAAGCTCATTAAATTCTTGTACATCTGTTTTTATAGCAGTCATATCATACATTTCGTCGTGATCATCCGTTTTAACAAGAGACGAATACATTTTTATAGGTTCTTTTACAAATCTATCTAACGTTACATCTACAAAAAGTCCATTAAATAACGGAAATTCATATTCAACATCTCGTTCAATTACTACTCTGCGTTTTATATCTAAATCACACATTTTTATTTCTAGACCATTATCCATTTTGCAACATATATAATCGTCTACTTCTATTTTCTTGTCATACTCACCGCGATCAAAATTAGAATCATAATATCCGCTTACTAATTCCCTATTTTCAAAATCGTATTTCCAATTAGGATTTATACATTCTAAGATATTTTTTATTATATCCGTTTTATATTTTTCACTATATTTTTTCTTTTCATAGATAGGCACTTTAATTATTAAATAATTTAATCCTATTCCTAAACAGCCAAATATCATAAGCCACGCCGTAGTACCTAAACCTGCCCCCAACTTAATAGGTAATATCATCATTGCCAAAGATACTATCGCTACTATAATTACCGTTGTCCATTTTAGTATAGCTTGTCTTCTTAATTCATCTTGATATTTCTTAAATGTATTATCATAATGTTTTTTTACTTTATTATATATATCCCTGTTTTCAAAATTATTTAATTCTTTTTTATTTATTCTTCTCTTCAACAATCTACGTTGTTCTTTATTCTTTTTGCTATAATCAACTTTTATATCCTTAACCATCATAACAAATATAAAAATCCACATCGCAACTAAGAATAAGATCAACCACCATCCTAGCGAAAAAAGTAAAGTTGCATCAAATAAAATCGGCTTTGCAAAATTAAAAATTAAAATTAGTGTTATTAATACATTACTTATTATAAATAATTCTTTCATAATTTATTCTCCGAAATAAACTCCAACCGCTTTTGCTGTCCTAACTAAAGGATGAGTGTTAATGTCTAAAAGTCTTGCGTTTATTTCGTCTTTAGGGAATTCCATTTTCCTAACTTCTTCACCATCTATTCCTACTATATATCCATATTCACCAGTAGTTAGAAGTTCGTATGCATAACTTCCTAATGTTGAAGCTGTTATTATATCTCTATGATTTGGAGTTCCTCCTCTTTGAACATGTCCTAGCGCAACATATCTACATTCTATTCCTGTTTTAGCTTCTATTTCATCTGCTAATTTTTCGGCTATACCGCCGTATCTTTTCTTTTCAAAACTATCATTTATCATCTTAGCTACAGTTTCAGCTTTTCCAAGTTCTTTAGCCGCTTCCGCTACCGCAATTATTACAGAACGTCTTCTTGATGCTACTTCTTTTACTTTTTCACAAACACCATCTAAATCATAGTCTTGTTCTGGTAAAAGTATAATATCTGCACATCCCGCAAACCCACCATAAAGTGTAAGATATCCAGAAGTTCTTCCCATTATTTCTACAACAATTACTCTTCTATGAGAATCGGCTGTTGAACGAACTTTATTTATTGCATCTACAACATTTTCTACAGCTGTATCAAATCCTATTGTCGGATTACTTGCAGCCATATCATTATCTATTGTTTTAGGAATACCAACTGTTGGTAATCCTCTTTCGCTAATAACTCTAGCAGAATCTAGTGTTCCATCTCCGCCTACAACAATAAGTCCTTCAACACCTTCTTTTTTCATTTTAGCAATTGCTTCATCAGTCTTGTCCACATATTTCATATTAACTTTATCTACTAGATAATAAAATGGGCATTCCTTATTTGATGAACCTAATATTGTACCACCTAAACGCTCTATATTTTCTACATCTTTAGGTGTTAATTCCTTGTACCAGCCTTCTACAAATCCTTTGTATCCATCTAGTACACCTAGAACTTCTACGCCTTTATTGTGTGCACTCATTACTACAGCTTTAATTGCTGCATTTAGTCCCGGACAATCGCCGCCTGCTGTCATTATAGCTATTTTCTTCATATATTCCTCCTATGTTACTTAAAACGAAATTGTAACTGTATCTACCGCTTTATCGTTTATATATATTGTTAATTTTGCTGATGAGAATCCATTTACTTCTACTGTGAAGTTATCATAACCATCAGCTCCCTTTGTATGTGTTCTGCTATGTATTGTGTTTGTAACTCCTTCAACTTGAGCTTTTACTTTAACACTTATGCTTTCATCTTCCATATTAGCTGTATAATCTTTAAGTTTAATTGTTACATTCTTAGTTTTTTCTAGTCTATTTACTGTAAGTTCTATAACTGTTCCTTCAACAACCTCTTTATTTTCTTTAAGGCTTTGAGAAACAACTATACCATCGCTCTTGCTTGGATCGTTTACGTAAGATATATTAACTACTAGTTTTAGTTTTTGTAATTTAGATTTAGCTGAACTTTCAGAATTTCCAATAACACTTGGAACTATTATTCTATCTTTTCCATCGCCTTCACTAACTTCTAACAATACCTTTGTACCTGTTACAAATTGATCCTTATGTTTAAGCGATTGCTTTACAACTAAATCTTTTTCAACTTTATCGCTTACTACATTCTTTATTTCTACTTTGAATCCTAAAGCTTCAAGTTCGTATTTAGCAACTTTATAGTCTTTTCCTACAACATCTGGCATTGTTATTTTCTTAACACCTTTAGCAACTACTACTGTCATTTTTCCATCTGTGATCTTTTCGCCTTTTTCTATGTTTTGAGAAATTATTTGACCAGCTGGAAGCTCGTCAGTCTCTTCATACTTGCTTATTTTAATAATTAATCCAAGCTTTTCGTATTTAACTCTTGCTTCCTCATAATCGCTACCAACTAAATCTGGTGCCACTTCAACTTTTTCAACAACTATAGGTTTGTTGTTTTCTTTTATAGTATCTACCAACTTATATGTTAAAAATCCAAGTCCTGCTAATACTAGAACTATTATTACGGTAACGACAATTCTTTTAATAATCTTAGCTTTTCTTTGCTTAGGATTTTCATTTAAGCTTTCAATTCTTCTTTTTTCGCTTTTATCATTTTCAAGTTCTTCTATTCTCTTACCAACACGTTCTTTCTTTCTAGAAGTACTATCTATATTTTCTATTCCACTTTCAGCAATATCTTTTTTATTTATTACTGGAACAACTTGAGTAGACCCCTTTTTAAATCCAGCCACATTGTTATCTGTCTTTTCTTCTATATCTACATTGTTTATTGCTGCAAATATATCGTCTAAAAGTTCTGTAGCTGTTTGATATCTTTCAGTTGTCTTTTTAGCCATCGCTTTAAGTATTATTCTGTTTAACGCTGCTGTTACTGTTGGAACTTTTTCTTTAGGCTCTATTGGTTCTTCTTGTATTTGTTTTAACGCAACAGATACAGGAGTATCTGCTTCAAATGGAACTTCTCCAGTTACCATCTCATACATTACAACACCTAAAGAATATATATCTGATTTCTCATCAGTATATCCACCTTTAGCTTGTTCTGGTGAGAAATAATGAACAGACCCCATTGTTTGGCTACCGTTTGCTATTGTTTCGTTTGAACTCATTTTAGCAATTCCAAAGTCTGTTACTTTAGCAACTGTATTGTTATTTGCAAGCACTATATTATGTGGTTTTATATCTCTATGCACAATTTTAGAACTGTGTGCAGCCTCTAAAGCTGATGCTATTTGACTTGCATATTTTAATGTTCTTTCGTTAGATAATTTTCCATGATGTTCTATATAGTCTTTTAATGTTTCACCAACTAAAAGTTCCATAACTATATAGTTTACGCCATTCTCTTCACCTACATCGTATACTGATACTATATTTGGATGTGTAAGAGCCGCTGCAGATTGAGCTTCTGCTCTAAACTTTTTAACAAATTCTGCATCTTTAGCGAATTCATCTTTAAGTACTTTTACTGCTACAAATCTATTTAATAAATTACATTTTGCTTTGTATACTGTGGCCATTCCGCCTACGCCTACTTCTTCTAGTATTTCATATCTGCCACACAAAGTCTTACCAACTAGATTCAACTTCTTACCCCCTTACACTCTCACATACATAACAGTAATATTATCTACTCCGCCTTTTTCATTGGCCATATCTACTAATATATTACAAATATCTTCATCATTACTGTCTGCTATTTTTAGAAGAATATCTTGATCTGTACTTGTTGTTGTTAATCCATCTGTACAAAGTAAAAATCTTCTTCCTGTTATATTTTCTATCTTATTTACATCAAAGTTTACATTTTTTGCAATTCCTATAGCTCTTACTAACACATGTCTGTCTGGATGTGTTTTTGCTTCTTCTCTTGTTATTATATTGTCCCTAAGAAGCGTATTTACATATGTATCATCCTCTGTTAAAAGAGTTATTGCATTTTCTTTTAATTCATAAATTCTTGAGTCACCAACACTTATATGGTATCCCACATCATCTTTTACAAAAAGCATAGTAAGTGTTGTACCCATATTTTTATATTCTTTGTTTTCTTTTGCTATTTCATGAACACATCTATTAGCATATTTAACAGCTAGTTTAAGCATATCTTCTATTTTGTGTTCATAATAGTGTTCTTTAATATACTCAATTACTTTTTCTGCTGCTGTTTTAGACGCAATTTCTCCGCCACTTGCGCCACCTATTCCATCTAAAACCATATATATTTGTTCACCAGTTTCAAGATTACATGTTAACATATAGTCTTCGTTATTTTGTCTTTTTATTCCTACATCTGTTTTTGAGTATACCATTTAAACACCTCTTTTCTTTATAATATATTCTATATTATTTATTATTATTTTCTTGTTCATCTAAATATTTTTGTCTTAATTGTCCGCAAGCAGCATCAATATCTGAACCAAGTTCACGTCTTACTGTTGCAACTACGCCTGAACTATTTAGAATTCCCATAAATCTATCTACATCTTCTGGTTTGCTCTTTTTAAACTGACCGTTAACTATTTCATTTACTGGTATTAAGTTAACATGAGCAATCATACCCCTAAGTAGTTTTGCAAGCGCTCTTGCAGTTGCTTCATCATCATTTACACCAGCTATTAACGCAAACTCAAAACTAATTCTTCTACCTGTGACCATTATATAATATGTGCATGCATCTAGCAACTCTTTTATGCTATATTTATTAGCAATTGGCATTATTTCTTTACGCTTTTCATCTGTTACAGCATGAAGAGAAATAGATAATGTTGCTTGAAGTTTTTCATCTGCTAATCTCTTAATATTATCTACTAATCCACAAGTAGATATACTAATGTGTCTTGCACCTATTCCTAAACCTTCAGGGCAGTTAATTAGCTTAACAGATTTAACTACGTTATCATAGTTATCTAGTGGTTCACCTATTCCCATATATACTATGTTAGAAATTTTTTCATTCATATATTTTTCTGCTGCTATAATTTGTCCTTCAATTTCTGATGCTAACAAATGTCTTCTCCATCCATTTTTAGTTGATGCACAGAATTTGCATCCCATTTTACATCCAACTTGAGAAGATACACATATTGTATTTCCATGATGATATCTCATAACTACAGATTCAACCGCATTATTATCTGAAAGCTTGATTAAAAATTTATGCGTCCCATCTTTTTTAGACACTTGGCATTGCAATACTTCTAAGCGCATTATATATGCATTTTCTTTTAACTTTTCTCTTAGGCTTTTAGATATATCTGTCATTTCATCAAAAGATGAAACTCCTACTCTATGCAACCATTTAAATATTTGTTTTGCGTGAAATTTCTTTTCACCAATACTTAATATATATTCTTCTAATTCTTCTATTGTATAGTCTGTTATATTTACCATATATTCTTCCTTTCAACTATATTTTCCACTCTTAATATTATACCTTTTTTAGCTAAATTAAGCAAGCTTTTATGTAATCTAATTACATATTATGTACATAAAAACAGCAAGCGAAATTAATCGCTTGCCGTCTTTTCTTTGTTACATTGAAATGTTTAGTGCTAATACCTCGTTCTTAAAAGTTTGGGTCATTTTCTTAAGTTTTACCCTAGTCCATTCACCGCACCATTTACATTTGAAGTAGTATCTTGGAAACACTCTTGTTAAGTCCGCTCTGAAATCTTGCGGAATAAGTTCTAACTTTGCTTGACAGTTAAGACACGTCATGTCCATATTTTCAGGATTTTCGTCCCTACATACATTTCCACATCCATTAACTTTCATCGTTCATCCTTTAGTAACCGTTTCTATTAAGGCTCGCAGCATACATTTTGTTTGAAGCTTCGACGTTTTTTTCCGAAGCGTCATGCATCATCTCCGCGTTTCTTGTAAGCGTAAACAACGCATTGTCTATCTTTTCTGCCGCCATCATCATTCTGTTTGCGCTGCCTTCTAACGCCTCCATATGTTTTTGGCCGGTTAATAGATAAAGCAATGGAATGATTTCCTGCATTGCTTGTGTGTGTAGATGAAGTGCTCTTGTGTGTTCTTCCATGATTCTCATTTCTTGTTCCGTCATCTTTTTTCTCCGATTTAATTATAAATTTTGGCAACATTATGTTTACCAGCATATATATTATACCATATTTTTAAGCGTTTTGCAAATAGCACCCTACCATACCTAGTAGAGTGCTATTTTATTTATATTTACAATATTATTCTTTTATCCCTAAATGCTCTTTCATACTGCTTATACCAAACGCTCCTGTAGATTGAGCACATATATATATTGTGTAGTCTATATCATATTCTTTTACATAGTCTGCTATACTTTTACCTGTTTTGTTATGTCTGTAATCTATAGATACCATCTTGTTAAACTTATGTACAGATAAAGCTTCTAATATGTTTGTATATGACGAACCCACAAATAATATGTTTGGCGCATCATCATTATCTGTGTCTATAACTGTTTCTGCCATATCGTCTCCCATATATGCTGAGGCATATGTATTACCTTCACCAAGAACCGGGACTGCATTAATCTCACCTTCGTCCCATCTTATATATTTAACCTCATCACCCATATATACAAGATTTAATTCTTCTTCTGCAGACTTTACACTTTGCCCTACTTTTCTATTAAAAGCTCCATTTATAGCCTTAGATATTATAACATATTCTTCTTCTAATTTACCAACTTTAATATTGTATCCATCTTTATTTATTCTATCTACTAGATACTCAAAAACAGGATATGCTCCTCTAATGTTCATATGGTGATCCGTTTTGTAATATGGAGCATCTACTTTATCTTTTAGAATGCTATACGCATCTATAAACTCAATATATTCACCTTTGTTTTCTTCTATTGCTTTTACTCTATTTAAATATGTAGTTGTTCCTTTAATGTATGACTCAGGAAGATATTTTTCCATCATAACATCTTTTCTAGGAATAGATAAAAAGATAAATTTAGATCCATTTTTAGTTACTTCTTTTGCAACTTCATTCATTTCATTTTTAACTACATTTACAATACTATTTATTGTTTTTGTTTCGTTTGTAGTTATTTGTGGAGATAAGAAAAGTTCGTTATTTTCACCTTTTACAACATCGCCCGTATATTTTTGAAGATTCATAAGATAATATAGCTTAATAAAATCTTCTCTAAATGCCAATTGGTCAGAAAAAGCATTTGTTAATTCTGTATAATATTCTGTGCTTAATACACTTTTTATTGTTGTTTTAGGGAACTGTGTAAGTCTTCTTCCCTCTTTTTTGCTTAGTTCATTATTATTAGTTATTGTGATGATTGCCATTACAAAAATAATTAATATGAACAAAGAACAAAATGTTATTCTAATTATTTTTTCTTTCATGGTTCACCTCTAAAATCTAAAATATATAAACGGATTGTATGTAGCTTGAGATAAGAATGCTATTGCTATAACAAACATACCAAGCACAAATCCATAATACATAATTTGTACAAATATATTTTCTTTGTATTTAGTCATTACAATATTTCTAATCCATGGAAATACTGGAATAGAAAGTATAATTCCCATTAGTAAATATGCTCCATAGCTACTTAAGTATATAGCTACTTGTTGCCATGTTATATCTGTTATATATGGTACAAGCATCGCTTTAAGTACACGTACTACTTCTGTCATACCAGTACATCTAAATAGCACCCAACCAAATAATACAACAATTAATGTGTATACGTGTCCTACAAATTTAGGCATCTTGTCTAACCATTTCTTAAGCACAAACTTTTCTAGTATAAGGAAAGCAAAATAGTATAGTCCCCATAGCAAGAAGTTTACAGCTGCGCCATGCCAAATACCAGTTAACGCCCATACAACAAATAAATTTATTATTTGTCTTGCTACACCTTTTCTATTTCCGCCAAGTGGAATATATACATAATCTCTAAACCATGTAGATAAAGATATATGCCATCTTCTCCAAAACTCTGTAACAGATTTAGCTATGTATGGATAGTTAAAGTTTTCTTCAAAGTTAAATCCAAATATTTTACCTAAACCTATTGCCATATCTGAATATGCAGAGAAATCAAAATATATTTGAAGTGAGTAAGCAATTGCTCCAAGCCAAGCTAGTGGAGTTTCAAGTGCTTCGGCACCAAATATTACATCAGCAAGTTTACCTGTGTTATTTGCTATTATTAGCTTTTTACAAAGACCAAATATAAATCTCTCTATACCATCTGTAAATGATTGTAATGTAACTGTTCTCTTGGTTATTTCTTCTGCAACAGTTTGGTATCTAACAATAGGTCCTGCAACAAGTTGCGGAAACATACTTACATATAAAAGCACAAAAAACGGATTCTTCTCTGCCTTAACCTCTTTTCTATACACATCTATTACATAGCTCATTGCTTGGAAGGTATAGAAAGATATTCCTATCGGCAACACAATATTAGGTACAGGAATTTTAAGTCCTGCTAATCTGTTAATTATTTCTACAGTAAATCCTGTATATTTGAAATAGAATAAAGTTCCTATGTTTAATACTACTGTAAGTATTAACAGCCATTTTCTTTTCTTTTCGCTTTTTATTTTATCTATAAACATTGCTGCTAAATAATCTAGCATTACGACAGTTATCATCATCGCTAAAAGTTTTGGCCCACCAAAACCATAGAATATTAAACTAAATGCAAGCAACACATAATTTTTATATTTATCCTTTGCTAAAAAATATAATGCTAGCAAAGCTGGTAAAAATCCAAATAAAAATACCGCACTACTAAATACCATAATTTTCTCCTTTATGCTAATATATTTTAACACAATATATTATTTGTTGCAAACATACAAATAAAAAAGCACGCATTACTGCGTACTTTTTATTTATTATTCTGCTACGATATATACATTAAATCCATCTTCAGAATGTACTTTTACAAGTCTGCCCGGCAAATCATGATTAGACCAAATTAGCGAACCTGGTACAAATTGGAACGATCCTAACATATCCCAATATTGTAAGGTTACATTAATTGCTACAGTAAACGCTCCACCTTCAGTATAGACATTATTTGCATCAAACATCATTATTTCAGCTGAACCTATAATTAAATCTGATTGCGTTAATTCTCTAAATACATTTACATATCTGCTTCTATCATATCCATTGTCTAATATTGTACTATATTTTTGGTTAGATACCGTAATTGTTCCCGATGTGCTATGAACATTTATTGTTCCATTTCCATTTATTTGATACATAGGGCACTTATTACCACTCATTAATGCCGCTTTACCATCATATATATCTCCTGTAGAATAGAATGTTGTTGACGTTGTTACATATGTTCCTAAATTTATATATATCCAACTTCCTTTTCTAAATTTTAATCCCATTGCATCATATTCTGCTTTTGTCATACCAGCTTTTAATACATACACTGGATTATAATTTTTATCCATAGCATCACACAGCATTGTATATTCAGATATATTTGATGACCATTCAACCGTACATGAATAATCTGAAATTGTAAACGGTCTATTTGCAACCAATGGAGTGCTTCCAGTAATCACCTTTTCAGTTACTGTAACTACACAACTTGCTATAATATTACCAACTTTAGCTTTTATTGTTGCCTTACCTGCTGATTTCATAGTTATTATTGCGTTATTACCGCTGCCACTTACAGTTGCTACACTCGTATTATTACTGCTCCAGATTATATCTCCTGTTAAATTGTGTTTCGTTGCTGTTAATGTTGCAGTAGCTGTTGATCCACTTTTCAATTCTTGGGATATTGTTGCTTTATCTAATATTATTGCTGGCTCTATACCTGTTGTTGTAACTTGACATACCGCTTTAGCACCACCATAAATTGCATATATGCTTGCCGTTCCAATTCCTTTTAAAGTTACTGTTGCACCTTCATTTGTTCCACTTACAATCGCTACATTAACATTGCTTGAATACCAAGTTATATCTCCCTTTATATTACTTGATGTTACTGTAATATTTTTAGTAATAGGTCCATTTGTAACATCCCCAGTCAATGTGGTTGGTGCTATTGCTAAAGTCGCATCAGATGTTCCTAATGAAATTACCAAATTAGATTCTCCATCTTGCATTATATTTACTACATATCCAGTTTTTGTAGTTACTGTTTTACTATAATCTGGATTTATTATTTCATTTAGTTCTATAATTCCTTTGTTTTTCAATTCCGCAATATAACTATCTACCGTTATCTCGCCAAAACTTCTACCTAACAGTTGATTCTTTACTGTTATTAATCTAGTATATTCACTTTCATAATTTGTATCACTTACTACATTTTTTGAACGTCCTATTATTCCACTATCTTCTAATGCAATTATTACTGCCGCTGCAAGTATTGCCATTACAAGTATAGTTATACTCAGAACTATCATTGAAATTCCTTGTTTCTTATTCATATATCTACCTCTTAAAATATTATAAGATTAGTTTATATCAAACTAATCTTATAGTCAATTAATACTTAATATTTATATCATTTCAATTAATGCATGTACCGTTTTATCGTCTTCGCTTGTTATTACTATAATATGCTTATCATCTACATTTGCATATTTACATTTTACTATTTCGCCTAATTTTATTTCTTTTTTATATGTTATTCTAACATCGTTAAATAGTCTTTTTTCATATACTTCATCTGGTAAAACTTCATACGCTAAATCTAAATAATAAAGATTATGCATATGCCCTATGAAATCTATATCTTTTCTTCTTACAGTATACAATATTTCGTTTGTATATGTTTCAGGAATTTTTATTTTTTCTAATTCTTCTTCAAACACTCTATTTTCTGGTTCAGATTGATACTTAGATATCATTTCTTCATCTGGTTTTACTATGCTTCCTTTTTCTGTATTTATTAACAACCATTTAGATGTTCCAATTACACAAAGTTCGCCTTTAGAATTATACATTTTGAAATCTCTACTTGCATAGTATTTTTCTATACTTGCAGACCAAGTATCTATTGTTAGTTCTTCACCATATTCTATTCTTTTTATAGATTTTATTTTCCATTCTAAAAGTATCCAAGATAAATGTGTTTCATTGCTATTATTTAATCCATAACCAAGGCTATCTGAATGATGTCCTGCTATGTTTTCAAAAAATTTAAGAATAGCTTTATTACCCAAAATATTGTCTTTTTCTATATCTTTTAATCCAATTTTAACCGTTTCCTTAAATATCATATGAATAGTTCTCCTGTTTGTATTTTACCACCACGGATGTAATCTCCGCAGTTCATAAGTTTAGAACCAGCTGGTTTTATTTCCTTTAAGTTAATAAATCCATCATTACACTTTACTGCTAGTATGTTCTTTTTATCGTTTAGATATACAACTTCTCCACATTTTGCAGCACTATAATCTTCTTCTAATTCCACTCTTTCAGCAAGATATATCTTGTATGTTTTTTCTTCATCTATTAAACACCAAGCCGATGGAAATGGATTTGTTCCTCTAATTAAATTTACAAGTGTGTCTACATCTTTTGTAAAATCTAATTTTGTATTATCTTTTTCTAACATTGGAGCCATTGTACATTCATCTGGTTGAACAGTGCTTTCAAGCACTCCATCATTTGCTAGTAATCTTTCTAAATCTTTTACAAGTGTGTTTGCGCCTAAAACCATCAATTTATCATGGAGTGTGCCATATGTATCTAACGGCTCTATTTCTACTTCTGCTTTAGTTATCATATTACCTGTATCCATACCTTCATCCATAAACATAGTAGTTACACCTGTAACTTTATCTCCATTTATTACAGACCATTGTATAGGAGCTGCTCCTCTATAGTTTGGAAGTAATGAGCCATGTACATTTATGCATCCAAATCTAGGGAAGTCTAATACATACTTAGGAAGTATTTTTCCATATGCGACAACTACTATTAAATCCGGATTTAATGTATTTAACATCTCTTTTACTTCTTCATTATTTCTTAATTTAACTGGTTGATATACAGGTATATTATGTGACTCAGCATATTCCTTTACAGGAGGAGCCATAAGCTTCATACCTCTGCCCTTTGGTTTATCTGGTTGGCAGAATACTCCTACAACATTAAAAGCGTTATCTACTAACGCTTCTAAACTTCCTTTTGCATAATCCGGAGTACCCATAAATACTATTCTTAAATCTTGTTTTAACATTTATGTTATATCCTACTTTCTTTTACATTTTTTATTTTTCTTGTTTGCCTTTTCTTGTTCTTTTCTTTCTAATTCTTCGGCTTCACGTTTTGCTGCTTCTATTTCTTCATCGCTTAATTTATATACATCATAAGCTTTGTCTAAGAAAAGCACGCCATCTAAGTGATCAATCTCGTGGCAAAGAATGACAGCCTCTAAATCTTCTGCTTTTATTGTTTGTTTCTTGCCATCTATATCAAAATACTCAACTGTAACAGTTTTAGGTCTATCTACATTTCCAAATACATTTGGTGAACTTAGACAGCCTTCTTCACCAGTTTGTGAACCAGATTTTTTAGTAATAACTGGGTTAATTAACACTCTTGGTCCTGTTCCTGGATCTATTACAATTATTCTTTTAAGTATTCCTACTTGTGGCGCAGCAAGTCCAACACCATCATATTTATACATAGTATCTATCATATCTAGTGCTAACTCACGTATTTTATTGTCTATTTCTTCTATTTCTCTAGAGCGTTTTCTTAAAACTTCATCTGTATCATATCTAACATTTCTAATTGCCATATTTTATTCCTTCTATTCTTTTTATTTATCCAAGTCTTACAGGGTTCTTTACAACTGATGCTGTAACACTTACATCTTTAATTTTATCATAAATATCCATATTTTCAATGAGTTTGTCTAAAACTTTGTTATCTACTTTAGTTTTAATTATCATTTGTATTCTATATTTGTTATTTATTTTACTTACAAAAGGAGCTTTAGGAGAATATACTTTATACAAATTCTTCTCTTTGTTAAATATATTATATATTTTTTCACTATCCTTCATAAGCTTTGCTTTATCCTTAGATGTTAGTTCTACTACGACTATATCTACAAACGGTGGATATCCCGCCATCTGTCTAAATTTAATTTCTTGTTCGTAAAAATCTAAATATGAGTTTTCACTTACAGAACTTAAGATATAGTTTTCTGTATCGTAAGCTTGAAGAATAACTCTACCTTTTTTGTCTCCACGACCAGCACGTCCTGCTACTTGAAGCAGATTAGAAAAAGCTTTTTCTGAAACAGTATAATCATCTCCTGCCATATAGTCTGCATTAACTACACCTACAAGTGTAACATTTGCTATGTCATGGCCCTTGCTTATCATCTGAGTACCAACAAGAACATCTACATTCTTATCCTTGAACTCATTTAATATTCTTTCGTGCGAACCTCTCTTTACAGTTGTGTCCATATCTAATCTTAATGTAGTTATTCCTGGGAATGTTTCTAAAAGTTCTTTTTCGACTCTTTCAGTTCCCATTCCACCTTCTTCTAAAGTGTCTGCTGAACATATTGGACAAACATCACTTAACTTTTCACAATACGAACAATAGTGACAAAGCAGCAGTCCATTCTTTCTATGGTATGTTAAATTAACATCACAATTAGGACATCTGAGTGTCTTTCCACATGTTTTACAAGTTATGTATGAAGAAAAGCCACGTCTATTTAAGAATACAAAAGCTTGCTCTTTCCTTTTTAAATTTTCTTCAATTTCCTCTTTAAGTCTTGTAGATAATATTCTAGATTTGTTTATAACTGCATCTTGTTTCATATCTACAATCTCTACTTCTGGCACTACACTTGTACCAGGTCTTGTTAGCATAGAATAATAGTCTATCTTTTCTTCCATAGCTTTATACATCGTACATACATCTGGAGTTGCTGAACCTAATACAAGATTTGCATTATTTAGATATGCAAGTCTTGTTGCAACCTCGCGTGTATTATATTTTGGTGTAGTCTGTGATATATAGCTTGAATCGTGTTCTTCGTCTATTATTATTAATCCTAAATTCTTAAATGGTACAAACAGTGCTGATCTTGGCCCTATTACTATTTTTGCTTTACCATTTACAATTCTTTTATATTCTGTTTGTCTTTCTAAAGCAGTCATTTTACTATGAAGTACTGAAACTACTTCTCCAAAACGAGATATAAATCTACGTTTTGTTTGGTCTGTTAAAGATATTTCAGGTACAAGTACTATTGCATCTTTTCCTCTGTTTAAACACTCTTCAATTATTTGCAAATATACTTCTGTTTTGCCACTACCTGTAATACCATGTATTAAAGATACTTTGAAAGTTTCTAGATTTCTAATTATTCCATCAATAGTTCTTTTTTGTTCTCTTGTTGGAATTAGTTTTTCTGTTCTTGCTATTTTAGAATAATCTTCAATTGTAGTATCTTGTTTTATAAGTTTTATATATCCTTTTTCTTGTACCGTTTTAATTATATTTCTAAAAATACCAAGTGTATTAATTATATCTTCTATTGGTATATTGTTGTTTTCTTCAAGTTCTCTTAATAGCTTAATATGTCTTGCGCTTGTTATCTTTTTACATTCTATATCTTGTTCTATTTCTTCTTTAGTTCTATCTAATGTTACAACTGTTATTTGCTTACCCACTAATTCTTTTTGTTCTAACTTTTTATTTGGCGTTGGTGGTAACATTAATTTAAATGCCGTATATACGTTACAAAAGTACATTTTAGACATCCATTTAGCAAGGCTAAGTCTTTTCTCATCTAAATAGCTATTTTCATCTAAAATCTCTTCTATACATTTTAATTTATCTAGCTTGTCCGATTCTTCATCTTTTAATATTTTAACAATTATGCCTTCACGGCTACTTCCTTTTCCACTTCCAAAATTTACTCTTACTCTTTTTCCAATCTCTACATCTTGTTCGTGTTCAGACTTAATTTTGTAATCATAAACCTTATTAAGTTTATGTACCGCATTATCTATTAAAATTTTAACTACCACCAAATCACCTCCCAACTATGACAAAAGAGGGTTATCTACCCTCCCACTTGCCATATTCTTCAATTATTCTATTTGCTGCTTCTTCTGGAGTTAAATCTGACGTATCTATTACATAATCATAATTATCTAGATCATGTATGTCTACATCATATAACTCTAAATATCTTTGTTTTTCCGACTCTTCACGAGCAAGTATTGCATCGTGAGCATCTTCTATAGATTCATACTTTTCTTCTTTTCCTCTGCTTTTAGAAGCCTCGAAAAGTCTTTTACTTGCAACATCTAGCGTAGATGTCATGTATACTTTAAATGCGTTAGGCGCAATATAGAAACCAAGTCTTGCATCAATTATAATTTTATTGCTAGTTTCAACTTTAGCTTTTGTATTAAGCTCTACTTGTTTATCTATATCTGGATTTTTGTCTACATAGCGACTAAATTCCACTAAACTCATATTTTTTTGTCTAGCAAGTTCTCTAAATGATGTACTTGCTTTATAAAGTTCAAATCCTAGTTTATTTGCAACTATTTTTGCAACCTCAGTTTTCCCAACAGCTATATTTCCTGTTATACATATCATCTGTTTTTTCATATATTTTCCTCTTATTATTCAACAACATCCTCTATTATTACGTCTGCTATTTGTTCTTGTTCGTTCATCGCTACAGTTACTTTTCCTGCATCAATTTCTTTAGTAGCTACATCTACTGGATCAGATATATCTGGATCTCCTTCTTCTACTCTTTTATTAGAAATTTGTCTTGCTCTTTTAGCAACTGCAAGTGCCACTTCGTATCTAGTTCCTACTTTTGGCATTACATCGTTTACGCTTGGTTTTGCTAACATTGTTATTCCTCCTAAATCAATACTACAAATATTTTAACATACCCTATATATTTTTGCAATAATTTCTAGTTAAATACAACATATAAAAATATTTGTTTAAAACAAACTAACTATTGTTTTTTTATTTTGTTTATTATACAATTTATGTGTAAGATTATATATTTTATATTATACGGAGGATAAAAATGGGTTATTCAAATTTGGAACACTTTAAAGAAACACTTAATGCTTCAGATTATTTTGTTGGCATAACCGAATCGTTAATAGATAAATTATTAGAATATGAATATATTTCATCATTTAAATTATCTCATTATTTACGCAAACTAACAGATAATATTGCAGAATTAAGAATAGATACAAATAATCCTTATGAATACAAAACAGGATACTATGACGCAAACAAAAAAGAAATGTACATAAAAAGCACTAGAAATGTTTCTGCTACATATCTTCGTTTGTTATATGCGCTAACAACAACAGAAGTAGATAATAATGTATATGAATCAGGATATGCAACAACAAAACTATCTACAGAAAATTATAAACTATGTCATTATAATTTTGGTATAAACCGTGCTATAATGTCTAATTTAGTATATAAACTTTGTAACTTATTACCTTCTTCTATACAAATATCAGAAATGCAACAAACAAGCACTCATAACTTTTTAGGCTTTAAAATAGAATCACAAAACGATATGTATTTCTTAGAAGGCAAAATTTTAAGTGAATTGTGTTATGTTTTAGATTTAGATCCAGAACTATTATATCGCGGACTATTTACTAGACATCCAATGAAAGTTTTAAATAGAGCTTTTAGAAAGAAAAAATTCAAACGTTCTGACGATTTTCTAATTGTATTAGATGGCATTAGTAGAAAATATTCTACATATAACAAACTTGTATTCTTATCTCAAAAACTAAACGAAAACTATGTAGAATACAAGAAAAATGTCTTAACAAGCGACGTTAATGATATAAACAATGAGAAAGCTTTAATAGAACAAGAAATCGCAGATGTTTTAGCTAAATTCAAAAGGGATACTACCCCTAAAGAAATTGTTGAATCTGACGATGAAGCAATTATTGAAGAAGATTTAGATGAAGTTCTAGACTATACTTCTAGCCTAGCTGAAACAATTCAAAAATTATATGATGATTTAAGAGAACAAATTATATATATACAAGATATATTAGCAGAACAACTTATAGAAAGTTCTAAAAATTTATCTTATACATTATATGCTAGCAAGCTAAAATGTTTTAACAATATATTAATTGTTCCTAATAAAAGGCTTTCAGATAAAATCGAAGAAATTATAACATTTAAGCTTATGCCAGAATCTGAAGTTACTGGTAGCAACCTAATAGATAAAATCAAATATGCTCTAATCGAACAAATACTTGCAGAAAAAGATTATTCGGATATCTCTAATACCTTCTCTTTCTACAATATAGATTCATTAGAAAACGCGGAAAACGGTTCTTGTTTAATTATATTAAATTATTCTAAACCGCCATCTAAAATATTAGAAGTTTCTGGTTTAGACGAATCAGGTCATAATTATACAATTACACCTATTCCTTTAGACAATTTAAGTCATATTATGAATACTGGTTATTCCACATTCTTTGTTGGTAACATTGAAAAACTATATACAGATTTAAAGAATAATTTTAAAAAGTTTTCTAATGTTCCATTAGACCAAATATATGTTTTTGAATATAACTCTAAAAAATATTTATTGTTACAAACAAACGGAATACCACATATAGTTGCTTTCTCTACACAAGAAGTACGCAACTTTGGCATTCAACCGTTATCTGAAAAATATAAAGTATTTGGCAAATCTGTTGTTAAGACTAAAAGCAAATCAACAACAACTCTACCTACTTTATATAAAAAATAATAAAAGCAAAGAAGAGCGAAATATCGCTCTTCTTTATTTGTGTATTTAAATTGCTGCACACATTATCACTGTGTCTCGGCAGATTTTTTTGATGATACATTTTACATCATTGTAATAAACAGTATCACCATTTGCTACGACCGTTCCTTCGGGTCTTGGGATTTTTCTTTTGCCTCTGTTGTCATATACAGAAACATGTTTGTCAAATGCTAGCACACACTGCTTGCCCACCATTTTTGCAGGCAATTCAATGTCTTCTTTCTTATCTTCGACTTCGTTGTTAATCGGAACTATTACAGGTCCATCATTAGTTTTAGATGCTAACCCTTTAATATGTTCGTCGATTTCAGCATATGCTGCAACTCTTGCTCTTGCTACAGGAAAAAGTTCTGTTTCAAGTTCCTTGAGTCTTGCTTTGAAATTCTGATCTCTATCGCAGGTAACAAGGCGTACAGTGTAACCTTTATCGTGGTACTTTTCTACCGTATATACGACTTGTTCATCAACTGCCCAGCTACGAATTTCATTCGTTGCAACCTCTACGCGAAGTCTTGGATTTCGGACATTACCTTCAATGAACTTATAAATTTCTTTACAGTTTTCATTGTTTCTTCTGCCCACACTTATCTCGTGGCTCACTCCTTCCGGTATAATGAGGGTTACATCACCCTGCTGTAAGGTTTGCTTAAAAAGTTCAAAGTGGTTGCTAAGTGCAGACGTATCCCACACTTCATACTTACCTGCCCGTCTTCTGAACAGACTTAAAATAAATCTAATAGCTGCCATGGTTCTTTTTTTACTCCTTTTTTTAAATTTAGTTAAATTTTAAATAAACGCACGACTACAAATATATTGTAACACTTTTATGATGTTATGTCAAGTTTTGAGCAGCTTTTACATTGTTACTGCGTATTTTTTATTCTTTCCCGTTGACTTTTAATATCTTTTTTAATATAATTCTTTTGGTGATTTTATGTTACAAAAAATAATAGGAAAAACAAAAAGAGCAATAGAAGACTTTAATATGATAGATGAAGGCGACAAAATAGCTGTAGGATTATCTGGTGGAAAAGATAGTATCACTCTACTTTATGCTTTATATTATCTACAAAAATTTTATAAAAAACATTTCACAATAATGGCAATAACTATACATACTGGAAGTAATAATTTTGATACAACCGAACTTCAAAGAATATGCGATGAATTAGGAATTGAATACCTAGTATTTAATTCTAATATAGCTGATGTTGTATTTAACATTCGTAAAGAAGAAAATCCTTGTTCTTTATGTGCTAATATGCGTAGAGGGATGCTTAATAGTTTAGCCGTTGAGCATGGCTGTACTAAGGTAGCTTTAGGCCACCATATGGATGATGTAATGGAAACATTTATGATGTCTCTTCTTTTAAACGGAAGAATACACACTTTCGCTCCTGTTACATATCTTAGCAGAAGTAATGTTAAAACAATACGTCCAATGATATATGTTGAAGAAAAACTAATACGTGCAGTAGCAAGAGAAAAGAACTTCCCTGTTCATCCGAAAACTTGTCCTGCAGATGGATTTACAAAAAGAGATTATATGTCTGATTTAATACATAATCTCCAAAAAGATATACCTAGAATAAAAGAGCATATTTTTGGAGCTATTAAACGTTCTAAAATAGAAGGTTGGGTTAAAGAACCTTTAGAAGAAAATTTAGATACTATAGATTCTGAAAACGATGAAAACTAAAAAGGAAACAAGCTTATGCTTGTTTCCTTTTTTCTTCCCTATACTCTTTTGCACTTATGAGTTCACTTGTATTCATATAGTAATCATGATTTGCTATAACATCTTCTATTCTACTTCTAATATCTACAATATCATAACAATTAATTATATATCCATTAAAGTTATTTACCGCTAAGAATTTATTGACATTCGAAACAAATTTTTCATTCCCATGTACTACAAATACAAACTCCTCTTCTTCATAATTATTTAATATATTCTCATTAAGCCACTCACTATAATACATTCTTTCTTCTATCCTTTTATAGAATTTAGATATTATACTTTTTACTTTTTTAGTTTCATTCTTTTCATTAATATATATAATCTTTACATTATCCAAATTATTAGATATATAATTATTTGCAATTATACACGCATGTGTTGTATTTACTGTAAAACAACATAATTTCTTTTTCATTTGCATCTACCTCTCTTATATAACTATATTACCATTTATTACCATTTAAATCAACGAAATATTTTATACACTTTTGTATAATTTTGGTAATTTAACTCATAATATTTTTAGGTGAAACTTATGAAAAAATTCAAATGTACATTATATATATTTATATTCCTTTTTACATTACTTAATTTAAATCTAATACACGCTATAACTGATGCAAAAAACAATTTAGCCAATTATTTTAGATTACATGTTGTAGCTAATAGCGACAATATTAATGATCAAATGATAAAATTAAAAGTAGCTAACGAAATTAATAAATACATATCTGTTATTACAAAAAATATTACCAACAAAACTGATTGTATAAAAACAATAGAAAACCATATTCCAAACATCCTAAACATATCTAAAAACGTTCTTAAGAAAAACAATTCTTCTACTCAAGTAGTCGCATATATTGGAAATATTAAATATGATGAAAAAGAATTTAATAAAGAAACTATGGCTGCTGGTACATATACATCTTTAAAGATTAGTATTGGTGAGGCTAAAGGAACTAATTGGTGGTCATTAATATCTCCTACTATTTCTGATACTACAAATGTAAATGATATATTAGAACCTGGCGAAATAAAAATAAAATCTAAAATATTAGAATGGATAGAAGTATTATTTAAATAAAGAAAAAGAGCTGTACATATATTTGTACAACTCTTTATATTTATGCTTATACGCTATATAGCATTTCTCTTAATACTCCATAATACATTAAACTTTGTGTTGTTCCTTCACCACCGTTTTCTGGTGTTGTCGGAGTTTCTGGTGTTGTTGGTGTTTCTGGCGTAGTTGGAGTTTCCGGTGTTGTTCCTGGATTCTCTGGTGTTACTGGATTGTTTGGAACCACAACATCTTCTGGAATTTCCGGTTCTTCAACTACTGGAGCACTTGTATGTAACTCACAAGTTTTTGTTGGTGCTATATATTTCTTATCGCTTGTCTTTGTATTTGGTTTTTCTCTAGTTATTGTAGAGATTTCTACTAATTCTTCATATAAATGGCAGAATTCTGTAGGCAATAGTTTAGATGTATTACATACTTTTACTAAACTATGAACTGTACATTCTGCAGTTGGCACTGTGCCTGATGCAAACACTTCAGATTTTACTACATTTCTTTGATCCGCTTTACAAGCATCTGTAGCAACTAAACCAGATAATGTACATACAGTTGCTTTCACTATTCCTTTAGGTTTAGTAAACGAAGCTGCTTTAAGATTTTTATGAATTGTTTTCATAACGTTTGTCCAAACAACTGTTGCTGTATATGGATAAGTTCCTAATGTTTTTCTAGAACCTATTGTTTTTGGATTATCGTAACCATTCCATACAACTGCTGTATAGTATGGTGTATATCCTGCAAACCATTGGTCTTTATCATCATTTGTGTTACCAGTTTTAGCTGCTATTTGTATCTTTGTAGAGAATTTAGCAGATGTACCTGTACCACTTGAAACAACGCTTCTTAAACAATCTGTTAGCATATATGCAGTTGTTTCGCTCATTACTTTAGTAAATTTAACTTCATTAGTTAATATTTCTTTACCATCATGATCTAAAACTTTTGTATATAATTTAGGTTCTGTATAAACACCACCATTTGCCATAGTAGCATATGCTGCTGCCATATCTATAACTTTAACGTTAGCTGAACCTAATGCTAAAGATAAATTCTTATTTGCCTTTTCTGTTAATGTTGTTATTCCCATGCTTTGAGCAAATCTTAAAGCATAACCTAAATCTATAGATTTTAGTGTCTTAACTGCTGGTATATTCATTGATTGATTTATTGCTTCTCTTACAGAAACATAACCATAATAATATCCATACCAGTTAGTTGGTTTATATCCACCAAAGTTTACTGGAACGTCATCTATACCCATACCTGGATAAGATACTCCTAGTTCAAAAGCTGGTCCATACGCTGCTATTGGTTTAAATGTTGAACCTGGTTGCAATTTAGATTCTGTTGCTCTATTATAGTCTAATCCTGTTTTTTCTCCAACACCACCAAGCATACCTACAACGTTACCTGTTTTGTTATCTAGAACAATCATAGCACATTGCATCATACCTTTTTTCTTGTCATTGTAGAAATATTTTTCATTTTTAGCTTGTTTATCTATAGATGCTTGTACTGTTGGATCTATTGTTGCATAAATAGTATATCCATTTGAGGCAACCATATCTCTAGCCGCTTGATATGTAATATTCATTGCTTCAGCTAGATCTTCAGCAACGGCTTTCCATACAGCGTCTCTTGCATAAGATTGAACTGCTGATGTTGAAGCTATTTCACCTTTTTTAAATACTAATTCATATTCTAAAGCTTCGTCATATTGTTCCTTAGTTATTTTACTAATAGATAGCATTTTGTTTAATACTACTTTTTGTCTCTCGATTAATTTTTCCTTATTCTTTTCTCCATTATATGGATTTGTTACTTCAGGTAATTGTATAGATGCTGCAAGACATGCAGACTCTGCTAGGTTAAGGTCAGCTACTGTTTTCGCGAAGAAAGTTTGTGCTGCCATTTCTATACCGTTAGCACCTTCACCAAAGTATATCTTATTTAAATATGCTTCTATAATATCTTCTTTTTCAAGGTTTTGTTCAAGCATTATTGAACGATACCATTCTCTTATTTTTCTCTTCCAACTACCTTCATTATCTTCAGTTATGTTTTTAACTAACTGTTGAGTAATTGTACTTCCACCAAATGATGATGAACCACCATTTGTTACGAATGTAAGTACAGCAGCTGCTGTTCTTTTAATATCTACACCAAAGTGTGTCCAGAATCTTTCATCTTCAATTGCTACTACAGCATCTACTAAATGTTTAGGTAATTCTTCATAATCTGCCATAAGTCTATTTTCACCTGAGTTTACAGTTCCTAGCTGATTACCTTTACTATCTAATATAGTAGTTGTAAGTTTAAGATTTTTAAGTTGAGAATAATCTACTGTTGATGTTTCGCTTATTATATCGTTTAAAACATATAATACTACTCCACAACCTATCACAAACAATGCTAAGCCTATAAAGAATAGCACCTTAAAAATTTTCCAAAATAGCTTTTTCTTTTTCTTAGGTTTTTCACCATTTGTTTCTTTTTTATTCTTTTTACCCTTATTTGCTTTCTTCTCTAATTTAGCTTTTTTCTTTTCTTCTTTTTCTTTTATTTTATCTTTATCTAATTTAACTCTTTTAAATTTTACTTTTCCATTTTCGGGTCTAATTAGATTGTCCATTTCTTTATCTGACAACATTATCACCTCGATATATATTTTACTACAAATGCATACAATTTACAAGCAAAATACACAAAAAGGATACCACTAATAAGTGGTATCCTTTTTAGCCCCAAATATGATTCCTATAAGCTCGTCTGATATATGACTTAGACAACTTCATCTCATCGACGTAAATCATCTCTTCACAATGTTTGCAACGCGTGTAGAAAGCGATCCGGCCTTTATATCCTGTCGGCATAGTTCCTAAACCGTCACACTCTTCTTCATACGAAGCTCCGCATGAACAGGAAACAGCTACAGTTTCCTTTTTGGGTTCTTTCTTTTTTCTATTCCAAAATGCCATAGTTTTTACCTCCTTAATTAATTTGGCACTATTTACTATCTTGCTACATTATATAACAAAAAGTCCTATTTTTCAACAAATTAAGTATAAAAAAAGACCGCTTATTAGCGGTTCTCTTTATGTGGTCCATTTGTGATTTTTGTATACATCTTTTACAAAACATCTCGAAAGTTTCGATTGTTCGATAAAATTAACTCTTCCACAATTTTTACAGTAAGTATAAAAGCACAATTCTCTTTTCTCACAGGTTTCGCTGTTAAAAATGCTTGAATAGCCTACATTATACTTTTCTCCACATTTGCAAATTACTTTTGCGGTCCTTTCCTTTCTAAAAATTTTACTAAAAAAAGTCATGATTACCTCCATAGTTATATTGGTATATTTTTTATTTCTTCTACCATTATACTATAAATCACGACTTTTTTCAAATATTACATAATGTTGTATCTTATACTATATTTATTTCTTATATTTTCCGGATACTTTCTCTTGTTTCTAACTATTTCAGTTATACAATCTGTATTATCTGTAACTATGTTATATTTCTTATTATATGTGTCTTCTATATAGTATTTCCCTTGTTTACATACAGCTTTACATTCATTTTTTTCTTCTGCATTTGATACGAAACTTGCCAACATACAATATCTAGTTGTCATAGCCGTAGCAAGTCCTTCTACAAGTTCTATATTTTTAACTTTAGCTATTTTATCTATATCTGTCTCTTCTGTTTCAAATATAGGAGTAACAGTATCTAACATTTCAAAATGTTCAGCTGAAAAACTATTAAATACATTTAATGTGTATTCTCCTATAAGTTCTATTCCATATTTTTCTTTAAGCTCAATTCCTAACAGTAAATATCCAACATTTCCAATAACTAATCCTGCTATTCCCTCTTTAACAAGTCTCTCTATATTATCTCTAATATACTTATCTAAATTCTTAAGTACAACATTTGGTATATTCATATATACTTTTGTCTTACCTATATATTTTAATATATCTTTTTCATATTCCTTAAAAGCTCTTGCTGGAACATATAACTTATCTAAATTTGTTTCGTATCTTTCTTTACAAAGGGCAATATAATCTTCTTCTGGATTATATCTATACATAAATATTCCTGTTGTTTTAGAAGAATTCTTTTTATTAGATGTTATTTGTAAATCTTTTTCTTTAACAGTTACTTCTTCTCTTTTAACAAGTCTAGCAGCTTCTATTTTTTCTACTAAAGCTCTTCTTAATTCGTTTAATTTAGAAACTGGCACAAACAATCCTTCATCCAGTTCTGTATTAATATTTATAAATATTGTTGCAGTATCTTCAGTTTTAGCAAAAGTTTCGTTAAGTTTTTCCACTGTAACACCAACGCTTTTACTTGTTTCCGGAATGTATTCTAACTCTACAGATATATCTTTATCTAAAGATTTTGCAGAAATATTTTTATCCTTTTTAATAGTTACAATTATACTTTCTTCTACCCTTTTTTGCTTTTCCTTCTTATCTA
The DNA here is from genome assembly GCA_045651205.1 of Clostridia bacterium. GTDB lineage: Bacteria > Bacillota > Clostridia > TANB77 > CAG-465 > UMGS1649. The sequence continues at coordinate 44,905 of JAZRSA010000050.1, forward strand.
AATATTCTCTAGATTCTTTATTTAATTTATCCGACGATGTCTTGTATACAGTATCTTTGGCTTCTACTTTGCCTTTAACATCTCCAAGATAAACTATACTTCCTTTTTCTATGTTTGTATTTAGTATGTTTCCCTTTTCGTCTTTAATACAAGTAACTACAAAAGATACCGGACCTTCAGAAGTTACTATTTCTACACCATCATGAAGATCTATATTTTCTTCTAATTTAAGTTTAATAAACCTATCTTTTTTAGCTAACACTTGTCCTAAATATATCCCTGTATTTTTAGGAGTAGTATCTGAAATACTTCTTTTATATCTTACTCCATTTAGATAACCATCACATCTACCACTACGATTAAATAACTGAAGTAATTCTTTTTCTGTATCATTTTCTATAACATAATTACTATCTACAGCTTTTCTATATCTACTTACAACACCAGCCGTATATTCTACTGTTCTATTTCTTCCTTCTATTTTGAAAGATTTTACTCCCGCATTTTTAAGTGCTTCCAGTGTATCTAAACCATATATATCTTTCTTGCTTAGAATATATCTATCTTTTACTATTGCTTCTTTTTTAGATTCATTATATAACGAATATTTCATTCTACAAGGTTGCGCGCAGCTTCCTCTATTAGCACTTCTTTCGCCTATTAATGAGCTTGCCATACATTGTCCAGATACAGAAACACATAGCGCGCCATGCACAAATATTTCTACTTCCATAGATATATTTTTAGTTATATATTCTATTTCTTCTACACTTAATTCTCTACCCAACACGACTCTAGAAAAACCTAAAGATTCAATATATTTCGCTTGTTCTAAATTTAATACACTCATTTGCGTACTAGCGTGAAGAGCTAAATCTGGCATTATTTTATGTATTAATGTAGCAATCCCGATATCTTGCACTATTACTGCATCAAGTCCTTCTTTATACAACGCGCAAACAATTTCTAAAGCTTCCTTAATTTCACTATCTAAAAGCAACGTGTTAAGTGTTAAATACACCTTTACATCTCTTTTATGTGCATAATCTATAGCTGCTATATATTCTTCAATTGTTAAATTATTTGCCATAGTACGTGCATTAAATTTATTCACACCCATATATACGGCATGAGCTCCAGCGTTAACCGCAGCTACGAACGCCTCGTAGCTACCTGCTGGAGCTAATATTTCTACTTCATTTTCCATATTATTTTTCATACCCATTCCCCTTTATTTACTCTTTATTTCTTTGTTTAATAAATAAAGTGTTTTATTGTTCAATTCATCTGTTACTATTTTATAGCATATTCCTTCTTCGTATATTTTCTTTCCTGTTTCTGTTGTCTCAATTCTTGAATTAGTAAACACTGTAGGTTTAGAATTTGTAAACATCATATAATCCGTTACAAAAAGGCATCCCCATAAAAGTACAATTACTACCAACGTTACTAGTATTGTTGTAACCAATGTTTTTATTTTTTCTTTTCTCTCAAATTGATTTAATAACATACCTTCTCCTATACTAATTAAATTTAGCTATTAATTTATATATTGGTCCGTTTACCATAAATTTAGCTTCATACTCTGTCATTATATTTGGTTCTTCATTATCTAATTTACCACTATCTATATCCGCATGTAGGTTTAGTGTTAGATACTCAAAAAACATTCCGTATTTATTCATATTCTTTAACGAATACTCAAACAAACTTCTATTATCTGTCTTAAACTCTATGACTGATCCTTCTTTTAATATATCCTTATATACATCTAAGAAAACATCAGATGTAAGTCTTCTTTTTTCATGTTTTTTCTTAGGCCACGGATCACTAAAGTTAAGATATATTTTATCTACTTCATGTTCTCCAAATAATTCTTTTAATTCTAATGCATTAAAATCTAAGACCTTAAGATTATCTAACTTCTTTCCAATTTCTTCTTCATATCTTGCAATCTTTTTAGTTGCTAAAGATACAACTCCTTTATTTAATTCTATTCCTATATATAGATTTTCCGGATGGCGATTAGCACATTCTGCTATGAATGCGCCTTTACCAATACCTATTTCTAAACATATATTTTCATATTTAGTTTTATCTAAAGATTTAATATCTTTTAAATACTTATCTGACGATGCTAATATTTCATCGCAGTTTTTTACATTTCTTTGTCTCATACTTACTCCTGTTATACAATTAATGTTTTTGCTAATGATGCTAACATTTGTAATACACAAATTATAGCTGTAATATTGATTATTTGAAATAAATCCAAGTTTACTCTCTTTTCTTCTAGAGCTTTGATTTTATCTTTTCTCTTTTTTTCTATTTCCTTCATTTTAACTTTTTTATTAGCCGCTTCATAAAATTTCATTTTTATATCCATTGAATTTTTACTCTTAACACTAGCTATTCTTTGTGAAATAGTTGCATTTCTACATATATGTATACCAAGCGCTGTTGCAGCTGCTATAAAAAGCATATTAAGAATATATGGTGTTATATAACCTAAAGTTCCTTTTAGTCTTCCTACTATAGATATATAGTTTGCAAAATATATACATTCCGCTGAAATAGAAGCTACTAAACCTATAACCGGTATATACATATATGGCACTATACCAGCAAAAACAATTATTATTAACACTTTTGCTCGTTCAATCCATTCACCCCAAAATGTAACATTTGCTTTTTCTAATTTATACATTTCTGGAGAATTAACAACACTCACAACAGAAAGTATTGTTATTGCTAATATTATTAGTGTTGCTTTTAAAATATTTTTCTTAATATATACACCAGTTTCTATTAAATAAGATTTAACAGTCATTCCTGAAAATCTTTCTTTAATTAACTCCTTAAAACTTTTTTCGTCTTTTCGTTCTTTCTTTATTTTCATACTATCCCCTACTTAAACAAAAATCTATTTGCTTTGTGTGTTCATCAGCTCTTGCTACAATTACTTTTACTTTCTGACCAATTTCATATTTCTTTCCTGTTCTTTCACCAATTAACACCATTTCTTTTTCATGATAAATATAGTAGTCGTCATCTAGGTTAGACATTGTAACTAAACCTTCGATTGTATTATCTAATTTAACATAGATACCAAAACCAGTTACTGAAGATATTACACCTTCATACTCATCTCCTAAATGTTTCTTCATATATTTTGCCATAAACAAATCATCAAAATCTCTTTCGATTTGCGTAGCTGTTTTTTCACATTCACTACTAGATACCGCATATTTTTCTGCTTTGTATTGTAACTTCTCTAATCTTTTACTATCTAATACATACCCATTTTCTATATATTCAGATATTACTCTATGTATAAATAAATCTGGATATCTTCTAATTGGTGATGTAAAATGACAATAATCCTTAAAGTTAAGTCCAAAATGTCCTAAGCACTCTTCTGAGTATTTAGCAAGTTTAAGCGATCTTAAAAGCATTTTAGATACTATCATATACTTTTTCTCATCATCAGCAAATGTTTCTAATGCTGTTGCTAAAGCTCTTGGATGTATTTTATTTATACCTTTAATACTTGAACCCATATTCTTAAGCATTTCGTTTAATTCTCTTAATTTTTCTAAATCTGGAGTTTCGTGTATTCTATATATGAACGGAGCTTCTAAATCTCTAAATGTCTTTGCTACTACTTTATTTGTAACAAGCATAAATTCTTCTATTATGCTGTTAGATACTCCAATTGTATATGGCATTACATCTATAGGCTCGTTATTTTCATCTAAAACAAAGTGAGTTTCTGGTATATCAAAATTAATACTACCATTCGCTACTCTCTTTTTATTTAAGATTTCATATAATTCTTTCATAAGCATAATGTCTGCTTTAAACGGAGCATATTCTTTTAACGTTTCTTCATTTTCGTTATTTAATACTTCTTCTACCTTATGGTAAGACATACGCTTTTTAGAACGTATAACAGATTTATATATTGTACTAAATATAACTTTTGCATCTTTATTTATTATCATATCAACAGATAAAGCCAAACGAGTCTCTCCTTCTGTTAGGCTACAAATTCCGTTAGATAATGTTCTAGGAAGCATCGGTATAACCTTACCAGGTGTATAAATGCTTGTCCCTCTTTTTATAGCTTCTTTATCTATTTCACTGCCTTCAGTTACATAGTGACTTACATCCGCAATATGTACAGATAATTTATATTCTTCATCCGAAATCTTTTCAACACAGATAGCATCATCAAGATCTTTTGCATCATCACCATCTATTGTATAGATGTTTTTATCTCTTAAATCCACTCTTGAAGATATATCTTCATCAGTAATAACTGAATTTTGTTCAGCTTCATTTATTACCGCTTTAGGGAATTTTTCATCAATTCCGTGACTCTTTAGTATTACTGCTTGTTCGATATCCTTATCTGATTCATGCCCAATTACTTCAACGATTTTTCCTTCAGCTTTTCTATTTGCTGTTGGATATTTAGTTATTTTAATAACTACTCTATCTTTATTTTGCACTCCTTGAAGTAACTTGTATGGTACATATACATCTTCAATTACTCTTCCTTCTACACTTACAAAACCAAAAGAATCTGTTTTTTCCACAGTACCAACAAAAGTAGCTTCGCCGCGTTTAATTATTTTCTTAACAGTACCTTCTAAACTCTTACCTTCTTCTCTTTGCCCGTTAGTTTCAACTAAGATAATATCTTCATCGAAAGCACCATTAGTACATTCGCGAGATATGTATATATCTTTAACTTCCGTATCCGTAGATAAAACGCGCGCGAAACCAAACCCTTTGGATTTGGCTTCAAATTTACATACAAATTTATTTACATTATTAGGTAAGCATATACGTTTACTGTCGTCTATGTATATTTTACCGTTTACTTCTAGTTTATTTATTATCTTTTCGAACTCAGGCATATCTTCCTTAGGAACGCCGAAAACGACTGCAATTTGTTTTGCAGTCATTATCTTATATTCTTTAGAATTAACATACTCTAATATTCTTTTACTTCTCTCTTCAAACTCTTTCATATCCACCTATTACTTAGTTATTGTAATTGTAGTTGCAAAGCATAATACTACGAATGCAATTCCTAAATATATAGTTAATTTAGATAATACTCCATCTAAAGTCTTTCCTTTATTTGCACCATAGAATGTATTTCCTAATGCTGCTGAAGCTCCGTCTTTAGAACTTTGCATCATTACTACAATTGTTAATGCAACTGCTACTATTAATGTTAATGCTATGCATATCCATGCAATCCATCCAATCATTTTATTCCCTCCAGTTTGTATTTTTAACACAAAGATTATACCATACATATATATAATTTACAACAAAAGAAATAAAAAGTTTGCCCGTTTTTTCAAATTTTTTAATATTTTTGTTGACATTAACATACAATTATATTATACTAATAACATGCATCGCGGGGTAGAGCAGTCGGCAGCTCGTCGGGCTCATAACCCGAAGGTCACAGGTTCAAGTCCTGTCCCCGCAACCATATTAAAAAGAAGAGTGAATAATCACTCTTCTTTTTTGTTTATTTGTTTTCTACTGCTTCAACAACTTCTTTTTTATTTTTTCCTTTAAAGTGTGGCATTTTAGGTTTTATTTCATTTACTGATATAGTTACACCAAATATTAGTTTTACAACCCATAACATTATAAACAACACTCCCATTGGTATTACACATGATGTAATTAGTAATATTGCTAACGCATTCATAAAGTTGCTTAATAAATCTTTACCTTTTTCTAGCAGTTTTTCTACAGAATTCCCAACACTAGAAACAACATTAGAAACTGTACCTGTTATCTTGTCCCATAAGTTTGTTTCAGTTTTTTCATCCTCTTTTTCTTCAACTTTGTTATTTTGAACATCCGTAGCACTTTCAATAGTTTTAGATATTGTAGTACCATATGTGTCTTCAATAAACATACTTAGTTTCACACTAACTGGCACTATTGTAAATATAACAAGTCCAAATGCCGCCAATTTAAATGCTAAAACTTTTAACTTTTCTTTCTTTGTAAATAAATAAGTTGCACATAACACACATGCTGCTGGTATTAAAATCAAGAATGTTAATTTACCAGTAAGTGTAAGCAATATCTTTTCTAAAAATATTACTCCTAACACAATTAACAAGTATCCACTCATATCCATAAGTTGGTTTGCTATTGGTGTCGTTGCATCTCCAGGCGCTGCTGCAAGTATTGTCGCCGCTCCCGCTGTTGCTGCAGTAAGTCCAATAACTTGTCCTTCTTTTTTATTTAAGTGCTCAATAGATCCGTTATGGAATTCCGGTTCACCAAAAACTTTAGCCAAAGGGAACATTGATACTACTGCTAATATAATCAATCCTATTGCAACACCTATTTTAATTAATATTTCCTTATTGTTCATAAAAAACTCTTTGTTCATAAATTTCTCCTTTCTAATTACAGTAAATGTAATTTACGCGAATTTATATTTACATATTATCACTCGCAAGATTCTTTTTCAACAAAATATTACATTATACGCAAAAAAGATAGAGCATTTTAAATCTCTATCTTCTTTTGTTTTATTCTTCTGTTCCATCTCCACCATTGTTTTCAGGCGCTGGAGTTGGAGTTGGTGTTGGCTCTGGTTCAGGCTTAGGCTCAGGTTTTGGTTCTGGCTTTGGCTCTGGTTCCGGTTCAGGATCTGGTGTCGGAGTTGGAGTCGGTGTTGGCTCTGGTTCCGGTTCAGGATCCGGTGTCGGAGTTGGAGTCGGTGTTGGCTCTGGTTCCGGTTCAGGATCTGGCGTCGGAGTCGGAGTTGGCGTTGGCTCTGGTTCCGGAGTTGGTGTTGGTTCCGGTGTTGTTCCCGGTGTTTCTGGTGTTGTTGGAGTTTCAGGAGTTGTTGTTTCTTCCTTCTTCTCTTCTTCATATACGCCTCTTGGAACAACTAGCTTATCGTTGTATTTAGATAAACTTATTGAACCACCTTCTAATAATTCACCGTCTAACACTTTATTTATTAATACTGTTGCTTGCTTAATATTTCCAGCGTAAGGTATCATAACATATAATAATGTTTTTCCCATTGAATATGTTCTTTCTCTAGAACCTGCTCCGTTTAATGCTGTTGAAGATACTGTCCATTTTGCATTATCTGTTATTTGCATTCTTACTAGTTCAACCATTTTTTCTGTAGACATATTTGTTTGGAAACTTCCTTTTACTGAAGCTAGTATGTCATCAAACTTAGTAAGTATTGTTGTAGATGTTACTTTTTGAATTATTGCATCTATAACTGCTTGTTGATTTTTACCTCTAGTTGCATCTCCACCTGGTAATGAATATCTTTCTCTAGCAAATGCTAGTGTCTTTTTACCATTTAATTTATTTAATCCTTTTTTGATTTTGTATCCGCCTATTTTTGTAGTAAATGCATATTCTGAGTCAACTTCTACTCCTCCTACAGCATCTACTATTTTTACAACCGAATTAAAGTTTACTCTTACATAATAGTTTATATCTATTTTTAATAAATCTTCTAGTGTTTTTATAGATTTATCTACTCCATATATACCAGCATGTGTTAATTTGTCTCTATATCCACTTGTACCATTTAATTTTACATAGTAATCTCTAGGGATATTTACTAGTAATACGTGTTTTGTTTTAGGGTTTACAACCGCTAACATATTAACATCACTTCTAGATTTAGAAGGCATTGTTTTAGAACGTGAATCTATACCACTTATATACACTATGAATGGTTTTTCTGTTACCGCAACATCCTTAACTACTTCTGGCATTTTATCCTCTAGGTTAAATTCATGTAAAGTTGTTATCTTTTCCCTAAAGTCTGGTATTTCCTCTTCTATAAGATCATAATATGCTTCTTCTACTAAAATAGCATCTACAGATTTGTCTATTAATTTATTTGCTAGCACATGTATATCATCCGTCTTTTCAGACATCATTACTATAGCTTCTTTTAGTTTAGCCATAGCTTCTTCTGTTTCACCCATCTCGTTATCATAATACATTAATAGTTTATAAGATAAATCTTCTAATTTCTTGTATTCACCATCTTTAAGAACAACTAATGCATATGCTTTAGTTTCTACAATTTCGCTATCTATTTCTTTTAATATATCTGTAGATTCACCTAAAATTGAATTTACATATATACATAAGGCTACTATCGCTGCTGCTATAACTGCAAATATTATTTTTACTATGCTACTAAATTTCTTCCATAGTGTTAATGCTAACATAGCTACTAGCACTACTAAGCCGCCGCCAAAAGCATAATATAATATTTTCATATAGTTTGCTGGTATTAAATTAAGATCATTATTTAATTTAACACCCCTTACAAAAGTTATTATTAATATAACTGTCGCAACTAATGTTAGTATTCCTGTTATTATTCTAATTGTTTTCTTGGCCTTTGTATCTTCGAAAGGCTTTTTCTCTTTTACTTTCTTTTCTTTAGGTTCTTTAACCTTTTTTTCTTTAACTTTTTTCTCTTTAATTGGAGATTCGTTAGTTTCTACATTATTTCTTTTTAAGAAAAGTTTTTTATTTTCTTCTCTTTGTAGTTTTTCTCTTCTTCTAATTTCCCTTTGTTCTTTTCTACTTTCCATTGTATTTTTCACCCTCGAAACACATTATACCACTAGCTAAAAGTATAATCAACAATATTATGTATATTAAATTAAATAAATGAAAAAACAGCGGTTATATCCGCTGTTTTTTATATATTTTATATTCTTTTAACACATTTTGTTTTCTTTTTCCCACAATATTGTGTACATAATTTATCTGTACATTTCGAACATTTAAGTGCTTCATTTGTCATTTCTGAAAAACGTTCAGGATATATCATAACGCATAATTCCCAAACAAGCCAAGCTAATACAGACATCACAACTAACGACCAACAATAAAATCCACCAACAAAAACAAGTGGCGAAAACATCATAAGATGATCCCAGTTAAATATTCTACATGTTGTACAACATTTGTTTTTCATAAGTAGTCTAAACGGACACCATACTAAAACGCATATCAAATCACACACATAAAAGAAAACAGATATAATAAATATTCCTATTTCATTTATTACATTACAAAAATACAAAATACCAATTATTATAATCAACAAAATCCATATAATCATAACCTTATATGCAGATTTAGTAGTGTTTACTACATATTTCTTTAAATTATCATAATTAATTTTATCTCGTATTGGTTTGAAACGATTAGCAAATAATTTTTGTGAACCCAATGCTACTTTGTTTTTTATAGGTATAATTTGTAGTATTATATCCGCAATCCAAAGCCCCCATAACAAATGTAATATATGAAATTTATTAAAGAAATTCATTCCTATTAATACATCAAAGTTTTCTTTATTAAAACTCATTGCTATACAGCCAATAAAAATTACTATACGTCCTATCAAACGTGTAAAATATCTTTTTCTTGTAATAGACATATTACCATCCCCTTATAAAACAAAAAACTAGATATTGCTATCTAGTTTAAGTAATGTGGTAGCGGCGATTGGAATCGAACCAATGACCTTTCGGGTATGAACCGAACGCTCTAGCCATCTAAGCTACGCCGCCGACTACGTATATAAATATACACTAGTTAAATTAAATTGTCAATATTTTTTTCGTTTTTTATACAATTTATTTTACTAGCATTATACTATTAAGTTAAATTAATAAATAAGAGATGGTTTCCCATCTCTTATATTATTTACAATAATTAAATTACCATACCACCATTTGGGCTTATTACTTGTCCTGTAATATATCTTGCGTTTTCTGATGCTAAGAATAATACTAGTTTAGCAACTTCTTCAGCCTCTCCAAGTCTTCCCATTGGTATATCTTTCTTAATTAATTCTATATCATGTTCATCATATTCTTTGAATATCATATCAGTAGCTATAGTTCCTGGCGCTACAGTGTTAACTGTTATATTGCTTGGAGCTAATTCCTTAGCTAATCCCTTAGTTAAACCTATAACACCTGCTTTTGATGCAGAATATGCTACTTCACACGAGCTACCTGTGATTCCCCATATAGAAGATACATTTATTATAGCTCCATCTTTTTTAGATAGCATGCCTTGCTTTAATGCAGATTGAGTTACATTAAATACACCTGTAAGGTTTACATCTAATACTCTCTTCCATTCATCTTCTTCTAAATCTGTAAATAATCCAACTTGAGAAATACCAGCATTGTTTACAACAACATCTACTCCTCCAAATTCTTTTACAGCATATTCTACCATAGCATCAACTTCATCACGGTTTGTTACATCCGCTTTGAACATTTCCACTACACCATCACAACCTTCTAAATCTTTAACAATATCTTTAGCAGATTGTTCTGAACGATTATAGTTTAGAAGAACATTATATCCTGCATTAGCAAAGGCATATACTATCGCCTTGCCGATTCCTCTAGAACCTCCTGTTACAAGTGCTGTTTTCATATGTATATGCCTCCTTATTATTATTTATTTTATATTTTTATTATTAACCATCGATTCCAGGTCCGTCGAAAGTATCCATTTCTACTACCTCTGAAACTGTTTTTTCTCCTACAGTTGTATCTATTTCTTCTGGTGGATATACACCAGCAGCTAAAGTATCTTTCATGTCCACAGTTCCTGGAGTTACTGTACCACCTTCAGCTACAACTTCTGGTGTAGATTCTTTTTTAGTACTTCTTTCGCTTTCTGAAGATAATGCTGCTATTATCATTGCATCTCTTGCAACGTCAGATAATCCTTCTGTTGCTTCTCTTCCAGCTCTTTCTACACTTGATCTTACTCCATCTTCTACTGAAGTATCACGTGATGAAGCTTCAGGTAAAGATAATGATCTTCCTAATCCTGAAAACCAAGATAATGGATTTCTGCTTCTTGTTCTCTTAACTTCAGAATATGTATCTAATGCTGTTCTAAAGCCTTTCATTGTTTCTAATTCAGCAATCGCTCTATCTCTTAAAGTTACTTCGTCAGCTGTTAATTCTTCACCACTAGCAACTTTAGCTTCCGCTGCAGCTACAACTTTTTCGAAAACAGATTGTCCTCTTGTCTTAGCTTCCTTATTTCCTAAGAATCCTTTTATTCCGCTCCAACTTCTTACTTCAGAACTTGCTACAATATTTTCGCCAGTTTCTGTTTTAGCATCTATTCCATAAGTAGCGTTGATTGCTCTTAGAGCTTCTGGATATTTTCTAGTCATTTCACTTCCCATTGCAACAAGTATTACTTTTGCTTTATTTCTAAATAATCCAGTAGAAATTCCAAATTTTTCATAACATGTTGGGTCAGCCATTATAACTTCTAATTTTTTCATATCTTCAACACCTAAACATCTTTGTTTAGCTGCTCTATATATCTCATCAAATTCTGCATAGCTCATATCTCTTGGATCTGTTGGCGCAGCTGGTGCTACTGTCGCAGTTCCACCTGGAGCTGTTGTCGCAGTTCCACCTGGCACTGATGTTGCAGTTCCGCCTGGAACTGTTGTTGCAGTTCCGCCTGGCACTGATGTTGTAGTTCCGCCTGGAACTGTTGTTGTAGTTCCACCTGGAACTATTGTTTCATCTTCACCTGGAGTTTCTTTTTTATCATCTCCCGGAGTTTCTTTTTTATCATCTCCTGGAGTTTCTGTTACACCTCCACCTACTTCTTCTTTTGGTCCAAAATTCTTTTTAGCTCTTTCAATTCTTTTTTCTAATTTAGTTAATGAATCTATTTCTTCTGGCGTAAATACACCTTTATCTTTGAATATATTCATTATTGGTATTAACTTTTTATTATTTTCTTTTATTTCTCTTTTTGCTGCATTTATTGCTCTTGTAGCAAGACGCATTTCTTTTTCAATACCTTTTATTTCAGCTTGGTATATTCTTATTTTATCTTTATCTCCTGCTTCGCCTTTAGCTTCTTCTTCAGCTATTACCGCTTGTAATTCTTCTATTCTAGCTTTAGATTTTTCTAAAAACTCATTGTTAGTTGCCATTTTTTCTTCTAAACCATGAATGGCATCCATTATATCTTGTTTTGCCTTTACACCAAGTTCAACAATACTTTCCTCAAGGCCAGAAATTGCTTTATCAAAACCAGCAACTATATTAGCTCTTTCATCATCTGACAAATCATCTCTTCCTTCTGCAGCTGCCTTATCTGCAACAAGCTTTTGATATTGTTCTTCTAATATTTCGTAATCTTTTCCCACAATTATTACCTCCTATTTTTTAAGTTCGTCAACTTTCTTTTGAAGTTCCGCAAGTTTTTCTAAATCTTCTGTTGCCTTTTTTAGTTTTTCTACATCTACATTTATTTCTTCTTCAGTGTAGAATTTCTTTTCTTCCATAATATATACCTCCACATGCAAATTTGCATACTCTTATATCTCAATACTAACATATATAAAAAAATATGTCAACGCTTTTTCTTTATGTTTTTTCTGAGTATTACTAGGCTTTTTAGCATATAATATACTAAACTTGACTATTTTTAAAATTTATTGTACAATAGTCGTTGAAAATATTTTTAAACTCAAAGGAGTGAGTATAAAAAGTTTAAGAATATTAGCGCATGGTTTTGCTATTTTAGCAAATTGACGAGGATGATAGTTATCGACACATCAGCGGGTGCTATCACGGTTTAATGGGATCGACATATAGGTACAAAAGGTAAAATTCAGGAATTACTACAAAAAGCCTATAATCCAAAAGTACATTGAAAATAGAATATGGAGGATTATTATTATGTGCGGAATTATAGGATACGCTTCAAAGAATTTAGATTCTTGTAGCGTTGCATTGTCATGCTTAAAAAACTTAGAATACAGAGGTTATGATTCCTCTGGTGTCGCTACTAGCGAACAGGGAAAAATCAATATGTATAAAGCGCAAGGAAAAATCGCTAATCTAGAAGATAAAATCAAATACAATGATATATTTGCTTCTACTGCTATTGCGCATACAAGATGGGCTACACACGGAGAGCCAAGTGAGACTAACGCTCACCCACACAAAGTTGGGCACGTTACATTAGTGCATAACGGAATCATCGAAAACTACTCAGATATTAAACAAGATTTATTATCTAAAGGAATGAATTTTGTTTCTGAAACAGATTCTGAAGTTGCATGTGGATACATTAATTATATGTATGAAAAAACTGGAGATAAAATGGCAAGTATAAAAGCCGCTTGTGATGAATTTAGAGGTTCTTATGCTCTACCAATTATCTTTGACGATGAGCCAAATACAATTTATTCTGTTAGAAAAAACAGTCCATTAATTGTAGGTCTTAGCGATAACGGAAACTTTGTATCTTCTGACGTTTCTGCAATACTTAATTATACAAATAAGTATATGCTATTAGATAACGATGAATATGTTAAGGTTACAAACGATTCAGTTGAGATATTTGACTCTAATCTTAATAAAATAGATAAAGCAGTAGATACAGCTACTTGGAGTGCTGTGGAATACCAAAAGAATGGTTATGACCACTTCATGTTAAAAGAAATCTATGAACAACCTAAAGTTGTTAAAAACATATTAGGCAAGTTCTATGATGATATAGACTTCACAAAATACGATAATATACACATCGTTGCTTGTGGTAGTGCTATGCATGCTGGTATGGTTGCTAAATACCTTTTAGAAAACAACGCTAAAATTAGAACTACAGTAGAAATTGCATCTGAATACAGATACAAAGAAAATCTAATTACACCTTCTACTCTAGTTATAATAATATCTCAATCTGGTGAAACTGCAGATACATTAGCTGCACTACGTTTAGCAAAAGAACAAGGTGCATATGTTTTAGCTATTGTTAATGTTGTTGGTTCTTCTATCGCTCGTGAAGCAGATAAAACAATATACACTTATGCAGGTCCAGAAATAGCTGTTGCTACAACTAAAGGATATTCTTCACAAGTTGCTACATTAACAAACGTAGCTCTTACAATAATGAAACAAAAAGGATTATTACAAGATTCTGTAATGGATGCATTCTATGAAGATGTAGAAAAAATAGAAACACTTGCAGAAGATTTAATTAATTCTAGAGATATGTATAAAGCTATAGCAAACAAGTTATATACTCACGAAAATGTATTATACATTGGTCGTGGCATAGATAGTGCAAGTTGTATGGAAGGTTCTCTAAAACTTAAAGAAATCTCTTACATACACTCAGAAGCGTATGCAGCAGGCGAATTAAAACACGGTACAATATCACTTGTAGATCAAGGAACACCTGTTATAACTATCGCTACAGTAGACAATCTATATGAAAAAACAATAAGCAATCTAAAAGAAACAAAAGCTCGTGGGGCTTATACCCTACTAATAACTACAGAAAACCAAAATGTAGAAAATATAAAAGACTCATTAGATGATGTAATTATTCTACCTAAACTTTCTGAATTTTTACAATCACTACTTGTAGTTATTGTTCTTCAATTAATTGCTTACGAAACAGCTATACTAAGAGGCGCAGATATAGACAAACCTAAAAATCTTGCTAAATCTGTTACTGTTGAATAATCCTTTTAGTATAAAAGCTAGAATATAGTAAAACCGAGTAAGATATCTTACTCGGTTTTATTTTTATATTTATTAATTATATTGACTAATTTCATTTTATTAAAGTAAAGTCTGTTGTTGTTCCAACTTTGGCAAGTATACTTGCTTTTAAACAAATAACCGGTTGTACTTCTTTACTAGCAGTATATCCTGCGTATGCTAATTCGCTTGATGAAAAACTCATTACTCCGCTTAAAGAAGAATATACAGGCGAAGCCATCCATACATAGTTGTTCTTTGATACATATGGTTTTTTACCATTTATTCCACCGATGCTTGCTCCACCATTTATTTTATACCCCAATGGTCCCAATGTTATTTCTATTTTAGGTTGATATCCTTTTGCATTCCATCCTGCCACTAGCAATTCTATAGTTGGTCCACCTATTGCTCCCACTACATTTTCGCCATAAGTCTCTGCATTTGCGAAATTAGAATAGTCTTTTATTAGTTTAACTACCGCCTTACTACTGTTAGCATCATTATTACTTATTCTATCTGCTAAAATGAATTTTTCAAACTCTCCAACTCTAAATATATCATATAGTTCTTTTTCTTTTTCTGTTAAATCAGTTACTGAATAATTTGTAATCAAATCTGTATTGCCAACATTTTCTGCTGAAATTAAATATACATATTCGCTATTATGATAATATATTTCCCATTTGTCATACTTTGTTCCATCGACTGTAACAACATAATCTACTGTATCACCATAATTATCTGGTGTTATCAAAGAACCTAATGGTTGAATAGAAGTTTTATTTATAACATCTACTCCGTTTTCAGTTACTATTATATTCCATTTATCTTCTGTAACTCCTTGATTTGCAAGTTCTTGTTTTACAATTGTTGTAATATTATTTTTCTTTGCCTCATCTAAATATGCATCCATCCATATTATTGTAGCTAATTCTTGCACCTGCTTTTCATTGTTTAAATCAACCCCTTGATTTGCTTTATTTATTATATTTGTGTTACTTAATGTAATTACTACACTTGCTGCTAATATTATCATTACTATTATTGTTATAACTAATACTATTAACGATATTCCTCTTTTCATCTTTTGTTCTCCTATAAAAAATATGTTATATACGAATAATATAACATATTTCTATTTATTTCAATATTTAATTTTAATACTTTACACTTGGCACTAATACTTCATTTACCTCTTTATTTACATTTTCGTTAGATATATCAAAATATTCTTCAAGTATTGGTTTTACTATATTTGCAACAGCTGTACCAGAATCTCCGTGTTCTACTATTGCTACTACTGCTATTTGTGGGTTTTCTATTGGAGCAAATCCAACGAATACACCGTTAGGATGTCCACTAGATACTTGTGCAGTTCCTGTTTTTCCTGCTACTTCTATATCCGAATTCTTAAATACTATGTAAGATGTACCACCTTGTTCTGATGTAACAGACTTCATTCCTTCTACTACTGCATCAACATGTTTTTGATTCAAGTTTAATTTAGTAGATATGAACTTGTATCCTGTTACTTTTTCTATATGTGTAAGTAAGTCTTCAGAACTCACATATTCATCTTCTGCATTCACAACATTCTTTATCAATGTTGCTCTATTTAACGTTCCACCATTTGCAAGTGTTGCTATGTAGTTTGCAAGTTGTACAGGTGTAAACGAGTTATATGATTGTCCAATAACTGCAGATAATGTATCTCCTAGATACCAATCCATATTTTTGTTAGCCCCTGCAATCATACCTTTGGATTCACCATAAAGTTCTACTCCAGTCTTATTTCCAAGTCCAAACATTTGGCAGTACTTAACAAGGTTATCTATTCCCATTCTTCTTCCTACTTCATAGAAGAAGCAGTTACAAGATACTTTTATTGCATCACTTACATTTACCCAACCATGAGTTCTTCCATAGTATGAATAAACCCAACACATTGGATGGTTTGCATATTCGTATCTACCATTTGCTTTTATCTTTTCTGTTATTGTTATTACCTTGCTATCTAATCCAGCAAGTGCACTTAACATCTTGAATGTTGAACCTGGTGAGTACGTTCCAGATATTGCCCTATTAAACATAGGCTTACTTGTGTTGGCCATTATCTTTTTCCAAGAACTATATTTTATTCCAGATACAAATTCATTTGGATCAAACGTAGGATAACTTGCCATAGCAAGTATCTCTGAGCTATTTACATCTATAGCTACAACTACGCCAGATGTGGCATCAGATTTTTTAGAATAACCCGGTGCACCAGTTCTAATATTATCTATAATTTTCTTAAGATTCTTTTCTGCCACTTGTTGTAATCTATAGTCTATTGTTAAAGTAACATTGTTACCAGAGTCCGCCTCTTTGTATATATACTCTCCAGCGATTTCACCTTCTGCATCAACTTCAGTTCTTTTAATACCATTGCTTCCCTTTAAGAAAGCTTCCATAGTAGTTTCTATACCCATTTTACCAATTATACTGTTATATGTGTAACCTTCATCTTTTAGATCTTTATATTCTTCACTACTAATTTTACTTACATAACCCAAAAGATGTGCTGCAATTGTTCCATATGGATAATATCTTTTAGAGTTAACATTTATCTCTATTCCTGGCAATTCACTCTTTAACTCTTCTATCATAGCCATTGAGTTATATGATATATCCTTTGCTAAAGTTACAGACCTAAACAATGAAAATGGATTTGTTCCTATTTCATATCTTAATGCTACAAGTTTATTCTTAATCTCATTTGTTATATTTAGTTTATTTAGATCGTACTTAATGTATAAATATTCTAGAATCTCTACTGTTGTACTTTTTGAATCTATCTCATAAGTTTCGCAGATTTTTTCTTTATCTTCGTCACTATAGAATTCATTATCTTCCATTGGAAAAGATGATGTGTATTCATCTTTATTTTGTTCTAATATATTTAATAACTTAAGTAATGTATTATTTAAATTTTCATCCCCTACTTTAAATATTTCTACATCATATGCAAGTTTACTTGTTGCAAGAACAACGCCATTTC
Organism: Clostridia bacterium; assembly: GCA_045651205.1. Lineage (GTDB taxonomy): Bacteria > Bacillota > Clostridia > TANB77 > CAG-465 > UMGS1649. The sequence continues at coordinate 62,566 of JAZRSA010000050.1, forward strand.
TATCATAAATTTCACCACGTGGCGCTTCTATTGTTGTTTCTCTTAACATTTTCTTTTCTGATTGTTCCCTATAACTTGCACCATTTATTATTTGTAAATCTACTAAACGGAAAGCAAAAACAATCCCAATAATTACTACTAGGATTTTTAATATTAATATTCTGTTTTCAAAAAAATTAACATTAACTTTAAATTTCACGTTTATTACTCCATACCTTTATTTATTTTTGCTAGAATAAAGAACAATATATATGCTGCTAATATGTTTACTATAACAGATTTTAGCAATGCTATTAATATTGCTATTACTCCAATTGTTAACCCTGCGGTAAATATATTTATTAACAGCGTTAACACCTCAAAAACAAGAATACCTATTGTTGTATATACAGCAACAGAAAAAGGTGTATCTTGTTTATATACATTTTTCATACTTTCTAAAATTATACTTAAAAGTACAAATATTACTAAATATTTAGCTAGTGTATGCCCTAATAATAAATCCGAAATTATACCCGCTATCATAGACAAGTATACGTGTCTTTTAAATGAGTTTACCATTATTGTTACTATTACAAAGCATGCGACTAAATTAAATTTAGCACCAAACAATTCTGTATTATTGAAAGTTTTAAATTGCCAAACACATATTATTAATAATATTAATATATTTAGAATGTATGTTAATATTTTCTTTAACATCAAACTCCCCTACTTTACTATTATTCCTACCATATCTAGAGAATCTAAATTAACAAAAGTCTCTACTATAGCATATCTATCTATTTCATTCTTCCTATTTTTAATGCTCTTTATTATTCCTACAGGAATACCTTTTTTATATAAACCACCAATACCTGTTGTATATACTTTCTCGCCTTCGGCAAGTTCTGTATCTATTGGTATATTTACAAGTTTTACTGTATGACTTCCTGTTAAGCTGTATTCTCCTTTTATTAAAGCAAGTTTGTTTATATTTGAAATTTGCACACTTACAGAAGTTCCTGGCTCAAGTATAGTTGTAACTGTACTTGTTGTTTCATTTACTTCTGAAATATATCCAACTAAACCTTGTTCTGCAATTACAGTTTGTCTTTTTTCTATTCCGTCTTTAGAACCTTTATTTATTACAAATGTTTCATTCCAAGTTTCATAATTTCTTGAAATTATATTTGCATAAACTTTTTCAAAGTGACTATAATTTTCTTCTATTTTTAGAAGATCTCTTAAATCTTCATTTTCTACTTCTAAAGCATCTATTTCTATTTGTAATTGCTTCGCTTTAGTTAATTCTTCTTCTAATTGTGCTATCTTTTTATTTAACTTTTTAGTGTTACCAAAGAAAGAAGTTCCATCTTTAAATACTCCAGCTATAGTTCCTGTTACTCCATCTACAAACCCAACTACAGTAGATGAAACTTTAGTCATAAAAGGAACCTTAAGAATAGCTAGTAAATAAATTGATATAATTACGCAAACACACGTAATTATACCAATTAATAGTTTATTCTTTTTTTCTTTTCTTCTTTGCTTGGCATCCCTCATGTAATTCATAGTTATGCTCCTTATTTTCTTCTTGTTTTAATAGATTTCTTTAGTACCTCTATATTTGATAATGCGCTTCCAACTCCTCTTGCAACACATTCTAAAGGATTGTTTGCAATATATACTGGAATTCCTATTCTATCTGATATATATCTATCTATATTTTTAATATATGCTCCTCCACCACAAACAGCAATACCTTTTTCCATAATATCTGCCGCAAGCTCTGGTGGTGTTTTTTCTAATGTTATGTTTATAACCTTTATAATTTCTTCAAGTATTCTTTTCATCGCAGTTTCAATATCTGATGTTGTTACAGTTATTGTATCTGGAAGACCTGTTGTTAAGTTTCTTCCTTTTACTTGCATTCTTTCTTCTGTCATTGATGAGAATGCAGCTCCAATTGTATTTTTAATTTCTTCTGCAACATTGTCTCCAATTAATACATCAAATTTATTTTTAACATACTCTATTATATCTTTATCTAAATCGTCTCCAGCTGTACGAATAGCATTTGAAATTACTATTCCTCCTAAAGATATAACCGCTACTTCTGTAATTCCACCGCCAATATCTATTACCATAGCCCCTTCAGGACTATCCACTTTAATACCAGCACCTATGGCTGCTGCCATAGCTTCTTCCATTACATATACTTCTTTAGCGCCAGAAAGATATGCTGTTTCTTCTACAGCTCTTTCTTCTACATCTGTAACTCCAGATGGTACACATATTACTACACGTGGTTTAGATAATACGCTTTTGTTTGTACATTTTTTAATGAATTCTTCAAGCATCATTCTTGTACCATAGAAGTTTGCGATTACTCCACCTTTAAGTGGTTTAACTGCAAGAATATTATCTGGTGTTCTACCAAGCATTTCTTTAGCAACATTACCAACTGCTAAAACATCACCTGTTACATCATTAATTGCAACAACTGTTGGTTCTCTAAGCACTATCCCTTCACCTTTAACATATATTTGTGTTGTTGATGTTCCTAAATCTATTCCTATGTCTTTTGCCATCAGTTTCATAATATTCTCCCTCCTATAAATAGCTCATTATTTGTTTCTTTTATACTTGTATATCCATTAGCTCCAATTATTATATGATCTAATACTGTAATATCAAAAAGAGACGCATAGTCTATAATCTTTCTTGTTAAAAGTATATCTTGTCTACTTGGAGTGGTGTCTCCACTCGGATGATTATGTACTAACACTATAGAACTTGCAAGTTGTTTTATTGGTTCACTTAATATTTCTTTAGGTGATACCATAGATTTGTTAGTCGCTCCCATACTTACTGTTATTACAGATTTAACATATGCTTTAGCATCTAACAATACAACTTTAGCCATTTCGACTCTAGCTTCTTTAAGTTCAGTAGATAACATATCATATATTTGCTTTGGGCCAGTTATCTTTATTTTTGTTTCGTTTAATTTATTACTATTTATTCTTTTAGCAAGTTCTAGTACAGCTTTAATTTGTATAGCTTTTACTCTACCAATTCCAGGAACTGTTATAAGTTCAGCTATAGAAGCTTCTTCTAAATATTTAAATCCAGCATGGCCATTCTCATGATTAGTTAAAAGAATTCTTGCTACATCTACCGAGTTTAAATCTTTAGTTCCAGATTTTATAATAATTGCTAAAAGCTCTGCATCCGTAAGTACTAAGCTACCATACTTTTCAAATTTCTCGTACGGCCTGTCCTCTAGAGGTATATTCTTAATACTTAATTTATCCACTTATTACACTTTCTTTACTATAATTAGTGCAATTACAAGACCAATTATAGATGCTATATTTAAATTCATCATAAAGCCAAAAGTTAATTCTATTATACTTAAATCTAGCTTTATTGGAGCTGTTAGTCCTAGTGATTTACCATATGATAAAAAGCTTAACGCTGGTACACTCGAAGCCAATGTTCCTAAAAATCCCCCAATAATTATCCCAGAAAAAACTATTAATGTTTTAATAAGATTTTTCATTGTTTCCTCCTTAGTTTTACACGTCATCATTATATAACGAAAACCCAAATATTTCAACTATATTACAAAAATATGTCATTAAATTTTTAGACAAAATCTTGCACTATTCTACATTTGCTTTTTATCTAAAATTGTAGTAAAATATTGTCATCGAAATGAGGTAATATTATGGGTAAAAAAATAGATTTAGAAAAAGAACAAGAAAGATTAAAAAAGCTAAAAGAAAAAGCTGAAAAGAAATCTAAAGGCTTTATTGCAGAGTTTAAACAATTTGCTACTAAAGGCAACGTAATAGACATGGCTATTGGTGTTATTATCGGTACTGCGTTTACTAAAATAGTAAACTCGCTTGTAAACGATGTAATAACTCCATCACTATCTATCCTTACAGGAAAAATAGATTTCTCAAGCCTATTTGTTTCATTAGATGGATTAACATATGAATCTGTAGAGGCTGCTAAAGAAGCTGGCGCAACAGTAATAAATTACGGCCAATTCTTAACTAACATAGTAGACTTTTTAATGGTTGCACTATGCTTATTTATATTCTTTAAAGTATTCTTTAAAGCAAAACGCAAAAAAGAAGAAGCTCCAAAACCAGTTACTACTAAAAAATGTCCATACTGCTTAAGCGAAATACCACTAGAAGCAACACGTTGTGCACATTGTACATCTGAATTAAAAGAATAATTAATATATAACTCATAAAAAAAGAATCAATCCAATAAAGATTGATTCTTTTTACTATTAAAAATCCTCAGCGGAAGCTTTTGGAACATAATTTCCAGCTACGATTTCTTCATTCATATAAAAACTTTTTTGTGTAGTTTCTTCAACCATTGGCCACCCACCCGGTGTATAAACGTTAATATTTGTATCGTCCGGACTCATTACAAATTCATATTGTAATTTTTTCCCTTCTCCATACCATATAAAATCATACCATGTTGTTCCTTTATCGACGGTATACTCCACATTCAAAAATGTAAATGTAACTTTCTCCGCTGATGTATTATTTTTAGATGTAACCACAACACCTGTGTCAGATACTGTTATATTCCAATTTGTATCTGTTATACCTTGTGCTGCAAGAGCATCTTTAACAGCCTTTTCCATTGTATCTGTTCTAGACTCATCTAAATAAGCTTCCGCCCAAGCTAATGCCGCTAAATCTTGTACCTGCTTTTCATCTGTAAGTTGTACTGCTTGACCAGCTCTGTCTATAATTCCATTATTACTCATAGCTATAACAACAGCCGCTGCCAATATTATCATTACTATTATTGTTATTACTAAAACTATTAAACTTATTCCCTTTTTCATTAGTTTAACCTCCATATATATTTAGTCTATTACAAAACATATTTTTAAGCAATACATATATAAAAAAAGCATCATTTTTTGATGCTTTTTGTTTCTTTATTTATCCATATACATTGTCAATTTGTTATCTGTTATGTGGCATTCTTTTAAATCTCCTGCAATATATTTTAAGAATGTTGTGGCACTCTTTGCGTTATAGTCTTCCATAAGAATAGTTTGTTTTTTAGCATTTATATATGTTGGTGTTATTTCTATTTTCTTCAGATTACCTTGTTCGTTAAATGTTAAATCAAATATACCACCTTTTTTTCCACTTTCATAACTTGTGTCATGTATTAAATACCCCAAGCTATATATTATTGGTTTATCTTTATATATTTCTATTGGATATACACCTAATGCGTGTGATCCAAGCACTACATCAGCTCCTGCTTTTATTAAAGCCCTGTATGTATTCTTCATACCAGAAGTTACTGTGTGAGAATTTTCATTTCCTAAGTGTGCCATAACAATAACTGCTGACGCACTTTCTTTTGCTTTTTCTATTAATGTTTTTACATTATTTAAGTTATACATCATTATTCCTGCAGAAGTATATGTTTTTTCGCTACCTATTGCTTCATTACATACACCTATTATTGCAACTTTAACCCCATCTTTTTCTACATAAATTATAGAATTATTAAGACCTATTAAATCATAGTCTTCAGATAGCATCTTTTTAGTATCATTAAATATTTCTTTACCAAAATCCATTATGTGATCTGTTGCTACATTTAATCCATCTATTCCTAAGGCGTTAAATGCATTATCTATGTCTGCTGTAACAATATATTTTGAGTTTGTATCGCCTAAAGTTTCTAAGTCTACCATATTAGTAGCTAAGTGCGCCATTGTATAGTCTGAATCTTTAGTGTACTCAGATACATATCTAAAGGCACTCATGTAATTATATTCTACATTCTTGCCTACTTTTCCACCCATCATTATTTCACCAAGCGCAGTTATCTTTAATTCTTTAACCGGTTCATATCCATCTTCTTCATCAAAAACATCAACGCTCGCATCCGACTCTATAATCTCACTGTTTGATTCATATATATTTTGTGCTTTTCTCTCTATAGAATTAAATAACATTTTTGCGCCTGCACCTATACTCGCGCACACAAATATTCCAGCAAGTCCAAGTGCAATAAATTTTAAGTTTATATTATATCCGCTAGCACCCTTTCTTCTTCTAGTAATTGTACGACCACGTCTTGTATTGTTCCACATAACCTCTTATCTCCTTTAACACATACCTTTATATAATTTTCTGTATACCCTAATAGGACTCCGTTTTCATAATTTTCAAAAAGGACTTTTACCTTTTTACCCAAATACATATTTAAGAATTCTTTGTTTAATCTTTTACTTAAAGAAAGTACTACATTACTTCTTTCTTTTTTAATATTTCCATCTACTTGTTTATCCATCTTAGCAGCTCTAGTATAATTACGTTTAGAATACTTAAATACATGTATTTCTGTAAGCCCCATTTTATTTATTGTATCTATTGTATCTTCAAATTCTTCATTTGTTTCGCCAGGGAATCCAACAATTACATCAGCCGCAAGATATGGATTTACAAAGTATTTCTTAAGATTAGAACAAACCTCTATAAGCAGTTCTTTAGAATATTTTCTATTCATTCTCTTTAACACTTCTGTATTTCCACTTTGCATTGAAATGTGAAAATGTGGACATAGTTTTTTATATTTACTTAATCTTTGTATATTTGTTTCAGTTAGAAATTTAGGCATTAAAGAACTTAATCTTATTCTTTCGATTCCTTCTATTTCTTCTAGTTTATCTATTACATCAAATAAATCTAGATTTTCTAAATCTTGACCATAAGATGCAACCTCTATACCTACTAAAATTATTTCTTTAACATTAGCAGCAGCTAAAGATTTTGCCTCTTTAACAATACTATCTAATTCTCTACTTCTAACTCTACCCCTTACGTATGGTATTATACAATACGAACAGAAGTTATTGCAACCATCTTCTATCTTAATTTCTTCACGAATTTCATATCCGCTTTTCATTATACCAACATCTTGATATTTTTTAACAGCATTTACATCTGTAAGTATTGTTTTGTTTTCTTTATTTTTCACGCATTCTTCTACTATTTCTAATAGATTAGATTTATCTTCATTACCTAGAATAATATCTGCTTCAAATTCCTCTAATTGTTCTTTCTTACCTTCTACACTGCAGCCTAAAACAGCAACAAGAGCCTCTTTATTTTGTTTTCTTGCTTTAGATAACATTTGTCTTGTTTTTCTATCGCTCATATTGGTAACAGAACAAGAATTTACAACATATATATCTGATTTAGACTCAAAATCTACAATAGTATGTCCTGCTTGCTCGAATTTTTCTTTTAACAAATCTGTTTCGTAATGATTTACTTTACAGCCTAGTGTTAAAAATGCTACTTTCATTATTTACCCTCGTTATATATTCTTATTACTTCATCAACGACCGTTTTAGATGAGTTTGGTTTACCTATAACCTTACACATCTCAATCATTTGATTTACTCTCTTTTCGTTATGCATAGCTATATCCAGAACATGTTCAATTGGTTCATTTTTATATGTTCTTATAGCCGTACCGTTGTTTATAAAATAGTTTGCATTTTGTTCTTCTTGTCCAGGTATTGGATTAATTATTACCATTGGTTTGCACATAGCTAAACATTCTGTCGATGTTAATCCACCTGGTTTAGTTATTACAAAATCACTTATTGCCATTAACTCTGGTACTTGGTTAGTATAACCTAAAACAGTTATATTTTTACCTGAAGTTGATGCAATATTTTCAAATCTATTTTTTTGTTTTTCATTTCTACCTGTTACCGCAATTAATTGTAGATCATACTTAGTATTTAATAATTCCGCAAATATTTTTTCGGATTTACCAAGTCCTAATCCGCCACCTGCAAAGAATAATAATGTTTTCTTATTTTCTTCTAAGTTAAATTCGCGTCTTAATGCTTCTTTATCATACTCTTTGCTAAATCTTGGTGATACAGGTATTCCTGTAACCATTATTTTAGATTCAGGTATATTATATTTTCTTATACAATCTTGTTTCATTTCAGTTGTAGCAACCATAAGTCTATCTATATGCTCATGTTCTTCAACCCACATATTGTGAATTCCATAGTCTGTCATAATACTTACTATACTTGCTCTAACTTTCCCTTTTCTTTTTAGATATGCACACATATGTGATACGAATGGATGCGTAGAAACTATAACATCTGGATCTGTCTTTCTTATCATCTTCTTTAAACGAATTGTAAGAGCTTTATTTACCATCTTATTAATTTCACCAATTGTATTAAGTTCTGCTTTATCCGAACGTCTATACATTGTTCCCCATAATTTAGGCGCGTGTCTAGTTACAGATGCATATCCTTTAACTATTAATTTATTTGTTAATGCAGAAGAATACTCAAGGCCATCTTCGTAGACAACCTCAACACCTTCGTGTGATTCTAGAACCTCTTTAACAGATTCCGCTGCTTTTAAGTGTCCATTTCCTACTTTAGCATATAACAATAATACTTTCATAAATTCATTTCTCCTTAATTGAAATAACAATATATTTTGTATATTCCAACACATGTGTATTATACCACTTTATATACACATTTGCAAGAAATATACAATTAGTACATTTTGTTAAATTATATATAAAAACATCTAAACACAACTGTATTTAGATGTTAATTTATTTTATTCTTTTAATTTAGAAATATCCTCATAAGATAATTCTGTTATTTCAACTATCTCATTAATTTCCATGCCTTTTTTTAATAACTTTTTAGCTATTTCTTTTTTGCTTTCTTTCTCGCCCTGTTCAATTCCTTGCTTGATTCCTTGTTCAATTCCTTGCTTGATTCCTTGCTCAATTCCTTGCTCAATTCCTTTTTCAAGCCCAATTCTAGTTGCCTCTTCAGTTGCATATGACAAAGCTGCTTTTTCGTCACGAATATACTTTTGTTTAAGCTCAGCTATTCTTCTTATTTCATAATCCCCACTTACACTTCTTAATTCTTCTTTTGCTTCTTTAACTCCTGTATTTTTTTCCATGATACAATCTACCTCCTTAGAATTTGGATCATCAAAAAACATCATCCATTGGCATATTCTATCTTCCTTATTTTCCAAATACAATTTCTTTGCCTTTGGTAATTCTATTATAATTAATTCAAATTTATTTGTCAATAATTTCATACCAGTAGTGTTGTCTCTCATTTGCCATTTTGTATTTATTTTTTCAACATCTTTTAATTCATTAACTTCATGATCTACTATTACTATACTTATACATCTATTTATTTCTTTGTATTCTTCTCCATAATCTAATTGTCTTGAATATGTGTCTGCCAGATAATATAGAAATCTATCACATTCATTTTTATATTTCTTTATCTGTATTTCTACATTACAATTAGTGTGATCTTCTAGTTCTACTCTTAAATCCATTATTCCCAACTTTTCTTCTGCTGCTTTTATATCCATGTATCTATCTAAGTTTGCTATTATTTTTACTTTTTCTTCTAATACATCTGTTAAAAAAGCTTCTGTTAATCTGTTATTTGATTCCCTAAATAGTGCGTGAAATACTATGTCTATTTTAGGGCTTAACAATTCTATCTCTTTATTTTCCATTTACTTACCTCCTATTTTGAAAAAACTAATATATGATTAAATTTATTTGAATTAAAAAAACTTTGAAAATAAAATACTTTTGACTTAATACATTTGAATAAATTATATTGGAGCTAAAGTAAAGATATTATATCTCCAAAACACAGTAACTGCAAGAAAAATCGTTCGTCAAGTTTTGACTAAAATCTTCAAAAAAAGAAAAAAACACCTAAATATATTTTTATATTTAGATGTTTTCTTTTTAATCTATATTATTTAATTATATTTCATATCTGTTCTTAAACTCTGTGTAATCTACCACTTCTACACCAAGTTCATTTGCCTTATCTAGCTTAGAACCTGCGTTTTCTCCTGCTATTACTAAACTTGTTTTCTTAGAAACAGAACCAGATACCTTACCAGAGTGAGATTCAATTAATTTAGATAAATCGTTTCTAGATATTTCATCAAAAGAACCAGTTACAACTATTGTCATACCATCAAGTTTATTTGATGCCTTTTCTTCTTTAATTCCTTTTAGATTTACTCCTGCTTTATCTAATCTTTCGATTATCTCCATAGTCTTAGTTTTAGAGAAGAATTCTACAACACTATCTGCCATCTTCTCTCCAACTTCATCTATTTTATATAAATCTTCTGATGTCATATGTGTAAAGTCATAGATAGTATCTACATGTTCTGCTAATACTTTAGCTGCTTTCTTTCCTATATGACGAATCCCAAGACCAAATATTAGTTTATCTAATGTATTCTTTTTACTTTCATTTATTGCATCTATTAAATTCTTAGAAGATTTTTCTTTGAACTTATCTAATCCTTTTACTTGATCATATGTTAGATAATATATATCTGCTACATCAGATACTAGTTTGTTATCTATAAGTTGCTCTACAATTGCTTCTCCAAGGCCGTCTATATCCATAGCTTCTCTTGATGCAAAGTGTTCTATAGCTCTATATGTTTGAGCTCCACATTCACTATTTGTACATCTTAATGCTACTTGACCATCTTCTTTTTCAAGTATTTCTCCGCATACTGGACATACAGTTGGAACTATATATTCTTGTTGTTTGTCTCTCTTAGACATTACTACCGTAGCTATTTCTGGAATTACATCTCCAGCTTTTCTAATCTTAACCGTATCTCCAACACGTATATCTTTTTCTTTGATGTAATCAAAATTGTGTAGTGTGCATTTAGAAATTGTTGAGCCAGCAACTCTTACTGGAGTTACTATTGCAAGCGGAGTTACTTGACCAGTTCTTCCTACTTGAAGTTTTATTTCTTCTACTACAGTTTCTTTTTCCTCAGGTGGATACTTGTATGCTACAGCCCACTTAGGTACTTTAGTTGTTGTACCTAATGTCTCTCTTAAAGAAAGGTTATTTACTTTAACAACTGCACCATCTATATCGTATGGAAGTGAATCTCTAAGATTACCTATTTCTGTTATGCACTCTAATACTTGCTCTATTCCAATCGCTACTTTAGAGTATGCTATTGTTGTTATGCCAATGCTTTTAGCATAAGCAATAGATTCACTATGTGTTTCAAATTTTCTTTCGGATTTTTGTATATTAAATACAAATATACTAAGTCCTCTCTCTTTTACAACATTGCTATCTAATTGTCTTAGAGTTCCTGCAGCAGCATTTCTAGAGTTGGCCATTAAGGGTTTTCCTGCTTTTTCTAATTCATCATTCAACTCATCAAATCTAGCACGAGATAGATAGACTTCTCCTCTAACTTCTATAGTATCGTTTGTATTTAATTTTTCATTTATTTCATCTAATTGTAGAAGGTTTTCTGTAATTTCTTCTCCCACAAGTCCATTTCCACGTGTAGATCCTTTTTTAAGGATACCATCTACATATTCTAATGATACAGAAAGTCCATCTATTTTTGTTTCTACAACAAACTCTGTATTTTCTCCATATTCTTCTGTTACTTTTCTTACGAATTCTTCTACTTCAGCATATGAAAAGACATCATTTAAGCTTTGCATTGGAACAGCATGCATTGCCTCACTAAATCCAGCTTTATTAGCTCCCCCAACTCTTTGTGTCGGTGATGATTTAGTAATAAGCATTGGAAACTTTGTCTCCAATGCTTTTAACCTTTTCATTAACATATCGAATTCGTAATCTGATATCTCTGGTTCGTCCTTAGTATAGTAAAGCTCGGAATGGTAATTAATTTCTTTTCTTAGCTTAGAAATTTCTTTCTTAGCCTCTTTTAATTCATTCTCATCTACTTCTACTATTGGTTCACCAAAAAGATTAAACAAATCACTCATATTTTACCTCTTATAACAACCATAAATATTATTGTCTAATATCTATATATTTTCCACATTTTCTTACATAGTCTATTGTAGACCAAACTGTAAATATTACTGCACCAATTAATGAAATGCTAAATCCTACATTTAGTAGTAATTCTCCAAATCCCATCAATCTTCCTTGTGTAGACATGAATTTAAATAATCCATTAGTATCTAATAATCCTAAAGTTATTGTTACCATTTGGAATGCAGTTTTAATTTTTCCATAAACACCTGCAGAAATTGTAACACCTGCTTCTGTACCGAACATTCTTATTGTATTTAATAAGAAATCTCTACATACTACTAAAACTGTTACCCATGCTGGAACTACACCTAAACCTGTTAACATTATAAATCCTGATGCAACTAATATCTTATCTGCTAATGGATCCATAAGTTTTCCAAATCTAGTTACTATATTTTTCTTTCTTGCTATCTTTCCATCAACCCAGTCAGTTAATGATGCTAGTATAAATATACCTAATGCTATATATCTTAATCCTACCCATAAATCTTCCAATAATAATAGAACTACAAATACTGGTACTAAGCATATTCTAATTACTGTAAGTATGTTTGGTAGATTTATTTTTTCTTTCTTTACTTTTTCTTTCTTTTCCACCTTAACTTCAGCAGCTACTTCTTCTACCGCTTCAACTTTTACTTCTTCTTTAACTTCGTTTATTTCTACCTTTAATTCTTTTTCCTTTTTTGCTGATTTTTTCATTTTAAATCTCCCTCTCTAATGCAATTATTATATTACATGAACACATATATTTCAAGTAGTAAACTATGTTAAATTAAAGTCTAGTAATTTATTTTAATATGGTATATAATTTAAAACAAATAAAGGAGTAAACAAATGGAATACATATATTTTGGAGCATATTTTTTAATAATTAACATCATAGGATTTGTTATGATGTATTCAGATAAACAAAAAGCAAAAAAAGATCAATATAGAACGCGAGAAAAATCTTTCTTTGTTGTTTCTCTTCTTCTAGGCGGAATTGGAACATATATTGGCATGTATAAATTTAGGCACAAAACACGTCACAATCTATTTACAATAGGAATTCCTGTTATGATAGTAATAAACATAGTTAGTATATATTTTATCCTTACAGAAGGATACCTTTTCTATATAGCTGAAATAATTAAAACAATGTAAAGAAAATATATAAAAAAGAAATAATAAAATCACTTGTTATACATAATATATAACAGGTGATTATTTTGTTTAATTTAACTTATAAAAACGTAATTAAAATAGGATATGCAATATGCTTAGTAGCCGGCTTTCTACTTCACTTTGCATATGATTTCTTTAACGACAACTTTATTATTGGATTATTTACTCCAGTAAATGAAAGTGTTTCTGAACATCTAAAACTTATCTTCTTGCCATTTACATTATTTACAATATTCTTCTACTTCTACTCTAAAAAGAAGTTAACAAATGTATTTCTAACATCCTTCATAGCAAACATATTAGGTATACTTGCAACAACTATTTCTTTTTATATAGGAATACAATTCTTAGGAATGAACAACACTATCTTTAACATTGGCACATATATAATAGGTATGACTATATCTTTTATTACATTCTATCTAGGTCTATACATCGATACATTTCAAGATGCCACAAAAGATTCGAATGCACTTGGAATATGTACACTTCTACTTCTTACAACATTATTTATAGTTAATACATTACTACCACTCAAACTACCTATTAACAAAGATCCTGTAACAAGTACTTATGGATTGTTTAAGATAAAATAAAACACAGAAACAAATAGTTTCTGTGTTTTTATTATTAACCAGTACATACTACGCTACTAACTTCAACTAAAGGTGAATTATAATCATACCAATATGTTCCTTTAGATACCTTGTTCCAATTAGTTGTTGTTCCTTTATATGTTATGCTTTTTAAATAACAACCTGAAAAAGCATAATTCCCTATTGAAGCTATTCCCGTATTAAATGTTAATTTTTCCAAATTTTCCGCATTTTCAAAGGCAGAACCAGCAATTGTTGTAACATTACTTGGTATTTCCACCTCTTTTAATCCCTCTGCAAAATAAAAAGCTGAACCATCTATAGTTTTTACAGTTGATGCTATCTTTAAATCTGCTGTACTATTCCTACCTCCTATACTAGTTAAAGAAGTACATCCATAGAACATTTCAAATGGGATTTTTTCCCAACCTTCGGGTATTGTTACATTGTTTAATTTTTCACATCTCAAAAATATAGACTCTCCAAATGTTTTTATATTATTTGAAATTTCTATACTACAACCACTACCTATAGTACCAATGCTAGTAAAATTGCAATATGCAAGAGAATAATCTCCTATCTCAGTTACACTATTAGGTATTACGATTTTTGTTATTTTATCACAATTTTCAAACATATGGTCCCCTACCACAGTTAATCCATATGGTAATGTTGCAGTTTCAAGATTTGCCGCACCATAAAACCAATAAGTAGTATAATTAGGGATAGCTCCTTCTTCAAATACAACATCTATTATATTAGACATTTCTGAAAGCCATGGCACTTCATCATAGTAATATTCTGCCGTTTTCCATCCAGTGTACGTTTTTGTACTTCCATCATTTTTATATAAAGTTGATATTCCATTAGCAGCAAAAACAAAAGTCCCTGCATCATATACTGTAACAGGCGGTTCTTCATCTTCTGGAATAGTCGGATTGTTGTTATTGTTATTGTTATTGTTATTGTTATTGTTATTATTGTTTGCAATACCATCAAATACTATATTTATATCATTGCCTCCATTTTGAGAAATTGTTACATTAAAACCACTTTTTGTTGTTACTTTCTTACTTCCATCTGCATTTGTTATTACTCCAGATTCTATTATTCCTTTATTTGTTAACTCTGTAATATATGTATCTACGGTTATTTCACCTAGATTATCTGTAAGTATTCCATTCTTTATTACTTGTAGCCTTGTATATTCTTCATTGTAATTTTGGTTACTTACTGTATTCTTTGAACGTCCTATTATTCCACTATCTTCTAATGCAATTATTACTGTCGCTGCAAGTATTGCCATTACAAGTATGGTTATACTTAATACTATTAAAGATATTCCCTTTCGCATCTTTTGTTTCTCCTTTATTTTATACATCTATACTATTACATATTTTATTTTTTGTAAATACAAAAACAACGCATTTTTTATATGCGTTGTTTATATATTTTAAAGTTCAAATTGTGAATTGTATAATTCTGCATAGAAGCCATTCTTTTCTATTAATGTTTCATGATTTCCTTGTTCTACAATGTTACCATCTCTCATAACTAAGATTAAATCTGCATTTTTAATTGTAGATAATCTATGTGCTATTATGAACGATGTTCTGTTTTCTGTTAATTTATCCATTGCTTTTTGAACTAGTTCTTCTGTTCTTGTGTCTACATTAGATGTTGCTTCATCTAATATTAAGAATGGTGCATCTTCTATCATACCACGAGCAATTGTAAGTAATTGCTTTTGACCCGCAGAGATACTTTCATTGTCTGCAAGAACTGTATCGTAGTTTTTAGGTAATGTTTTAATAAAGTGATGTAATCCAACTTCACGGCATACATCTTTTACTCTTTCTATATCTACATTTTCTCTATCATATACGATGTTTTCTTTTACAGTTCCTTCAAACAGCCAAGTATCTTGAAGTACCATAGTAAATAACTCGTGTATATTTTCTCTTGTTAATTTAGAAATATCTACTCCATCTATTTTAATCTTACCTGAATCTATTTCATAGAACTTCATAAGTAGATTTACCATAGTTGTTTTACCCGCACCAGTTGGACCAACTATTGCTATCTTTTGTCCTGGCTCTGCTGATGCTGTAAATCCTTTAATTGTTGGTTCTTCGTTTTCTTCATATTTGAACACAACGTTTTCAAATTCTATTTTACCTTTAACTTTGTTCTTATCTAATTTCTTAGTAAACTCTGACTCATCTGCCATTTCTTTTTCATCTAAGAATTCAAATACTCTTTCACTTGCTGCAGCTGTTGTTTGTATTGATGTTAAGCTTTGAGCTATTTGTGAAAGTGGTGATGTAAACATTCTTACATAACTAATAAACGCAACTATTATACCAAATGAAATATATCCTTTCATTGTCATTAGCGCACCCACTATACATACTGCTACGTATCCAAAGTTGCCAACAAAGTGCATTATTGGTTGCATAAGTCCAGATAAGAATTGACTCATTTTATTACATTTATATAACTTCTTATTTAACTCATCGAATGTTTCTGTTGCTTGCTTTTTACCATTATATGCTTTTACAACTAAAAGTCCTGAATATATTTCTTCTATATGACCATTTAGTTTACCTAGTTCTTCTTGACGCATTATGAAATACTTTTGAGACTTCTTAAGTATTGTACTCATAAGCACAAATCCAATTGCAGTTGTTGTTATTGCAACTAATGCTAATATCCAGTTAGTTACAAACATCATAAATAATGTTCCTACAAACATAACTGAACAATATACAAGAGTAGACAAAGATGTGTTCATAGATTGTGCTATTGTATCTACATCGTTTGTTACAATAGATAGTATGTCTCCTGTTTGGTGTTTATCAAAAAAGCTAAGTGGTAGTTTGTTTATCTTTTTAGATATTCTACTTCTTAAACTCTTTGCAAAGTAGTTAGCAACATGTGTCATTGAAATTGCTTCCAAAAATCCACAGAATGCACTTGTAAAATAAAGTGCTGCTATTGTAATAGTTATTTTTGTTACAGCTTCCATATTCATTGGAGCTATTAATCCTTTTTGGATTTCATTTGTTAAGTTCGCTAGTTTATCCGGTGCTGAAATAAATATTATAGAACTTATTATAGAAAACACTACACCTATTAGCATTAATATTTTCCATTTACCTAGTTCTTTCACAAGTCTTTTTACTGCAGACTTAAAATCTTTTGCTTTTTCGCCAGGTGCCCCTGGTGGGCCTCCTGGAGGTCCAAATCTTCTAGGAGGTCTGCTTACTCTTTTTGTTTTATTATCCATTGCTTAATTCCTCCTCTGATAATTGTGAAAGTGCTATTTCTTTATACACTTCGCAGTTTTGTAATAATTCTTTATGTGTGCCTTGACCTACCATTACACCTTGATCTAGAACTATTATCTTATCTGCATTCATTATTGTACCAATTCTTTGTGCAACTATTATACTTGTTGCATCCTTTGTATATTCTTTAAGTGCTTTTCTAAGATTACTATCTGTCTTATAGTCTAGTGCTGAGAAGCTATCGTCAAAGATGTATATTTCAGGATCACGAGCTATGGCTCTTGCTATAGATATTCTTTGTTTTTGTCCACCAGAAATATTTGTTCCACCTTGTGCTAATTCTGTTTCATAACCTTCATCCATATTTTCTACGAAGTCTTTTGCTTGTGCTACTTCAATAGCCTCTTTAATCTTTTTAGGTTTCTTTTCGCCTTTACCATTATCTCCATAAGATACATTAAAGTTTACAGAACCATCAAATATTACAGCTTTTTGTGAAACATATCCTATTTTGTTGTTTAGGAACTCCTGTGAGTATTTTTTAACATCTACACCATCTACTAATACAACACCTTCTGTTGCATCATAAAATCTTGGTATTAGGTTAATTAAAGTAGACTTACCACTACCAGTTGAACCAATAAATGCTACTGTTTCTCCTTTTTCTGCTCTAAATGAAATATCTTTAAGTAGATACTCATCAGCATCTGGATATTTGAAACATACATTTTTGAATTCTACTGTTCCTCTTTCTTTAGTAGTGTTTTCTGTAAGCTCACCATCTTTTACAGTTATCTCTGTATCTAATACTTCATTTATTCTCTTAGCTGAAACTGCTGCTCTTGGTAGCATAACAAATGTTACTGTAAGCATTAAGAATGACATTATTACTTGAGTTGCATATGTACCAAATACAACCATATCTCCAAATATACCTATCTTTCCAGCTATAGGAGAATTCATAATTAACATTGCACCTATAAAATATATAGATAGTGTTACACCATGCATAACCATAGTCATAACTGGATCTAAGAATGCAAATGCTTTTTGGTTAGATAGTTGAAGATTTGTTAATTTTTTATTTACATCTTCAAACTTATCTTGTTGGTATTCTTCAGCATTAAATGCTCTAACAACTCTAATACCATTTAAGTTTTCTCTTGTTACTGAATTAACTTTATCTATTAATTTTTGTACTATCTTAAATCTTGGAACTACTATAGCTATTAATATACCTATTGTTGTTAAAAGTATTGCAACTGCTACTGCTGTAGCTATACTCCATTCTGTACTCTTACCTAATATTTTAGATATTGCCCACGCAGCTGTAATTGGAGCTTTTACTATATGCATAAGTCCAATACCAACTAACATTTGTACTTGACCAATATCGTTTGTTGTTCTAGTAATTAAGCTACTAGTTGAAAATTCTTTTATTTCATTTATAGAAAGATTACATACTTTATTAAATAATTTCTTTCTAATTTTCATTGAAAATGTTGCTGCTAAACTAGATGTTTGGTATTTAGTAAATACCATAAACATTAAACTTCCTAATGCGCATGCAAGCATTAATGCACCATTTGTTAATATGTCTACCATCTTGCTACCTGCTGTTTGTACTAAAACAGTAACTTCAGACATATAGTCTGGCATTTTAAGATCTAAAAATACTTGACACACAACAAGCGCAATTATTAAAAATACACATATTAAATCTCTTTTATTCAAAACTTTTAATAATTTAAACATTTTTTACCCTTCCTCTTACTATTTTCAAATTATATGCTTTTAAGGTTAAAAAGTCAACGAAAACTATATGTTAAGACAATATTTCACATAAAGAATAACCTAGTAGTTTCCTACTAGGTTATTTTATTATTTTTCTGCTTCTCCATGCCATGGATTGTTTGGATTTGGATCAGTTGGATCCCAATTTCTATTTGCTATATTATCTGATATTTTTGGCGCTGTAGGTTTTCCTAAAGGACCTGGAGTAGAACTATTATAAAATTCTACTGTAACACCTTTTTTAATGTTATCATAAATCCATTTAGCATCTTCTACTGTAAGTCTTATACACCCCGCTGACGCTTTGGTACCAAGTTTATCATATTCCTCATACTTAAGAGTATCCGGAGATTTTTCTTTATATGGTACTGAATGAAATAATATATCTCCTGTTATTTGAGTACAATATTGTCCATATACATTGCCTACAAGTTTTAACCAATTCCATCTACTTTTTATTGTATACTTTCCTTTTTTAGGTGTTGCAGTACCCGTAGAACAAACCATTGCTTTTATCGCTTTTAAATTAGCTGTATCTGGTCCTTTATATATAGTTACTGTGTTAGCTTGTACGTTGATTTTTATATAATATATATCTTCTTTTATACTAAATTTTATTTCTTTTTTACCGGTATAATTTCCAATACCCGTTATTGTTATTAAGGCTGTTCCAACATTTATATTGTTACTATATGTTATGCTATAATCTACGCCTTCTACTAATTCATTACTTCCGTTTTTAATAACTAAATTAGGTTTTACTTCTTCACCTGTATACGATTGAGTATATATCACACTATATGTTAGATTAGAAACATTTCCTTTTGTTATATTATATGTTAATACTTTTTCACCTTGGAAGTTTCCTATACCTGTAACTTTAACAGTTGCTGTTCCTGGTTCAATGTTATTTTCATATGTTACAGTATAATCTGTACCAAGTTTTAATGTTTTCTTGTTATATACTAGTTTTAAACTTTGTTTTGTTTCAGAACCAGTATATGTTTTATTTACAAGTCCAGTTATTGTTGCTGAAGCTATACTTCTTGGATTTATTGTATATGTTAATATCTTAGTTCCAGTATAATTTCCTTTACCTTTTATAGTAATTGTACCAGTACCTGGATATACATTATTTTTATATGACACTGTATAGTGTGTACCATTTTTTAATGTTGTTCCATTATGTACCACCTTGACACTTGGATTTCTTGCTCCGCCTGTGTAGGCCATAGATGTTCCGTATGTTATATCTAAATCATTTATATCTCTATCTACAATTTTGAAAGTTAATTTTTTACTTGATGTAAAATTACCTAATCCCGTTATTGTTACTGCTGCCGTTCCTGGATTTGTATTATTTTTATATGTTAATTTATAATCCACTCCATTTTTTAATGTTATACCATTATATGTTAGTTCTAAGTTTTGTTTAATAGCTTTTCTTGTATACTCTTTATTTGCCAATCCTTCTACTATAGCCGAAACGATACTTCTTCTTACTATACTAAACTTAATCGTCTTTGTTCCAGTAAAGTTTCCAATTCCAGTGATTGTTATTGTAGCTGTTCCTGGTTTTGTGTTTTTACTATATGAAATAGTATAGTCCTTATCTTTTATTAAAGTGTAACTTCCATATGTTGCTTTTATGCTTGGCGTTATTGCTTTACCTGTATACGCATAACTTTTAATTTTATTGAACGTTACTGAACTTATACTTCTTCTATTTATTTTGTATGTTAATATTTTTTCACCCGTAAAGTTTCCTTTACCAGTTATTTTTACTGTAGCTGTTCCAATTTCAACATTATTTTCATATGTTAAAATATAATCTTTACCTTCTTTTAATGTCTTTTTATTATATGTTAATGTTAAACTTTGCTTTCTTACACCACCTGTATATGCTTTGTCTGCAAAGCCTTTTATTGTTACTGAATTTATACTTCTTGGATTTATTGTATATGTTAAAACTTTAGTTCCGTTATAATTGCCTTTACCTTTTATTGTAATTGTACCTGTTCCAGGATATACATTATTTTTATACGATACTGTATAATGTGTTCCGTTTTTTAATGTTGTCCCATTATGTACTACTTTAACACTTGGATTTCTTGCTCCTCCTGTATATGCCATAGAAGTTCCAGCTGTTATCTCTAAATCGTTTATATTTCTATCTTTAATCTTAAATTCTAATTTTGTACTAGATCTAAAATTACCTTTACCTGTTACAGTTATTGTAGCTGTACCTGGTTTTGTATTGTTTTTATATGACAATGTATAATCTACACCCTCTACAAGTTTTATTCCTTTGTACATAATTGTTAAATTTTGCTTTATACTCTTTGCGGTATAATATTTAACTTCTAATCCTGTAATTTCTGTAGATTTTATACTTCTTGCCACTATATTAAATTTAATTGTTTTTGTTCCAGAATAATCTCCTATTCCAGTTATTATTATTTTACCAGTTCCAACTTTAATATTATTTTCATAAGATACTGTGTAGTCTACTCCTTCTACTAGAGTTTTTCCACCATATGTCGCTGTTATACTTGGTTTTATCTCAAAGCCTGTATATGCATAATCTGCAACTTTGTTATATGTAAAAGTAGTCACACTTCTTTTTACTATATTAAAATTAATTTCTTTAGTTCCAATATAACTTCCTTTACCTGTTATAACTAAGGTAGCTACTCCTAATTCTTTGTTGTTTTTATATGTTATTGTATAGTCTACGCCATTTTTTAATGTAGTCTTTCCGTATTTTACTATTATTCCCTGCGTTATATTAGAACCAGTATATACTTTATCTACAACACCTGTAACAGTTGCATTGTTTATATCATAACCTATATTATATGTTAATTGGGCTGTTCCTATGTATCCACCAGCAGTTTCGCTTCCTGTTCCCGTTATAGATATTGTATTAGTTCCCAGTTTGTTAGATGTAACTTGTGACCAGTAAAAATCTTTACCCACTTCTAGTCTAATACCATTATGATAAATCCTAATATTATTTTCAGTTAAAGTGTTACCATATACAACATCTGATATTTTTTCAAAAGTTAAATTGTTTATATTTGTTGCTTTTATCTTATATGGTATATCTCTAACTCCAGAATAATTACCATACATTATAATAGAAACTGTTCCTGCTGCTTTTGATTCTATAACCGATGCATAATAGTTCTCGTTTTCTACTAATACTTTACCATTATGTTTTATAACTAGTTTAGGACGAATTCCGCCTTTTATATAGTTATATTCTGTTTCTATTCCTTCTATTTCCAGTTCTGATATATCTACTGGTTCAATTTCAAAATGTTCTTCTAATGTACCAATGCAACTATTTATTCCTTTTACTGTAACATATACTGTTCCCGCATTTATATTGTCACTATATGTTAACGTATAATCTATTCCTTCTGTTAAAAGAATCTTTTCATAATCTGATTCACCTTGATACGTATATACTTTTACTTCCTTTTTATGTTCTTCACCAGTATATTTAACAGAAGTCAAATCCACTTCCATTTTTCTTATATATACCGGATCAATATAAAATTTAAACGCCGTTGTTCCTTCGTATTTACCAATACCTGTGTAAATTATTTCAGCAAGTCCTGCATATACATTGTTTTTATATGATACTGTATAGTCTCTACCTTCTTTTAGTGTTATATTTGTTCTAGTATATATTGGTACTTTGTATTCATGCGATTTAGTGTCATATGACACACTAGCTGGTCCTTCCCCTATTTTAAATATACAATACTCCATATTGCCTTTTCCTAGTTCAAATGTTATTGTTCTTGTTCCAGCATAATTTCCCTTACCGGTTATCTCTATTGTCTTTGTACCAAACGATGAATTATCTATGGCACTTCCAATATAATCTACACCTTCATATATAGCAGTTCCATCTTCAAGTAATAAATAACCTTGCGTAGGGCCATCTGTAAATTCTTGCTTAGCTGCTATTTTCAAATTTTCTACATTCGAGCCTTTTATTTTAAACTCAAATACTTTAGTACCAGTGTAATTCCCCATACCATTTGCATATATATACCCATTTCCAGCATATATATTTACACCATAAGACAATTTATAATCCTTATCTTTAACAAGAACTGTATCTCCATTTTTAACAATTACTTCCGGTAGTTTTGGGTTGCCATCATATATATACTCTTCATCTTTATTTGATAATTCAACTGTAAACAATCTGCTTGCTTGACCTTGTATAATTTCAAAAGATACATTTCTTGAACCTACATACTCTCCTATACCCACAACTCTAATTACGCCTTGTCCTACTTCAGTATTTGTTACATCTTCAATTATATAATCTTTGCCTAAAGTTAATATATTTCCATCATAACGAATACTTAATATTGGCTTAATTGCTTCTCCTGTATATTCATAACTATCTATCTTGTCTATTATTGTGTTATTAATATCTATTAAATTTTCATATATCTCTTGCTTTGTTACTAAATATCCATATTTATTATATATACCTGCATTTACAGTATTTATACATACTACAAATGCCATAATTAATAACAAAAATACTACCAACACTTTAGTTCTCTTTTGCATATTTTTTTCGCCCCTTTTTTCTATACAAAGATTATATCACTTTTTTATATAAATACAAGAAAATATCTATCTATTTAATTTATATAAAAACATTGAAATATATATGTTTTTGTAATATAATAGATACATGAATTTTAAGGAGGAAAGATTATGTTAGACATTAAATTCGTACGCGAAAATCCCGACATAGTTAGGGAAAACATTAAAAAGAAATTTCAAGATAAAAAATTACCTCTAGTTGATGAAGTAATTGAATTGGATAAACAAGTACGTTCCTTAAAACAACAAGGCGATGAATTAAGAACAAGAAGAAATACTATTAGCCAATCTATTGGTATGCTAATGAAAGAGAAAAAGGTTGAAGAAGCCGGCTTAAGAAAAGTTGAAGTTGTTAAGATTAACGAAGAACTTGTACATATCGAAGAAGAAGAGGCTAAAGTATCCGCTATATTAAAAGAAAAAATGATGGTAATACCAAACATTATAGATGACTCTGTACCTATCGGTAAAGATGACAGCGAAAATGTTGAGGTTCAAAAATACGGCGAACCAGTTGTGCCTGCATATGAAATACCATATCACGCAGATATACTTGGTTACTTTGCAGGATTAGATAAAGAAGCTTCTGCAAGAACAAGTGGTAATGGATTCTATTATCTTATGGGAGATATGGCAAGATTACACTCTGCTATGATTTCTTATGCAAGAGACTTTATGATAAATAAAGGATTCACATATTGCATCCCACCTTTCATGATTAAATCTGATGTTGTAACTGGCGTTATGAGTTTTGAAGAAATGGGCGCTATGATGTATAAAATCGAAGGTGAAGATTTATACCTAATTGGTACTTCTGAACACTCTATGATTGGTAAATTCAAAAACCAAACAATTGATGAAAAAAACTTACCTTTAAACCTTACATCTTACTCTCCATGGTTTAGAAAAGAAGTTGGAGCTCACGGTATTGAAGAAAGAGGCGTATACAGAGTACACCAATTTGAAAAACAAGAAATGGTTGTGCTATGTTTACCAGAAGAATCTATGGATTGGTATAACAAAATGTGGAGTTATACAGTAGAATTCTTTAGAAACTTAGATATCCCTGTAAGAACACTTGAATGTTGTAGCGGAGACTTAGCAGATCTTAAAGTTAAATCTTGCGATATTGAAGCTTGGTCACCAAGACAACAAAAATACTTTGAAGTTGGTTCTTGCTCTAACCTAACTGATGCACAAGCTAGACGTTTAGGAATTCGTGCTAGAGGTGAAAATGGAAACTACTTCTTACACACATTAAACAATACAGTACTTGCTACTCCACGTGGACTTATTGCATTCGTAGAAAACAACTATAATGAAGATGGAACTATATCTATTCCAGAAGCATTAAGACCATATATGGGAGGACAAGATAAAATTTATCCAAAGAATAAATAATAACAATAATTATACTAATATGTATTAAAGGAGATTTATGGAATACTTAAAAAATGTTGAATTTGTAAAATCTGTATTTAATAAAAGTGATTTAATACGTGATGATTTACCTATCATAGCAATGGTCGGTAAATCTAACGTTGGTAAATCTTCATTTATTAATACCCTTACAAATAATAAAAATACAGCAAAAGTTGGACAGACACCTGGTAAAACAAAATGTTTAAATTTCTTCTTAGTAGATAAAAAATTCTACTTAGTAGACCTTCCCGGTTACGGCTACTCTACTATGTCTGAAAAAGAAAAAGAAAATATAAACAAACTAACTAACTATTTTTTAGAGAATAACAAGAATATTAAACATATATTCTCACTAATAGACATACGCCATCTTCCATCTAAAGATGATAGAGCTATGTATGATTGGTTAGTAGCTTTAGAAAAAGATTTTACAATAATATTAAATAAAGCAGATAAACTTTCAAATGCCAAAATTGAAGCTAGCATGAAAGATATGACTAAAGCATTATTTGCTAAAGAAACTATGATTCCATTCTCTGCTGAAACTAAATTAAACTTAGATAAAGTATTAGATATAATTAAAGAAAAGATGAATTAAATATGTTAAAAGCAACGGTTTAACCGTTGCTTTTACTTTAGCAATAATAAATAAAAAATGACACTCATTTGCATAAATGAGTGCACCTAATAATTTCTAGGTAGACATTCAATAAGCCAAACTGAATGTTCCCTATTATTCTTATTACAAATTAATCATACCTGCCGAAAGTCTTTCATAACACTCTCTACATACAGGCATGTACCCTGCTTCTCCAACAAGAATATCTGAATCTTTTGGTCCAGAATAGTATGTATATATTGCTTCTTCACACTTACACACTTCGCATACTGATGTCATAAGCTCTATTTTATCTGCCATACACATTACTTCTCCCATTCTTCCAAATGGTTTTCTGTCAGATGTTAAGTTAAGTCCGGAAATATATATTCTCTTGTCCTTATTTGCCAGTCTGTTTATTGCTTCTAGATCTCCGTCTAAGAATTGGAATTCATCTATTACATAAACATCTGCATCATATTGTTCGATATCTTCTATACAAGATATATTTAATGTATCTAACTCTTTTCCCGACCTTGTTACTATTTTATTATCTGCAAATCTATTATCTATTCCAGGCTTGAATACCATTATATCTTTGCCTCTAATCTTTTGTATTGTTGCTGCTTCTATAGCTCTTTTAGTTTTGCCACACTTCATAGGTCCTGTAAATACATTAATACTTCCCATATTTTTAACCTTCCATATCTTTATTTATATTATATTCTGTTAATACTTCATAACCATCTTGCTTGCTATATCTTAAATCGTATATTTTAAGCGCACACGTTGCAAATCTTAATTCTGCCATTTTTTTATATGTTAAGTTTTGTAATCTCTTAGATATTAATTTAAGCGGATTTGCGTGAGTTACTATTACTATTGTGTTCTTTTCATTTGCCGGAACAAGTATTTCATCTAAAAACTCATTAAGTCTTTTTTCTACATCAAAAATACTTTCTGAACGTGGAATAATATTCTCTAACTTCTTAATTGGCAAATTAAGCTTTTCTGAATACTCATTTAACGTTGCGCAGCGTCTTAACTCATTTTCTGGAACAAGTCTGTTTTCTAAATCTATCTTCTTCTCAGATAATGTGTTGTATTCCGGAAACGCTTTTGCATCAGTTCTTTTCATTCCTTGAAACATACCATAATGACGTTCGTTAAGTCTTAAATCTTTTACTATTTTCCCTTTATAGTTAAGCTCGTCTGCAAATATCTTACCAGTATCATATGTTCTAGATAAATATGATGTATATACTTTATCTATTTTAACTTGACCTAGTAACATTTGTATATCTTTAGCAGCAGTAACTGGTTCTTTTCTTCCTTTAGCTGTTAAAGGATAATCTCTCCAACCATTTATTACTCCCTCTTTAATACCTTTGCAATCTGCATGTCTCATGAATATTAATCTCACGTTTTTTCCTCCTTATATTATAGAGTCCACAAATTCCTTTGCATCAAATTCCTTTATATCGTCTATTTTCTCCCCTATACCAATATACTTGATTGGTATATTTAATTCGTTTATTATTGAAAATACTACGCCACCTTTTGCAGTTGAATCAAGTTTTGTAAGTATTATTCCATCTACACTTGTCTTATCGTAAAAAGCTTTAACTTGCTCTACAGCATTTTGTCCTGTAGTAGCATCTATTACCATTAATACTTCCGTATCAACAGCAGTAATATTTCTATCTATTGTTTTCTTTATTTTTTCTATTTCATCCATTAGATTTTTCTTGTTATGAAGTCTTCCTGCTGTATCACAAATTAATGTATCATATCCACCATCTGTATACTTTTTAGAAGCATCAAATACAACTGATGCAGGATCTTGTCCATCTTTTCCTGATACACAATCTACTCCTACATTTCTTGCCCATATCTCTAATTGTTCTATAGCACCAGCTCTAAATGTATCTCCAGCTGCTAATAAAACTTTGTTGCCCATTTTCTTGTATAAATTAGATATTTTAGCTATTGAAGTTGTTTTACCAACACCATTAACACCAACAACTAATATTACATTTTTGCTTTTATCGAATTCTTTAACATCTTCTAATGTTAAAATATTTATCATTTTCTCTTTCAAAAGTTCCATAACATGTTCTTTTGATGTATCATCTTCTCTTTGCAAATCTTTTCTTAATTCATTACAAATTTCTGATGTAGTTTTCATTCCTACATCAGAAAGTATTAATAGTTCTTCTATTTCATCTATGATTTCATCAATATCTTCATGTGATTTAAAAATGTTTGAGATTCCTTTTGAAAAAGCCTCTTTAATCTTTGAAAATATCATTTTTGCTCCTTATATTGTTTCGTTTATTTATTAAAATTTATGTCCACATTTAGTACAGAAATTAACATCTACACCATGTACAGCTTTACATTCTGGACATACTTTTTCTGTTACAACTTCTTCTACCTTTTCCTCAGGTATTCTTACTTTCTTTTGCTTAGCTCCACAATGAGGACAGAATTTATTTTCTATTCCTATTGTTTCTTTACATTCTTCACAAACTCTTAAATCTTTAAGATATAGTGTTTTAACATCTATTTTATCTATATCTTTATACATTTTTTCTATTCTCTTACATTCTTTTGCAAGTTCTGGTGCTACTTTTTCACCACTTTTATATTTTTCGTATACCATTACACCGATTTCGCCAAGAGTTGCAGTTATTTCGTCTTCTATATCACTTGCCTTTATTTTAAGCTTAGCTTCTTCCATAAATTTAGAAGATTTATCTGCTACAGTTTTATATATTTTTTCTGCTCCATCTCCTGCTTTATCTAATACGTCTTTTACTTTATCTTTAAATTCCATAATTAAACCTCCAATTATACCTTGTTTATATCACAAAAATTATACAAGTTCAATGATTTTTGATACTATATTTTCAAATTTCATTCCCCTTGATGCTTTAGCTGCAATAAGCGAATTTGGTGCTAAAAATCTTTCCATATGTTCATAGAATATTTCTTTAGTTTTATACCAATTTGTTTTTAATTGTTGTTTCTCATCTAAGCCATTATATGCTTGTTCCATATGTTCTCCAATAACAACAATATTAGTAATTTCTTTTTCTATAGCATATTCTATACAAGACTTATGACCGCTTAGAGTTTCATCTCCAAGTTCATACATATCTCCCATTATTATTGTCTTGCATTCTCTATTTGAAGCAGCCACTGTATCTATTAAAGATTTCATAGAAACCGGGTTTGCGTTATATGTATCATCTATTAAAAGAATGTTGTCTCCTACTTTCTTAACATCCATTCTCATTTTAAAGCCTTTATATGACTCTACACCTTTTATTATTTCTTCTATAGTCATATTGTATCTTAATCCAACAGCTATACCTGTTAAAGCTGCATATACAAGATGTTTGCTAAGTCCTGGTATTCTTAATTCATATAAATTACCATCTATTAAAACTTCTGCTTTAACTACACCTTCGGTATAATCTACTACTGAATCTATAGCTTTAATGTCTGCATTTTCACTATATCCATACCAAACCTTTTCTATTGGATTTGTTATTGTAACTAACATATCATCATCTGCATTTAGTATCGCTACTCCATCTTCAGGCATATTAGCAAAAACTTCTGTTTTAGCCTTTAATATATTTTCGCGAGTCTTTAAGTATTCTATATGTGCAATACCTATATTAGAAATTACTGCAGTGTCTGGTTTTACAATCTTGCTTATACTATCTATTTGACCTAAATGATCCATTCCCATTTCTATTACAGCTATTTCATGATTACTATTTAAACCAAGAACTGTAATAGGTGCTCCTATTTCGCTATTTAGATTTCCAGCCGTTTTTAATACATTATATTTTACGCTTAGAACTGAAGCTATCATTTCCTTAGTAGTTGTTTTACCAACACTACCTGTAATAGCCACTACCGGTATATTGAATTTTGTTCTATACCAAGTAGCTAAAGCTTTTAATGATTCTAGTGTATTTTCTACAAGGATATATACTATACCTTCTTCGTAATTTTCTAATTCTTTTTCAATAACCGCTGCTATAGCGCCATTTTCTTTTGCCATAGATATATAATTATGGCCGTCTGTATTTTCCCCTACAATAGCAAAAAATAGCCCATTAGTAGAAACTACTCTACTATCTGTGACTACTTCTTGTACATAGGAGTCAAGGATAGTAGTTTTACCTACTACCTTACCATTAGTTTTTGTTACTACATCTAACAATGATACGTTTTCCATTGTTCCTCCTACTTTATTAATATTACATTTATTGAACTTTACCGTTATATTTTTTTAAAGATATTTCTATTATCTTTTCGCATAAATCTCCATATTCTATTCCAGCAGCTTTCGCTTCTTGTGGAAGTAAGCTTGTTGGTGTCATACCAGGTAATGTATTTGCTTCTAAACAATATGACACATTATCTGGTGTAGAAAGCATAAAGTCTATTCTTGCATAAACATTTAATCCTAATGCTTTATATGCCTTTTCTGCCTCTTTTTGCATCAATGTTGTTATAAACGGATTAAGATTTGCAGGGCAAATTTCATCTGTCATACCAGCTTGATATTTATTTTTATAATCATAGAATCCTAATCTAGGTATAATCTCTATAATTGGAAGAGCATGCCCTTCCATAACACCTATTGAGAATTCTCTACCACGAATATATTCCTCAACAATTACTGTATCATCATATTTTCTTGCGTTTACTACAGCTGCTCTTAATTCTTCCATATCTGTAGCTATTGAAACACCAACGCTCGAACCACCATTAGAAGGCTTTACAACAGCTGGAACAAATAGATCCATTTTAACATCTTCATATGTTTGTTCTTTTGTTATTGTTAATCCTTTTGCCATTCTAACACCACGTGGAATTAACATTTTACGAGTAAGATCTTTGCTCATAGCAACCATACTTCCTTCATAACCTGTTCCTGTATATTTTATATCCATTAAATCGAACGCAGCTTGAACTTTACCATTTTCTCCGTTTTCACCATGTAATGCCATAAATACTATATCTGATGCTTTACAGATATCTATTACATTTGGTCCAAAGAATTCATTTGGATTTTCT
Organism: Clostridia bacterium; assembly: GCA_045651205.1. Taxonomy (GTDB): domain Bacteria; phylum Bacillota; class Clostridia; order TANB77; family CAG-465; genus UMGS1649. The sequence goes on from JAZRSA010000050.1 coordinate 93,130, forward strand.
CTTAATGCTCTTAGTTCATCTATATTTGGTATTTGATGTCCTACAACAGATCTTTTAGATAATCCATTTTCACCTAACGAAAAGACTGTACTCATATCTACATCTTTTAAACCTAAATATACGTCTAATAATACGACATTATGTCCTTTTTCTTTTAAAGCTTTACATATTAAAGTACCTGATGTTATTGAAACATCTCTTTCTGTACTTGTTCCTCCACATAAAACTACTATTTTCATAATTATTTACTCTCCTTTGATATATTTTACATATATCCACACCATTATATCACTATATATTTTATATTTCTACTATTTAACCAATAATTTCTAGTGTTGTACCAGTTATTATTAATCTCTTCATTCCAGCTGTTTCAAATTTAATTTCTGCAACTTTCATATCTGAATCTTCTGTAAGACTAGTTACAATACCTACACCGAATTTCTTGTGTCTTACTTTATCTCCCTCTTTAACATCTGCACCTTTATTATTATCTTTAGCTACAACTTTACCAATATTAACATTCTTTAAGAAGCTAGATGCATCAATTCCAATTTTAGAAGGAGCTCGTCTTGGAGAATAACCACCCATAGATTCGCTTTCGCTAATTTCATTAAATGTGCTAGATAACCAACTTTCCACTCTAGAATATTCACGGTCAAGATAAGTTTCTTGTTTCATCTTAGTTTTTTCTAAGTTTTCTTTTGCTGCTTCATCTAGATATTCTTTTGGAACTTCTTCAGTAAATCTAGAAGGTATTGTGTATGTTGTTGTACCATACATTGTTCTTTGTTTTGCATTTGTTAAGAATAACTCTTTCTTTGCTCTTGTTATACCAACATAACAAAGTCTTCTTTCTTCTTCTATTCCATTATCCTCATCTATACTTCTCTTAGAAGGGAATAATCCTTCTTCCATACCTACTAAGAATACTACCGGATACTCTAATCCCTTAGCATTATGCATAGTCATAAGAATTACTGCTTCAGCATCTTCTTCCAAATTATCCACATCTGCAACAAGTGCAATGCTATCTAAGAAGTCTGTTAAAGAATTATCTGCATTTTCTTCTTCGAATTCTTTAGCAACACCTAGCAACTCATAAAGGTTTTCTAGTCTAGATTCATTTTCTGGATTTTTTTCCTTCATAAGTTCTGCTTCATATCCTGTAACCTCTAATATTCTTTTCATAAGTTCTGATGGAAGCATTGTATCTTTAACTGCATTTAAGTCTAGTATTAATTCTTTAAAGTTATTTACTGCTCCACTGCATCTAAGCTCTGCTATATTTGCTGGTTCTGTAATATACTCAAATGCGCTAAGCCCCATAGACTCTGCTTTTTCTTTTATTCTATCTACTGAAGTATCTCCTATACCACGTTTAGGTTCGTTTATTATTCTTGTAAACGATACATTATCTTTAAGATTATTTACTAGCTTAGTATATGCAAGTAGATCTTTAATTTCTTTTCTAGCATAGAACTTAGTACCACCAATTAATCTATATGGTGTGCCTGTTTTCATAAATACATCTTCAATTACACGGCTTTGCGCATTTGTTCTATAAAGCAGTGCAAAATCTCCATATTTGAATTTGCCTGTTCTACACATAGAATCTATTTTATCTACTATATATTCCACTTCATCATATTCATTTTTGGCTGTATAATATTTAACTTTTTCACCTTCATCATTTTCTGTCCAAAGGTTCTTTTCTATTTTAGAAGTGTTGTTGTTTATTACTGCATTTGCTACATTTAATATTGTTTTAGTACTTCTATAGTTTTGTTCTAGTTTTACTATTTTAGCACCATCATATTCTTTTTCAAAATCTAGTATGTTAGATATATCTGCTCCTCTAAATGCATATATACTTTGTGATTCATCACCAACCACACACACATTACCATGCATTGCAGCAAGCATACTTATTAGCATAAATTGTACATGGTTTGTATCTTGATACTCATCTACTAATATATGTTTAAACTTGTTTTGATAATAGCTTAATCTATCCGGATTTTTCTTAAATAACTCTACTGTATGATTTAATATATCGTCAAAATCTAGTGAGTTATTTAATTTTAATGTTCTTTGGTACTCATCATATATCTTCGCTATAGTCTCACGTCTATAATCTCCAGTTGCCTCTTTCATATATTTTTCCGGAGTCTTCATAAGATTTTTCGCGTTGCTTATTTCATTTACTAAACTAGAAACAGAGTAGTTCTTTTCATCTATTTCAAATTTCTTAAGTAGCTCTTTTAACACCTTTTGTTTATCTAATTCATCTAGTATATTGAAATCTCTAGTAAAACCTAGTGCTTCTATTTCTCTTTTTAGTATTCTTACGCAAATTCCATGGAAAGTACCAAGCCACATATCTTTAGCTTCATCGCCAACAAGACCTGTTACTCTTTCTTTCATTTCCTTTGCCGCTTTGTTTGTAAATGTGATTGCAAGTATCTCCCAAGGTTTACAAAGTCCTTGTTCTAAAAGATACGCAATTCTATATGTTAAAACTCTAGTTTTTCCACTTCCTGCACCGGCTAAAATTAGAAGCGGACCATCAGTATATGACGCAGCTTCTTTTTGTACAGGATTTAACCCACTTAATAGTTCACTCATTATATATTAACCTCTATTACACCACCATAATCTACTACATCTAACCCTTCAAAATGATGGAATTTTAACCCTTTCTTCTCTATAAATGCTTTTATTTTATTGCCATTTACTAAATTATTTACATCTCCAAATAATACAACAGTATCCCCAAATCTAGCCATAGCTCCGCCAATAAATCCTTGCATATCTGAATTTTTAAATGACATTTGATTTTGCTTTATAAATATCTTGTTTGTTCTTGTTTTTAATTTAACATCTGGTTCATTAACGTATATAACATCTAGTCCAGCATCCATTAAAGCTCTTGCCACACCAATATCTGATGTAATACAAGAATTTTCATCTACTGGAAAAGTACTACATCTAGCATAACCTTGTCCAACATCAATTAATCTATATCCACTGTTTATTAAATATGTTTTAACCACTTCATCTGTATATTTAAAGTTGTGAATTGCGTTATTACCCACAATACACACATTATATGGCACATCTAATGGATATTCTCCTCCGACATGTGTTATGCCTGTTGTAGCTGCAAAAGGAAGAAGCTCCTCCTTTTCTGGCGATGCAAATAACACTCTACCAACTTTTAAATAATATATATCTACGTGTGCAGATATCTCATCATACACATCTAAATTAAACTCATTTTCTATTAATTCGTAGCCTAAAGATCTAATGTATTCTTTTTCTACATTTCTCATTCTAAAGTCTATAATTGCATATTTCATAAAGTAAAATCACCTGCTAAAAGTATACCTTCAAGCAGGTGATTTGTCAATTGAAAATGGCTATACAAGAAGCATTTCATTAACTATTTTTTGTATGGCATAATAATCATAACCGGCTGCTGTTAGTCTTTCTTTTCTTTCTTTGCCGTTTCCCCATAAACCTAAAATAACTTCATCTGCAATTTCTTCATTAGACTTTCTAGTTTCACTGCTACCTTCTTCAAAATCGTTTATTTTATTTGCCTCAGATATAACATAATCTATTTTACTTAAAAGATATTTACCAGGGCATGCTGTTGCAATATACATCTTATGCCAAGTTAAATTTTCTCCTTTTACTAATTTGCCTAGATTGTTTCTTTTAGCTATATCTGCAACAAGCAATACTAATTTACCTAATGCTTTGTCCGAAACAGGATAGTCTCCACCTACTTTACTATTTGAAACCTCTATAGTTACAGACTCTGTATTAGACTTAAAGTTGCTATTGGTATATGCTGTATTCTCTTCGTTTACATATAACCCTACTCTACCATCACTGTCTATACCGTAGTGACTAGACGCATTTCTATTCTTACCCATAAAATACTTGCCACATTCTTCTATGGTTAATACCGATGCCATATGATGAATAGTTATAACTTTAATCCTACTACCATTTCTCCCTAACATATAATTAGTTTTATCTGCAAGTATTGTTTTATCTATTAATTTTGAATTGCTCATTTTACACCTCATATTATTATATGAGGTAAAAAAAGATATGTTATATCTCCCATAACATATCTTTCAATCCATCTTTTTTCATTTATTTCTCTTGTTTTACAGTTTTTCTTTTTATTACATTCTTTATTATATTTACTACTAAGAACATAGCATATAACATTGGTAATATCTCAACTGCGTGGTTTCTAAATAACAAATTATCTCCTAAAGCTAACGCATTGTTAATAACCCATAACACTACAAAAACTAATAAAATACCAATATTATCTAATATATATTGTTTCATATTTTTATATTCAAGAATAAACATACAATATACAAAAATTGAAATGCTTAAACTATAAAAAAGCAAATTAATAATTTCTATCATCCTTGCATTTACATTTGTATATTCTAACAAATATTCTGTATTTATAGAAGATAAATATGCATTTAGTGCTTTTTCCCTGTCCGTGTAATTTGGTTCTTCACTCATATTTTGTTTAATTCCATCTTCTATTTCAAAAGAATACTTATCTTCAGTTCTTCCAGCTTCTATTTCTTCCCATAACGCTGCTTGTTCATCACTAAATTTGTTAAATTCTATATATCCCATTGTTACACTTGCTACACTTAGTAATATTATTGTAATCATAAATATTAATAAAAACTTTTCTCTTGCTTTCATATGTATCCCCCTATTTCTAATATATTTATACTATTATATACTTTTAAATTATTCAAGTACATACAGCAAAAGACACACGTATATTTTAACGTGTGCCTTTTTAATTAACCATTCTTCTTGCCATATTTAGCTTTTGTGGACTGGCCGCCTCTTGTAGAACGTTCGGTAACATTCTTTTCCACAAGTTCTGAAACTTTCTTAGCAAGTTCAGTATCTCTTGTGTACCGATCGCATCTAAAATCCGCGAGTGCTCTGTGAACATAAGACTTAGGAATACCAAAATGTGCCGCTGTTTTTCTAATCGTGCTATTTTCGTACACATAATATTCTGCTATCTGCTGTCTTTTTTTCCGTCCTATCCTGTACTTCGACTTAAACATTTTTTACCTCCATAAATTTATTTTGGTCTTTATTTTAACCATATATATTATATTATTTTTTAGGTAAAAAGTAAAGTACAGGTCTGTTTTTTCGCTACAATTCAACATATTTTAACAAATTTAGTATTAAAACTTCTGTAGGGTCTTTAATTAATGATTCTCTTTGTTTTTTCGTATACTTTGGTATTTTCTTTTTGAATTCCTCTAATAATTCTTCAAAAGTATAAAATTTAAATACATCTTTTTCATCTGCTAAAACATATTCTATCATAGAAACTATAGTTCTTTGGTATGTTAATGTATCTGCAGATTTTAACTTAGAAGATAAGTTTGGAAGTATTTTTTCAAACAATACTTTCTTAGGCTCCATATTATTCTCAACGCCGCTTATCTTAACTTTTTTTAGTATAGTTTCAATTTGTTCATCTGTAATGTTTATTAACGCATTGAACACCTTGCTATCTTCTGTTGGTATAACATAGAATTTATCTCCTATATACCCTTTAAGAACACGCATAGCGTCGTAATATCCCATTTCCATATCTCTACGAACAGATTTGTTATCGCTTATTGCAATGCCACTTAAAACCTTTTTACTTGGTTCAATAGTTATTACATTTAATCCCTTTCTATTAACCCATTTAGTTACACCTATAGATAGTGTTCTAATCTCAATAAAATCTGTATATCCTTTATCTATTAGAAGAGATATAGGACGGTTATCAAAAAAGCCACCATCAATATATGTCTTTTTATCTTTTAGCAAATCTCCTTGCTTGAAAAAAGGAAGATATGAACTTGCTAAAACATATGATGCAACTTCTCCTTCTGGAATATCTTCTTTATACATATATACAGGTTTCATATCTGTTAAAGATACTGTAACCATACCATAATCTATTTTAGATTTTCTAAGTTTCTTCTCATCTATATATGTACTATATAATTTTTTTAATTTAGCAGAATCTACGCCTTTATTTGAAACATTTTCTTTAAGGAAATTCATCCAATATTTAATAGATTTCATACTAACTTTTTTATCTACTAGTTTTTCTATCTCTTTTTCATCTACATCTAATCCTAATGTTGATGAACCTCTATACCAAGCATCATAGAGTCTTTCAAAATCTCCTTGCGCAAGTACTGCTGCATTAAACGAACCAATAGATGTTCCTACATATCCACCTATTTTATATCCGCATTCATAAATAGCTTTCATCGCTCCTAAGTGGTAACTGCCTTTTAGTCCTCCACCTTCTAGTACTACTCCATACATTTTTATATCACCTAAAAAAATTATATGTCAAAAAAATATTAAAAGCAATAATATTTATTACATAGTAAGGATTCCACCTGGAGTTTCTAATATTAACAGAACATTTTCTTCTCTACCATCTTTAGCATTAATGTATATGAGCACATCATAATTGTCTATTCTACCTTTTATCTCATAAGTTAAGACTTCCTCTTTAGATTCTTTTGGAATAACTGCAAGTCTTACGCTTTTTATTTCTATATCTTTATTTATTTTACTCTTTGCCTCATTTTCTGTAATGCTAGGTGTTATATTTGTTCTTGATGTATGGTTATATATATATCCACTGCATTCTACAGAGCAAATATCCCCATTATCCATAGCAACTTTAACTTTGATTAAATCTGGATAAAGAAGTACTCCATCTTGTACCGCCGCATAATTTATCGTAACCATATTATTATCTACTAAATAATATGTAGGATCAAAATTCTTAAGCCCTAATGCTTTTAGGTACTCGTCTCCTATTTGTTTGCATTCTTCTATATCTAATTTCTTTTCTTTTATTTCTCTATCACTAAGTATTAAAAGTAGTTTACCATCTTGTTTTGTTATTTGCACATCTATTTCTATTTTTTCTTCTTCGTTATTATTTCTTATGCATTTTACATTGAAATCATAAAGTGGAATATTTCCGTTTATCTCTCCATTATATTTAATGTCTTTTATTTCGTATTTTTCTTTTCTACCCAAATTTATTACACATTCTTTTACTTTCTCTACAGCCTGTTCTACCGTTACATTCTTACCCGTTAAATTCTTAGCTTTATTACTTACTATATGTTCAGAGAAAGCACCATCATATATTAATCCTTCATAATCTTCTAGGACAGAAGCTATGTTATTTACACCTTCTAAATTAAGTTCTGATTTATCTTTAGTAAGTTCTTCTGATGCAACTTTTTCTACTTCATCCCATTTAATTCTACCTTCTGTAAGTCTTGTATATATGTCTGATAGTGTCTCATTTAATTTGTCTGCAACATTTCCAATTTTGTCTATATTCTTATAATCCTTTTCATCTAAATTAGCTTCGTTAGCAATTAACACCTCAGAAAACGAAATAACTTGCGTAAAAAATTTAGACACGTTGTTAAGTGCACTTTGGTTTACCGGAAGTGCAGAAAGGTTATCTTTCGCCCTACTTGCTTCAGCCATTATTTTAGATAAAACCGGTAAGTTATATTCGCTTGTTTTAGTTATTTTTAACTTTGTAACTAATACGTCTATATTGTTTACGCTTGTTATTATTTCATACATATTTCTATTGTTTGTATCTGTATTTTCTTGTTTTTCTCTACCATAAATATTTATGCTATTCATCATAAAAAGTGTTACTAATCCAAATACAAAAAACGCTAGTACTCCCATTACTTTAGGATTCTGTTTCTTCTTAAATTCTTTTATTTTTACTTCTATTTTACCTAACATATTCCACCTACTTTGTAAATCTATGTTTACCTATTGTTGTTACAGTCGGTCTACTAAATATCCATTTGTTTGTACTTGTTTTAGGGTTATAGAAAAAAAGGCAACCATTAGTTGGATCTGCACCATTATATGCTTCTCTTGCCGCTTTGTATACAGTTGAATCTTTGGAAATTGGTTTATCGAACTGTCCATCTTTAACGCATGAGAATTGATTCTTCTGATAAATTACTCCTGAAATAGTATTGGGGAACTCTGAGCTTTTAACCCTATTCATAACAACAGCACCAACTGCAACTTGACCTTTATATGGTTCACCTCTTGCTTCACCATTTATTAGTCTTGCAAGCAAATCTATCATATCCCCATTATTAGATACTGAACTTTGATCTGTTTTCTTTTTACTACTTGTTGAACTTTGATCTTTAACTGCGGCAATAACTTCTGGAAAAAGTTTTATTTCATTGTGATTAAATGTTATATATAGCATTACAAAAAGTGCCATTAAAATAACTATTATTACTCCAAAATTAAATATGTTTTTCATAACTACCTCTCTTTAATTTTGTTAATATTTTGAGTTAATAACAAAAAAATATGCATATATTTAATATGCATATTTTAATTAATATTTTTAATTTTCTTTTATTACATAATTTTCAAGAGAGTTTATTATTTCCATAAATGTTTCATCATCTGCAAATTTGTATCTATGAAATTCTCTAAATATATCTCCTGCATCATTTGCACCTTTATTTATTATTTCTTTTACTAATTCTATTTGTTCCTTTGGTGCTGTTTCTAAACTTATTCTACCTGTATCTGAATATTTTTTAGCCCATAAAATACATTCTAATTTATCTATAAGATAAGCAAACATTGCTTCTTTTGTCTCACGTTTTTCAAACTCTTCTACATATCTTTTAATGTATTCACCGTTTTTTATTGTACTTGTAATCCTTAAAACGGCCTCTCTTCCTAGTTCAGCCTTCTTAGCCTCAGTAACACCATCAAAAGGAGTTATATCTCCAATTTCTACTTCTTCAGTTTCATGATGTGCAAGCATGGTAGTTACCTTATCTATATTTAAATCCAAATCATATTCTAAGTATATTGCCATTGCAAGTATTTGCGTTCCATATATATGTTCTGCTATTCTTTCTACTGGACCTGTTCTAGATATATTCCAATCCACCCAGCCACTTCTTTCTGTTTCTTTTAATTTACACATTTTATAATAAAAATCCAATACATTTTCTGCCTTATTCATATTATTCCCTCGCATTTATATTTTACCATATAAAATATATTTTTGTACATTATTTTATAAGTATATTTACAAAGTATTTTCTGGAATATACAATATACATATAGTGTTGATATTAACACAGTTATATAACTTTCAGCACTAAAATTAAAAGGAGAAATATGTATAATTAAAAACGATGAAAAATCTTATAAACTTGATGAATCTATTTACGATAATAGTAAAATTCCATATTCAGAACGCATCCTAATAGATAGAGTTATAGAAATGTATGAAAATGGCTAGTTCAAAAAAGAAAACTTTATTTCTTGGGAAGAAGCCAAACAAAGAATACTGAATTTGTTTTAATAAAGCAAATTGTTATTCTTATTACTGATGAATACTATTATTATCTAAATTGATTTTTAATCTAAATTTATCCGTATAACTAATAACCAAAAAACATATATTAATACTGGTGAGTGTATATATGATTAATAAAATTAAAGAATTATGGAACAAATACAAAAGATTATTATTGTATATTTTAATACCGCTTATAACCGGATTTTTAGGCAATATGATTGCTGGTAATACCGAAATATATAATAAGATAAAAACGCCTTCTTTTGCCCCTCCTGGATTCTTATTTCCTATAGTATGGAGTGTATTATATATTCTTATGGGTATTAGTGCATATATAATATCTAAAAAAGAAAATAATGATAAGGCAAACAAACTATATTATGTTCAGTTAGTTGTTAATGCTTTATGGCCATTACTTTTCTTTAGATTTACATTATTTGCAGTATCCACTTTATGGCTAGTTTTATTAATAGTACTGGTATCTTTTATGATATATGAATTTTATAAATTAAATAAAACAGCCGGATTACTTAATATCCCATATCTATTATGGATTTCTTTTGCCTTCATTCTAAATTACTCAATATACTTACTAAACTAAAAAAAGATACCCTTTCGGGTATCTTTAATTTATTATATTTATATATTAGTATTATTTATCTTTTTTCTAAAAACTAATAATTTACTAAATAAATAGTTTGCTACTATTACTAATACTTGTGTTACTATCTTAGATATAACATCGTTTATGCTTAACGCCTTTACCATTAACGCAAATAATACAACATCACAAGCTATTCCAGATATTACTCTGCATCCTATAAATGCAAACATTTCTTTTAATATATTTACTATTCCTTTTACTTTACTTTCGAATACAAAGATTTTATTTACAACATAAGCAAACAGTACAGATATTATCCATGCTAATCCACTACTTAATACTTCCTCTAAACTAAAACATCTTGTAAAAAGAAGATATACTATAAAATTAAGAACTGTAGTAAGGCCACCAAAAATTAAATAGTTTATCATTTCTTTATATTTTAAATAATACTTCTTTATTATTTCATATAGTTTTTTCATATTTATTGCCCCTTTTATATGCATATTATATCACAGGTATTCTCTTTTGCAAATAAAAAAGCTGCCCTACTTAGGGCAACTTTTTTATTTTGCAAAATTGTGATTTCCAATAACCTTAACTACAGGTCTTGTAAAAATCCAACTGCTTGTGCTAGTCTTCGGATTATAGAAATAGAGTGCGCCATTTGTAGGATCAGTACCATTCAAAGCTTCAAGAGCCGCTTCATAAACTCTTGTTCCTGAAGGCACAGGATTATTCCACTTACTACTTCTTACGGGTGAAAATTGATTTTTTGCATAAATCACATCGTAAATATTGTTAGGAAATCCTTGTGCTCTTACACGATTTAGAACTACTGCTCCGACTGCAACTTGACCTTCATAACATTCTCCACCCGCTTCATGAAAGATTAATTTAGCTAATAAATCTAATTCTGCTTGAGTGTAAGAATATGCCGGATTCTTTGTTACAATCACTTCAGGTTCCTTAGTAGGAGCTTCTTCTGTTGGTACCTCTTCTTCTGCAATCTCTTCATTTAATATTTCTGTAACCTGCTCAACTTTTGCTTGTTCAGTTTCCGCCTGTGTTTCTTCCTTGTTTACACCATCAAGTTCCTCTAAAATAGATTCATCAATTGGGTTCATGGGAAGATCAGGTGTCTCCATATGAAGTTTCGTTGGCACTTTATCATACGGGATTGCCGGTGGCGTACTAGAAACATTTTGTGCATAGCACACCAAACAAAGTGAGAATAAACAGATTGCAAGAAGAATAGATACAACTTTTATCCTTTTTATAGTCTTCTCTATTGCTATTTGCCGCATTTCTTCAGTCATTTTAAACCTCCATAAATAATTATTTGGACTAAAAAATACTAACATATATATTATACCATATTTTCAGCCCCTTGTAAACTTATGTAAACTCTAAAATATAATAAAAACAAGCCATATTTCTATGACTTGTTTTAACTTTATATTTTTATTATTTTAAATTAAAGAATGCATCTAATCCAAGATATTTTGCTTTATCTCCTAATTCTTCTTCAATTCTTAGAAGTTGATTATATTTTGCAACTCTATCTGTTCTAGAAGGTGCACCTGTTTTAATTTGTCCAGCATTTAACCCTACAACAAGGTCTGCTATTGTAGTATCTTCTGTTTCACCAGAACGATGTGATACAACTGCTGTCATACCGTTATCATTTGCAAGTTTAATTGCTGCTAATGTTTCAGATATTGTTCCTATTTGGTTAACTTTAATTAGTATTGAGTTAGCTACTTTAGTTTCGATACCTTTGTTAAGTCTTGATACATTAGTTACAAATAAATCGTCTCCTACTAATTGTATTTTCTTACCTAATCTATCTGTAAGTAGTTTCCAACCTTCCCAATCTTCTTCAGCAAGACCATCTTCAAGAGAGATTATTGGATATTTCTCACACATTTTTTCCCAGAAGCTTATCATTTCTTCTACTGTAAATATTTCTCCAGTTTTCCAGAAGTAGTATGATCCTTCTTTACCTATTTTCTTAGCTTCTTCATACATTTCTGTTGCAGCAGCATCTATTGCTATTCTAAAGTCTTTTCCTGGTGTATATCCAGCTTTAGTTATTGCTTCAACAATGTATTCTAATGCTTCTTCATCTTTCTTTAAGTTTGGTGCAAATCCACCTTCATCACCAACTGCTGTGCTGTATCCTTTAGCTTTAAGAACTGCTTTTAGATTGTGGAATACTTCTGCACACCATCTTAAAGCTTCTCTAAAGTTTGGTGCTCCAACTGGCATTACCATAAATTCTTGTACGTTAACACTATTATCTGCGTGTTTTCCACCGTTTAATATGTTCATCATTGGGACTGGAAGAGTTACTCCTTCACCATCTCCAATATATGTGTGAATGCTAATTTCTTGAGCTTCTGCTGCTGCTCTCATAACTGCCATTGATACACCTAGTATTGCATTTGCTCCTAGTTTACCTTTATTATCTGTTCCATCTAGTTTGTTCATTAATTCATCTAGTTTTTCTTGTTCTGTTGCATCCATTCCTACTACTTCTTTAGCTATTATATCATTTACATTTGCAACAGCTTTTAGAACACCTTTACCTAAGTATCTAGCTTTATCTCCATCTCTTAATTCTACAGCTTCAAATGCTCCTGTAGAAGCTCCAGAAGGTACTATTGCTCTTCCTTTAGCTCCACATTCTAATTTAACTTCTACTTCTACAGTAGGGTTTCCTCTTGAGTCTAAAACTTCTCTTGCGTGTACAACTTTTATTCTCATATCTTTTTCCATATTCCTTACTTCCTTTCTATTTTACTAATGAACGACCTGTCATTTCTTTTGGTTTTGTTAAGCCCATCATATCTATTAATGTTGGTGATACATCTGTTAATGTTCCACATTCTACTTTAGTATATCTATCTGATACAACTATTATTGGAACATCAAATGTTGTATGCGAAGTAACAACCTCACCAGTAACTAAATCTACCATTTGCTCACAGTTACCATGGTCTGCAATTATTATTGCTTCTCCACCTACTGAAACTAGTTTGTCTATTACCTTACCAACACATTCATCTACTGCTTCTACTGCTTTTATTGCAGCATCGAAATCTCCAGTATGTCCAACCATATCTCCATTTGCAAAGTTAACGATTATTACATCATGTTTCTTTCCATCAATCTCTTCTACTAGTTTATCTGTAACTTCATATGCAGACATTTCTGGTTTAAGGTCATAAGTTGCAACCTTCGGTGATGGAACAAGAATTCTAGATTCACCATTAAATTCTTTTTCTTCTCCACCATTAAAGAAAAATGTAACATGGGCATATTTTTCTGTTTCAGCTATTCTTAATTGTGTATATCCACGTTTAGCTAAAAACTCGCCTAATGTTTCTTTTATTTCTTCTTTTCTAAATGCAACTTTAACAGTATCTAATGTTTCTTCATATTCTGTCATACTGGCATACATAAGGTTTGAAAGTTTTCCTGTTTTTCTTGTAAACCCAGTAAAGTTTGTATCTTTAAATGCATGAGATATTTCACGTGCTCTATCTGGTCTAAAGTTTGCAAATATTACTGCATCTCCAGACTCTACTAAAGCCAAAGGCTTATCTTCTTCATCTACTAGAACTATAGGTTTTATAAACTCATCAAATTCTTGGCATTCATATGAATTTTCTATTGCTCTTTCAGCAGATTTAAAATGCTTACCTTCACCTAATGTTAATGCGTTATATGCAAGTTCTACTCTATCCCAACGTTTATCTCTATCCATTACATAGTATCTACCTGGGATACTTGCTACTTTACCTACTTCTAGTTCTTTACATTTATTTTCTAATGATCTCATATATTCTACACCTGATGTTGGAGGAGTATCTCTTCCATCCATAAAAGCATGAATATATACTTTAGATATTCCTTCTCTTTTAGCTAGTTCTAAAAGCGCATAGAAATGTTCTATGTGCGAATGAACCCCACCATCAGATAAAAGTCCAAATATATGTAACTTACTATTTTTTTCTTTAACGTGATTTACTGCATCTAAAAGCACTTTATTCTTAAAAAACTCACCTGTTCTAATCTTTTCTGAGATTAAAGTTAAGTCTTGGTAAATTACTCTTCCTGCACCTATACTCATATGCCCAACTTCAGAATTTCCCATTTGTCCATCTGGAAGTCCTACACTTAGTCCGCTTGTTTTAAGCGACGCATTTGGATATTTTGCAAATAACTTATCTATATTAGGTGTGTTTGCCGCTTTAAATGCATTACCTCTTTCATCCTCATTTATGCCAACGCCATCTAAGACCATTAGCACATACTGTTTATCCTTCATATTTTTCTCCCTTACTATCTTGCTGCTTTTATTATATTAGTAAATGTTGGTTTTAAGCTTGCACCACCAACTAGTGCACCATCAATATTTGGCATTTCAAACAACTCTTTTGCGTTAGCTTCATTTACACTTCCGCCGTATTGAATTCTAACATTATCTGCTACATTTAATCCGTACATTTTAGCTACATTATATCTAATATGTGAACACATTTCTTCAGATTGTTCTTTTGTAGCTGTCTTACCTGTACCTATAGCCCATATTGGTTCATATGCTATTATTATTTTATCTACGAATCTTATATCTATATTATCTATAGCAAGTCTTACTTGATCCTCAATTCTTCCCATATGAATGTTAGCTTCTCTTTCTTCTAATGTTTCTCCAACACATATTACTGGAGTTATTCCATTTTCTAAAAGAACTTTTGCTTTTTTATTTACAGCTTCATCTGTTTCGTTAAAATATTGTCTTCTTTCACTATGACCAATTATACAATATTTAACGCCTGCTTCTTTAAGCATTTCTACGCTTATTTCACCAGTGTATGCACCTCTTGGTTCGTAGTGTACATTTTGAGCTGCTATGCCAATATATTCGTTGTCTTTTACAGCATCTACACTTGACCATAATGCTGTATATGGCACTGCAAATCCAACTTCAACTTCGTTATCTTTAACTTCTACAGACATAAATCTTAAAAAGTTTTTAGCTTCTTCGGCTGTCATATTCATTTTCCAGTTTCCTATTACAACTTTTTTACGCATAATTTTTTCTCCTTACTTAACGTAATCTTTTATTTCTAAATCTTCTACCCAATCTGGTTTTAATCTAGAATCTCTAAATGTGAAATACAGTTTACCTTTTGAATCTAACGACCAATCTCCCATCCAAAAAGAAGGATAAATTATATCTAAATAATCCCAATCTGACGATTTAAACATCTTATTGACTTTATCTATCTCTAATTTAAGTTCTTCTTCTGAAGTTATTGTTCCATCTAAAAAATTAGCTGCTACAGCTTGTTCTATATTGTTAAATACTTCTTCAAACTCTTCCATATTTCCTTCTTGTTCATACTGAGTTTTAATACTTAACATTTGTTCATCAGTTAAACTATCTGTTATTTCAGCATTAGGAATAATCTCTTTATTGCTGTTTTTATCCCCTAAAAGCATCAAAATACTCACAGCGATAATTATTATCGCCGCAAGTATTATTATAACAAATTTATTTGATGCTAATTTCTCCATTTAATTCTCCTACTATTATTTGTCATTAAGAGCAACTATACCCGGAAGTTCTTTTCCTTCCATAAATTCTAGTGATGCTCCGCCACCTGTTGATACATGTGTCATTTCATGTTCTAGACCTGCTTTAGCTACTGCTGATGCACTATCTCCACCGCCTATTATTGTTTCAGCGTTAGATTCTGCCATAGCTTTAGCTACTGCATTTGTTCCAGTTGCAAATTTCTTAAACTCAAATACTCCAACTGGTCCATTCCATACAACTGTTCCAGCACCTTTAATTACTTCTGTGAATAGTTCTATAGATTTAGGTCCAATATCCATTCCTTGGTATCCATCAGGTATATTCATTGATTCTACTACTATGCTATCTGCATCTTCTGCAAATTCTACAGCTGCTACTGTATCTATTGGAAGTACAACTTTTACATTCTTTTCCTTAGCTTTAGCAAGTATTTCTTTAGCAACTTCTATCTTGTCCTCTTCAAGTATAGAATTACCAATGTTACCACCTAATGCTTTAACGAATGTATATGTCATTCCACCACCAATTATTATTGTGTCTACTTTTTCTAAAAGATTTAAAAGCACTGCTATTTTAGATGATACTTTAGCACCACCAATTATTGCAACTAATGGTCTCTTAGGATTATCTATTGCATCTCCTAAAGCTTTTAATTCTTTTTCTATTAAGAAACCACATACAGCTGGTAAATGTTTTGCAACACCTTCTGTTGAAGCGTGTGCTCTATGTGCAGTTCCAAATGCATCATTTACATAGATATCTGCTAAACTAGCAAGTTCTTTTGCAAATGTTTCATCATTTGCTTCTTCTTCAGCAAATCTTCTAACATTTTCTAGTAATACTACATCACCAGGTTCCATATTAGAGATAACAGCTTTAGCGTTATCTCCAATTATTTCTGGTATAAGTGTTACTGGCTTTTCTAGATATTCACCTAAACGAACTGCTACTGGCGCTATTGAAAGTTTTTCTTTAGTCTTACCTATGTGAGAGCAAAGAATTACTTTCGCATCATTATTTATTAAATATTTTATAGTATTTAATGATTCTCTAATTCTTTTATCGTTTGTTATTGTAGTTTTTGTTTCTAAATCTAAAGGAACATTAAAATCTACTCTAACTAAAACTCTTTTATTAGATACATCAATATCTCTAACACTTTTTTTATTCATATATTTTTATCCTCTTAAACAACCTCTTATTTATTATCTACTTCATACATATGTGCTACTAAATCTAACACTTTGTTTGAGTAACCCCATTCATTATCATACCAAGCAACTAGTTTTACGAATGTATCAGATAATTGAATACCTGCTTTAACATCGAATATGCTTGTGTGTGGATCATGTATAAAGTCTGAAGAAACTGTATCTTCTTCTGTGTAAGACATAATTCCTTTTAATTCACCATCACATGCTTCTTTAACTGCTGCAACTATTTCATCATATTTTGCAGGAGTTTTTAATCTACATGTTAAGTCTACTACAGATACGTCTAGAGTTGGAACTCTAAATGACATACCAGTAAGTTTTCCATTAAGTTCAGGAATAACTTTACCAACAGCTTTAGCTGCTCCTGTTGATGAAGGTATAATATTGTATGTTGCTGCTCTTCCGCCTCTCCAGTCTTTGTTTGATGAACCATCAACTGTTTTTTGAGTTGCAGTTACAGAGTGAACTGTAGTCATTAATCCTTCTTCTATTCCAAATTTATCATTTACAACTTTAGCAAGAGGTGCTAAGCAGTTTGTTGTACAAGATGCGTTAGATACAACTACCATATCTTTAGTGTATGTATCGTGGTTTACACCCATAACAAACATAGGTGAGTTATCTTTTGCTGGTGCAGAGATAACTATCTTTTTAGCTCCACCTGTTAAGTGAGCTGATGCTTTTTCATAAGTTGTGAATGCACCTGAAGATTCAACAATGTATTCTGCTCCTGAATCTCTCCAAGGTATTTCATTAGGATCTTTGAAATTGTATACAAGTATTTTCTTGCCATCTACAACTAAAGCTCCATCTTCAACTTTAATTTCTTTATTTAATTTTCCATGTATTGTGTCATATTGTAACATGTACTTCATGTATTCTAGATCTATAAAAGGATCATTTACTGCTACTACATCTACATTTTCCCTTTCTAGCGATGCTCTCATTACTAATCTTCCGATTCTTCCGAATCCATTTATTCCAACTTTTATCATATAAAAACCTCCTTAAATTGGCTAACTATATTTTATATCACTAATATTTATTTTGCAATACTTGTGAGACTTTTATAACTTATTTTTTTAAGTTATTTATATGTATATTTTAACATACAAAAAACAGGGTATATTTCATCCCTGTTTTTGTGTTTAAGCACACATCAAATATAAACCGTTCCGTCATTCATAATTGCACACTCTGCATCTATATATACAATTTCATTTAAATATTTACTTATTTCTAACTTTTGATAACCATATTTTTCTTTAACATCTGCATATTTTTTTACTTCTTCTTCATTTAATAAACAATATTTATATATTGCGTTATTTGTTCGAATAAATTGATAATCTAATAATACTACTTGCTCATTGTTTGGTACTTCACCATTTTTATATTCATCAGCAAATGGATTTATATTATACTCAGCAGTATTATCATAATCCCAATTATATATAATATTATCTTTTAGAACTTGTATATAAAAATGGCCTTCACTTATTATCATATCATATTTTATCTTTTTTAGCGCTCTTATAATTTCGTTACTTCTAAACATAATGTCATTTGGCAATTCTTTTTCTTTTGTTATCTTATCATTTATTGTGTCTACCTTTAATATTGTATAATCTTTCATTACAAACCAGTAATCTTCACAATTTTCATCTACAATGCCCACTGCAATTTCTCCAGTAATTTTAGAACTCAACTTTAACACATGCGATTCATTAGAAAACTTCTTACCTAAATTAAATTTGATTATTGAGCCATCATTTTTTACTATAAGTTTAGTAGCTGTGATATCATCAGATACAAGATATTTAACATTATTAAAATCATCTACATTAACTTTTATCTTTTCATCAAATAAATAACCTTCTTTTTCAAATTCTTTTGTTTTCTTATCTTTTTCAGTCACTTTATTTTCTTCATTATTTGTATTTCCATAAAAATGTTTACTTACTTTTTCCATTCCATTTGAATACCCTAACGAATATGCACAAACTAAACAAATAACTATAATAACACCCACAATTATTTTCTTCATATTCTCCCTCCCATTAATAACACTAATATTATACAACTGTTTTATAAAAAATAAAAGTAACAGATACAATTTCTGTTACTTTACTTATCTTAATAATTTATTTGTTCTACTTCTACAAGATAATATGACTTGCCATCTTTCTTTAATGTATATCTTAGAACTGGCATTTCATCTCTATGGTCGCTAATCCATATTTCTTCTTTTTCCATATCTTCATAGCTATCAAAAATATGAACTAAGTCATTACCATTTTTATCTCCTATTACTACTTGCATTTTTGTATTTTCAAAGTCTATATCACCATATTCATCTGTAACTATATTGTCTTCATCATAGTTGTATACTCCAGATAGCATATATGTATATACATAGTAATATTCTTTTGTTTCAGTTGCATTCATAAATATTTGTTTATTAAACATTCCACCATATCCTATTGGTATTACAGAATACGATTTAGATTCTTCATCATAAAAGAATATTGATTTATTAATGTCTGGTTCTGTTACTTCTTTTGTATTTATCTTTGCATCTTTACCAAATAACTTTTTTACATATTTATTTACATTAGCTTCAGAATAATCAAAATCCTCTTCTTCATCCATCATCTTATGAAGCGTTGCGTCCATTATGAAAAAACTAGAAAACGGTGCTATCTCTTCATAATATATTTTGGGTATAAATTCAAACAATTCATTTTGCATTGCTTTAGCTAAATCTTTTTCATCATCATCTATTTTAGATGGTGCTTTACCTGTAAGTTCACCTGTACTATTATTATTGTTTGTAACATTATTTACCGGTGGTTTATCCTTTCCTGTAAATATTATTATTCCAAGACAAACAACAACTATTAGTGTAATTACTGCTATTATTGTTATTTTCTTCTTATCCATTTTCTCTCCTTATCTACTCATTCCATAATCCAACTTTATTTTCTCTTGCTTCTTTTTGTATTTCCTTAAATTCTTCTACATATTTAACATTTGGTGGATATGTTGCAATTTTAGCATATCCTATTTCTAATAAATGCTTATTATACATTTCGCCATCTATATATACATATGCAAGAAGTCTTCCATACTTATCTCTTTCGCTAACATCAAATTCTAATTTAACTGTTTTTCCGTTTAATTTAGATTTAGTATAATCTGACACCAATATACCCTCTTTAGTATTTTTTGCTTTATCTACATGTACACTTTCAGGTGTATCTACTCCTATTAATCTTACCTTTTCTTCTTTACCATTAAAGTCTACAACAAAAGTGTCTCCATCAACAACTCTAACTACTTTGTATTCGTTTAATTTGTTAACATCAGTGTATGCATTTGATTCTGTAACAACCTTATTACTACTATCTAAGTATTTATCTAAATCTACATAACCAGCTTGGTCTAACACTACTAATACTAATGCTAATACCCCTGTTATTATTCCACTAATTAACTTTTTTTGTTTCTTTTTCATTTGTTCTCCTCATAAAAATGGTATCACAAAACATTAAATATTGCAATTTAACTGTTTTCTTTTACTTAATTTAATATTGTTCTTTTCCATTTGTTTTAATTCTTTATCTGTAAATTTTACTCTATATCTATAATTCCTTAAAAGTCCTTTATATATACTCTTATGTGGAATCACATAAAAATGTTCCGGTTGTATTATTTCTGGCAATCCCTCTACTATACCAGCTTCTTCTAATACATATTTTACAAACTCTGCACAATACAAATGATTCTCTTTTTGTATCTTTTTATTTATACTTACTGCAAATAATCCTGGTATATTAAATTTATATTTTTCTTTTTCAGCTTCTATTTTTAATATTATTTG
The DNA here is from genome assembly GCA_045651205.1 of Clostridia bacterium. Taxonomy (GTDB): domain Bacteria; phylum Bacillota; class Clostridia; order TANB77; family CAG-465; genus UMGS1649. The sequence goes on from JAZRSA010000050.1 coordinate 113,932, forward strand.
TTCTAGTTTAGCATATTGTTCATCTGTAACTCTAACTCTTAAAACTTCAGATGTTGTATTTCTAAATCTATAAAATGTTCCGCTATGTATATGTTCATGTACAAACCCACCAATAAAAGTATTGTATGGATTTAATCTACCAAAACTATACATTCTTTCTAACTCTTTATCTAGCGCTATAGACACATGGCCAAATTCTTTTCTAGTATAAAATTTTACTATTCTTGAAACTATAGTGCCTGTCATCGTTAATACTATATATATACTTCTCATATTCCCCTACTTCCTCAAGTATGTATATTATACACGAAAAAAAGCGAGATTTCAACAATCTCGCCTTGTTTGTCAATTTATATACTTGTTATTTTACTATTTATTCATTATTAAAGAAATTAACCAGATTATTAATGCTAACACAACCATTTCTAGAAGCATTGCACCAATAAACAACCAAGGTATAAACAATATTACCCATAGTTTGCAAAACTCTGTGTCTATTTTCTTTACCATTGCAATAATTGCAAGAACTACTAACAATATTCCATAAGGAAATATTGAAAGACATGTACATACAGGGAATCCTCCTTCTGTAACTCCATACCACATTATATAATCTCCAAGCATTCCTAACATTGGTATTATAAATGATGCTATTACAAAAATCTTATCCAATATATGTAATTTTTTCTTTTGCTTTTCTTTGTTTATTTCTTGTTCCATTGTCTTTCCTATTACATAGCTTCTCTATATAATTTGATAAAGTCTTCTTTAGTTACTTCTCTTGGGTTACCTGGCATACATGGATCTGCCATTGCTTTTTCAGCAAGCATATCTAAATCTTCTTCTTTGCATCCAGTATCTTTAACTGTTGTGTTTATTCCAACTGTTTTAGAAAGTTCTAATATCTTTCCTACAAATACTTCTACAGCTTGTTCATCTGTAAAGCTTAATGCTCCTATTACACCTAAACCAGCTAGTATTTCTTTAAATCTATCTGCGCAAACTGCACCATTAAATCTCATGACTGTTGGAAGTAATATTGTATTAGCTAGACCGTGTGGTGTGTCATATACAGCACCTAATTGGTGAGCCATTGAGTGAACTATTCCAAGTCCAACATTTGAGAATCCCATACCAGCTATATATTGAGCAAGAGCCATTTTTTCTACTGCTTTTGGATCTTTTTCATTTACTGCTGCTGGTAAATATTTAAATATTAATTTAATAGCTTGCATGTGGAACATGTCAGACATAGTATTGTGTCCTTTAGTAATGTATCCTTCAACTGCGTGTGTTAACGCATCCATACCTGTAGCTGCTGCTGTAGATTTTGGAAGTGTTTCCATAAGTTCAGAGTCTACTATTGCAAGAAGTGGTATATCGTTAGGGTCAACACAAACCATTTTAACTTCTCTGTCTTCATCAGTTATTACATAGTTAATTGTAACTTCTGCTGCAGTACCATGAGTTGTTGGAAGTGCTACCATTGCCATTCCTCTATTTTTAGTATTAGATACTCCTTCTAAAGATACAACGTCTGCTCTATCTGGGTTAGTCATTATTATTGAAATACCCTTAGCTGTATCCATTACAGATCCACCACCTACTGCAACTATTACATCTGCACCAGATTCTTTGCATGCTGCAACACCATCTTGTACATTTTTAACAGTTGGGTTTGGTTTAATATCTGCATAAGTATCATAAGGGATACCTGCTGCATCTAAAACCGCACTAACTTTTCCTGCAACACCGCAATCTAAAAGAGTTTTATCTGTTACAAATAATACTTTTTTATATCCTCTGTTTGCTATTTCTTGAGCTAGTACTTCTCTTGAACCTCTACCAAAGTGTGAAGTTTCATTTAAAACAAATCTTTCTGACATATCTTATTCCTCCTTATTTACATCAAAAATATATAATAACGTACCTAAGTACCATTATCCAATTTAATACTTTACTACTTTCCTATTGGAAGTCTACAACATTTATCCAACGACTTAGAAATTCTTGTTCTTCTTTAATTCCTTTAGTAAGCTGAGTTGCTGCAACTATTGGAATCCATCTTCTAATGTGCGTTTTTTCTATTTCACTTTCCTTAGAAAATATTTCTAAATATTTTTCTGCTAACTTATCTTTTCCTTGTATTGAAAATAAAAGGAATGTTCTTGCTGCATCACCTGATGCGTTACCTTGTGTCGCATGCGACCAATCTAGTATATATGCATCACCTTTTTCTGTAATTATTATATTACTTGGATTAAAATCTCCGTGACAAAGTTTTGCATGATTTTTCATACCATCTAATCTTTGTTCAAGTTCATATTTAGTAGCATCATCTATTAGAGTAGTTTCTTTTAATTTTTTACTAAACTTGTCCTTCATTCTGCTAAGTAAAGGAACTCTTTTAGATAAAACTTCTAATTGAAGTTTAACAAATAATTCTAAGTACTCATCTTCTTTTTCTGGATGTTTTTCCATAAGTTCAGCAAGGGTTGTACCTGAAACATATTCAGATACTAGAGCCCAACCTTCTTTTATTTTAGTTACTTCTAAAAGCTTTGGAATATTTAAGTCTGTAGCTTCTTCTACTCTTGCTTGATTTAATGCTTCATTTAATATATTAGATTTAGGATGTTTCTTTTCGAATAATTTAATTACTCTATCTCCATCTCTATATATTGTTTTGTTTTTTCTTTCAGCTAACACCTTTACAATTTTTACTGCCATTATCTTTTACCTCCATAATATGCGTTTAAGTACATTTCTTTTATTTCGCTCATTAATGGATATCTTGGATTTGCACCAGTACATTGATCATCAAAGGCTTGTTCTGTCATTTCATCAAGTCTTGCTAGGAAGTCTTTTTCATCTATGCCATAATCTTTTATTGTTTCCTTTATACCAACTTTTTCTTTTAAGTCGTTTACTGCTTTAATTAAATTTTCTAGTTTTTCTTCGTTTGTTTTTCCACCTAATCCTAATGCATCTGCTACCAATGCATATTTTTCTAATGTTTTTGGATGGTCATATTGTGGGAATGTTCCCATCTTAGGTGGTGCATCTACGCTATTAAATCTTAATACATGTTCTATCATTAACGCATTTGCTACACCATGTGGTAAGTGATGGAATGATCCTAATTTGTGTGCCATAGAGTGGCATACTCCAAGGAATGCATTCGCAAAGGCCATACCTGCCATAGTAGCTGCATTAGCCATTTTTTCTCTTGCTTCTGGATCATTTGAGCCATTATCGTAAGCACGAGGTAGATATTTAAATATGTTCTTTAAGCTTTCTATTGCTAAACCATCTGTATATTCTGTAGCCATCATTGATGCTAATGCTTCAAGGTCGTGTGTTACTGCATCTATACCTGATGCTGATGTAAGACCTTTTGGTGCATTCATCATCATATCTGCATCTACTATTGCCATATTAGGCATAAGTTCGTAATCTGCAAGTGGATATTTAGTTCCAGTCTTTTCATCTGTTATAACAGCAAATGGAGTTACTTCAGAACCTGTTCCTGCAGTTGTAGGTACTGCTATAAAGTATGCTTTTTCACCCATTTTAGGGAATGTGTATACTCTCTTACGTATATCCATAAATCTCATAGCCATATCCATAAAATCTACTTCTGGATGTTCATACATTACCCACATAATTTTTGCAGCATCCATTGCACTACCACCACCAATTGCTATTATGCAGTCTGGATTAAATGCTCTAATTTGTTCTGTTCCTTTTACTGCACATTCAAGTGTTGGATCTGGTTCAACATCAAAGAATGATGCATGCGCTATTTTTAATTCATCTAATTTATCTGTTACTGGTTTTGTATAACCATTTTCATATAAGAATTTATCTGTAACAATAAATACTCTCTTTTTATTTAATACTGTACCAAGTTCATCTAGTGCAACTGGTAAGCAACCTTTTTTAATATATACTTTTTCTGGTGCTCTAAACCAAAGCATGTTTTCTCTCCTTTCAGCAACTGTTTTAACATTTAATAGTTGCTTTATTCCTACGTTTTCAGATACTGAGTTTCCACCCCATCATCCACAACCAAGTGTAAGTGATGGAGTTAACTTAAAGTTGTATATATCTCCTATACCACCTTGCGCTGCTGGAGTATTTATTAATACTCTACATGTTTTCATTGAGTTATAGAATTCTTCAATTTTATCTTTCTCAGTAAGTGTGTTTATGTATAATGATGAAGTATGACCTAAACCACCATCTTCTACTAGAACTTTTGCTTTACTAATAGCCTCTTTAAAGTTCTTTGCTTTATACATTGCAAGAACTGGAGATAGTTTTTCGTGAGCAAATTCTTCATCTAGATTTACATTCTCTACTTCACCTATTAACACTTTAGTCGTTTTCTCTACATCTACTCCTGCAAGTTTTGCAATTGTATATGCACTTTGTCCAACTATCTTTGCGTTTAATGCTCCATTTATTATTATTGTTTTTCTAACTTTTTCTGTTTCGTTCTCATTTAAGATATAACATCCGCGTTTTACAAATTCCTCTTTAACAGCATCATATATTTTATTATCTACTATTACAGATTGTTCTGATGCACATATCATACCATAGTCAAAAGTTTTTGAGTGTATGATTGAGTTTACTGCTAAAATTATATCTGCAGATTCATCTATTATTGCTGGTGTATTACCCGCACCAACTCCTAGCGCTGGTTTACCACTTGAGTATGCAGACTTAACCATACCTGGTCCACCTGTTGCAAGTATTGTATCTACTGAGTGCATTAATGTATTTGTAAGTTCTAAAGATGGAACATCTATCCAAGATATTATTCCTTTTGGTGCACCTGCTTTAACTGCTGCATCTAGAACTATTCTTGCTGCTTCTATTGTAGAGTTCTTTGCTCTAGGGTGTGGACTTATTATTATTCCATTTCTAGTTTTAAGAGCTATTAATGTCTTAAATATTGCAGTTGAAGTTGGATTTGTTGTTGGTATAACCGCTCCTATTATTCCAATTGGTTCTAATACTTTCTTTATACCAAAAGCTTTGTCTTCTTCTACTACTCCACATGTTTTTGTATCTCTATATTTGTTATATATATATTCTGCAGCATAGTGGTTCTTAATTACTTTATCTTCTACAAGACCCATTCCTGTTTCTTCTACAGCCATTTTTGCAAGTGGTATTCTTGCTGCATTTGCTGCAATAGCCGCTGCTTTAAATATTTCATCTACTTGTTCTTGACTAAACTTAGCGAATTCTTGCTGTGCTTTTCTTGTACTAGCAATTGCTTTTTCTAATTTTTCCACGCTATCTACTATCATTTTAGTTTTCTCCTTATGTTATTATATATTCCATTTAATATATTTTTTTGCCTCTTAATAACAAAATCATAGTATCACATAAGTAGATTTTTGTAAATAGAAAACAAGGTACTAATTTAGCGTATTTAACCTATATGTACATAACAAAAGAGAACAATACTTTGTACTGTTCTCTTTGTCTAGTTTACTTGTAGTTTTCAACATCAATCAAAAACATTGATAAAGCAAACATATTGCATAAGTCATCATATACTCCAACCGTATCCCAATTTACAGATAATTTCATGAAGATATCGTGAAGATAAATCCTTACTGCTCCATCAGAATAAACTTGGATTCTTACCGCATCTTTCAGATTTAGCAAGATGAATTGTAATACATCAGAATATGTTACTTTGTCCGATGCATTTACATATGTAACTTCAGATGTGTTTTTTACCATCCGTTTAAGTAGCATCTTCTCTACTTCCTCTTTAGGAACTTGTTTTCTATTTCCCATGTACCATATTTCAAACTTGTCATTTAGCCAAAACATGTTTTTTCACCTCTTTCTATTGTTTAATTAAACTTTAGTCACACGTCTATTTGACATAAAAAATTATACCACAACACTCAAAAAAAGGCAATAAAATACAGGAAGTATATTCTTCCTGTATTTTTATTTTACTATTTCATATTATCTTATTCTTTGTCTTAAATCATTTATTTCATCTTTTTGCTTATCTATTGTATTTTGCATATCTTCTAAATTATTTCTTAAGCTTTCATTTTCAGTAATATATCTTCGATACTCACTCTCAGTAAGATATCTATAATGTTCATCTTCCGCATCTTCTCTATTTCTAATGTTCTCTTGAATTTTAATTATATTTTCTTGAGATGCATAAATATATACTTCTGCTACACATAAATAACTTTTTATTTTCTTATTATTTATGTCCTTAATTGTTCGTTTTATTAAATCAATAATTTGTCTTTCATCGTTTCCACAATATATATCTATCACGCTGCTTTCATCATATACCAAACAATTTGCATATTTACTATGTTTTATTGTGACTTTAACATTATTTATATCTGACGCTATATATCTATATGAACAATTATGTATATTGAAAGATAAATCTTCCTTCATCGCATACTCATACTCTTCAACTGTATCAAAAGTATCCTCAGTAGTATCTATTATTTCAAAATTAGTTATACCAATTAATATTAAGCCTATACTTACACCTGCTATTATTAAAGAAACAAGTAACATTATGCCCACTCTAACTTTATTGTATTTCTTGTTTACAATAAAGTTATATAGCAATTCTAATATTACATAGTTACCTATTAATAGCGCTATTATTAATAACAATGTTCCTACAAATAACATACCAGTCTTTATAAACAAAGTGCTTAGTACTAGAAGTGTGAATAACGAAACAAACGTAAATACAAATAACAGACCTACGCAAATTACTACGACCTTTATGAAAGCTAATACTAAGTTAAATAATCCATTTAAGAATTTAGAACTTGAATGATTTGGATCACGAATTATTACTTTTTCTTTTTTCTTCTCTATAAAGATTTTGTTATTTTTTTCAACTTCCTCTTTACCCTTATTTTCTTCTTTAATATTTTCCACTTCTTCTACATTTTCTTTTACTATTTCATAATAGTCTAAATATCTAATCTTAAATATATGTAAGAAAACTGTAGTTCCTGCTATTATAGAAAATCCAATATATATTGCTTCTAATATTTGTCTTATTCCCTCATAATATAAATCTCCAAATATAGTTCCAAATACATTATTAGCTATATAATCTGCTACCGCTCCTATTAAAAAAAATATAAAAAATATTAAACAAAACATAAAACATTGTTCAATCATGCATTTTAATTTCTGTTTAAACTTCATCGAACTAAACATATCTATAGTTTTAGTAATAAAATTAAAGAAATCTTTTGCATATTTATTAATCATACTTGTAGACTCTTTTGTTTCCTCCACTACTTTTACATTTTCATTCATTAGTTCATCAATATTGTAATTAAATATTTTGCATATAAGAAGAACTTTATCCATTTCAGGATAACTTTGTCCAGATTCCCATTTTGAAACAGCTTGTCTAGATACTCCTAACTTCTCCGCAAGTTGTTCTTGAGACAAGTTATTATCTCTTCTTATTATTTTTAAGTTTTCAGATAATTTCATATATTTTCTCCCCTTTCTTAATGCAAATTATATAGTTTCAAGTGGTTGCACACTACCAATTTTTAGTTGTTTTTTGTTAATTTTTAGTTGCACTTAACATTTGCATCTATTTATTTAAGTATTCCTTTAATAATTCTATGCTTTCATTTCCCTCTTTAAGGCCTAGTCTATATACTGCTTCTATATTCTCTTCTTCTCTTTCCATCACACTTATATTTAATTTAATGCTTGGTCTTATTACAAATATTTCTTTTTTATTTTCTAAATCTATTATTCTTTCTATAGTTTTGTTATATCTTTCATGCCTATTAGTCATAGCTTCTATAAAGTTTGGATAATCTTTATAGATTAATCTAGTCATTTTCTCTTTACCTCTACTTAATGGTTTCTTTATATACTCCTTAGGCTGAGTTAAAACAACTATTACTTTATCATAGTCTAGTGATAACATTTTTTCTACTGGTATGCTATCTCCAATTCCACCATCCAAATACTTCTTGCCATCTAACTCTACAATTTTAGAAACTAATGGAATTGCTGCGCTTGATCTTAAAGCTTCCATTTGATCATATACACTATCTATTTTTATATATTCTGCTTTACCTGTTTCAACATTAGTAACAGTTGCATAATATTCTTTTGTAGCTTTTTTGTATTCTTCATCATCAAAAACATCTAGTTCAAAAGGAACTTTGTAAAATGCAAATTCTTTGTTTATTATATTTCCTGTTGTAACTAGCGAATGTATGCTTATATTTTTCTTTTCTTTGCAAAATCTTTTGTTGTATCTTACTATTCTTCCTCTTTGTTTAGAAAAATAGTTTACTCCAAATATTGCACCTGCACTTGTACCAATTATTCCATCTATTTTTATATTATTGTCCATTAAGGCATCAAGTACTCCTGCAGTATATATACCACGCATACCTCCGCCTTCTAATACTAATCCTACTTTCATTTGTATCTCCTTTGTGTTTATATTTTACTAGTCTTTATTTAACATATTTAATAAATTTATTTTGAACATATCCTTTTCTGGATGTTCTTTGCTTACCATTATTCCCTTATATGTACTAAGTTCACTTGTATGTCCTTCTAATAATATGTCTGGTAATATTGTTTTAAGGTATACAATACCCTCCTTTTCATTTACTATATATTCTAACGTAACTTTACCATGCACTTTTTCAAACAAAGTGTCTGCAGGAAGTTTCAAAGAATAATGAGTTATCTTTTCCTTTTTATCTGTAGATACAATATCTCCTAAAAAAGTTCCATTTCTCAAACTTGGATAATACTCAAACATTAATTTTTTATATGCTAACATATTGTATTTTTTAAGACCTCTTTCTCTTTTCTTAAAATCGTTTTCTTCTACATAATCTAAAACATATACTTTGTTTTTCATAATTCTGTTCTCCTTAAAATAAAAAGCAGACTTGTCTAGTCTGCCTTGTAAGTATGGTGCCGAAAGTGGGAATCGAACCCACACATAGTTGCCTATATCAGATTTTGAGTCTGACGCGTCTGCCAGTTCCGCCATTTCGACATAAATAAATTTTGCATGTCGTTATTCTACCACACAAAATTTATTTTGTAAACATATTAAATTTGATTTGTTTATTTTTATTCTTCTATATTTTCTTCTACTTTTTCTACAAATTCTTCTTCAAACGCACTATCTTCTAATGCATATATTTCAGCCATTATTGGTTTAAATAAACGTTCCTTCTTAGCCATTAAAACAAAACTTGCATCTTGTTTTATAGCACTAGTTATATGACTTACAGCATCGTTTATATCTCCCATTTTCATATTTATTAACGCTAATGTATATTCTGCTTTAGCTTTTAGATTTTTGTCTAACATAGCTTTTTCTAAACTATCTTTGGCTAATACATATTCTTCTTTAACATAATATAATCTACCAATTGAATAGTATGCTTCATACATTTCATCATCTAATTCTAATACTTTATCATAAGCAGATATTGCTTTGTTTATTTCACCTGCTCCTGAATAAATAACCGCAAGATTAAAGAATGTATCTGCTGTTGCTTCATTATTCATTGCAACATCTTCATATATTGCTTTAGCTTCAGTAACATAGCCCAAATCCGAAAATAATATTCCTAGCATTTCTTTAGCTTCGGTATATCCTTCATCTAATGTTACCGCTTGATTAAGCATAGCTATTGCTGCTTCTTTGTTTCCTTGTTTATCTAAAAGCACTGCTATCTTGTAATATACTTCTGCATTGTCTGGATTTACAGTTAATGAATTTAAAAGTACATCTTTTGCATCAGATATTCTATCTAATTTTTCTAACGCCTTTGCTCTTAAATAATAGAAATGTATATTTTTTCTATCTTGTTTTATTGCTCTTTGTAATAGTCCTTCTGCAAATTCATAGTTTCTTATGAAGCACATAAACTTAGCTACATAATGTACTAATGTTAATTTAACGCTCTTTTCTAATCCCTTTATACTTACTAGTAATATTGGAATTATATATGAGAATATTAAAACTAACACCTGCATAAAGTTATTTAGTTCTTTCTCATTTACTAAACATATTACAAATACTGTTTCTAAGAATATTGCTATTCCTACGAACATATAAAGTACTGGATCTTTTTTAGTTGATGTCTTAGACATCAGTTGTATTATATAAAATACGAAGGTAATTATTATTACTACATTTATTAACCACATATTATCACCTACATGCACATATTATATACTAGTTATCCACATTTTTCAACTATTAGAGGTAAATTCACACTCGTTAAGTTGCAACTGTTTTTAGTTTGATGTATAATACCTTTGCCTAGAGGTGATAATTTTGAATAAAAACGATTTTAATGAATTAAAAAATATAACAAAAATACATATGATTGGAATTGGTGGAATAAGTATGAGCGGTATAGCTGTAATGCTTAAAAAAACTGGTTTTGATGTAACTGGTTCAGACAGTATGGGTTCAGCAATGGTTGAAATGCTTGAATCTGAAGGAATTCCAGTACACATCGGTTCTAATCCAGATTTAGTAAAAGACGCAGATATGGTCGTATATACAGCTGCTATTAATCTTAAAACAGATAAAGAATATCTTGAAGCAGTAAGACTTAATAAACCAGTATTTGAAAGAGCCCCTTTCTTAGGGAAAATGCTTAAACAATATGATAAGCCAATCTGTATAGCAGGAATGCATGGTAAAACTACAACTACATCAATGATAGCTTCTGCTCTTCAAACAGCTGGAGCAAATCCTACAGTTTTAGTTGGTTCTAAATTAAAAGAACTAAATAACTTTAACTACTCTATTGGAAAGAATGAATACTTTGTATTAGAATCTTGTGAATATGTAGATAGTTTCTTAAACTTCCCTGGAGATACTGCAATAATATTAAATATTGAAGAAGAACATTTAGACTACTTTAAAGATCTAGATGATATAAAAGACTCGTTTGCTAAATTTATTGGCATTATGCATGAAAATGGTAAATTAATAGTAAACAAAGATGATGAAAATACAGAAGATGTATTAAAACTAGCAAAAGAAACTATTGAAGCTAAAAATATTACTGTATACACATACTCTACTATGGAATCTAATGTAGATATGTATGCAACAAATATTAAAATAGCAGATAACAAATGTTATGAATTTGATGCATATTATAAAAAAGCATTACTTACTCACGTAAGATTAAATGCACCTGGTGTACACAATGTTTCAAATGCGCTAGCTACTCTTCTTTCATGTGTTGTTAACGGCATAGATGTAGAACTTGCAAAAGCAGGTCTTGAAGAATTTACTGGTGCAAGTCGTAGATTCGAATATAGAAAAACAATTGGCGAAAACGTTAATGTTTATGACGACTACGCTCACCATCCAACAGAGATAATGACTACATTAACTACGGCAAGAGAAAAAACAGATGGTAGAGTTATAGCAGTATTTGAACCACATACATACACAAGAACTTATACTCTTTTTGATAAATTTGTAGATGTTCTTAAAAATGCAGATATAGTTCTTCTAGCAGATATATATGCCGCAAGAGAAAAAGATGAAGGAATTGTTTCATCAGATATGCTTGCAGATGCAATAACTAAAGCTGGTACAGATGCTAAAAACTTACACACATTAGATAATATTGCAAAACACATACACAAAATTATTAAACCAAATGATATTGTTTTAACAATAGGTGCTGGTACAATAACAAAACTTGCAGATTTATTATAATAATGATATAATGTGATTGCCTTTGAGGCTAAATAACATTTTTTTCAAAGAGAGAGGAAATATATACATTTCCTCTCTCTTGTTTTGTCTATTTTATTTAATTATAGACTTTAACTTTGGCTCTATAGCTTTGCAAATAGGTATGCTTATAACTATAATAACCACATCGGCAACAAAGGCATAAATGTTGGTCAGAACTCTTAAAGTAAATGGCAATGCATATATTACATGCTCTACTAAAGATTTAATTACAAGTATTCCTAGTGCTACGCTAATAATTGCCACTCCTGTAGATATAACTATCTCTATTACCGGTTTCTTTATTTTTCTTGTTAACTTAAAAGTTAATCCTAAGATTATTCCAATAACAAGATTGCCTAGCGCCCACCCCGGCATTCCCCGAAGTCCACCTGTTACTAAGCAATATATAACAACCCCCATTGTCCCTACTATTGTTCCACTTGTCGTTCCAATAATATAACAAAAGGCTGTCATTACAAAATAACCTAAGCACAGATAGTAATTTTGAAAAACAGGTACTTGAACGCATAATGTTAATGCTACAAAAAGTGCTACCCCCATTGCAGTTATGCAAATTTGCTTTGTTGTATTTTTCATTTTATCCCCCATATTAATTAATCGTGGTATATTTTTTCTACAGCGATATTATACCAAAATATATATACAAAGTCAATTTTATGTAAAGTTGTCTATTGTAAAAATACACTCATCACACTAGTTATTCCTAATGTTTTGAGTGTATCTCTTTTCTTTTATTTAACCATTCTTTTATTTTACTTTTTACACTTTTCTTCACTGCAAATTTAACTATCCATCTATGGACATTCTTGTGAAGAATGTTATAGCCCAAAGCCCACATATAGCCACCAAACCGTAAACTAGTCTAGTTAACATTGTCATTGAACCAAATGCCCAAGCAACTAAGTCAAAGTTAAATAAAGCAATTAGTCCCCAGTTTAAAGCTCCAACTATAACTAGCACAAGTACTAATGTATTTAAAAACTTCATATTATACCTCCTTACAAATAATCTTTTTAATTATCTTCACATATATTGTGTGTCTAAAAAATATTTTTATTCTATATTTTTTAATACAATTTTTAACAAAAAAAATTAATATACATACACTACTAATATGTTTAGGAGGTATTCTATGTTTAAAGGCGCATATACTGCACTTGTTACACCATTTAAAGATGGCAAGATAAACTACAACAAAATGGCAGAATTAATTGAATTCCAAATTAACGAAGGAATTGATGGATTAGTAGTTTGTGGTACCACTGGTGAAAGTGCTACACTAAGCGATAAAGAAAAAAGAAGACTTATTAAATTCACAGTTGAAACTGTTAACGGTAGAGTCCCTGTTATAGCCGGAACAGGATCTAATAACACAATACACACTATAAAACTTTCTAAATTTGCCGAAAAAGTCGGTGTAGATGGTTTGCTACTCGTTACACCATATTACAATAAAAGTTCTCAAAAAGGGCTTATAGCTCATTTTAAGACTATTGCAGAAAGCGTTACGACACCTTGTATTTTATACAACGTTCCAAGTAGAACCGGAGTAAATCTTTTACCAGATACCGTAGCTAAACTTGCTGAAATAGAAAACATTGTTGGTATAAAAGAAGCAAGTGGTAACTTCTCTCAGTTACTAGAATTAATGTCTAAAGTTCCAAAAGATTTTATTGTATTATCTGGTAATGATGATAGCATTATTCCTCTACTTTCTATTGGTGGAAAAGGTGTTATATCTGTATTATCTAATATATATCCAAAAGATACACATAACATGTGTCAAGCATTCTTTTTAGGCGAAACAAACTATGCTAAAGAGTTACAATTAAAATATGCAGATTTAATTAAAGCATTATTTATTGAACCTAATCCAATGCCTGTAAAAGATGCTATGAATATTCTAGATATGGATGTTGGAAATACACGTCTGCCACTAGTAGAAGTATCTAGTGATACACACGAAATGCTTAAAAGTGTACTTTATGAATTAAAAGACAAATAACATTTTAAAGCTTACAAAACATTTGTAAGCTTTAATTTTTCGCTTTCTACTACTTTTTCTATTCTTTCTTTTAATGTATTACATTCTATTAATAGATGTGGTTTAACTGTTTCTTCTTCAGTTAACAAAAATATATACCTACATATATTAGATATGCTTTCTTTTATTGTTTCTACTGCATCATGCTCACAAAATATGCCATATCCTAATTCTTTCTTGCTCCACAACTGTTCTAATTCTTTTTCTTTAGCTTGTATATCTTCTATATTTTCTTCATTTACTATGCTATCTTCTACATTATTTATTTTAGATATTAGTAAACTACTTGAATCTTTTAAGAAGGAATACTGTATAAAATTTAGACCTAGTATTATAGCAAGGGTAATAAATATTACTAATATTTGTTTCATACTTTTTTCTCCTTCTCTTGGTATACAAATCTACCATTTGCGTCTATTGTTGCTATTAGTATATTTTTTAGCTTTAGATTTTTCTTAAGCAACTTTTTATCTATATCTTTTCTAGTAAGGTTTAGCATTTTAATATTTTTGTCTGCATATTCTCCGTTTACTACAACATTTAAAGGTATGTTATTTCCAGTTGCATCTGCCATCTTAACTGCATTAAGATCACCATTTGTTTCAAGTATCGCATAGGCTGTTTCTTGTACAGTATATATATCTTTTCCTCTTAACTGTTCCATAAGTTCTTCTATTGTTAATTGTTGTTTTTTCATTTCTTTTTCTATAATCTTACCTTTGTATATTATTAAACTTGGATTACCACAAATAACACTTTCTACCTTGTTACTGGATTGTATAACAAGAGTAAATATTCCATACAAGATAAGGAGCGCAATTATTGGGATAACACCTGCAAATATTTGTATATCTCTAGATTGCATTGGTCCTGATGCAAGATCAGATATCATAACAATAATTGCAAGTTCAAAAGGTTGTACCTTTGATAGTTCTCTCTTGCCCATAAGTCTTATTACTAAAAACACAACTGTAAATAAAATTAAACCTCTAAAAAATACTACTAACATTTTCTTCTCCTTATATACATTTGTATTTTTTGCATATTTGAAAAAATTATACAAATACTATTTGTATATTTAGAGGTAAAAAGATGGTACAAGAAAGTATAATGAATAAAAATATTAATAAAGTTAGAACAAAACAAATGGCAATTAGATTTTTTGCAGCACTAGTTATATTCTTTGCTACTGCATATATGGCTCCAAACTTTAATACCGAAAGTGCTCCCATTTTAGTATTATGTGCATTCGTTACAGTTGTATTAGATTATCTAGTAGCCACAGTAACAGAAATACACGATATCCCTATAGGCAGAGCTATAGTAGGATTTGTATCTGCTACTTTAATTATATATATGTCTCAGTTTATTATCCGTGGATACTACATCTCTATGTTAAGCAGCATTATTGCAGCAGCTATATATGGAATAATAGATTACTATTTGCCAAATAAGGCGTAAAAGATTATATATATTAAAACCACGTGTTTCCACGTGGTTTATATTATTCTGATATTATAGATTCTAAAAATTCATATTCAAAAGTTACATTTTTCTTATCTTTAATTTTTCCATCCATTTTGAATACAACATCATAATTCATAGAATCATATAGCCTATTTGTAATGTAACCTTCGCCTAATAATACTCCTTCTTCGAACATATTTATTTTTATCTTACAATACATTTTAGCTGGTTTCTTAAACATTTTTACTTCTGGTGCTTCTATATTAAATCTTACTTCTTCAGAACCGAATTCCAGTTTCTTCATTTTTACCGGCTTTATTTGTATTTTATCTATGTATTTTTTACTACCTTCATTATCTGTCATTTTCCCTAAAGCTATTAATGAATTTACAAATTTTAATTTATTATCGTAATATGGATTTAATTCTTTTTCAAGTTCTATTTCTTTATTCTTATTTTTGATTTTAGCATCTATTTTCTTCCCTATATTAAACAACCTTTTTGGATCTTCTATTTCATCATATAAGTTTTTTACTATAAGTTCAAGGTCTGGATCGTTTGCAGAATTAATATTTCTATCCTTACATTTTAGATAAAATTCTATAGCTTCTTCCAAGTACCCTGCTCTTAGTTCTATATATGGTTGTACACTTGGTTTTACTAACGGTTGATCAATAGGATATTTATTTTTCATTATACTAGACACTATTACCAAAATTACGTATAACATTGGTGTTATAAACCAAAATAAATTCGATATAGAAACTCTACCCCATGATAAGTCTATTATTAACAATCCCACTGGAAGTATTAAAGTTACTAACAAAATAACAATTTGTATACTAAATATCGTTTTATCTCCATTGGCAAAAAAATCAACAATTCCTTTTTTCTTTTTTGGTGTTGCCTTTATTTCTTGCTTTTCTTCTGGTTCATAACCAAATTCTTTTAATGGCAATAGCTCATCTATATCACAATTCTTTTCTATACATGTTAAGCAAAAATCATATAAATCCGTTGCTTTTCCTATGCCACAACATTTACATTTCATATTATCATCTCCACAAGAATTATATCATACAAAAGTATATTTTTATACAGTTTCTCAACTTAAATTTTATTAATCAAAAAAAAAGCAGGAGCAACATATACATTACTCCTGTTTTTATTTTATTATTCATCCATATCTTCTATTTTAACTCTGTTTTTAATCTTTTGCATTTCTTCTTTAAGTCCTACTAGCTTCATCTTGATTTCAAACATTTCTTCTTCTGTTGCTCCATGCTTTACATCAGATTTAACTACTTTAGATACATCTTCCATATCTAATTTTAAGTATGTAAGCATTTCGTAGATATCTAATCTTAAGTTTGTTTCGCGTACATTGTAGCTTGTCTTTTCAAACTTACTCTCACCTAAGTAATATCTTTCATCTCTTTCTGGAATTACTACATCTATTCCAAATTTAGCTTCTATTGCTTCAGCTAGTATTTTTTGACCTTCATATTCTCCATGTACTAAGAATATTCTTTTTGGTTTCTTTTCTATTTTTTCTATGAATTCTAATATACCTTGTTGGTCTGCATGTCCTGAGAATGCATCTAACATTCTTATTTCAGCATTTACACCAATTTCTTCACCAAATATTTTTACTCTTGGTTCTCCAGATACTATCTTTCTACCTAATGTTCCTTCTGCTTGATAACCTACAAATAATATTGTAGATTCTGGTCTCCATAGATTGTGTTTTAAGTGGTGCTTTATACGCCCCGCTTCACACATTCCACTTGCAGATATTATTATCTTTGGTGTTGGATCTTCATTTAATGCTTTAGATTCATCTGCTGATGCAGTAAATTTTAGGTTCTTGAAGCTTATTGGATTATCTCCCATAAGTAAATAACTTAATGCATCTTCGTTATAACAATTGAAGTTGTCTTCAAATATTTCTGTTGCATTCTTTGCTAGCGGACTATCTACAACTATAGGTATGTTGTCTAATCTTTCTATATATTTTGTTTCATCTATATCCTTAGATAAATACTTGTTAAGTTCAAATAATATTTCCTGTGTTCTACCAACTGCAAATGATGGTATTACTACGTTTCCACCTCTATCTATGGTGTTTAATATTATTTTAATAAACTCTTCAGATTGTTCTTTTATTGGGCTATGGAATCTTCCGCCATATGTTGATTCAATAATTAAATAGTCTGTGTCTATTACATTTTCCGGTTCGCGGATTATTGGATTTTCTTCATTTCCAAGGTCTCCAGTAAACGTTAATTTTTCTGTTTTACCGTTTTCAGTAATATATAATTCTACTATCGCAGAACCTAACATATGTCCGGCATCTAGGAACTTGAAAGTAACATTTTCATTTATTTTATATTCTCTACCATAATCTATTTTTTTAAGTAGCTTACAGCTATCTAAACCATCTTTAGCAGTATATATTGGAGGTTCTGGTGATTTACCAGCTCTCATACGTTTTCTATTTACCCACTCTATTTCTTTTTCTTGTATATGCCCACTATCTGGCAACATTACAGAACAAAGGTCTGCAGTTGCTGGTGTACAATATACAGGTTTCTTGTATCCTGAAACAAATAGTTTTGGTATTCTACCGCTATGGTCAATGTGAGCATGTGTAAGTATAACAAAATCTATATCATCTATATCGAACCCAAAATCTTCATAGTTTAATATTTGTTCTGTTAATGTTCCTTGGAACAAGCCACAATCTACAAGAAATTTTGTATCTCCTACTTCTATCATGTGGCATGAACCCGTTACACCTCTTGCTGCTCCAAAAAATGTTATCTTCATTAGTTTCCTCCTATGTTAATAGCTTAGTTTCTTTCTTCTAGTTTCTCCCTTACATATGCAATTCTAAATTCATCATCAAAGAATCTATAATAAGCTCCATTATCATATTGTGCAAGTGCTCCAATATAATCGCTCTTCATTTCATTTTCATTAGTCTCTTCCATTCCAAAGAATGTTCTTAGAGCCGAATATTTTTCTTTATCATCTGACATATTTGCACTATCTAAGATTTGTTTAAAATATGTTTCTGTTCTATCTTCTATAAAGCCATCATCATATTCTCTTGTTACTGGTTCTATTAAAACCAATTTTTCTACTACTTTCTTATCGCTTACTTTATATTCTATACAAGCACTATGTAATGGTTTGTCATAAACAAATTGAAGTCCTCCAAAGAAAACTTTTATATCTTTGCCATCATCAGCTTTTATCCATAACGGATGCGCAGCTGAAAGTGATTTTATATCTTCTGCAATAAGTTTTTTCTTAAGTTTCTCTATTAAATTCATTATATACTCTCCTCATTAGTTGGAAGGCCCGGAGTCATTTTTAATTCTTCCCATTCTTCCTTAGATATTAATACTTGACGAGGTTTTGAACCTTCGTAACCTGAAACAATTCCTCTTGCTTCCATTTGGTCTATGATTCTTCCTGCTCTTGAATATCCTATTCTAAATCTTCTTTGTAACATTGAAGCTGATGCTTGCCCCATATCTACTACAAGGTCTATTGCTTGGTCTAAAAGTGCATCTGCATCATCACCATCTTCAGCTTCAGGATCATCCATGCCTTTATTTACCTTACCTTGTTTTTCTATGTGTTCAATAATGTCTTCGTTATATCTGGCTTCAGAATTACCTTTAATAAATGTTACTATATTTTCTACTTCTGCATCTGAAACAAATGCACCTTGCATTCTTTGTGGTTTCATTTCTCCAGTTGGGAAGTATAACATATCTCCTTTTCCAAGAAGTGTTTCAGCACCAACTTGATCTAGTATTGTTCTAGAGTCTACTTGTGAAGATACTGTAAACGCTATTCTTGAAGGTATGTTTGCTTTAATTACACCTGTAATAATATCTACAGATGGTCTTTGTGTAGCAACTACCAAGTGCATACCTGCTGCTCTTGCTTTTTGTGCTATTCTACAAATACTTGCTTCAACATCATTTGCTGCTACCATCATAAGGTCTGCTAATTCATCTATTATTATTACTATTTGTGGTAATTTCTTACCATTTTCTTCTCTTTCAATTACCTTGTTATATCCTTTAATGTCTCTTACTCCGTATTCTGCAAACTTAGCATATCTTGCTTCCATTTCAGATACTGCCCAATCTAAAGCACCTGCTGCTTTTTTAGGGTCTGTTACAACTGGAATTAATAAGTGTGGTATTCCGTTATATACAGAAAGTTCAACTACCTTAGGGTCAACTAATATTAATTTAACATCGCTTGGTTTAGCTTTGTATAATATTGATGTTAAAAGTGTGTTTATACATACACTCTTACCTGAACCTGTAGCACCTGCAATAAGTACGTGAGGCATTTTAGCTATATCTCCTAAAGTTACATCTCCTGCTGTATCTTTACCTAAAGCGATTGTTAATTTAGATTCTGCATTATTAAATTTATCTGATGCTATTACATCTTTAATATATACAGCCTCTTTAACTTCATTTGGTATTTCTATACCAACTGTTCCTTTACCAGGAATTGGTGCTTCAATACGTATTGCTTTAGCTGCAAGGTTAAGTGCAATATCATCTGCTAGGTTAACTATTTTACTTACTTTAACACCTGGAGCTGGTAATAGTTCATAACGCACTACTGTAGGTCCACGAGTTATATTTTTAACCTTAGCTTCAACTCCGAAGCTTAACAATGTCTTTTCTAGTTTATCTGCTATTGTATCTAATTGTTTCTTAGTTACAACTTTAAGCGATGGTGCTGGATCTCCAAGTAAAGATAATGGTGGGAAGTTGTAATCTTCTAAATCATCCTCATGCATTGAGTGATCTAATTGAAGAACTTCTTTAACATTCTTTTCTTCACTTTCTTCTTTTTGTTTTTTGAAGAATTCATCTTGAAGACCTTTTAATTTTTCTTGTTTTTGTTTAACTTCATCTGGATTAGATAAATCTAATTTGATTTGTCCGTTTTCTTCCTCTTGTACATTAGCATAGTTTCTAACTACATTTTCTGCACGCTTCAAATCTTCCTTGTGTATTTTTTCTATTTCTTTTTCTCTCTTTATTTTTTCACGTTCTTTTAATTTTAATTCTTTTCTTTGTATAGCATCTTCATCTGTAGTAAATACAGTAATGAACATATTAGCTATAAACTCTACAATTGTTATTACTATATTGTATATAATTGCAAAGAAATCTCTTAAACTTAAGTTTATAAAGAACAATATAAAGAAGAATGTAAATGTTACAAGTATTATTCTTGAAATTAATACTCCTCCACATAAATTCGCAAGCGATGCAACTATACCACCTAAAAGTCCAGCATAGTTATCTCCAGCTATTGCACCTTTGTATGTGAAATTTACAAATGCACCTGGATTAGACCAGAAATCATATCTATCTACCGTAAATGCATAAATAGTTGCAGATACAAGTACTGTTATTAATACGCCTTTTAAAAGTTCTGCTCCTACTTTTTTCTTTTTGCTAGATATTATTGATGCAACTCCAACATATCCACAAACTATTGGTAGCAATATTCTTGCTTCTCCCAAAAGTCCCGTAAACAACATATTTATATTATCTGCTCCCGCACCAATGTTATCAAATTTAAATAATACAATTAATGCTAAACCTAATACAAAGACCAATCCACCCATAAATTCAGATAAAAAAGTCTTTTTTGGTTCTTTTGCTGCAGTAGTTTTTTTCTTTTTATTTTTACTTCCTTTTCTTCTACCCATAGTAATCACCTTTTATACTAATATTATTCTATATTATATCAAAAAAAAAAGCAACAAAAGTATTTAGTATTTAAGCATTTTTTACTAATTTACTTTTGTGCTTTTATATTCAATTTTATATATTATTTTAATTCTTTTCTGTTATCGTGAATAACATTTAAAGTTTCTTTTAATATTTCTTCTAATCTTCCAAGTAATGCATCAGCATATTGTCTTGTACCTTCAGAAATTTCACGTGCTACTCTATCTGCAGATTCAATTATTTCTTCTTTTTGTGCTAAAGCTTGTCTTGTTATTTCATGATCGTCTACTAAAGATATTATCTTTGTTTCTGTTTCTTTAACTATTTGGTCTGCTTCTTTTTGAGCGTCCATTATTATTCTTTGTCTTTCTTCTTTTACCCATTTAGCTTGTTTTAATTCATCTGGTAATTTCATACGGATTTCTTCTAAGATTTCACTTAATTCATCTTTGTCTATAAGAACCTTTGTAGATAAAGGAACTTTTGTGCCGCTTTCAACTAATTCTTCTAAATTCTCTAATAATGTAAATATTTCCATGTTTAATCCTCCAACTCATACAACCTAATAACTACTCTTCCATATGTTCTTTTATCTTTAAGGTTTAGCCCTTGTATATTTTCATGAACTTCTTTTCCTTTGTCACTTTCTAATACAATAATTCCCGCCTCATCAAGTATTCCATATTCCAGTATTAGTTTTAATATTTTTTCTTCACTATCTATGCCATAAGGTGGATCTAAAAATATAATATCAAATTTAATTCCTTCCTCATGTATTTGCTTTAAACATTTTGCATAATCTTTCCCCGTTATTTTAACACAATTTTCTGTATGTGTCAACGAAACATTACTAGAAATTACCCTTAATGCTCTTTTATTAATATCGTTTAACCAGGCAAAAGATGCACCACGAGATAATGCTTCTATTGCTAGATTACCTGTTCCACTAAAAAGATCCAACACTTTTGCATTTTCTAGATATGGCATAAGTATTGAAAACATCGGCTCTTTAATTCTATCTAACGTTGGTCTTGTGCTATCTACATCGAATTCTGTTAATTTTCTTCCTCTAAATTTCCCTGCTATTATTCTCATACAATCTCCTAAAATGTATAGATATTATACTATAGTTTGGGCAAAAAATAAAGAGCAACTTTAAAGTTACTCTTTACATATACAATATTTAATTATACTCTTTCAGCTGGTTTAGCTGCTTTACCTGTTCTTTCTCTTAGGTAGTATAATTTAGCTCTTCTTACTTTAGAACCTCTTATAACTTCGATTTTATCGATGTTTTTAGAGTGTACAGGGAATGTTCTTTCAACACCTACACCGTAAGATATTTTTCTAACTGTGAAAGTTTCGTTAGAACCAGCGTTTTGACGTTTAATTACAAAACCTTCGAATATTTGTATTCTTTCTCTGTTTCCTTCTTTAATTTTAACGTGAACTTTAACTTGATCACCAACTTTGAAGCTAGCTACGTTTTCGTTAATTTGTTCTTGTTCTATAGCTTTTATTATATCCATTTTAGTTTCCCTCCTTTTTGGTTATGATTTCATTTACTTTGTTTATGTCTAATTTGTTTTCATTTATGTATCTTTTAAATAAATCTGGTCTTTTAATTAGTGTTGTATACAATCTTTCTTCATATCTGTACTCATCTATTTTACCATGATTACCACTAAGTAATATTTCTGGAACTTTTAGTCCTTTATATTCTTCTGGTTTAGTGTATTGTGGTTCTTCAAGAAGTAGATTGCTGTGGCTTTCATTCTTACTTGAGTCTTCCTTAATTACACCTGGTATAAGACGCGTAATTGTGTCTAATAGTACAAGTGCTGGTAGTTCTCCACCAGTTAAAACATAATCTCCGATAGATATTTCTTCTATGTTATATAGCTTAAATATTCTTTCATCTATGCCTTCATAATGTCCTGTTAAAAGAACAATATGCTCTGCTTCTTTAGACATCTTTTCTGATAGTTTTTGATTTAACACACGACCTTTTGGACTTAAATATATTATATGTGTATTAGAATCTTGTATATTTTCTATACTAGCTAAAGCTTCATCTAATACCGGTACAGTTATTACCATACCATCTCCACCACCATAAACAGTGTCATCTACATTTCTTCTTGCACCTTTACCAAAGTTTCTTAAATCTATTACATCTATAGTTATTTTTTCTTTTGCTATAGCTCTAGAAATAATACTTGTGTTTATGTATTCATTAATTACATTTGGGAAAAGTGTTAGTATTGTAAATTTCATATTAAAGCCCCTCCATTAGTTCTACTGTCATCTTACGAGAGCTAATATCTATGCTTTTTATTACTTTTTTGATTGCAGGTAAGTAAATAGATTTATTGTTTTTATCTACCACTTCGTATACATCATTTGCACCAGTTCTAAATACTTCTTTAAGCGTACCAATTGTATTCCCAGACTCATCTATAACTTCTATTCCTACTAAGTCTTTTATGAAGTAACCTTCGTCATCATTTGACTCATTTTTTTCTACTTCTCTAAAACACATTTCGTTCATTATACTCTTTGTTTGGTCTATATCATCTATACCTTGAAGTTTCATTAAAAACATTTGCTTTTGAAGCTTCATGCTTTCAACTTTATATTCTCTGCCTCTAATATATACTTTTTTTAGTTTAAGTATTTTCTTTTCATTATCTGTATAAGAATATACTTTAACTTCACCTTTCAATCCATGAGTATTTACGATTTTACCAAATTCAATTGTTTCCATCTTTTACTCTTCTATATTAACAACAACTTTATCGTTGTTCTTAGCACTATATGCGCGAACTATTTCTCTGATAGATTTTATAATTCTTCCATCTTTACCAATAACTCTACCCATATCTTTTGAATCTACTTTAACTGTTATAACAGTTTTTGTATCTTCTTTAGCTTCTGTTAAAACTACAGCGTCTTTATTATCTACTAATGATTTTACAAGATACTCTATTAACTCTTTATACATCCTCTAGACCTCCTTAAGATCGATTCCTGCTTTTTCTATTAAAGCTTTTGCAGTATCTGTAGGTTTTGCACCTTTCTTAACCCATTCTTTTATTTTATCAGCATCTAGGTTTAATGCCTTAGGTTCAGTCATTGGATTGTATGTTCCAACTTTTTCTATGAATCTACCATCCATTGGATATCTAGAATCTGCTACTACCATTGTATAGTATGGAGCTTTTTTAGAACCATCTCTTCTTAATCTGATTTTTACCATCTTTATTTCACCTCCCTGAAATTTATATTAATTTATTTTTTTACTTAATTTTATCTAAACCCTTTGCGTTTACCCATAAGGTTCGCTAGTGGGTTTTTACCACTTGCTAAATCTTTCATCATTTTTCTCATTTGTTCATATTGATTAACTAGATTATTTACATCAGAAACTTGTGTGCCACTACCTGCTGCAATTCTTTTTCTTCTTGATGCATTAAGTATACTAGTATCTCTCTTTTCTTTATTTGTCATAGATGAAATTATAGCTTCTATTTTATCTATTTGTTTTTCGTCTATTTCAGCATTTCTAAGTTCGCTTGGAATTCCTGGTAGCATAGACATTAATTTGTTCATTCCCATTTTACGAATCTTTTTAATTTGCTTTCTGAAGTCTTCTAAAGTAAATTCGTTTTGTCTAATCTTCTTTTCTAAATCTTCAGCTTCTTCTTCAGCATAAAGTTCTTCAGCTTGTTCTATTACAGTAAGCACATCTCCCATACCAAGTATTCTTGATGCAACTCTTTCTGGATGGAACATCTCAAGATCATTCATCTTTTCACCAACAGATGCAAACTTTATTGGTTTACCTGTTATGTGTTTTACTGAAAGTGCAGCACCACCACGTGTATCTGAATCTAATTTTGTTAAAGATATACTATCTATACCAATCTTTTCATTAAACGCGCTAGCTACATTTACAGCTTCTTGACCAACCATACCGTCAACTACAAGCATAATTTCATGTGGTTTTGCGAATGCTTTTAGTCTTACTAATTCATCCATTAATGTCTCGTCTACTTGAAGACGTCCGGCTGTATCTATTAATATTACATCACACATTTTAGAATTTGCTTCTTTAAAAGCATTCTTTGTGATGGATATTACGTCTTTGTTATCCGGCTCACTATACACAGGTATATCTAAAGCTTTACCTAAAGTTTTTAATTGTGTTATAGCGGCAGGTCTATATACGTCACATGCAACCATAAGTGGTTTCTTGCCTTGTTTTCTTAAGTAGTTTGCAAGTTTTCCAGCAAGTGTTGTTTTACCACTACCTTGAAGACCTATTAGCATTATTACTGTTGGTCCGTGCTGTGCCATATTTAATCTAGAATCCGTTCCACCAAGCATCGCAGTTAATTCGTCTTTAACTATTTTAACAACTTGTTGTCCTGGTGTTAGAGATTTCATTACTTCTTCGCCTAAAGCTTTTTCTTCAACAGATTTTATAAAAGCTTTAACTACCATATAGTTAACATCTGCTTCAAGAAGTGCTAATTTTACTTCTCTTAACATTTCTTTTAAGTCTTTCTCTGTTATTCTCGCTTGGCCCCTTAGTTTTCTAGTTATATTTTGAAGTTTATCTGATAGACTTTCAAACATATTTAATTTTCTCCTAACCCTCTTATTTTATTTTTTAATTCTTCTATATCCATATTATCATTAGATATATATTCTTGTAATTCTTGTATTTCGTTTTTTAATTTAACAACTTGTAATTTTTCTTCAAGTTCAGTTAATGTCTTTTCTGCCTTCTTTAACGAATCCCTAACTGCTTGAAATGAAATATTGTTGTTTTCCCCGATTTCCCTTAGGGATAAATCTGAATAATAATATTGTTCGAATACATCTTGCATATTTAATGTAAGCATTTCTTTATACGTTTCGTAAAGAAGTATCTTCTCTAATTTATTCTCCATAATTCCTCCTAAAAAAGAAATCCAGTAAAGCAAATTTACTTTACTAGATATATTATACACGGCGAAACGCGGTTTGTCAACTAAAAAGTTAACATTTTTCGGCATTTTGCTTATCATTTTTAAAGTTTTGTTCTTTTATTATATAAACCGGTCTTTTCTTTACTTCTAAATATGTTTTAGATAAGTATTGTCCTATTATCCCCAACGAGAACAATTGCACACCACTAACAAATACAACTATACAAGCAAGTGACGGCCAGCCTGGAGTAGGATCACCATAAACTAATGTTTTTGCTATTATGAAAATAATTGCTAAAAATGATATTAAACAGAATACTACACCTAAAATTGAAGATAATACTAACGGTACTGTTGTAAACGCAGTTATTCCTTCTATAGCATATTTAAACAATTTCCAAAAAGACCATTTTGTTTCTCCTGCTACTCTTTCAACATTTTCATATTCAAGCCATTTAGTATTAAAACCAACAAAGCTAAATAAACCTTTTGAATATCTATTATATTCTTTTAAAGATATTATAGCGTCTACAACTTGTCTTTTCATTAATCTATAGTCTCTTGAACCATCTACCATTTCAATATTAGACATTTTGTTTATTATTTTATAAAACATTCTTGCAAAAAAGCTTCTAATAGGCGGCTCGCCTTTTCTTGTTACTCTTCTAGTCCCTACTTGATCATATCCTTGTTTTACTATCAAATCATACATTTCTCTTAGCATAAACGGTGGATCTTGTAAATCCGCATCCATCAATGTAACGTAATCTCCTGTTGATGCTTCTAAACCCGCAAGCATCGCAGCTTCTTTTCCAAAATTTCTAGAAAACGATATGTATTTTACTTTAGAATCATTTTCACTTAATAGTTTCATCAATTCTAAAGTTCTATCTTTGCTTCCATCGTTTACAAAAATGTATTCAAATTCTATATTATCTCCAAAATCTTCTTTTCTTACTCTTTCCATTTCTTTATAAAAATAAGGCAAGGCTTGTTCTTCGTTATAACAAGATACTATAACTGATATTTTCTCCATAAAGATTCTCCTTTATTTTAATTTAATATGTATTTATATATAACAAAATAATACATCTTTTTCATTTAATTTACAATAGTAATTTAAAAACAAAAAACAAAGCGAGTTTTACTCGCTTTGTTCCTCTTCTGTATTATCTTTTACAACTTCACCTTTTGCAGGTTCTACCTTTACCTTACCATCATCAATAGTAAATTTGTAACTTGAAATCGTATAAAGATTTACACCATCTTTTCTTAATTGTTCTATTAATTCCGAAACTTCAACAGCTTCTCTTGATCCTTCTTTAACTTTATTAAAATACACTGTTTTATATGCTTCTTCAGCTTTTAATTGCATATCTTTCAATTCGCTTTCTGTTATTTCTGCATCTCCATATAACAAGCTAGCTAAAATACAAGATAAACCACCTAATAATACTACTAAAAAAAGCGTTCTAAACAACGTGTGTCCTTTTTTACATTTATTCATATATCTCTCCTCTTTACTAATATAGTTTATACAAATAAATGTTTTTTGTAAATAGTTTCATAATATATTACTACAATAATTTAAATCCCCTGCACATCTTTAACCATGTTCTCTATAAAAGAAGCATATCCTTTTTTAGGATTATTAAGAAAGACATGTGTTACTGCGCCAATTAATTTCTCGTTTTGTACAATAGGGCTACCGCTCATTCCTTGAACTATTCCACCTGTTTTTTCTAACAACTTTTTATCTGTCACTTTGATAATCATATTTTTATTTCCAGTTGAATCTAGCAAAATATTTTCTATCTCAATTTCAAATTTTTCTACTTCACTATTTAATGTGCAATACACCCAAGCTTTGCCTACTTTTATCTCACCTTTAGAAGCAACTTCAATTAATTCTTTTTTCTCTGTTAAAGTCTCTTGATTTTCTAATGTTCCATACAATCCATTCGAAGTGTTTTTTCTTATTTGTCCCAACACTTCTTTATATATTGTCGCTCTTAAATCCCCTGGCATTCTCTCAGTCGCTTTATTTATACTATTAATTCTTGTTCTTACAATAGCGCCAGAAAGCAAAGGTAAAATAACATTGTTTTTAGTTTCTGTTATACCATGACCAAGTGCAGCAAACGAATTTGTAGTTAATTCATAAAACGTAATCATACCAACACCTGCACTACTATCTTTTACCCACAATCCTAGTTCATATTTATTTTCCTCTTTATTATGTACTAACTCTACACTTTTAGTAATATTCTTGTTATCTCTAGTTATTGTTAATGTAACTTTCTTTTTAGATATAATCTCATCTTTATTTACATATTCTATTATTTCGTTATTTGTATCTACAGATATATCATCTACCTTAAGAATTACATCACCAGTTCTAACACCACTTTTAACATTATCTACTTCAACAACTAATACGCCATTCGCTAACAATTTTATTCCACATGCTTCTCCACCTAATACAAATTTACAACCATCAACGTTTTTTGCAAATTCAATTTTGTTACTTAACGTTTCTTTAACATTAAACATCTCCAACACTAGATATGCTAAAATTAATAAAATAAGTATTAGAAAAAGTGAAATTAACCTTTTGCTATTTTTAATTTTAATATATTGTATTCTCATACCGCACCTATATATTTACCCCAAGCACACCGCCAAACATTCCTGTTAAAGTAGCAGTTACTAGATATACTATTACAGATACATTCATCACAAAGCCGAATGTTACTCCAGATAAAAGATAAATTAAAAGGAAATATATTAATCCAAATACAATTCCCACAACTATTCCTCTTTCTTTTATTTTTCTTGCTACAAGCATACTTCCAACTAAATTTGTAATCCCCACAATCACATACACAAACGTATCTATGTATCCATCATTGATATTAGTATATGTAAAAAGTACTGCAGATAAACATAAAAGCAACATTGCTAATATGTATGCAAACACCATAAACTTTGTGTATTCTTTTATATATAACATAAAACCACTCTCCTACTATTAATTAGTATGAAAGTGATTATCCATTTATTCTATTGTATAGATTATTTATCTTCTATTTTTCTTCTGCATCCCCAGGTTCTACCAACATTAGTATTATCCTGTTTCCTATCTCTAAGTTCCATTATTGGATTTGGTGCTATTTCAAATCTATAATCCATTCCACATTTACAAATGTGTTTGTCTATTACATTATGACTTGGCACCGTTCCCACTTCTTCATTTACTTGACATTGATATTTAAAAAATCCTGCATTAGGTTCTAAGTTCTGTACAAGTACGTAATTTTCCCTTTTAGCTGTATAATCTACCGTACATTTTAATACTTCTCTTACATATTCTATATTTGGACCTAAATCTAACAATTCTGGGAACGCAGGATTTGGAATAACTTGTTCTACTTCTTTTCCATCATATTCACGAAGTAAATATGCAGCAAGATGAAGACCTGCGACAGAACGTTCATAACCCATACACCAAACTTTACGTATATATTCATTCGTCTCATATTTCATACAAGAATAGTATAAATAACACATAGTATACATATGCATTAATAGATTTTCATACCAAGTTGTATTAGGATCCATAAGACTACCATAATGTGTTACATGTTGTTCTTCTATCATAGCAATTTCTTGGTAAACTCTTCTACCTAAATCTGTAGGATAAAGATTACATATATTCATATAGAAATTCATTGTTTGTTGTTCTGCAGCAGTTATGATGTTTATATGTAATTTTGTTAAAATATCTGCCTCTTTATTATTTATATGGTATCTAACCGAATCTAGTGGGCATCTATGATGAGATATTGTAGGTCTTCCTGGCATTATTTCAGTATATCTTCCAACTAGTTTTTCTGCTGGAATTCCACATTCCATTTCAAGAAGATTAGCATATCTATATAAATGGTCAAAATCTTCTAAAAGTGCAAAATCTAGCGCTTGCTTTACATACGGATCCGGTTCACATTTAGCTAATCTGGCTGTTAGGTCAACTGCCAGTTGTTCATAAGTTATTGTTGCTTCTAACGCGTTTTCGTTAATTGGTTTTAGACATTGTATTAACTTTTGCATTTGTTGTGAGCTTCTTCTAATTACAGCAAGACATCTTCTTACATCATTATTGTTACAATTTCTACTAAATTGATGCATAAAAAATACTTGTTCTGTTTCCGCTCCATTCATAAGTATAATTCTAGTTTTAGTATATGGATCAACATTATTTTTATCATAAGACTTTGGATATATTTCTCTCCAGTTCATATATGACTTTTCTAAGTCTATTGGTTGTTCGTTAAATGGGTTCAAAATTACCACACTCCTTCTATACATATGTATGAATAATGTGGGTAAATAGAACAAAGAGATAGCTGTTAGCTATCTCTTACTCTCTATTTTTTTATTTTTAATATTTCTTCTTTCGTTAAACCTGTAGCTTTAACAATCTCTTCTACAGCCAATCCCATTTTCAGCAAATTCTTTGCCGTTTCGATTTTGCCTTCTTTTATGCCTTGTTCTACGCCTTGTTTCTTAGCATATGATAGTGCAGCTGATTCATCGTGTAATGCTTTTTCTCTTATGTCTGCTAATCTTTGCGCTTCGTAATCTCCATTTAATATTTCTAATTCGTCTGCTATAGCTTGTATATCTTTATTCTCTTCCATAATAGATTTTACCTCCTTGGAATACGGTTTAGCAAAGAACATTCCCCATTGCGTTAATTTATCTCTTTGATTTTTCTCGTAATTCTTTGCCACTTTAGGTAAAATTATTATATATAACTCAAATTTATTTGTCAATATTTTACTTTTTGTCTCCGTTTCAATCATTGCCCATTTTGTTACAAAATTTTCTATATCATTTATCTCTTTTATTTCGTGATTTACTATTGTTATATTTATGCATCTATTTATTTCCGCATAATCTACATTCTTTTTTAATTGCCTTGAATATGAATTAGCTAGATAATATAAGAATCTTTCTAACTCTCCGTCATATTCCTTTACTTGCATTTCTATATTACATTTTGTATTATCTTCAAGTTCAACATTTAAATCCATTATTCCAAATTTATCTGTTACTTTAGATATATCTAAATGTCTATCTAGATTCGCTATTATTTTTACTTTTTCTTTTAGCACAGAAGCTAAAAACGCTTCTGTTAATTTATTATTCTTTTCCCTAAACAATGTATGAAAAACATAATCATTTTTAGGGTCTAGTAATTTATATGTCTGATTTTTCTCCATTTACTTTTGTTCATCTCCTAACTATGAAAAAACTCTAATGATTAAAACATTAATAAAAACATATTGATTAAATAATTTTTGAATAAATATATATTGAATAAAAAATATATGAACAAAGCTTGTACATATTATACAAATGCATATGATTATTTGCAAGAAAAATCGGTCGCAATATTCGACAATAAACAAAAGAGATAGCTGTTAGCTATCTCTTCTAAAATCTTCTATCAACTCAAAATTATCTGGTAAGAACAAATAATCTTCGTTTGTATCATCTACTATTCTTAGTTCACCATTTTCAAAACCTACACAATCATATATTTTGTTTTTAGTAAATGCTAGAGTTTTAGTTTCTCCTATATACTTAAATTTTGCCAAAACTTCCATTTCAATATATTCATCTGTTGCGCTTTGATATACTTTAATTTTATTATCTATTCGTTCTATTTCATTTTCCCAAACATCATGTAGCAGAAATCTACCATTTGTATCTCTTTTATTTTCTTCAAGAACATATAGATTCATCTTTTTATCTGTTATATATTGTTCATCAATAAGAACCCCTATAATGTTTGTTCCTTTTATTTTTACCAAATCTTCGTATAATTTTATTAACATTAAATCACCTTATGTTACAATATTTATTAATTGTTCTTTAACACTGCATTAGCCGTTAGCCATGTATAAAATTCTGTAGATACTTCTTGACCTGTAGTCCCAAAATCCACAGTACGATAAGCTTCATTATACCAAGTACTATATTTTTTTACAGTCGTACTATAAATAGTATCCGGCACGGGAGTATATGCTATTTGATCAACATCTCCTAATCCCAAAATTATTCCTTTATATTGCTCGCCATTAGAAATAAACGATACTTCATAAACGGTATCTTCATAACTTTCAGTGTCCGGAATAAATTCATTAAATATCCAAACGCCATACAAATTTTCAGCAGAAAGTTCTTTGTTTGTTCCACCAGCATCCGGTTGTGTATTCTCACCTAAGTGAGTTACTGTAACCCCACCGCTCGTTACAACAACATTATATTCGGCTTTGTAATTTTCTCCAAGTTCTTTTTTTAATGCAATATTTACTGCTGATTCTAATTCACCATCTGTAGTTTTACCTGACATATATGCATCTGCCCAAGCGAGTGTCGCCAAATTTTGTATTTGTGATATATCTGTTTTCTTTACCGCTTCTGAAGCTCTAGTTATTACACCATTATTACTTAGTGTAATTACAATGCTAGCAACTAAAATTATCATAACTATTATAGTTATTACTAATACTATTAAACTTATTCCTTTTTTCATTTGTTATTGTCCCCTATCTATAACATATACTTTTAACAAAATAAATATATATAATCTTTTTTGTTTAATTTATTATATATTCATATTATTACATACTAAATTGTTTTTCAAGTTATTATTTTATTATGTTCCTATATTCACTAATTGTTCTTTATATCTAGTAAATAATTCCTCTTTAAGAACTTTGTTTTCTTCAAGTTCAAATTTAGGATCTTTTGCTAGAACTTCTTTAGCAGCATCATTTGAAAGCTTAAGAAGTTTAACATCTTTAAGTAGATTTGCAAGTTTAAATTCAGGAAGACCGTGTTGACGAATTCCAAAGAAATCTCCAGGTCCACGTATCTCTAAATCTTTTTCTGCTATTTCAAATCCATTATTAGACTTAACCATTATACCCAAACGTTCTCTAGTTTCTTTACCCATATTCTTCGCTTTAAGCACACAATATGATTCTAACGATGAACGTCCAACCCTTCCTCTTAATTGGTGAAGTGTTGCTAAGCCAAATCTTTCTGCATTTTCTATAACCATAAGTGTAGCGTTTGGTACGTTAACACCAACCTCTATTACAGTTGTAGAAACTATCATTTGGATTTTTCCATCTTTGAAGTCTTGCATTACTTCTTCTTTTTCTTTCTTTTTCATTTTGCCATGTAAGAAACCTACAGAATAGTTTTTGAACACATCATTCTTATATCTTTCATAAACATTGGTTGCATCTGTTAAATCTAGTTCTTCATTTTCTTCAATTAATGGACATACAACATATACTTGTCTTCCTTTATCCATTTCTTTAGCAATAAAGTTATCTATTCTTTCTTCCAAGGTTTCATTTACTACATATGTCTTAATTGGTATTCTTCCTTTTGGGAGTTCATCTATAATACTCATATCTAAGTCTGAATATACCATTAAAGCTAATGTTCTTGGAATTGGTGTTGCAGTCATAACAACTACATCTGGATTTTCTCCTTTAGCATTTAATTTCATTCTTTGTTTTACACCAAAACGATGTTGCTCATCTGTTATTACTAAGCCACAATTCTTAAACTCTACATTATCTGAAACCAATGCATTTGTACCAATAAGGATATCTATTTCCCCATTCTTTAATTTTTCTAATATTATCTTCTTATTCTTAGGAGTTGTACTTCCTGTTAAAAGGTCACATGTCATACCAAACTTAGCAAAATATTTTTTTAGTTCTTCATAATGTTGTGTAGCAAGTATTGTAGTTGGTGCCATAAGAGTTGCTTGGTAACCATTCTTTACAGCTACATACATAGCTAATGCAGCTACTATTGTTTTACCAGAACCAACATCACCTTGTACAAGTCTATTCATCGGTCTAGAACTTCCCATATCCTTAACTATTTCACTAACTACTCTTTGTTGTGCACCTGTTAGTTCAAATGGTAATATTTCAAGGAACTTTGTATAGTCTGTATTTTCAAACTTTATTCCTGTTTTTTCTTCAAAGTTTCTATTTCTTAAACTAAGTAATGCTAGTTGAAGCAAGAATAATTCTTCGAAGATTAATCTCGTACGAGCTAATTCTATATTTTCTAGACTTGTAGGCCTATGTATTTGTTCAAGTGCAAAGTTTACTTCGCATAAATTATATTTTTTTCTTAACTCGTTACTTAACACTTCTGGCAATGCGTGTTTTTTATCTAAAACATCATTTACAAGCTTTGAAATATATCCATTCTTTACTCCTGCTGTTAAAGGATAAATTGGATAAAATCCTGTTATTGTGTCTAGTTTTTCTTTCTCAACCATAACTGGATTTACAATTTCTAGCTTACCTTTGTTTTCTTCAACTTTGCCATAGAAAGCAAATTCTTTATCTATTTCTAATTTATCGTTTAGATATGGTTGGTTAAATATTGTAACTCTAATTCTTCCTGTATCATCTGCTGCATAAAAATATGTTAAACTAAAACCTCTACCTTTTCTTCTAATTTCTGGTCTAGTACTAACTCTTGCAATAAATACAACATATTCACCAAACATAAAGTCTTTTATTTTTTTTATATTATTTCTATCTTCATATTCTCTTGGAAAGTGTGTTAACAAATCATAAACTGAGGCTATACCAAGTTTCTCTAATTGCTTAACTCTACTTGGTCCAACACCTTTTAGATATTGTACACTTTCATTTAATAACGTATTCAATGTATTTTCACCAAAATAAGTATATCACTGGTAGTATTTTGTGTCAAGAAAATATAGAACTTTTGTTTGTTTGTGTAAATAGAAAAACACCCCGGAAATTAATCCAGGGTGTTTAGGTTTGTTACTTAAGTTCAGTGGGAATGAACTGGTCAAGTTCGTCGGAAGTGACAATTCTCTTTTCGATAAGATACTCTGCCATATTCTTCAGAATCTCCCAGTGTTCATCGATGAACTTCACGGTCTTTTCGTAGCATTCCTTGATAAGTTTTGCAACCTTTTCGTTGATTTCATTTGCGAGTTTTTCGCTCATGAGATCTTCGTCCATAAGGAACAGGTTTTGGAAGTTATCCTCATCCATACCATACTGGGTAACAACAATTTTTGCAAACTGCTGTGCAACCATAATATCGTTGGATGCGCCGCTATCCAAATTCCTGTTTACCTTAAGCTGGGCAACTCTACCTGCGAGGCGTGCCATGATATATGCTTCTACATATTCTCTGTCACACATAACGATGTTATCGTTATCCTCGAGGATGTTCACGCCAAGATAGTCCTCAGCAGGAATGATAGAAATCGCGGTAACGTTGACATTTCCGTGAAGCTTGGTAAGACGATTTACGATATAGTGTCCTACTTCGTGATAAGCGGTAGATCTTACGTCAGCCTTGGAAATCTTACCGTACTTTTCGAAACACTCTTCGTATACCTTGTCTATTGACTCACGAGTTACCACTTCAAGGTTACCTACCTTTGCGATTGCCATTGCACGGTCCAAAAGGTCAAGCGTCTTGTCCGGGTTTGCGTTGTCCAGGTTGAAGCAGTTGGAGCAAAGAATAACGTAGTCTACGAGTTCACGAGGCATTGCTACCTTGTGGTATCTTTCCATAGACTTAATCTTTGCTTCAATCATGATTTTCACTTCATGATTCTTAGGTTCCTTGACAATGATAACCTCGAAGCGTCTCTTGAAAGCTCCATCACGCGAAAGAATCAAATCGTATTCCTTATTGGTAGTTGCACCAACAAATACAACATCATCTCTGGAAAGGATGGGCTTAAGCGAACCGCTAAGGTCAACGTTGCTATCGGAAGTACCACCTGCTCCAAGCATCTGGTGCATCTCATCTACGAAGAGAATTACCTTAGGAGTGGTCTCCAGGAACTGCTTAAGAATTGCAACCTTGGTTTCAAACTCACCACGGTACTTGGTACCTGCAACCATTGCGTTTACATCGAGGGACAAAACCGTGTATCCAATAAATTCCTTCGGGCAGGTTTCGTTTACGATGTGCTGAGTAATAGCCTCAATGATTGCTGTTTTACCAACGCCAGGTTTACCAACCAAAACTGCATTTCTCTTGGTCTTCTTCGAGAAGATATTGAAAGCTTTGTAGATTTCCTTATCTCGACCGAGAATAGTAATTTCTTCACCCTTATTGTACTTTTCGTTAAGCACTTCAACGCAAGTAGCAAGGACTGCGGGAATTACCACCGGTCTTTCGATATGGTCGGCATCTTCGGTAATGTTTGCAATGATTCTAAGGCTGTTCATGAAAGTAGGCATATCCAGACCAAGACCGTTTACAAAACCGTTAACGAACTTAAATGCACTGGATTCTTCGTTTTGAAGCAAGGAGTAAATAATTACATCCAAAGAAAGATAGTCCATACCCATTGCCTTGCATCTCAGATAAGCTTCATCCAAAGCCTGTTCAAGTTTATCTGAATAAGCCGGGATAAGGATGTCCATCCCTTCGTCACCATATCCCATAAGGTCTGCCAAAAACTCCATTACGGTAGCTTCAATACGTTCCTCTTGGGTAGGTTTTTCACTCTCTGCTGCATCTTTTGCTGCTTGCATCTCTGCTTCATATTCTTCACGCTCTGCAAAGATTCTTTCTGCTATCTCTTTACCAAAAATATTGCCAAAAAGCTTTTTATCCTCCATAATAAGATCAAGATCCGGAATCATAATGCCATTGGCATCCATAATGATTTTGGAAATCGATGAATCCAAAATGTTCAAAGCTGCAAAGATTACATAGGCACTCCGAATTTTCTCATCATCGAAACGCCATGCAATGTCTGTCGCAAGCTCGAACGCTTTTCTTGTGTTGCCATCAACTTTGGCTGTGCGCCATTCATACATATTTGTTCATCTCCTTTATATTAATAATAGATTTTTAAATTTTTATGTAAAGATTATATATTGCGATAGCGAAAAAGTCAAGAAAAAGGAAGAGATTTAACTCTTCCTTAATAAATTATTCAGCCAATGTAAATGTTTGGCCATTAAATACAAATGATTTACCATCTTCTGAGAATGTAACCACTAATCCACCATTTGCTATGTCTGTTGTTTTGTCTGAATATGTAATTACACTGCCAGGTATAGTTGTTTGTTCTATATATACACCTTCATCATTTACATAGAATCCGCATTGTGCCCCCATAAAGCCTGTTCCTGTATATAATGTATTGTATATTAAGCTATCTACATCTATATATCTATTCCCCATAAAATCATTTGCGCCAACCCATCTTCCTTCAGCAAAATAATGATCTTGCACAACTCCTATTATATCCATTCCTTTATCTTCAGTAAATGTAACTCTTGTATATACAACATCTGTACCCGCATCATATCTTTCACAAACATACTCTTTATCAAAATAGAAATTATATTCGTTCTTTTGTAATGTATCTTCGTTCATGTTTACACCAGTATTATCTACTGTTATATCATAATCATTTACATTAACTCCTTGTTGTCTTAATGCTTCTTTTACTTCCATTTCAAGCATAAATTGATCTCTTATACCTGCAGTATAAGCTTCCGCCCAAGCTAACGCCGCAAGATGTTCCACTTGTTTTTTATCTGAAGCATCCACAGCATCGTTTGCTTTATCTATTATTCCATTGCTTGTTAAAGATATTACTACTGTTGCTGCTAATATTATCATAACTATTATTGTTATGACTAAAACTATTAAAGATATTGCTTTCTTTTGCATTTTTCATTTCCTCCTTTTTGCATGCAAAAAAGCAAAGCAGCACATACTTTTAGTGTATGTGTTACTTTGCTTATTTATCTTTTATTTTAGGGTGTAAAAACGCTACTAATGTTTTTTCATTAGTAAATGTACTTGTGTGTGTGTGTGTGT
>JAZRSA010000051.1:0-8126 GCA_045651205.1 Clostridia bacterium
ACTAAAACTATGATTAATAACTATGTAAAACATGAAATAATAGAAGCACCTATTAAGAAACAATACTCTAAATCGCAAGTAGCTAAATTATTTGCCATTTGTGTATTAAAACAAGTATATTCTATGCAAGATATAAAAAAACTGCTTAAAATGGCTCTTAAGTCGGATATACAAGTATCATATAACAAGTTCTGCACATTATTTGAAGAAGCCATAGATTGTGCATATAACAAAAAGGATTATATAGATACTATTTCTACTAATGAATACCAATATCTACTAAAAACCGTTCTTCTATCTTGCGCTTATAAAATATATTCTAAAAACATAGTTGAGATTGAAGAAAAAAATAATAATATATAAAATATAAAGACTACCATTTAATTTGTTTGGTAGTCTTATTTTATATATTCTATTTTATATGTTATATTCACCTGGTAAAAACAAGAAAGATAACGGTCCGCCCAAATAATGTAGTTAATAGATATTTATTTCCTCTTTCTAACGCGTCTGGCGCATGTTCTCTTATTCTAACTCCACCGAAAGATTCGGCCGTTATTTCCCACGGTCTATCATAATATGTTCTATTGCTCCATTGTCTCCATGATGGAAGCCCTATATATAATAAATAATTAATTGGGCCTACTAATAATTGTTGTATATTGTGACCGTATTCATGATGCACAACACTTATACTATATGGCGTAGCAGTTCTTTGATGTTCTGTTAAAAATATTCCTAAGAACGATCCTGCTCTGTTTCCAGGTATTCTAAATACCATAACACCTTTATACATAGATACTTTTTTAGATTCTACTACCTTAGCTTCATCTTTATTGAATATGTTCCATTCTATACTTTGCATATCTGCTTTTATTTCTTCATCCCACAAACTCCAAATCGAAGCTCCTGTATAACAAACGACTGAAAATAGCAACTGCAACACGCATCCTACAACCGGGCTCATAATAACAACGAATCCCCATATAAACAATAATTTTCTTATTGAAAATTTCTTTAGATTTTTATTTTCTTTTTCTTTTATCTTTTCCATATATTCATACTATTACATATTTAATATATTGTAAAGCAAAAAGCGCTAGAAATTAATCTAACGCCTTTAATTTTAATCAGTCAATGAATTTACCTACCGTATTGATAATCCGCTTATTTCCCTTGTAACAGACCTTGGCAGTTCCATCTTTGAAGTCTTCTGCAGAATCGAAAATACATCCGATAAATCTTCCAGTTTCTCTATCTGCATATCCAACTTTACCATTTTGGTATATACGGATCATATTCTCAAAAAAGCTATCGCCAATTTTTGAAAATTCTGTTCTTCCCCATACATTACCATAGGGACTTAAAATTCCCCACTTGCCGTTTTTCATTACCTTAGCATAGCCATCACCCATTTCTTCATATTTGGTATAATATGTGGTTTTGCCATTTGCATCAACACGAAAGTACTCGATGATTTTTCCAGCACGTCTGTACCGAATTTGTGTTAAATAGTAGTTGTTGTTTTTGAGCATTTTAGTTTTCCCTGTTTAATCAACAAACTTTCCTTGCTTGTTAACCATCCTTTCTTTACCTTCGTAAATTACTTTTGCAGTATCTCCTTCAAATGGGAATGCTTTTTCAAATACACACGGCCATACTGTGCCTGTTTCCTTTGAAAAGTATCCATAACGATAACCATCAAAAACCGTCATCATTCCATGAACCAAATCTCCAAGAGATTTGTATGCCAGAGGACATACTCTATTTCCCTTGTAGTCTAACACGCCCCACTTATCGTTTTTCATAACCTTGGCATAACCATCACCAATTTCTTCATACTTAGTATAGTAATGCGTTTGCCCATTTATTATGATCCTGTAATGAGTTACTGGTATTACTCCATATTCCCGCTTCATAACTGTTCTCCTTAAATATTTATTTATAGATTTCAGGACTACTTCATATATTTTAACACCACACCGATATTATGTCAAGTAAATACAAAAAGCAGCTAGCTTATGCTAACTGCTCTTGTAGAGTTATATTATCTCCATTTAGTCATTTCTTCAATTTCATTGTTCATTCTTGCAATTATTTCATTGATTCCGAATACTCCAACTTTTTCACCGCCACGAGCAGTTAAAGCTAAAGTTTTTTCATTCATTTCGTTATCTCCAATAACAGCAAAGTATGGAACTTTTTCAAGTCTTGCATTTCTAATCTTGTAACCAATCTTTTCATTTGCGCTATCTACTTCTACTCTAAAGCCAGCAAGTTCAAGTTGTTTCTTAACTTCATAAGCATAGTCTAAATGAGCGTCTGCTATTGTTAATAGTTTAATTTGAGTTGGTGCAATCCATAGTGGTAATGCTCCTGCATATTTTTCTATAAGTAATGCTAATGTTCTTTCATAGCATCCAATAGAAGTTCTATGGATAATGTATGGATGTTTCTTAGCTCCATCACGATCTACATATTCCATTCCAAATTTTTCAGATAGCAATTGGTCGATTTGGATAGTGATTAAAGTATCTTCTTTACCAAATACATTCTTTATTTGAATGTCTAGTTTTGGTCCATAGAATGCAGCTTCACCAATTCCTTCTTTGTAAGTAATTCCAAGGTTGTCTAGTATTTTAGCCATTATTCCTTGAGCTTCTTCCCATTGTTCAACTGTTCCTATATATTTTTCTTTGTTTTCTGGATCCCATTTAGAGAATCTATATGATACATCTTCATATAATCCTAAACATTTTAACATATAGTTTGCAAGTTCTAGACAGTGTTTGAATTCGCCTTCTAATTGTTCTGGAGTACACATTAAGTGACCTTCAGATATAGTGAATTGTCTTACACGGATAAGTCCATGCATTTCGCCTGATGCTTCATTTCTAAATAATGTAGAAGTTTCGTTAAGACGCATTGGAAGGTCTCTATAGCTTCTTCCTCTATTTAAGAATACTTGGTATTGGAAAGGACATGTCATAGGTCTTAATGCAAATACTTCAGCATCTTTTTCTTCATCCCCTAATACAAACATACCATCTTTGTAATGATCCCAGTGACCAGAAATTTTGTATAGATCAGATTTAGCCATAAACGGAGTTTTTGTTAATTGCCATCCGTGTCTAGCTTCTGTATCTTCAACAAATCTTTGTAATAGTTGAATTACTTTAGCTCCCTTTGGAAGTAATATTGGTAATCCTTGCCCAATTGAATCTACAGTTGTAAAGAATTCCATTTCTCTTCCTAGTTTGTTATGGTCTCTATTTTTTGCATCTTCCAGTTTAGCTAGATGTTCTTCTACTTCTGCTTCAGTTTTAAAGCAAGTTCCATATATTCTAGTTAACATCTTGTTCTTTTCCGAACCTCTCCAGTATGCACCAGTTACAGATATTAATTTAACAGCGCCAACATCTTTAAGATTTAATACGTGTGGTCCCCTACACATATCTACAAAAGAGCCGTTATCATAGAAAGATATTTTTTCATCTTCAGGTAATTCATTAATAAGTTCTACCTTGTATGGTTCATCCTTCATTTTGTCAATTGCTTCTTCTTTAGATAATACATAAGTTTTCATTTCTGCATTCTGAGATATAATATTTTTCATTATATTCTCAATTTTTCTTAAACCTTCGTTAGTTATTTCTATGTTATCGAAATCATAGTAGAACCCTGAGTCTGTTGAAGGTCCAATTGCAAGTTTTGCATCTTTATATACTCTTTTAATTGCTTCTGCTAGAACATGTGATGCTGTATGTCTAGCTACGTGAATATATTCATTATATTCAACTTCATTTATGCTTCCATCATTATTAATTATTTTAATCATAAACCTTACCTCCTTTAATTAACAGTAATTAAGCATAATAAAATGCACTCCTATAGGCATTTTACCTATAGGGGTGCAAATAATTTATCTTACACGGTTCCACCCTATATTTTACTTAATTCATAGATTTAAGTCGTAAATCTTAACGGTGACTTTCATCACAAGCTCCGGGGTAGTCTTCAAAATGTTAACCTTCAAGATTGACTTTCAGCCACGATCAATCCTCTCTTTTGTGTTTTACAAATTTACTCGTCCCTTCATCGCTTACAAGTTATATTATACTACATAATTTATTTAATTTAAATAGTTTTTTAAATTTTTATTAAAATATTAAATTAATTAATCATTGTTGTTTAATATTTATATCAAATTAATTTATACTTTCATTTCTACGCAATGCTTAATATATTGTTGTACCTTCTAGTCTTACCGTTGGGGCATATGTCTTAAACGCTTCATAATCAGAATCTTTTCCGCTCTCCACATCGGCAAATATGGTTATTTCTTCATCTAGCCCTCTTACATTAAATTTTAACATAAAAAGATTTTTATCTCTAAGATATTGGTATTCAAGTCTCCATGATGTTATATATTTCCATGGTATTATAACGGAATCGTTTTTATATTCAATATAAGGTACTGTTTGCTTTTTTAACTTATTTATTACATTCTCATTAATAGTTTCAGCTCTACTGGTTGAAGCTTCATAAAACATTTTTACTATCTCTATGTAATTATATTTTAGTTCAAATCCATTTTTATATTTATTCGCTATGTTTTCTTTTTCTTCTGGTGTTACATTATCTGGATAAACAATAGCACATATCATTATTATTACGCCCAAAGCAACAACTATTATAGGTAGCAGTTCTAACATCATATATTCCCCTCTTTTTCTTATGTTTAGCTTATAGCTTTATTCCAATTTTTAATACTTGATAATATTGATGATTGTCTTTTAATTCTTGTACTGTATAATTAGCAAAATTTCCAGTTACTTCTTCTAATATCAATTCTTGCTTTTTATCTCCATTTAAATCTTTTATGTGTTTTACTGAATATACAGGCCAGCTATCTGCATTTTTTGTATCTCTTACATATGCATATTTTACTAAATACGCTTTATTATTTGTAACATATACAACTGCACTATATACTCCAAACAATCCAGCTTTTTTTGCTGTTGCACATATTATTTTATCGTTAATATCTTCAATGTTTGCTGTATAAACTTCTGTTATTTTAACTCCGCTATTTAAAAATACATATGAACCTAACGCCTCTTTTACATATTTTTCATCCTGTTTAGTAGGTTCTAGTTTCTTTGAAAAATCTAAATTTTTTTCTATTGTGCTAGAAACAGCAACATATTGTGGTGGTAATGAGTCTTTTGCAATTGTTGTATATATTAACTCATCTCTATATTTACGAATACTTGCAGTTTTAAATGTTCCATATATACTTTCATTTGAATAAAGATTTACTTCAATTTCATTTGCTAGCGGATTTACGCTATAATATTTATCTGCACTAATCCATTGCCCGTCTTTACTTGCACCTAATAATATTCCATTATATATAATAATATTACTGTCTTTTACAATGCTATCTGCTATATTTTCGTTTATTGGATGTTCTTTAGAATATGTTATGTAATTACCAGTAAAAGTATATATAATGAAAATCACACACGAAATTATAACTAATGCACATATAAATATTAAAAATGGTATTAGCCATCTTCTTTTATTTGCTTTTTTCATTTTTTCTTTCCTCCTTCATCTATAGAGAAAATACATCCACAATATTTTTGTCTGTATAATCCTAAATCTTTCGCCTTATGTTGTCCTTGCCAAAATAGTGGTCTAAAATCTTCGTAAGCGAATTTAACGCCAAATTTAGCCGCCAATTTATTACATACATCAATTATTACGTCATGCTTTTGATAAGGGCTAATTAAAAGTGTAGTAGTCACCGAAGTATATCCGTTGTCTCTAGCATACTCGAATACTTTTTCAAGTCTAGATGTATAGCAATACTCACAGCGCATACTATAACCTTCTTCTTTATGATTTACTGCATGTTTAGCCCAATCTAAAAGATTATATTCATCTAAGAATATACCTTCCTTTTCGTTCATAGCTAAATATTCTTTTAATGTCTCTTTTCTTCTTTCATATTCATCTTTAGGATGTATATTTATGTTATACCATATAACATCAAAATCTTCTTTTGACTCTAAATTATATTTAATCAAATTATCATTTACATCATCAAAAACAGCAACTAAGCACGGAGCACAACATGCATGTATTAATAATTTATCCTTCATATTTTACCCCCATGTGTTCATATGCAAGTTTTGTAGGAACTCTTCCTCTTGGTGTTCTATTCACAAAACCTATTTGCATTAAATATGGTTCATATACATCTTCTATTGTGTCCTTA
This sequence comes from Clostridia bacterium, assembly GCA_045651205.1. Classification (GTDB taxonomy): domain Bacteria; phylum Bacillota; class Clostridia; order TANB77; family CAG-465; genus UMGS1649. The sequence continues at coordinate 6,287 of JAZRSA010000051.1, forward strand.
TCTTCTCCCGTAGCAGCCGCAAGAGCATCAAGTCCTACCGGTCTACCATTAAATTTAGTTATCATAGTCTCTAGTATTCTTCTATCTACTTCGTCAAGGCCATTTTCATCTACTTCCAATTTATCTAAAGTCGCTTTTGCAACAGTATAATCTATAGTATCTTTATCTTCTACTTCAGCAAAATCTCTAACTCTCTTTAAGAATCTATTTGCAATTCTTGGAGTTCCTCTACTTCTAGAACCTATTTCTAAAGCAGCTTCTTCTGTTATTCCAATTCCAAGTTTTTCTGCATTCTTTTCTACTATTGTAGCAAGATCTTTTACAGAATAAAGTTCAAGCCTGTGTATTATACCAAATCTATCTCTTAAAGGTCCAGATAGCGCCCCTGCTTTTGTCGTAGCACCAACAAGAGTGAATTTAGGAAGATCTATTCTAATGCTTCTTGCAGATGGCCCTTTACCTATCATAATATCTAAATTATAGTCCTCAAGAGCTGGATAAAGCACTTCTTCTATAGTTTTCTTTAGTCTATGTATTTCATCTATAAACAACAAATCATTCTCTTCTAGATTTGTTAATATAGCTGCAAGATCTCCTGGCTTTTCAATCGCAGGCCCTGATGTTACTTTAATATTTACACCGAGCTCTGTTGCAATAATATTTGCAAGTGTAGTTTTACCAAGTCCCGGTGGTCCGTATAGCAAAACATGGTCTAAAGCTTCATTTCTTTTTCTTGCTGCACCTATATATATTTTCATATTTTCTTTTACTTTAGTTTGCCCTATATATTCAGTGAAATCTCTAGGACGCAGACTTGTTTCTACTCTCTCATCTTCTTCCCAGTTATATTCTGGCATTATTACTCTATCTTCTGTCATTTACATACCTCTTTTTCTTTTATGATTATATCATACAAGTAGATAAATGCAAGAAAAACGCCGGATAATAATCCAGCGTTTTTCTTTGTTTTAAAACTTTACGTAGTTTACGATGAGCTTTACATCTGCAAAGCGCCGCTCGTTGTCCACATCGATGAACTCCAACACAATTTTTCTCGTATCATCTTCAAGTTCAAAGATACTTCTGATTTCTCCCAAGGTGAATGATTTGTAAGGACGTCTTCCGTATTTCTTGTAAAGAGAAACCTTAATTTCAAAGGGGTTCATAGTGTATTGATTGGCACTCAAGCTAATCTTTTTAGGCGCGGGGCACTCGCTACTAAAAATAGCAATCACCTCAAGTTTATCCGGGCTACTATTCGAACCCAAATCAACATAGAGTTGCTGCTCCATCTCATACTTGGAATACAGCGGCGTTTCAATAACACGATCGCTATACTCTTTTCTTAACCGTACGCAGTCTGCTTTTAAAAAGTTCATTTTTTAATCCTCCACTTACACATTTTAATAAGCGTTATGTTTACTAACTCCTTTATTATACCACAAAATAAAAGAATAGTCAATTTGTATGTTGACCATTCCTTTTCTATTTATTTTAATATTTTGATTACTTCATCTATACTTGCTGTAGTTTGTTCTCCAGTAGTCATATTTTTTAACGTAACTTTATTTTCTTTTTCTTCATCTTCGCCAATTATTATTACATAAGGGACTTTTATTCTATTTGCATAATTCATCATAGATTTTACGCTCTTTTTAGAATAGTTCACTTCCGTATTTATATTTGCATCTCTTAATGCTTTAGCTGTATTTAAAGCATATGTTAAATCTTCATTCATTGGAAGTATCATAACATTTGCTGTAGTTGCTTTAGAAGCAGATACTATTCCTGCTTCTTGCAGTTTATAGAATAAACGCGAAAGACCAATTGAAATACCTAC
>JAZRSA010000052.1:0-20533 GCA_045651205.1 Clostridia bacterium
CTCTTTGTAAATTAGAAAGAAGGAAATAAAATGAAATTTTTGGTTGTAGGAGATGTAGTAGGACGAAGCGGGATGAATATACTAAAAAACAGTATAAACAGAATAGTAGAGGAAGAAAATATAGATGTAATAATAATAAACGGAGAAAATGCAACAGGTGGAAGAGGAATAAAAGAAAAAGAACTTTATGAACTATACAATATGGGTGCAGATTGTGTGACTATGGGAAATCACATATATTATAGAAAAGAAGCAAGAGAGTTATATAAATATGAAAAGAGACTTTTAATCCCAGGAAATGTAACTAATCTTGAAGGCAAAGGATCAGTTGTTATAGAAAAAAATGGTGTTAAAGTTGGTGTTATGAATCTTCTTGGTAAAGTACATTTAGGAGAAATAAATAATGAGTTTGTAGCATGCCCATTTAAGACAGCAAGAGAATTAGTAGATGTTCTAAAGAAAGAAAATGTAGATTATATATTCTTAGACTTCCACGCAGAAGCAACTGCAGAAAAAATTGCTATGGGTAATTATTTAAAGAATGAAGCTACTTGTGTTTTTGGAACACACACGCATGTACAAACAGCAGATGAAAGAATTTTTGACACTGGTATGGCATACATAACTGATGTTGGTATGACTGGCCCAGATGATAGTGTGTTAGGTCTTAGAACAGATATTGCAGTAGCAAGATTTGTTACTGGAGAAAAGATAAAATACGAATGTAGTACAAACAAAGCAACGTTACATAGTATAATTGTAGAGACAGATGATATAACTAAAAAAGCAATTAGTATTAAGAGATACAACGTATAAAATATTTCTACAATTTCCGACAATACCTATTGAATAAAAAAATCTTATTAGATATAATAAGGGTGTAGTAAATACGAGGTACAAAGGAGGAATATATGGAAATATTAAAAGTATCAGCAAAGTCTAGTCCTAATGGAGTAGCGGGTGCAATTGCAGGATTGGTAAAAGAAAACGGTAAAGTTGAAGTACAAGCTATAGGAGCAGGAGCAGTAAATCAAACAGTTAAAGCAGTAACAATAGCTAGAGGATTTATGGTTCAATCAGGAATGGACATAGTATGTTCACCATCATTTACAGAAGTAACAATAGATGGAGCAGAAAAAACTGGAATTAGATTCACAGTAGAACCTAAAACTTTAGTATAAATAATATATTGAATTTAAGACGAGAAAGAGGATAATTCTTTCTCGTTTTTCTTGACAATAAAACATAAAGTGAGTATAATAATAGTTGTCTTAAGGCCCATTGGTCAAGCGGTTAAGACGCGGCCCTCTCAAGGCCGAATCATGGGTTCGATTCCCGTATGGGTCACCAAATTTAGCAGGCGAACTTTTACATATTTTGTAGTTAAGGATAATGCTTGGTAATAAAAGAAAATAACAAAAAGCGCTAATCACTAGCGCTTTTTATATGATTTCTTTGAGTTTATGTTTGAGTCGAACGAGGAATTAATAAGATGGTAAATAAATTATATTGACAGAGTTTATGAGCTTTGATATATTTGATATAGTATTTTATTATAAAATTAGATGAGGTATGGGGGAATAAAAATGGAAAATAATGAAAATAAAAACATAAATGAAAACGTAAATGAAAATAAAAGCGTAAATAAGAATGAAAAGAAAAAGAAAAATATATTTGTTAGAGTTGGAGGATTTTTGATTTCGGCAATTGTTTTTCTTGCAGTAGCTTTTGCTCAAGGATTCTTTGAAGGATTTGTTGAAGAAAAAGTTTCGGGCGGATTGGAATCAATAATGTACGATAATGCAGTAGTAGGAGTTTGGGAAGGCGAGATAAAAGGTACAGACAAGACTAGAACAAATTTATTAAATAATATAAGTTTGAGTGATAAAGAAATAGAGCTTTGTAAAAGAATTGAATTTAAATATGTAAAGGTTCATGAATATGATGATAATGGAACATATAAAGTTTATTATGATATTGAAAAACTAAAAGACAATGTTAAAACTTTCTATGATAGAGTGCAAGGTGTTTTATATGCAAACAGAAAAAGTTTACACGACTATTACTTAAAAAATTATAAAGTAAAAATCAAAGATATGAGCAGAAAAGAATTCGATGCTGCAATTGCAAAATTATATGGACAAAAAAATTATAAAGAAATGCTTGAGTATTTTGCAGATATTGCATATGACTATGAAAATATAAAAGATATTGAAAGTGGTACTTACTCTATGAGAAAGGAACAAATATATGTAACAGTAGACGGTGAAAAGAATGAAGAAGCTATAGGGTATAAAGTAGAAAACAAGGTTACATTAACATTAGAGTATTTAGACGTTACTGAAATATATACACGAGTTGAAAAAGATGGTTAATATACCATCTTTTTTGCGCCTTGAAAAAGTTAACATAATATGGTATAATATATGTATGTTGAAACTAATTTTTGCTCCAGTTTCCACATAGTCCATGCATCAAGAAAAAAATAATTTTATTGGAGGTACAAAAAATGTTGGACATTAGCACTGCAAAACTCGTAAAGGCGGCAATCGACGATCATTTCAAGAAGGAGGTTAAAATCTCTCTTGAAGAGGTTAGCAAGATGACTCCTGCACCTGTTGTTGGTCTCGGTGGTGGGCACACCATCCTTTCTTGTCAGTATGGAGACCTTACTATTATGGTATGGATCCAGATGAGAGAGACCGGTACAATCGTACGCGCAGTCAAAACACAGGCTTGGTAAATTCCAAGCAAAAAAAGATTTATCTTTTCTCCCGCGAAAGTGGGAGTTTTTTATTTATACAACTTGCTTTTTTTCTATTTTTTATGTATAAGATAATAGAGGTGTAAATATGAAATTTAAAGGAAGTATTTGTGAAAGTGGTGGGAAAAAATTAGTAAGTGGCAGATTTGTAAATGAAGATAGCCTTGAGATTTTTGCTACTAAACATAATAACAGAGAATATAATTTTGTAATATTGATGGACGGAGCTACAGGTTTAGGGAAACCTTATCAAATAGAAGGAGATTTAACATCTGCAGAATGGTATGTAAAATATATAACAGGAGTAATGAAAGAAGAATTGTTATATAATCCAGATGAAAATTTAGAAGATGTAGTAGAAAAAGGTATACAAAAAGTAATAGAAAAAATAGAAGAATATGAGAAGAGTAGTGGAAGTAGACTAGAAGAATATGAAAAACCTTCAGCCGGACTAGCTTTGCTTAGAACAAATGGCGAAAAAACAGAAATTTATTTAATAGGAGATACTCAAACAGTAATAGGCTATAAAGATGGTAATGTAAAATTAGCAGATAATCCAAATCAAAAAGCGTTACAAAAATTAGATAATTCTGTAATTAATAGAATGGTTGAACTAGCTAAAGAAAGAAAATGTAATGTTTTAGATACAAGAACGGATGAAGAAATAGAAAAAATGTTACAAGTAAATCGTTCTAAGAAAAACAGCAATGAAAAAGATGGTTATTGGGTTTGTGGTACAACTAATGGTACTGCAAAACACGGAGTGGTTTGTGAGCTAAATAATTCAGAAATAGAGGCTATTATATTAGCAACGGATGGATTTGATTATTCTGTATTAGAATTAGAAGAAAAACAAGCATATATATTTGTCAAAGAACAAGGTACAAGAGTTGTTACAGATTTAATTCGAGAACGTCAAAATGAAGATGAGCTGTGCAATAAATATCCAAGATTTAAAAAAGGAGACGACCTTACGGTTATATATTGTGAATACTAGGTGTAAATAACACCTAGTGTTTTTATAAAAAAATATAGGAGATAAATATATGAGATTATTTAATTTTTTGTTAAGATTAATACTTAAACCAGTATTTGGGATTACTAAAATATTAATGAAGCCTTTCTCACCATTAATTAATTGGAATATAGAAAGAAAAGCTGCAAAAAAAAGAAAAGAAAAAGAGAAAAAAAAAAAAGAAAGAAAAGAAAAATTAACAAGAATATTAACAACAATAAGAAAAAAGAAAGATTGCAAAGAGAAATAAACTGTGTTAGTATTTAGGTAGATAAATTCGCGTAAATTACAAAGTATATATTAGGGGGAAATATTTATGAGTAAACAAGCAATGGATAATGATGAAGTAATTATATTAGAATATGAAGGTGTTAAGCGTAAAGATATAGATAAAGAAATGAATTTAACGTTAACTTCAAAACGCATAATATTTGAAAGAATTTATGAAAAAGGAATATTTAAGAAGCAAGAAGTGTCTGAACTTTTGGACACAATAGATCTAAGCCATATTAAAGTATACGAAGATAAGGTTCAAGTAAATCAAAAAAATGAAGAAGTAAGTATACAAACTTTTGAAGAAAATATAACAATCATATTTGAAAATAAAAAACAATCTAAAGAATTTGCAAGTAAAACAGTTGATGCGGCAACAAATACAACTAAAACAAAAAGAGCGATGAATAAAGTAAAAAAGGTTATCGCAGATGTAGATGATACATTAGGAAATGGAGCAACATCTAAAATACTAAAAACAGGAACTAATTTGGCAGTTGCTTTTGCGCCACTACCTAAAGGTAAAAAAGCCAAGAAAGTTGTTAAAACATTAAAGAAAGCAGCAACGGTTATTATGAATACCAATAAAGAGTAGGAGTATTTATGCTAATAGATAAGAAAAAAGTAAACAAAACATTAAGACATATAGCTCTTGGAGCTATAGAAACAGTAGAAAATGTTACAGAAGCAACTAAAAAAGTAGTAGATAAGTCAGGCAATGTTATAACAGATGCATTAGATGCTAATGAAGATGGCTCTGCAAATATTGAAGATATAATAATAGCAGCGCTTAGAGCACCTGGTGTAAAGGTAGATAGAGGAGATTTTTTTAGCAAAGAATTTAAAGAAAAATATGGTGTGGATACAATAGAAAAAGCTGTAAAGAAGAACCCTTTAAAAGCCGGAATAAGTATGATAGAAATAGATGAAATAGCAGATGAGGTTATTAAAAGTGAAAGAAATTTTGTAACAGGAATATCTGCTACATTAGGGGCTCAAGGTGGTATAGGTCTACTTGCAACAGTACCTGCAGATATAATTCAATATCACGTGTATCTAATTAGAATAGCTCAAAAGTTATTGTATTTATATGGTTTCCCTAATATAGATATGGCTGAAAAGAATTATGGCTTTGAGGAAGCTACAATAAACTTATTTACCATATGCTTAGGCATAATGAATGAAGTAGACGGCACAAGTAACGCAATAAAAGTAATAGCTAAAGCGCAATATAATGGAGCTAAAAAAAGAGCTATGAAAAAAATATTAACAGAGGGTATTATCGAAGAAGAAGCAGAAGATGCAGCTGAATGGTTTGAAGAAAGAATGGCTAAATCTTTTATAGCTTCATCGGTAAAAGCAATGGTCCCTATAGTTAGTAGTGTAATATGTGGAACTTCGACATTTGCTTCTTTTGAAACATGTGCAGATAATTTAAGAGATGTATTAAAAGATACAATACTGTCTAATCCGGGACATGAGGAATCTAAAGAAGAAAAGAAGCTTTGGAAAAAGCTTGAACAAGTAGTAATTGAAAATAGAGATGAGCAAAATAAACGAATAGAACAATAGAAAAAATATTGATAGGCAGATAGCATGCAAGCTATCTGCTTGTTTCATTTCTTGATTTTTAACGTTACTTATGATAATATACACATAGCATATAATGAATGAATTTGGATTTGTTTATATATGTAATAGGAGGATTAAAAATGGAAATAGCAAAACACATATTTAGAGGATATGATATCCGTGGAATATACGGTAATGATTTAAATGAGGAGGTTGCATATAAAGTTGGACAAGGCTTTGGATCATACATATCTGAACTTGGAAAAACTAAAGCAATCGTTGGTAGAGATAATAGAACACATTCTTTATCTATGCAAAAAGCTTTAATAGATGGAATATTATCTACAGGTATTGATGTTGTAGATATTGGTTTAGTTACAACACCAATGTACTATTACTCATGGATACATCTAGGAATACCTTCTGGTATGATGGTAACAGCAAGTCATAATCCTAAGGAATATAATGGATTTAAATTTGCTTTTGATGAATCTGGAAATGCGTATGGAGAAAAAATACAAGAGTTCAGAGAATATATAGAAAAGGGTGAATTTAAGGTAGGACAAGGTACTTTAACAACAGCTGATGTTAAAGAGGGATATCTAAACTTAATAAAAGAAAGAACATCATTTGGAGATAGAAAACTTAAAGTTGTTGTAGACGGTGGTAATGGTGCTGCTACTACAGTAATGAAAGAAGTATTTTCTATGTTTAAAGATTTAGATGTTACATATATCTGTGATGAACCAGATGGAACATTCCCAAATCATGAAGCAGATCCAAGTGTCATAGCTAACTTAACTATGTTAAGAGATAAAGTGTTAGAACTTGGGGCAGATATTGGTGTTGCATTTGATGGTGACTGTGATAGAGTTGGTATAATAGATGAAAAAGGAGACTATATAGCTCCAGATATGTACTTAATAGCTTTATGGAGAGATATTATAAACAAAGTAGACAACAAATGTGTTCTTCATGATGTTAAATGTACAAAAGCTATTGCTGATGAAATGAAAAAACTAGGCGGAAGCGTATGCAGATATAGAGTTGGAAATTCATACATAAAAGCTAAAATGAGAGATGGAGATTTTATGCTAGGTGGAGAACTTTCAGGACACATCTTCTTTAGAGATAGATGGCCAGGTTTTGATGATGGTATTTATGCAGCGTTAAGATATATAGAAATACTTTCAAATGGAACAAAGAAAGCTTCAGAACTTCTTGATGGTGTAGTTAGATATCATTCAACACCAGAAATAAAAGTTAAATCTACTGAAACTGGTAAATATGAATTAGTAGAAAAAGTAAGAGAATATGCTAAAGCCAAAGGCTATGAAACTTGTGAAATAGATGGTGTTAGAGTTGAGTTTGATGATGCTTGGATGCTAATTAGAGCAACTCAAACAGGACCAGATGTTGGTATGAGATTTGAAGCTACTACAGAAGCAAGACTAAATGAATTAATGGATGAATTTAGAGGAGTTATATCGTTTTAATGAAAAATATAGTTATATCAAAATTAGAAATGCAAGATGTTAAAGAGGCGGCAAAACTTGTCGCATCTTTAGCAGATTACACTTTAGATAAAAGACCAGACATATTTGTACCTAATTATGAAAATTGGGAAAATAATCTAACAGAAAGAATAAATAATAAAGACTATCATATGATAACCGCTAAAGATAATGATGAAATTATTGGTGCTTGTATCGCTGAAATAAAGCACCTTGGCGATGATGAAGTGACTAAAAGAAGATGTATTCTTTTCATAGAATATATTATTGTTAAAGATGAGTATAAAAGAAATGGCATAGGAACAGCTATGCTAAATCATATGAAAGAATTTGTTAAGGAAAATAATATTTCATCTTTAGAATTAACTGTTTGGGGATATAACGAAGATGCAATAAAATTCTATAACAAGAATTTAAAAGTAAAAAGATCAATTTACGAATATATAGTGAACGAGGAGAGATAATATGAAATCAGGATTTGTAGCAGTTGTAGGTAAGCCTAACGCTGGTAAATCTAGTATGGTAAATAACCTTGTGGGTTTTGATGTTGCAATAATAACACCAAAGCCACAAACAACTAGATTTAACATTAAAGGAATAAGAACAACTGACACTTCACAAATAATATTTATAGATACACCTGGTGTACATAGTCCTAAGAATAAATTAGGTGAGTACATGATGAAAGGTGTAGGACTAGCAGTAGATAACGTTGATGCTATTATTTATCTTGTAGATGGTGCTAAACCAGTTTTAGACGAAGCTAACAAGCAAATAATGGAACAAATAGTTGCTACTAACAAAAAGTTGCTTCTAGTTATTAATAAAGTGGATAAAATTAAGAAAGAAAACATTTTAAGAATAATAGAAGAATACAACAAATATATAATTTCTATTGGTGGTAAATTTGAAGATATAGTACCAATATCTGTATATAAAAAAGATGGTTTAGAAACTCTTGTTAAGTGCCTTGAAAACGCGCTTCCAGAAGGGGATTATATCTTTGAAGAAGATGAGATAACAGATGTAACTGAAAGAGAACTTGTAGAAGAATATATAAGAGAAAAAGCTCTTAAATATCTTGATGAAGAAATTCCACATGGACTTTCTATACAAGTTGAAAAAATGAAAGATAGAGTTACAGAAAATGATAATATCGTTTATGATATAGAAGCAAATATAATTTGCAAAAAGTCATCTCATAAGGGAATAATAATTGGTAGAGATGGTGAAATGCTAAAACGTATTGGAACTGCAGCAAGAAGAGATATAGAAAAAATGTTAGATGCTAGAGTTAATCTTAAACTTTGGGTTAAGGTAAGAAAAGATTGGGACGATAACGATAGCTATTTACAACAATTTAAGAACAAAATAAGCTAGTATATGACAATAAAATTCGTATAACAAAACGAAAACTACATACAATATTACTAGGTGATCAAAGTGGAAGAATATTGGGAAAAGTTTGAGCAAACTGGTAGTATTGAAGATTATTTAAGATATAAAGATATATGTAAAGCGGCAGAATTAGAAGTTGGGGGAAATAATGAAATTACTGAAGGTGAAGGGAGTAGTAATAAAAGAGATAGCCTATAAAGATAACGATAAAATAATAACATTACTTACAGATGAACTAGGTAAAATCTCTTGTATGGCTAAAGGTGCTAAAAAAACAAATAGCGCCCTTCTTGCTTCATGTCAATTATTTGTATATAGTGAATTTATATTATACAAAGGAAGTACTTTCTACCATATAAATTCAGCTGAAAGCATAGATACTTTTTATGATCTACGTATAGATTTAGATAAGTATGAAAAAGCTTGTGATATAAGTAAAATATTAAATAGCTTAGTATATGAAAACATAGAGGCAAATGGAATATTATCTTTGTTTCTAAATACGTTATATGTAATAGCAAAGAAAGATTTAGAATATAACTATGTAAAGAGTGTATTTAAGTTAAAAACATTAGCACTTTTAGGATATAGTCCAAGTATAACTAGATGTAGCAATTGTAATTCAAGTATGGTAGAAAAAGAAGATAAGGGATATTATTATTCCTTTAATACTAATAGCGTATTATGTGGAAATTGTTATGCTAAATTATCTAAAGAAAATGAAGAAAAATTAAAAGGTGGTTGGTATATAAAGCTTGGTCAAGCAGCGTTTTATGCAATATATTATATTTTAGCAAGTGATTCTAAAAAGGTATATTCATTCAAAATAGATAAGAAAGCAGAAAAAGAATTAGAAAAAGTAGCGGATAGGCTTTATACAGAACAATTAAGTTTTTAGTAATAAAATTAAATAATGATTAAGTGTATACAATAATGTATGCACTTTTTATTTGACATAAATTTATAGTGGTGGTATAATTCTAGTCTATTAAATAAATATAATAAAATTATAATTAATTTATTGGAGGTATGTTATGCGCGAGGACTATGAAATCAAGGAGTTAAACACAACTTACAAAATGGCTACAATTTTATCAATTATAATGATTGTAGTCGGCGGTGGAATGTTGGCATCAAATGATTGGAAGACACTATTTTATGGCGTTGTTTTTATTTTAGGTAGTTTTGTGTTGGCGGGAATTGCTATTTCGCGGAAAAGAATGTTAAACATAAAACTTACAAATTATTTGAACACGAAACTCAAAGAGTATTTTCAAAGCAAAACATTTTTGCTCAGGTTTACACTTGAAAGAAAGAAAAATGTGAGATTTAAATATATTATCTATGTAAATGGATATGTAGATAAATCGGAGTTTGAGATTTTTATGCATAACTTTAAGCAAGAGTTGGGTATAAAAATGGAACACAAACTTTTAAGAAAACCAGCAAATAGTATTAAATAAATGAAGAGGTTAAAACCTCTTCATTTATTTTGTGTAAGCTAGTCAAATTGACATAATATATTAAAAATGATATAATATACATTGTATAGCATAACTATATATAAAAAATAATTTTATTTATGGAGGTCTACTATGAATTTGGTAGAAAAGATTAAGCGGGAATGGGGAAATTGCAAATTAGCGTTTGTGATGTCTATCGTTTCCATAGCACTGGCATTTATGTGTATGGGTGGAATAGGAGTTCTTCCTAATCTGTTGGTGGTTCTGTTTGTAGCAGGATTCATCTATTCTTGGGTTATGACAGTTAAGTTAAAACTTGCTGTTGAACAAGATCTGCTTAAATACATAAAGGCGTTACTGGATAAAATGCTTGCTGAAAAGGCATGCCCTGAAAATATGTTGTTTGTTAGAAACAAAGGTCAAAAGTTCAGCTTTACCTTCTATCTTAATAACTACGTAACTAAGGAAGATATAATCCAGATAATTAAACAGTGCCACAAAGAATTAGGAATAGAAATTGCATACGTTACAACTAAATGATGTAATGATCTATCCTAAAAACACGGGTGTAAAAACCCGTGTTTTTCATATTTAGTATTTATTTTTTTTATTTGTTAAAAGCTGTAAGAAAATATATATAAATTAGGTAAAATAAATACCCTCAAATGTTTGCAAATTCTAGTCTTTTGTTATATAATATAGCAGATATTATGGATTAATATGGAGGAGATAAAATGAAAATTACGCATGAAGAAGTAAAACACATTGCAAAGCTTGCAAAACTAAGCCTTAGCGAGGACGAAGTGGAAAAGTATGCTAAAGATTTAGGAGATATCGCAGGGTTTGTGGAAAAATTAAACGAAGTAGACGTAACAGGAGTAAATCCTACTGCACACGCTGTAGATAAATACAATGTATTTAGACAGGATGAACTTAAAGATTCATATAACAGAGAAGCTATACTTAAAAATGCACCAAGCAAAGAAGCTGGCTGCATAAGTGTACCTAAGGTTGTAGAATAATAGGAGGATACTATGTACGAGAAATTAACTATACACGAATTAAGAGATAAAATTAAGAATAAAGAAGTAACAATAAAAGCTGTACTTGATGATGTATTTTCAAGAATTGAAGCTTTAGAACCTAAAGTTGAAGCTTTTGTTACATTAAATAAAGAATATGCATATGCTAAAGCAGAAGAATTACAAGCAAGACTAGACAATGGCGAAGACATTGGTATACTTGGTGGTGTGCCAGTAGCTATAAAAGATAATATGTGTATGAAAGATACATTAACTACTTGTTCTTCTAAAATGCTATCTAATTTTGTTAGCCCATATGATTCAACAGTGGTAAAAAAATTAGAAGAAGCAGGAGCAATAATTGTTGGTAAAACAAATATGGACGAATTTGCTATGGGATCTTCTACAGCAACTTCAGCTCATAAGAAAACAACAAACCCTTGGGACACAGAAAGAGTTCCTGGTGGTTCATCAGGTGGTAGTGCTGCATGTGTTACAGCAGATATGGCTATTGCGTCACTTGGTTCAGATACAGGTGGATCAATTCGTCAACCAGCATCATACTGCTCAGTAGTAGGTCTTAAACCAACTTATGGTTTAGTATCTAGATTTGGACTTATTGCATTTGCATCATCATTAGACCAAATAGGACCATTTACTAAAGACGTTAGAGACTCAGCTATAATGCTTAATGCTATAGCAGGTCACGATAAGATGGATACAACATCTGTAGAAATAGATGTACCAGATTATGAAGCAGCTTTAGATGGTAATGTTAAAGGATTAAAAGTAGGAATACCTACAGAATTTATAAAAGACGGATTAAATCCAGAAGTTAAAGAAGCTTTTGATAAAGCTATAGAAAAATTAAAAGAATTAGGAGCAGAAATAAAAGAAATATCTTTAGATTATGCTAAGTATGCATTACCTGTATACTATATCATAGCTCCAGCAGAGGCATCTTCAAACCTTGCTAGATATGATGGTATTAAATACGGATATAGAACATCAGACTTTGAAAATCTTGAAGATATATATGCTAACTCTAGAACTGAAGGTTTTGGAGATGAAGTAAAGAGAAGAATAATGCTTGGAACTTATGTATTATCTTCTGGATACTACGATGCATATTACAAACGTGCTGGTCAAGTTAGAACATTAATTAAACAAGACTTTGATAAAGCCTTCGCAGACGTTGATGTTATAGCACTTCCAACAGCTCCAAATACAACATTTAAATTTGGTGAAAAATCTAACAACCCAGTTGAAATGTACTTAGAAGATATATTCACAGTTCCAGTAAACATAGCTGGTCTTCCTGGTATATCTGTGCCGTGTGGTTTTGATTCTAAGAACCTACCGATAGGTTTACAATTCATCGGAAAAGTGTTTGATGAACAAACACTATTAAAGGTGTCTTATGCTTATGAACAAAACACAGAGCATCATAAAGCTAGACCAAATATATAATAGAATATAGGAGTAAATATGTTACAATCAAAATTAATAGGAGATACAAAAAAAGAATGGCCTAACGAAGCGACTCTAAAAAGTCACGGGTTGCTTCTTAAAGGCGGATATATAAAACAAATGGCAAGTGGAATATTTACACTTATGCCACTTGGTAAAAGAGTATCAGCTAAAATAGAAAATATAATAAGAGAAGAAATGAATAGAATAGATGCCGAAGAAGTTTTAATGCCACTTGTTGCAACTAAAAAACTTTGGGATGGCGCAGGACGTTATGATGCTATAGGTTCAGAACTTCTACGTTTCAAAGATAGAACTGGAGCAGAAATGGTTCTTTCTATGACACACGAAGAAGCGGCTGTATTTAGTGTATTAAACGAAGCAGCATCATATACTAAATATCCTTTCTCAATATATCAAATACAAACTAAATTTAGAGATGAAGCAAGAAGTAGAGGTGGACTAATTCGTGTAAGAGAGTTCACAATGAAAGATGCATATTCTTTCCATACATCTGAAGAATCTCTAAACGAAGTTTATGATAAATACTATGACGCATATAACAAGATATTTGCACGTGTTGGTATTCCAGAAGTTATTGCTGTTGCATCAGATACAGGAATGATGGGTGGAAGCGGCGCTCATGAATACATGTTATTATGTGATGCTGGTGAAGATAAAATAGTTACTTGTGATTCTTGTGACTATAGCGCAAATATGGATGTTGCTAAAGCAAAAGAGACTACACCTGCTACAACTGAAATGAAAGAACTTGCAGAAGTTCACACACCAGATACAAAAACAATAGAAGACTTAACCAACTTCTTAAATATACCTGCTACAAATCTTGCAAAAGCAGTTGTATACTACAGAATAGATACAGAAGAAGTAGTTGTTGTATTTATTCGTGCAGATAAAGAAGTAAATGAAACTAAGTTAAGAAACATTCTTAAAGTAGATGATGAACATCTAGTTCCAAAGGCTGAAGAAGATGATGGAATATGCTATGGATTTATTGGACCAGTAGGATTTACATCAAATATTAAAACTACATTTGTTTACGATAAATCTTTAGAAAACGAAGCATCTTTAGTAGCTGGAGCTAACAAGAAAGATTACCACTTAACAGGTGTAAACTTTAAGAGAGATGTTAAAGTAGAAGAATTCGTAGACGTTGCAAAAGTAAGTGCAAATGATACATGTGTTAAATGTGGTAAACCAACACTTAAAATATCTAATGGTATAGAAGTTGGTAATATATTTAAACTTGGTGCAAAATATACTTCTGCAATGGGTATGACATACCTAGATGAAAACGGAAAAGCACAAACTCCAATAATGGGATGTTACGGAATAGGTGTAGGAAGACTTATGGCTTCTGTTATTGAAGCTAAAGCAGATGAAAAGAAAGTTAACTGGCCAGCAGCAATTGCTCCATTTAACATTCACATTTGTCCATTAGATTACACTAAGAATGAACAAATCAAAGTTACTACAGATGAGTTATACGCTAAATTAGAAGGCTTAGGCTATGAAGTGTTACTAGATGATAGAGCAAAGAGTGCAGGTGTTAAATTTGCAGATTCTGATCTTATAGGAGCACCAATAAGAATAGTAGTAAGCGGAAGAAACTTAGAAAATTCTAAATATGAAGTTAAATGTTTAGGCGATGAAGAAGCAACTCTTGTAGATATGGATAAAATATATGAATATGTAGTGACTCAAATGAAGGGATGGGAAGTATAATGAGAGAAGATTATGAAGTTATAATAGGACTTGAAGTACACGCAGAACTTGCAACAAAAACAAAAATATACTGTTCTTGTTCAACAGAGTTTGGTTCTGATCCAAATACTCACTGCTGTCCAATATGTACTGGTATGCCAGGAGTACTTCCTGTGCTTAATGAAAAAGTTGTGGAATATGCAGTAAAAATGGGACTTGCAACAAATTGTAAAATAGCAAGATTCTCAAAACAAGATAGAAAGAACTACTTCTATCCAGACCTTCCAAAAGCATATCAAACATCACAATATGATTTACCATTATGCTACGAAGGACATGTAGACTTTAAAGTAAACGGAGAACCTAAAACAGTTGGTATTACAAGAATACACATAGAAGAAGATGCTGGTAAATTAATACACGATCCATATACTGGAGATACATTAGTAGACCTAAATCGTTGTGGTGTGCCACTAATTGAAATAGTTTCTGAACCAGACATTCGTTCTAAAGATGAAGCTATAGAATATATGCAAACATTAAAATCTATACTAGAATATCTAGAAATCTGTGATTGTAAAATGCAAGAGGGTTCGCTAAGATGTGACGTTAACCTATCTGTAAGAAAGAAAGGTGAAACTAAGTTCGGTACAAGAACTGAAACTAAGAACCTTAACTCATTTAAAGCAATTGGTAGAGCTATAGAATTCGAAATAGATAGACAAATAAAAGAACTTGAAAATGGTGGAACTATCTACCAAGAAACAAGAAGATGGGATGACGATAAGGGGATCGGTTATGCAATGAGAACTAAAGAAGATGCTCATGATTACAGATACTTCCCAGAACCAGACCTAGCTCCAATAGTTCTTTCAGATGAATATGTAAATGGTATACAAGCTGGTCTTCCAGAAATGCCAAACGTAAGACGTGAAAGATACATAACAGAATTAGGACTTCCAGAATATGATGCGACTCAAATAACAAACTCTAAGAAAATGGCAGAATTTTTCGATAAAGCAGTAGAAAAATGCGGAAATGCTAAACTTGTTTCTAACTGGTTAATGAGTGATGTTTCAAGAAAACTAAACGAAGCTGAAATGGAAATAGATAGTATTAAATTTACGGCTGAAGATTTAGGTGATCTTATTACATTAATAGAAAAAGGAACAATATCTTCTGCAATAGCTAAAAAAGTATTTGAGACTATGTTTGAAACAGGAGATGCGCCAGCTAAGATAGTTGAAGCACAAGGCCTTGTTCAAATAACAGATGAATCTGCAATTAGAGATTTAGTAATCTCTGTAATAAACGAAAATGAACAATCTGTACAAGATTTCATTAATGGTAAAGATAAAGCAGTAGGATTCATAGTTGGACAAACAATGAAAGCTTCTAAAGGTAAAGCAAATCCAGGAATAGTTAATAAACTAATAATGGAAGAATTAAATAAAAGAAAAAATGGATAATTTAAAATACACAGAGTAAACCTCTGTGTATTTTTATTGCAAAATAGCCTAAACTGTGTTACAATTGTTTACGTAAAATATTTATATCACAAACATAATTGTAAAGGAGAAACAATAACAGCTATGGAAAAGAACAAGCGGATAACTATAGCAAAAACACGAGCTATAGAAAGAAGGAAACGGGAAATTGCATCATATTACAGTGTATGGCATATTGGCACTGAAATGACAATTGCTCTGGATAAAGAAAGAAGAGATCTATCTAGATACGTTCTGGTAGGAAAGAACCAGCTGGAAGATTCGTATTATTTTCTGATTTTAAGCAGGTATAACCGCATTTATTTTACTAAGGTAGTATTTTTAGGTTCTCGTGCTACTCTTGTAAAAGTTATGCGAACATCTGAAGAATATCTTGCGCACAAAGAAATTTTTGATGCTTGGATTAAATCTGCAAGAGATGAAATCGAGGGGGAGAAAAAAGCATACTTTGAGGAAGAATATAAAAAGCATGAACCGATTGCAGTAAGGCCACTGGTATACAAAGACGACGGAGTAACGCTGTATAAATTTATGGCAAAACATAAGTTTAACGGAGAATATTATTTTGTTGTGCGTACTCAAAATCATGAGTATACTATAACCAAGGTCGCTTACTATGCATTTGCTAAGCTTATTCTTCTTAATGAAAAAGAGCTTGAAAGAAATAAAGAGCGCTTTGACTTATGGATTAGAGAGGCAAAGAAAAAAACAAGAAAGTAATGCAAACAAGAAATGAAAGAAGTGAGAAGTAATTCTCGCTTCTTTTTGTATAAATTTGAAATTCGACTATCTATATGATATAATCTTGGTGTAAAAATTATAGCAATAAAGATATAATAATATCTTTAAATACTACCAAGAGAGGTAAATAGCATGAAATTCTTAACTAACGACCAGAAACAAAGAGTGGCACGGTCTGGAAGAGTAATTCAGTCATACACCGAAAGAAACTATGAGGATAATCCTAAGAAATCTTACAACGTAAAGGTTGTAAATTATGATTTCAAACTTTATTGGGTTGAGTCAATAAGAGAAGAAGGAAAAGAGCCTATTGTAATAGACGTGTATGCGTTAGATTAATTTTTTTTTAGCGGGAAAAATTCCCGCTTTTTCTATTGCAAAAAATAATAATATATAATAATATAGATGTATGTATAAAAGATATAAGGGGAATAACATATGAAAAATAAAAAAGCTATATCTTTGATTGTTCTAAGTATAACGATACTTGTAATGGCAATACTTGCTGCAACAGTAATAATTGCATTAGAAGATAGCGGAATAATAGGACGTTCAAAGAATACAACCGCTAAGCAAAATTATTCACAGGAGTATACAAGACTTCAAGTAATAAAGAATGGAGTGCTTACAGATAATTTAGGAGAAATAACAGTAGATGAATACATTACTGAACTACAAAATAAAGGAATAGTAGAAAGTAATGTAACAACAAATGCAGATGGAAGTAAATCTGTAGTTACAAAAACTGGATTTATTGCAAATGTAAAACAAGATGGATTATCTAATTTAATAATATCTTTAGGTGAAGCAAATGCTCAAATTACATTAAATCCTACAACTTTAAGTGGAGATGTAACGGACGGGCCAATAACTAAAACAATAAACGTTAATACTAAAAATGTATCTGGAGACATAACATGGTCTACATCAAATCCTAATGTTGCAACAGTAACAGGAACAAATTCTAAGGCAACAGTTACATTAAATAATATCGGTACAGCAGTAATAACTGCAAGTTACGGAAATGCAAAGGCAACTTGTAACGTAACTGCTAGTGGTATAGTAAGAACACCAACAATAACATTAAATCCAACAACGATAACAGCTAATGTAACAAATGGAAATGTAACGAAGACAATAACAGCTACAACTCAAAATATCTCTGGAACAATAACTTGGACATCATCAAATACAAGTGTAGCGACTGTAACTTCAAGTGGAAACACTGCAACAGTAACGATAAAAGCTGCTGGTAATGCAACAATTACAGCTTCTGGAGGTGGAACAAGTGCAACTTGTAGTGTAGTTTCATCAGTAACACCAAGTATAACATTAAGTAAAACAAGTATAAGCAAAAATATAGTTTCGGGAACAACTGCTACAGAGACAATAACAGCCACAACTAAACATGTTTCAGGAACAATAACTTGGACATCATCAAATACAAGTGTAGCAACAGTATCAGGAAATAATTCAAGCGCAACAATAACATTTAAAGGAAAAGGAACAGCAACGATATCTGCAAGCTATGGTACAGCCAAAGCAACATGTACAGTAAGTGTAACAGTTACTGAAGCACCAGGAACAGCAACGGTAACAAGTTCTACATTAGCAGAAACATATTTTAATACTGGAGGCGCTCCGAAAACAGTACAATTATCATTTACTACTGTTTTAAATAAAAGTAAACCAACACAATCGCTTAGATTAGTGTATAAATTTTATATGATTTCTGCGTATGGTGGTTTTGAATATTTAGACGATCAGGATGCTGAAATAACAACAACTTCGACTACAATAAATTTCACGCCTAATTTTACGCCAGCAGGAAGTGCAGATAATATGTATTTAGTAATGATAGATGTATTTGATTTGGATGGTAATTTGCTTACTACATATAGTATGGAAGATTGGGAAAGCGGAGCATATTATGGAGATCGCTATTATACATTCCATATATCTTGGTCTTGTATGCCGGCAGGAACTTTAATTCTTGTTGAAGAAGAATATGAAGATGAAAATGGTAAGAAGAGAAAGAGAAGAAAGAAAAAGAAAATTGAAGATATAACATACGAAGATAACTTAGTAGTATGGGATTTCGAAAACGGATGCTTTACAACAGCTAAACCATTATGGATTAAAGAAAAAGAATTTGCAAATCAATATAATGTTCTTACATTTAGTGATGGAACAGAACTTAAGACAGTACGTCAACATAGAATATTCAACAAAGACTTAAATAGATTTACATGCCCATTTAGTGCAGACACACCTAATGGTACAACAACATTTAATGAAAATGGTGAAGAGATAAAACTTGTATCTCAAGAAAAAGTAGACGGATATGTAGAGTACTATAACATAGTAACAGAATATCATATGAATATATTTGCAGAAGGAATCTTAACATCTTGTAGATTAAGCAATCTATATGAAATAAAAGACATGAAATATGTAAAAGATAATAGAGAGCTTATTGATGAGGAAGTATTTGAAGGAATACCAAAAGAGTATGTTGAAGGTTTAAGACTTAGAGAACAACCAACAGATATTAATAGAGGTATAGCAAATACTCACGGAAATACTGTTAAAGATTACGTTAAGAATATGCTTTTAAAAGCAAAGAAAAAATAATTCAATATGAATTTAAAATACAAGTAGATGTATAACATCTGCTTGTATTTTTTGTTGTAACTTTGCTAATGCTGTGATATAATTCGTGAAAAGAAGATTAGAAAAAAGGGGGAAAAACAGTGAACATAGCAGTTGTTGGATTGGGTTATGTAGGCTTACCACTTGCGGTAGCATTTTCTAAGAATAACAGAGTTATAGGATACGATATAGATGAAACTAAAATAAATGCATATAAAGATGGATTAGACCTTACTGGCGAAGTTGGAACAGCTTTAATAGACTCTAAAATAGAATTTACATCTGATCCAAGTTTGTTAAAAGAAATGGAATATATAATAATTGCTGTTCCAACTCCAATAAATAAAGACAAGGAACCAGATTTAACTTTGCTTATAAATGCTACTAAAACAGTAGCAGAAAATCTAACTAAGGGTGCGGTAGTAATATATGAATCTACTGTATATCCTGGAGCAACCGAAGAAATATGTATACCTATTTTAGAAGAGTATTCTAATATGAAATGTGGAGAAGAATTCGGTGTGGGATATTCCCCTGAACGTATTAATCCAGGAGATAAGATTCATACATTAGAAACAATTGTTAAAGTTGTTTCGGCTAATAATGAAGAAACATTAGATAAAGCATCTAAGTTATATAGCGGTATAATAACGGCAGGAATACATACAGTTTCAAGTATAAGAGTAGCAGAATCTGCTAAAATAATAGAAAATATACAAAGAGATGTTAACATAGCTTTTATGAATGAGATATCCGCTTTATTTAAAAAAATGGATATAGACACAGCTGAAGTATTAAATGCAGCAAGAACGAAATGGAACTTTTTAGACTTTACTCCGGGATTAGTAGGTGGACATTGTATAGGTGTAGATCCATATTATTTAATAAAGAAGGCTGAAGATATAAATGCAGATGTTGAATTAATAAAAACAGCTAGAAATATTAATGATAAACTTCCAAAAGAAATAGTAGATGATGTAGAACTAAAAATAAAAGAATATGGATTAAAAAACGAAGATGCAAAAGTAGCTGTGCTAGGTTTAACATTTAAAGAGAACGTAAATGATTTAAGAAATTCTAAATCAATTGAAATAGTAGATGGTTTAAAAGAAAAAGGCATAAATGTAATTTCATCTGATCCAATAGTTAACAAAGATATTTGTGATACAAAATTAGTAAGTGAAATAAAAGATGCAGATATTGTAATGTTTAATGTAGCGCATGATGAGTATAAAAATATGAATCTGTTAGAAATAAAAGGAATGTTCAAAGAGAATAGAAATATAGTTTATGATATGAAAAATATATTTTCAAAATCTAATTTAGAAGATAATGGAATTGAAAAAATTGGACTATAAAAAAGTTAAAATAAATTGCTTGTAAAAAATAAAAATATATAATAAAATAAATACATAA
>JAZRSA010000053.1:0-5128 GCA_045651205.1 Clostridia bacterium
ATTCGGTGGTGGAAGAGCAGAACTTAAACTAGTAGACGATAAAAACATACTAAAAAGTGGAATAGAAATAGAAGCAGAACCACCTGGAAAGAAAGTACAAAATATGTCTTTATTATCTGGTGGAGAAAAAGCTTTAACAGCTATAGCAATACTATTTGCTATCCTTAAGATAAAAGCGCCTCCATTCTGTGTTCTAGACGAAATAGAGGCTGCTCTAGATGATATTAATGTTGCAAGATTTGCAAGTTATCTAGAAAAGTATTCAGATGAAACACAATTTATAGTAATAACACATAGAAAAGGTACTATGGAAGTTGCTACATCAGTTTATGGTGTAACAATGCAAGAATATGGTATATCTAAACTTGTTTCTATGAAACTTAAGTAAAAACATAAAACGAAAAATAATTAACCCGCAACAATTTGTTGCGGGTTAACTTTTAATTTTGTTCGACTGTGAGGAAATAATCATCTGTTTCAGTGAAGATATGATACAGGTTTTCCTTCATTTTTTGTACTTTCATAACAAAAACAGTGGTGTTTACGAGTTCGGGATTTTCGGAATTAAGGCTTACTACTGAGATGTTTAAGGGCGCATGTACTATAGGTGTGGAGTTTGAAAACGCCATTGGCAAATCACTGCCAGCATAATGTACAGCGTTGAATCCAATATATCTGCAGGGGCCAGTGTTGAACATTGTGAATTCATCACTTGTAAAATCTACAGATAAAATTGCATCAGTAGTGAGAGCTTTGAAATTTTCTTTTGAAGAAGGGAGCTCGACTACTCGGATTTTCTTGCCAATAGCAAACCGGTTGCCAAAGAACAGTACTATTTTCCAATCCTTCTTAAAGACTTCCTGTGTTTTTTTGATTTGAGCTGCTATTTCCGTCTTTACCATATAACCTCCAATAAAATTATTTTTGAATTTTGTTTTTTGACTAGAACTATTATACCATAAGGAAAAGCAAAAATCAAGATGACATAAAAAAGAGAAGAGACATAAGTCTCTTCAGGGGTAATAATATAAAATAAATATTTGAGGGTATATAAAGGTAATATGTATTACTATTCTGTAATACAACTAAATTATAATATGAATATTCATTTTGTATTGTCGAAAAATATACTACGTTTGTAAAAAGAAAGACTAATTTTGTCGAAAAAATAACAGGTTTTTAAACCTGTTATTTCTCATCTCTAACAAAGAGAAAATAAGCTTTACCAGCAAGTGTAGTTGCGTAGTATAAATCCTTGTCTAGAATTTTAACAGACGAGATTTTATCCATAACATGCAGAATTTCATGTGGTTTGTTTCCTTTGATAGTCATAACAGAAATATATGGTTCAGTTTCTGTTTTAGGAACTTCGGTAATAAAACCAATAGATGTATGAACTCGTCTGTAAACTTTAGGATTTATACAAAGGTGGAATGAATCAAATGGGTTGCTAATCAAATAAAGACCATCTTCGATGAGTTGAACTAATGCGCTAGTTTTAATAATTGTTTTTGCCACGATGTTGTAATTAATAAAAAGTGTTGTACACTTAAATTTCCGACCTGTTTTTGGTTCTTTGTCTGAGAAGGCTATGTGCCATCTTTTGGAATTTTCGAAATCAATAGCCTCTTTCTTAACTTGCTTATCTACTTCTTTCATAATACCTCCTGTTCAAAATTATTTTTACATAGAATATTAAAAGCTTTTTAAGTATAGCATTTGTGGGAGAAAAAGTCAAATAAGGAGTAGCTAAAGCAAGCTACTCCTTGAGAGTAATATATTTAATATATTATAAAAAGGATTTATGAAAAAGGTAAATGTACTCTACTTGAGAATACTCTTAAAGTATAGTATAATAGCATAAAAATAGATGTCGAAATATATGACTGGAGTTTAAAATAAAAGTCATATATTGTAAAAATAGATAAAGCATATTAGAAGGAGACAAAATGGAAAAGATAGTAAATGTAATAGGAGCAGGCTTAGCAGGTTGTGAGTGTGCATATATATTAAGCAAAAACGGAATAAAAGTAAGACTTTATGAAATGAAGCCAAATAAAAAAAGTCCTGCGCATGTATCAGATAAATTTGGAGAATTAGTATGTAGTAATTCATTAAAATCTGAGCTTTTAACAAATGCATGTGGACTTCTAAAAGAAGAAATGAGAAGACTTGGAAGCCTTTTTGTAGAAGCTGCATATAGTTCAAAAGTTCCAGCAGGAAATGCTTTAGCAGTAGATAGAGAAAAATTTGCAGAATATATAACAAATAAAATTAAGGCAGAAGAAAATATTGAAGTTATTTATGAAGAAGTAGAAGATATAAAAAATCTTTCTGGGATAACAGTAATAGCAACTGGACCTTTAACAAGTGATGCGTTATCTAAAAGTATAGCTAAACTTGTAGGGGATGAAGGTTTGTATTTTTATGATGCAGCTGCACCAATAATAACTAAAGAAAGTATAGATATGACTAAAGCATATAGAAAAGATAGATATGGTGAAGTTGGAGTAGGAGATTACTTAAACTTAGCAATGTCTAAAGAAGAATATGATGTGTTCTACGATGCTTTAATAAATGCAGAAAGTGCAAATCGTCACGAGTTTGATTCTTTAGAAAACATAGAACACTTTGAAGGATGTATGCCGGTAGAATCTTTAGCAAGACGTGGAGAGCAAACATTAGTATTTGGACCATTAAAACCAGTAGGTCTTTACAGAGAAGATGGAACAAAACCATATGCTGTACTTCAACTTAGAGCGGAAGATGAAGAAGAAACTATGTTTAACCTAGTAGGATTTCAAACAAGTCTAAAGTTTAGTGAGCAAAAAAGAGTATTTAGTTTAATTCCTGGGTTAGAGAATATGGAATTCTTGCGTTATGGAGTAATGCATAGAAATACATACATAAACGGCCCTAGAACGCTAAATAAAGACTTTAGAATGAAAGATAATAAAAATATATACTTCGCAGGACAAATAAGCGGAGTGGAGGGCTACGTTGAATCTGCGGCTAGTGGCCTTATGGTAGCATACAATATAATAGAAAGCTTCAAGACAGATAAAGAGGAACTTGGATTATTTGATGAAGTAACAATTCTTGGAGCACTTAGCAAATATGTAAGTACAGAAAATAAAGATTATGCGCCTATGAATGCGAACTTTGGAATAGTACCGCCACTAGAAAATAAAATTAGAGATAAAAAAGAAAGATATTTGATTTATGCAAATAGGTCTTTAGAAAAAATAGAGGAGTTTGTAAATGAGCATATTAGATGATCATATTAAAAATAACAGTGTAAAAGGACTATATCTATTATTCGGTGATGAAAAATATGATATGGAACGCTACATAGAAAAAATAAAGAAAACATTTTCTAATTTAGAGCTAGGAATAAATTTCTTCGTATTAGATAAAACTAATATAGATACATTATCTGATGCTATAGATAGCGTATCATTCTTTGGTTTGGAAAAATTAATAATAGTAAAAAACACTGGGTTAAAAGTTAATAAAGAATTGTTAGAAAACATATCTAATCCTGAGCTTGCGATAGTTTTTGTAGAGGACAGTGTGGATAAAAGAACAGCAGAATATAAGTTTTTATCTAAAAATGCGATATGTCAAGAATGTACGAAACTAAATGCAAAAGACGCAGCATTTTATATTGTCAGAACACTTAATTCGTACAAGATAAAGGTAAAAGATAGTGTGGCAGAATATATGGTTAGTGTTTGTACAGAAGATAAGCAAATATTAATAAACGAGTTCAAGAAAATAGTTGCATATTTAGAACCTGGAAGTGACCTTACTAAAGAGGTAATAGATACAATATGTACTAAAACATTGGATGCAAAAATATTTGATCTTATGGACTTAGTAATGAACAAGAAGAAAAAAGAAGCACTTAAGGTTTTAGAAGATATGTTAGCACAAAAAACATATATTGGAATAATATCTGGTATGATGTATAAACAAATAAAACAAATGTATAGTATAAAACTTTTAGAAGAAAAAATAAGAAAAGAAGGCTTAAATGTAAACATAGCAACAGAACTAGGTATACACCCATTTGCGTTTTCTAAATTAAAAGCAGCAAGTACAAATTATAAGTTAGAAGAATTAGAACAAATTCTTTTAGAATTTGATGAATATGATAGTTTTAGTAAAACTGGAAAAATGGATGCTGAACTAGGTATTAAGAGAATAATATTAAATATGTAAATAAATATAGCACGTTGTAGACATAAAACTACAACGTGCTATTGACTTTTCTTAAGAATTATGTTAAACTAATATTGCGTAGTTTAGCAAAATATAAAAATTATAATTAATTAGTAGGAGGTTTAGAACTGTGAGAATTCTGGGAACTGAGAAGCAGAAATACGCAAACTGCCTGTTTTCAGTAAACGTCGTTGATAGTTTAGATTCGAATCATACTGTTCTTGTTAAAAAGAACTTTTTTGGAAACGCAGATTTTAAGAAGCGGACTTTCACCAATGGAACGTTAGAAAAAGTTTTTGTAGAAAATGCTACTGCATATTGTAAGGTAAAATTTAAAGTTATCGACGGCGACTATCTTGTAGTCATGGACGAGCACGATAACATTACTATATATATCACAGAACAATATGTTGGGCCGGTACAAATAAAGAACAAAACTGTTCAAACGGTGATTGACGAATTCTATACAACAATGCGCGGCCGGATCGATTCTAAGAGAGAATTTGCAAGAGAAATGGGAGCTATTTCAAGACGACTCAATTTGCCTTTCCATATTGTTATGGCGTTTAAGGGAAATGAAGATGTACTTGTGCAGCTCGTAAAAAACGTTGAGGATGCAATCTCTAGACGACTTTACGACGACAGAAGCTTTATGCTAGCGCTCGGCGGTAAAAATTTCGCTGAACGTATGAGAGCTATCAAAGAATTTGGGATTACACACATCCCCGAGTATCAATCGGAAAAGATTGCAACATATCTTTACGAGTGTCTCGAAAAAAGAAAGATTGTTCGTAGATTCGAATAGTCAGTATACTTATAAAAAACACCTTTTTAATACATAAT
Organism: Clostridia bacterium; assembly: GCA_045651205.1. GTDB lineage: Bacteria > Bacillota > Clostridia > TANB77 > CAG-465 > UMGS1649. Next base: position 5,068 of record JAZRSA010000053.1, read on the forward strand.
ATTAAAGAGGTGTTTTTTTATGAAAAATAATACAATAAAAAATAAATATGTAACAGATATG
>JAZRSA010000054.1:0-3768 GCA_045651205.1 Clostridia bacterium
ATTCTTATAGTAAATAGAAGAAAAAAAAGGAAAAAGGGCGCAAGAATGGCTGAAACCGTTGCAATCACTGGGTTTGAGGCTGCGCCCTTTTTATTTTGAAAAGGGCGCAAAAGGGCAAAAAAGGGCGCAAAATGCCAAAAAAGAAAAGGGAAAGTAAATTCCCTAATCTATCACAATCTTATTAGTATCGATTCCTTCACACTCAAGACGTACGAACAAGGCCGTAGTATATACATTAAGTGCCTCATATTGTTTCCTAAGTACGTTCACAGGACAAGTAAGTGGCGTCTTAATTATTCCCACCTCTCTTTTTAACAAGTAGTTGAATAGATTTAATTCTCTCTTTTTTAGCGCTATATATTCATTTACTAGTTCTTGTTGATACGCTTTCATGCTATCCCTCCATGTCTTCGTTTTTCATAGATTTCATTAATGCTTCTAATGCGTCTATAGCTTCATAGATTGCTTTCTCTTTATCCATAAATCTGTCTCTAGCGCTTTCTATTATTACAACTTGTGGTGCTTTACCTGCATTAACGATCATTCTAATTTCCATTAAATATCCTCCTTATCCATGTCTTCTAATACTAAAACTGCTAAAATTGATAAGAACGTGATCAAAGCTGTCATTGTTCTCTTCCTTTCATTATTTTATCCACAATATTTCTTACTTTTGCTTTTCTTTGTTCTTCCAATTCCTCTTCTGAAAACTCGTCATCAAGTGGTTCCGCTTCTTCAAGGTATTCGTAGCCTCTTAACATTGCTGCTTTAGCTAATTTTTGGTATAAATCGTTTAATGCATCCATACAATACGGCATAGCGTCAAAGAAATTTGTTTGTTCGTTCTTATCAAATGCTACAGATGCTCTAGCTTCGTTTGTTTTCTCATCATATTTTATAACTATTTTCATATTAACCTCTCCTTTTATACTTTCTTATTTGAATTCTAATCGTATCCTCGATAAATATCAATGCTATTAACCCTAAGATGATACTCTATATAGCTATCTTTACAAGGTTTAACATGATAGATCTCGTTTCTTATAAGAATAGTGCTAACAATCCTAAACCAACTACCGAAAGCGTGATAGCCGCAAATAATAATACCGCCGCGAAAACTAAAATATCAATTACTGCTAATGCTAATTTCCAAAATAACATAATAGCTCCTCCTTATAATAATTCTACGAATGTAGCCAATGCTGCGAGTATACCAATCGTACCAAGCATTAATATGGTAACGCGGATTGTCAATTTGATCACATCTAATAATTCTCTCCAAATCATTACTCTTGGTTCTCCCTAAAATAATTTTATTAATACTTTTATTGCGTCACATATTATTCCTACTCCAGCGTAAATTAATAAGGCGTAAAATAATCCATCGACTATTTTTTTCATTATTCTTGGTCCTCCTCATTATATGGTATTTTTTCTCCATTTAACACCACAAAGTCTTCTGATTCTAAATCTTGTTTAATCATTGCTGCCATTATTTTTTCATATATTTCGTTTGCTTTCATAATATCTTCCTCCGAATATTCATAGTCTATAGTTACCATTCTTTCATTGTTTGCTTCTTTTTTCTCTTTTTTATAAGTCAATACTCTTTCTACAATATCTGCTGCTAGTGCCATGCTTGATAATATTACGATAAATATAAATAAGTCTGCCATTATTCTTGGTCCTCCTCGTTATATGGTATTTTTTCTCCATCTTTAGTTATTATATATTCTTGTTCATCTAGTTCTTCTATATCTTTCATTATTATATGACCCATTACAAGTGCTGATGCGTATGCACATATTGCTATCATTCCTGTTGCTAAACCTGCTAATAATATATTATTTAATAAAGTCATTTATAACATCTCCTTTAATATTATCATCATTTTTTCTCTTTCTATAGTCATTTTAGCTATTCTAAATTTTATCTCGGCTTGAGTTTTAACATCATTAGTATTTTTCAAACAACATTCTTGCTCGTATATTTTATCGTTTAACATTATTATTTGAATTTCGTAATAGTTTTTACTCATAACCTCGACCCCTTTTTTATTTATTCATACAATTATCTATAAATACCGCTATCCAAATTAAAAACCATATAACGAATAACATTTTCATTATCTTCTACCTCTCTTTTTTATATCATAAGCCATGTTACAATATTAGAGACACATAATAAAGTGTAAACCCATGATGGTATATCAACTGCGCACGCCAATGCTACGAAGAAAGACCAAATTATAATCCATATTATACATACGATTGTACCCATTATCTCACACCTCTCTTTTTGTTTCTTCTTTTTCTTAAGAAACCTACTGCAGGTACAATATACCAAAGGCCGCCTGTAGCAGCCCCTAGTATGAAGTGTCTGAATCCTTTATCTAATTTGTCTTGTGCTTTCTCTGGTAATTTACTACTTCCAACTCTTAATAATTCTTCAAATAATATTCTCATAACTACGCCTCCTATATATAATAACCTTCATTCTCTAATATTGTCTTGATTCTTGGTAAATATCTAGATGTTATATTACTTACGTTTGATTGTAAAGTATCGCATAATCTTGCCACGTCTGCTTTAGTTGCGTCTGGATTCTTTATTTTACATTCGATATAAGTTGTTATGATTTTTTTAGCATTTATTATTTTGTTTCCTCTAACGCCACTCATCTCAAATGCTTTATCTATAGCTTTATATATTGTTTTTAATGTGTCGTTATATACAACATCTTCTTCTATATTTATAGTTGGGTCAGGCATAGCTCCTAGAATATCTTGGTAATCTCCATTATCCATAGTACTCATATCTTCAAGATGCGCTATATTGCTATGGAATTCTCTGAACTCTTTTTGTAAGTGTTTATGCCCACAAGTATAAGTTCCGTAGTATGATCTCATTATTTGTGATTTGATTGCGAATTTATAATATGCTATGAAAGATGAATTCTCTTTATCGGGTTTAACGTATTTTAAAGTGTTTAAGAACGCCAAGCTGATCTCGGCGTCCAAATCTTCTAGTGGTATCATGTCTGTATATTTATAAGCCTCTTTTAACATTAAAGGATAACATAATCTGAATAGTTTCTCTACGTTTTCTTCTTTATTTACGTCATTTTGTATTTGTCTCACTAAATCTAAACTAAACTCATTAAATTTTCTTCCTTTAGGTATTTGATAAACAGGTATTTTATACATACATAATCCCCCTTAAATATAATTATTTTAATACTAATTCATCAACGCCTGGTAAGCCTTTCATCCAGTCAGTGATGTAGTGCCATTCGTGCATTTTATGATTCTCTCTTTGGTTGATTATAGATTTAAGTTGTAGATAGTTAGTTGTTATTCTTGCTGTTAACATAAAGCCGCAAGGACAGTTAGCAATTATCATTCTGAATAAATGTTCTTTACAGAATTCTATTTCATCGCCATTTCTTAATTTGATAGTTGGTTCCCAGTTTTCATCCGGCTCAACCTTTCTTAATTTACAATCTTCTTCATAGTTTTTCTTAAACATTTTTTGATACCATTCAAAGTTGTTGTATTGTTCTATATATTTTTTAAGATTTACTATAGCTTCTTCTGATACATATCTATTACACATTTTATCGACGTCGAATTTTAATATCATATGCATTTTACTTTGGCTGCTCACATAATCTCTAAAGTGATATCTATCCATTTGTCTCCAAATGTATTCTGGGCATTGTAAATCGAATTGTACTGTAACGCCTTTTAGATAACAGTCGTGTCCTGAA
>JAZRSA010000055.1:0-2085 GCA_045651205.1 Clostridia bacterium
ATGGGATAGTGCTGAAATAGGTGCTTTTACAGGCAATGGGAAAATTACGACTTTAACATATCAGAGATGGAATAGCTTCTGTGATTTCGTGACGGACTTGATGTATTGGTATTATGACACCTCGTCGGATATCTATAATGTACAAGACGCTAAGGTTTCGTCGGATAATAAAACTTTAACAGCAACAAAATTTAATTTAGTAAAAAACGCAATAGGTGGTATAGTATCTACAGGAATAAAAGATGTTAAAAAAGGAGATCCAGTTATAGGTAATTATTTTATAACTTTAGCCGAAAAGGCAAATGAAATAAAAAAATAAATAATAGTAACAAATAAATAATTACAATTGTATAATGATAGTGAGGGCATTGCCCTCGCTAAATTTTTTACTTTATGGAGGGATTAGTTTATGATAAAAAACGTTGAACAATGGTTAGGAAGCGATAACGCACTTGGATTAAGCATATGGGAGAATAAATATAGATTTGAAAATGAGACATTTGAACAATGGTTAGATAGAGTAAGTGAGGGAAACGAAGAATTAAAACAACTGATATTAGATAAAAAATTCTTATTCGGTGGACGTATATTAGCAAATAGAGGATTAGATAAATTAGGAAGAAAAGTAACTTATTCTAACTGTTATGTACTTCCACAAGTAGGAGACTCCATAGAAGATATATATAAAACTTGCTCTGATTTAGCTAGAACATTTAGCTATGGTGGAGGTTGTGGTGTTGACCTTTCAAAACTTAGACCTGTTAATTCTTATGTAAATAATACAGCAAGAAAAACAAGTGGAGCTTGTAGTTTTATGGATACTTTTTCACAAGTAACTGAAACGATTGGTCAAAATGGAAGACGTGGTGCCTTGATGCTATCAATAGATTGTACTCATCCTGAATTACTTGATTTTATAGAAATAAAAAATGATTTAAATAGAGTTACGAAAGCAAATATATCAGTAAAAATAAATGATGACTTTATGAAGGCGGTAAAAAATGATGAAGATTGGGAATTATATTTTAAAACAGAACATGAAGAAATAAGAAAAACAGTAAGAGCAAAAGAAGTATTCCATATGTTATGCAAAAACAATTGGAATATGGCAGAACCCGGAATATTATTTTGGGATAGAATAAGCAATTATAATATATTAAGCGAAGATAAAGAATTTGAATATGCCGGAACTAACCCATGTGCAGAAGAGCCGCTTCCAGCTGGTGGTAGTTGTTTATTAGGTGCTATGAACTTAGCGTCATATGTAGTTAATAAAAGATTTGATTATGAATCTTTCAAACGCGATATACATGTAGTGGTTAAAGCAATGGACGACGTATTAGAACAAGGCCTACCACTACATCCATTGCAAGTTCAAAAAGATACAGTAAGAGATTACAGACAAATAGGAATAGGTATAATGGGATTAGCCGATATGCTAATAAAAATGGAATGTAAATATGACACGGTAGAAGCTATATATTTATGTGACGAAATAGGATTTGCAATGGCTAATGAAGTTATAAAAGCAAATGCGTTATTAGCTAAAGAAAGAGGGGTTTATCCTAAATATAATAAAGAAGCTGTATTAAGTTCTGGATTTATAAAAGCAAACACAGATGTTCAAACTTATTCTTTAGTAGAAGAGTATGGATTAAGAAATTCACAAGTATTAACAATAGCACCAACTGGAAGTATTTCTACTATGATACAAGTAAGTGGTGGTATAGAACCTATATTTAGTTTCTCTTACACAAGAAAAACAGAATCTTTACATGGAGAAGAGAAATATTATAAAGTTTACACTAAAATAGTCAAAGATTATATGGAAGCAAATGGATTAAATGAAGAAGAGGAGTTACCGAACTTCTTTGTTAATGCACAAACTATAGATCCATTTAAAAGAGTAGACATACAAGGCGTATGGCAAGAACATATAGACGCAAGTATATCTTCAACTGTAAATTTACCAAATGAAACAACTGTAGAAGATGTTGAACAATTATATACGTATGCTTGGGAAAGAGGATTAAAAGGTATGACTATATTTAGAGATGGTTGTGCTAGAATGGGTATATTAACATT
>JAZRSA010000056.1:0-6949 GCA_045651205.1 Clostridia bacterium
TAATTGTTTATTCCATATTCCATCAACTTTTTACATTCACTAAATCTTATATCCGTCGTATCTGCACCAAGAACAACCGCAACTATATTTAAGTCTTCTTTATTTGCTGTTGCTACTAAACATCTACCAGCTAAAGCTGTATATCCAGTTTTACCACCATTACAATATTTATACGAGAATAACAATCTATTAGTATTTGATAAAAACTTCTGACTCTTTCCAAAATTTACAGTAATACTTTCCGTATTCATTATCTTTGAAAGTATTTCTATTTTTTTAGCATAACAAGTTATTTTTGCTATATCCCATGCAGTTGAATAATTTTCTTCAGTATCCAAGCCATGAGGATTGGTACACTTAGTGTCTTTTGCACCTATTTCATATGCCTTAGCATTCATCATTTTTACAAACGTATCAACATCTCCGCCTATATATTCAGCAATTGCTACTGCGCAATCATTTCCGCTTTTTAAAAGTAATCCATATAATAAACTTTTAAGGCTAACCTCACTTCCAGATACTATTCCAACTGTAGAGCCACCAGTTAATGCAGCCTTTTTAGATATTAATACTTTATCTTCCAAATTCGCATTTTCTACAGCAACGATAGCTGTAAGCACTTTTGTAGTGCTAGCTATTTTTACTCTTTCTTTACTGTTCTTTTCCCACAAAACTCTCCCTGTAGTTTGTTCCATTACTATTCCTGCTTTAGCTGTAATTTTTAAATCGCTATCATCTTTTGCAAAAGCAATATTAAAATTAGTAAAAAATATCAGTATTATATTACATATACTAAAATATATTTTGTATGTTTTTTTCACATATATCACCTGTTAAATTATATCTTTTATTTTTATCATTTATGATTTGATATAATAATATTTGTGTGGTATACTTTCATAGAGGTAAAACAATGATTAACACTAACAAAGAAGCTACAAAATACTGTAGAATGCTAAATTCTAACAAGATATATACGGTAGAAAAAACAATAAACAATAAAATATATTTACGATATGAAAATACCGTAATAACTACTACAATTGAAAATGTAGAGTTTGTAGATAAAATAGAAGTTGGTAAAAAAAGTCCTTCTTACACTTTAACTATAGAAACCACTGATGTTCCAAATGAAATAATGTTAAGGCACAAACTAAAAGAAACAGCAATTTCCGAACTAGACAAATATCTAGATCAAGCTCTCATTGCAAAACTTGGAAGAGTCAGAATAATCCACGGAAAGCATGGTGGTGTTTTAAGAGAAGCCGTACACGAATACCTTTCTTCACACCCATATGTTAAAGAGTTCAAAATAGCAGACTATACTGAAGGCGGACTAGGAGTTACAATTGCTATTTTAGGTAAAAATACAAAACTAAAAAAATAAGGAACAACATGTTCCTTATTTTTATTTTATTACTTAAATTTATTTTGTTGTAATTGTATAAACTACACTTGTTGTTCCATATGGATTTGTTGCAATTATTTGTACATCATATGTATTCCTAGACGCAAGACCTTTTATTTTATAGTTTTTAGATTTTGTTGGAGTATTATTTGCAACTATATATGTTGATGCACTATGTAATTTATAACTATATGTATATTCTACATATACACCTTTAGATAAAGTAGTATCTACTGTTATACTTGTTTCATCTGCAGATAATTTAGTCATATCAAATTCAGGTTTATTTGTTTTATTAAGGCCTTCTACATCTATTATTAAATTAGATTCCCCATCTTGTATTAATGTAACAACATAATCTGTCACAGTCTTCACTGTTTGAGAGCCATCTGCATTTACTGTTGCAGCTTCTACTATTTCACCTTCATCTATAAGCATTTCAACATACTTATTTATTGTAATATTACCAAAATGATTTGTTATATATGTATTTTTTAGCACCTCTAATCTTTCTGCTACAGCTTCTTTATTACTAGATCTAACTGCAGTTTTTGAAGTGTCTACTACTCCTGTTTCTTCTAATGACATAATAGCTGTTGTTGCAAGTATTGCCATTATTAGTATAGCTACCGACAATGCTAATACACTCACACCGCTTTTTTTACTCATATTTTTTCTCCTCTTATATTTATTAACTGACTTAATTATATCATAAATAAAATAAATTCCACCTATTTTCATATTATTTTAAATATATTTTTATATATTTAAAAGGCAAGATTTTAATCTTGCCTTTTATTTTAGTCATTAAGAAATTCTATAAACCATTCCTTCATTCTAAGAATAAAGTCTGTCTTATATATCTCAAGACCAATTTCCTCCCAATCTGCTTTCTTTTCATTGTAATTGGGAATTTCTGTAGTGGAATTAATGATTACCGGACACTTTATCTTGAATCTTTCAAGTTCATAAATAAGATGCATACCTTCAAGCAAGTCATTTACAAACTCGCCGTCAAAAAGCGGCAACCCAAGATCCATTATAATTGCATCCACCTTGTTTTCTTTATCTGCAAGGTACCGTCTGGCAGCATTACTGCTTTTTACTATCTCGTAAGTGAATTTCACCTTAGCCATCTCGAGAATTTTTATTAGCATTTCTACTTTTAATTCCGGTGTATCGTCTACTATCAGAATATTTTTCATCCTTTTTTACTCCTTTTCAATAATTATTTTACAGTAAAATCTTCTGACTATGTAATTATATCACAATTATGTAAACTTTTCCAGTTTTCTCTATATATTTATCACATTTATTTATTTGCGCGACGTTCTCTATATTATGTTACCTAATCCTCTTACTAGTTTGAATTTTTAGAGATTTTATGGTATAATATTCATATGTACAATCATTTGTTTCAATTAATAATTTAAGGGAGATACAGAAGGAGGTTTCTCTTCTGATTGTTCATTTGATTTAGCACATAATAAATTAAATTTAGGAGATTTTAGTATGTTTGGATTCTTTAGAAAGGCCCGCAAAAATGCTAAGAAGGAGGTTGTAGCTATCGCTACTCAGGAACCTAAGTTCCTGAACGAGTATATGGTTACAGTTGGCAGAAGTGCCACTTACGTATACGCGCGTACGAGCTCTGAAGCTCGTCAGATGATTGTTGAGGATATCAGAAATGAAACTCCTTATTATGATTCTGAGGTTCTTAGAACCCGCGGTATGAAAGAAGCTCGTACCACTCTTCGTGGTGAGGTTAGTGTAGTTTGTATGGGTGTAAGCACTCGCAAAAACCCTGCATACGTAGGCTAATCTTATCTAGTATTTTCCCTCTCCCTAGCGCCGGTGATTTCACTGGCGCTTTGCTTGTCTAAAAAGCTTGAAATTTGATTTAGACCTCATTTTATGGTATAATATTCATATGTACAATCATTTGTTTCAATTAATAATTTAAGAGAAATATGGAAGGAGATTTCTCTTCTGGTTAAACATTTGATTTAGCACAAATAAATTAAATTAAAGGAATTATAGCACTATGTTAAAACTCATCGAAAAAATCATCAACTTCTTTTGTAGCACTGAAGAAACAGAATTTTCTGAACCCGAGTTCCTCGGTGAATATTGGGTATACTATGGTACCAAAGGACACACTACTGTTTATGCAAAATCTTCGGAAGAAGCAAAATATGTAGCAATTTGTTCTAAACCTTGCCCTGTTTCTAGCGATGAAGTCTACGCAGTTTATAAGCGTATGAGTTCTATGAAGAACCCCGCTTACAGACCTTAAGTTCCAAAGAGCCGGTGAATATTCACCGGCTCTCTCTTTTATATTATTTACTTTTACTTCCTATAATTTTCTCTACTTAATTATAGTTATAACTGTATTCCCTGTTTCTGTTTTTTGTGGTTCTTTATTCTCCACTGTCTCTGTTGTTTCTGGCTCTTTATTTGTTCCTTCATCTATTGGTTGTTGTAATGTTGGAATAGAAATATTTTGTTTATCTTCTGTTTCTTTTTCAGAAACTACAACTGAACCAGCTTTATAATCAAATACAACTTCATATCCTTCTGGTACATTATATTCTGTTGAATTTTCATCTATAGCAGGTACTATTGCTTTATAATATGCTTCTATTCCTGCATATTTTTTATTATTTACTGTAATGCTTTTTAAATTTTCGAATGTTTTTAATGATGAATTTGATACTTTTAAATCCGCATAAGCTAATGTTAATTGATCATTTATATTAGCCACATCACTAGCAATTACTGCTTTGTTTGCTAAATCTATAATTCCTCTTGTATTATATTCATTTATCTCTTCTACTATTTTACCTAATTTTGTTTGAGTAAAGTTTTCTGCTATAGTCATTAAATCAAAGAATGACATTTCATCAAGTTTCTTTACTTCATATGGTCCAAGTACATCTATAGTCTTTATTTCGCTTTGTTTTGCAGTCATTGTTACATTAAATTTTCCTAGGTCAGCCATATTTATTGCAAAATTCATATTACTTGAATCTTTAGTTGTCACTGTTTCTAATCTTACATTTAGTGTATCTTTGTTGTCTTTCTTTTCATCATATGTAACTAGATTTTCTGTTACTACTAATGTTGCATCTATAGATTTATCATCCCATACTCTAAGTGATGCTTTTTGGAATTTAAAGAAAAGACTTAATTCCAATTTAACTTCTACTTGATATTCATCCATAATTTCAACATCTAATGCTTTATTTATACTTTCTAGCATTTCTGTTATTTCTTCTGGATTTTCATAACAACTTAAAAATTCTTGATTTTTACTTAGTGAACTTAAAATTCCTTTTAAATTATTTGCTAATTTGATACTAGTTGTTCTTAATACATATGCTCCATCACTTTTTACACACATGTCTTCAGTTATTACTTTAGCTAATTCTTCTTTTAATATTTTTTCTGCTACTTTCATAGCTTTTTTATTTACTTTTACAGTAGTTTCTTCAGTTTCTGTTCCTTCTTCAGCTGAAGTCATACCAACTTCAATATAATTTTCAATTAGATCTTTAGCATATATGTATGCTTTAGATTCTTTTACATCCATAAATATTGAAGCATCAAATAATTTTTCAGTTCCATAATTAGATTTTAAATGTAGTACAGATTTATTTGCTTCATTATCTGTTTGTGCGTTAATAGATATTGTAGTTTCATTTATAGCTTTAATTGTTGGATTATTTTTTTCTTCCTCTTTATCTATTAAATCAACATTACAATCTATGTTTATATCAACATTTGTTTTATCCTTAGTTTTAGGATTAACAGTTGCAAATGCAGCATCTACTGTACCTGTTATAGCTTTTCTGTATATGTTTGTGCTATTACCTAACACTGCAAAACAAAAAACACCAGCACCTACTAATAATACTGTCACAACCGCTACTACAATTAATATAATTGTTTTAGTTGATAGTTTTTTTCCATATCCATTCATATTCATTCCCCCTCTTATATGTATACAATATATATTAGCAAATAATTTAATTATTTGTCAATCAATAGAAAATAAAATAAAAAAAGAACACCTTAAAAGGTGTTCAAGATTTGGCTGGGATGGCTGGATTCGAACCAACGAATGCCACAGTCAAAGTGTGGTGCCTTACCACTTGGCGACATCCCAATATATTGTTTTGTGGGGTGAATAATGGGAGTCGAACCCATGACCTCCAGGGCCACAACCTGGCGCTCTAACCAACTGAGCTATATCCACCGAACACAAATTATTTTATATTATTATTTATTATTTGTCAAGTGTTTTTATTATTTTGATACTTTTTTCTAGTATTTTAGCTTTAAATCTATTAGTATGTATTATTTCGCCATCAATACTTACTGGTATCTTTTTATATGATACAATGCTAACTTCCTTACCGCTTAACATATGCACAACAGGCAACCCTTCATGCTTACCCTTCATAATTTTAGGTAAATATTTTAACTTTTGAAGAAATGTTGTTGCATCAACTAAACATATTTCAAGTATTCCATTAGCCATATCTGCGTTAGGTAAAATCTTTACTCCACCACCATAATATTTGCTATTACCTATAGCTGCAAGTGTAAATTTACCTTTATATACTTTATCATCTACACGCACTTTAAGTTTGTACTGCTTAGCACCAAATAATGTATATACAATTGCTAATTTGTATTTCATACTACCAGATAAAAACGTCCATTTTCTAAATAAATTCATATTATCTGCAATAGCCGCATCAAGTCCAGTATTTAATACATTGATACAAATTTTATCTTTATTAAGTAGTATACTATCTACCATTTCCGGCTCGTTTACAAGGCTTCTACGTATTATTTTTCTCATTCCAGTATATTCGTTTAGCATTCTAGAAAAATCGTTTCCTGTGCCTTTTGGAATAGCTACGATAGATATATTAGGCACATTTATACATGCTGTAGCAACTTCGCCTAAAGTTCCATCTCCACCTACAACATATACCACTATTTCCTCTTTAGCATACTTCTTAATATATTCTTTAACAATTACAGTTGCATCTCCTACACATTTAGTTAATTCAAACACAACCTCATCATCTGGTATTAATCCATCTTTTTTGATATTTTCAAATACCTTTTTTATACCTCTTAGATATCTCTCGCCCTTAGCATTTCCCGCCATAGGATTTACTACAACTAGTCTTACCATATACATCACCTAGTGTGCATATTATATATGAATTTGTCGAAAAATGCAAATAAAGTAATAACTATATTAAAGTTATTACTTTATCTTGTACTTATACTATTTTATTATTGTCCCACATTTACCTATTACTTTTTCTTTCTTAATATATTCTACCCCATAGGCATCTAACAAACTAATTGTTATCTTCCCATTCTTCAATGCTTCCTCTACTGTTATCATATCTCCATTATTAAAGTAGGCTACAACATATTTTGTTTTCTTACTTTCATAATAGTATTCATACTTTTCATCATCAAAAAATTTGTATTCACCTTTTTGTATATTGGTAG
>JAZRSA010000057.1:0-47971 GCA_045651205.1 Clostridia bacterium
GTATACATATGAGAAATAAAAAAGGAATAAGTTTAATAGTTTTAAGTATAACAATACTAGTAATGGCAATACTTGCTGCAACTGTAATAATAGCTTTAGAGGATAGTGGAATAATTAAAAGATCTAGGGATACGGTTGCAAGTAATAATTATTCAGACGAGTATACAAGATTGCAAGTAATAAAAAACGGTATACTTACAGATAATTTGGGCAATATAACAGTAGATGAATATATTGCGGAATTAAGAAACAAAGGAATAATAGAATCAACAGAAATAAATAATGGTGATGGAAGTAAGAAAGTAACAACTAAAACTGGTTTTGATGTTACAATTTCACAAAACGGTTCTAGCGATTTGAACATAAGCATAGATGGATATACTCCACCAAGCAACAATGTGGGTGAAAATAATGGTAATTCAGGAAATAATACAGCAAAAAGAACTTTTGGTGTTATGATGGATGAAACAAAGTATGTCTATGGTGAAATGTGTCATATAGAAGATACAAGCTGGTATAATGCATCGAATCCAATAAAACCTTTTACAGATGCAATGGTAGAATTTGAGTATGAACAAGATATGACATGGAGAGAGTGGGTAAATTCACCATATAATACAGAAGGATTTACTATAGTAGTTGCTAGAAATGCTTTTGGTGGTTTAGCCGGTGAATGTATAGTTACAAGTGGTTCAGAAGCCGATGAAGGAGAACAAATAGCAATAGCATACTTAGATGTATATTATTCGGATGCTGCTTGCACTAAAATGGTAACAGATGAGAATGGCATTGCTGGTTGTGGTAAGGTGTATTATGGAATATGGAAACTATTTAGCTTAGATGAAAAAATAGACACAACACTTAATAGTTTGCAACCAACAGTATCTGAGTTTATGGGTAAATATTATAAATCGACTCCATTTTTAGCGATTGGATTATATGAATGGTAATATTACATATTAAGATAAAATAGGAGAAATGTATGAAAAATAAAAAAGGAATAAGTTTAATAGTATTAAGTATAACAATACTAGTAATGGCAATACTTGCTGCAACTGTAATAATAGCCTTAGAGGATAGTGGAATAATTAAAAGATCTAAGGATACGGTTGCGAGTAATAATTATGCAGATGAGTATACAAGATTAGTAGTAGTAAAAAATGGTATACTTACAGATAATTTAGGAACAATAACGGTAGATGAATTCGTTACTGAATTACAAAACAAAGGAATAATTACTTCAACTGTCAATAATGGAGATGGAACAAAAACAGTAACTACAGCATCTGGTTTTAATGTAATAATAAGTCAAAATGGCACAAGCGATTTGAACATAAGCATAGATGGATATACACCTCCAACAGTTGCAAATGGTGGAAATGGTAGCAATACTGGAAATAACGGTAATAATGGTAATAACCAAAATGGTTTTCCGGCTGAAGGTGAAAGAGTTCTAGATGGATTTAAAATAGTTATGGATTCGTATTTTTGGGGTGAAACCGTTCAAATAGAGGACTCTAACAAATATAATGCATCAAATCCAATGCAACCGCTATATGATGGTATGGAAAGTTTTGAGTATGATAAAAATATGACATGGAGACAATGGGTGAATTCATCATATAATACAAAGGGGTATAAAATAGTACAAGCAGTAGGAATATCTGATGGATTTTCAGGAGAAGCTATAGTGACAAGCGATTCGATTACTTCTAGGGGATATCAAATACATGTGACAGATTTAGTTGTATTATATATGGATGCTGCTTGTACACAATTAGCTACAAACGAGGATAATGCATATTATCATGGCAAGATATGTACAAATCCAAGAGGGTTATTTAATTTAGATTCAAAAATTGAGGATACTCTTAATTCAATGGTTGTAACAGTATCACCTTTTTATGGCAAGTATGAAAAATGCATACCATTCTTTGTAATGGGATATTATGAAGATTAATAATGTAAAATAAGCTCTATTTTTGTCGATTGGTGACATAATATTTGCATTTTGTAATATATTATGGTATAATACATAAGCTGTTAAAATGAAATCTATAGAAAGGGGCATTAATATGACCACGTGTACAGCTAACCAGTTGGAAGCAAAAAGAGAAACAGTTGTGTTCAAAAATATGATGAACGCACGCATAGTAAAGTATGACGAAATTCATGAACTGCAAGATGGTTACTTCAAAGTATTGAAGAAAGGATCGTGGGGCGTAATCACATCCGAAGGAGAAGAAGTTTTCCCTTGTATGGCATCTACAATATATTATGTAGAAAACGGCCGTGTTATTTGTGGTATGGATGACGACGTCTACTCAATTGAGCTTAAGAAAGCTAAAAAGGATTCGGTGGGATAACCGAATCCTTTTCTTTTTATGTATAAAAAATATATTAGTGAAAATAATATTATTATATGAATTTAATGTTGTTTATACATAAGGAGGAAAAATGAAATCTACGGGAATGATTAGAAAGATAGATGATTTAGGAAGAATAGTAATTCCTAAAGAAATACGTAAAACATTAAAAATACGAGAAGGAGATTCGCTTGAAATATATATAGAGGGAGATAGAATAATACTTAACAGATACGCCCCTTTAGGAGATTTTATAGAAGACATAGTAGCATTAAGCGAAAGCGTTTCTAATAATACAGATTCTAATATTTGTATTACAGATACTAAACAAGTCGTAATTGCTACTGGATATTTAGAAAAAGAATATTTGTATAAAGATATAACTAAAGAATTATTAGAAAAGATGGATGAAAGAATTTTGTGGCAAAATAAAGGAGAGAATAAAGTTAAGATTATAGAAAACGATGAGGTGGTGAAGAACTGCAATCAAGTTGTTATGCCAATAATATATGAAGGTAGTATACTGGGGTCAGTTGTATTTTTAACAAATGAAGCAAATAAAAAAATAACAGAAACGGAGTTAAGACTTGTTAAAGTAATGGCAGATTATTTAGCTGCTAGAATGTAGAAATATATTAAACATATAAAAAACAAGTGGTACCAATATATAGGTATCACTTGTTTTTAACTATTTTATTGTATTATAAATTACCAGCTTTCTCAGCATATTTTTTAAGTTTGTTGTATACATGGTAAGATATTGAGTTCTTTTCGAATCCTTCGCCTTCAGTGTATGTTCCGTATTTAACACCTGTTAATATTTCTATACCTTCATCTATAGTAGATATAGGGTAGATGTGGAACATTCCTTTTTCAACGGCGTCTATTATTTCTTGATTTAACATTAAGTTTTTGATGTTGTGATGTGGAATAATAACACCTTGAGTTCCTGTAAGGCCTTGCATTTTACATACTTCGTAGAAACCTTCAATCTTTTCTGTAACACCACCGATAGGTTGTATTTCACCTTTTTGGTTAACTGATCCAGTAACTGCTAATCCTTGACGAATTGGTATACCAGATAGAGAAGATAAGATTGCATATAGTTCTGTAGAAGAAGCACTATCTCCGTCAACACCATTGTATAATTGTTCAAAACATATACTTGCATTAAAACATAGTGGGAAGTCTTGTGCAAACTTTTCACCAATATATGCTGAAAGGATAAATACACCTTTTGAGTGAGAGTTACCACTCATTGAAACTTCACGTTCAATGTTTACTATACCGCTCTTACCAAGATAAGTATTAGCTGTTATTCTAACAGGTTTACCGAATGGGTAACCACCAGAGTTTAGAATAGTAAGACCATTAATTTGTCCAACAGCTTCACCTGAAGTAGAGATTATAGTAGCTCCATCATAAATCATACGTTTTAGTGTATCATCAAGCTTGCCATATCTTTTTCTTTTATTTAAAGTAGCAGTAACAACATCTTGTGGTTCAACTGCTTTTCTTTCAGCTAGTTTTGCAACATGCGCAGATTCAATTATTATATCTGTTAAATCTGTTTGCATTGCAGTAAGTTTTGTTTTATCTCCAGCACATCTAGAACTGTATTCTACAATTGCTTTAACGGCTTCACTCTTAAATGGAAGTAATCCTTCTTTTTTTACAACGTGAGCAACATACTCAATAGTTCTTCTAATAGTATCTGTGTTTTTATCTATAGAATCATCAAAGTCTGCTTTCATCTTAAATAGTATTTTGAAATCTGAATCAACTGTACATAGTTGTTGATATATTTGTTCAGTACCAAATAATACTATTTGTGTTTTAATAGGTATAGCTTTTGGTTTAAGAGCAATCATGTGAGATGGAGTAGCCATATCTCTTGACATATCTATACTTAATTCTTCATTTCTAATTACTCTTTTGAAAGCTTCCCATACAGACATGTTAGTCATAATATCTCTAGCATTAACTAATAGGTAACCACCGTTTGCTTTATAGAATGCACCAGCTTTAAGAAGAGTGTGGTCTGTTCTTGTAGAACCCATAACAGTTTCATATTCTAATTTACCAAATATATCTGTATATGTTGGGTTAGAACACATAACAACTGGAGCATGAGTTAACATTTCGTTATTTACTATTACATTAACTTTATATTTATGCCATGGTTTTGCTTGATGCCTCATAGCAGGTGGCATAGTATCTTCTTTTGGATCATCTTTGAATTGCTCTGCATGTTTAACTATATCTTCTTGTACAGCGTATAGGTAGTTTTGGATTTTTAGATTGCCTTTGTATTTAATCTTTAAATCATTAATGTTTTTAGAAACGATGTAAGAGATCATATTAGATTGCCATGCATTAACTTTTTCATAGCATTCTTTTTCAAGGGCATCTAGTTGTTTCATTATACCCATAGTTTCTTGTTGTATTTTTGGAGATTTAGTTTTAAATTTTTGTTTTGTTTCTTCATCTAATTTGTTAAATTCTTCTTCATTTAATACTTTCCCTTCGTGAATAGGAGAGAAGTATATACCATCAGTTGCTGTTTTAATTTTAAATCCTTGAGCTGTTGTATACTCATCGAATTTTTTAAGAATAGCATTTTTCTTTTCTTGGTATTTTTGCATTAAAAGTTTTTTCTCTTTTTCATAGTTTTCAGATTTGAATACTTTACCAAGGTTTTCACGTATAGCAACCATAAAGCGGTGCATATCTTCTTTAAGTTCACGTCCAGCACCTGGTGCTAAGAATATTGCTATTGGTTCATTTGGATTTTCAAAGTTGTGTACGTAACAAAGATCATCTGGAACAGGTTTTGTTTTAGCAAGTTTATTTACAACAGATAAAACATATGGCATTTTACCCATACCAACTTGTCCACAAACGAATAGATTAAAGCCTTTTTGCGGCATTTGTAAAGCGGTTTCAACTGTTTCAAGAGCTCTGTATTGACCAATAATTCCGTTATATGCAGAAATATCGTCTGTTGTCTTGAAGTTAAATTGAGAACCGTTTAATTTAGAAACTAAATCTGTAGATTTCAATTCTTTAAATTTTTTCATAAGTACTCCTTAAATATTTTGCTTCATTTGTAACTACGTTCATATATATACCTAAACTATATAACAAACAAGAAAAAATAGCAACTATTTTAACAAGAAAAAGTAAAGAAAAAAGGACCTTTTTACAGGTCCTTTTTCATTATATTTGCATCTTCTAAATTATCATAATATTTAGCTCTTGTAGATATTTTTATAAAGTTTTGTTTTTCATAAAGATTTATAGCAGGTGTATTTGATGTACGTACTTCTAAAAATATACTTTCTATTTGTTTTTCTTTTAATATATTTTCTAATGTATTGAGTAGAGTAGTGGCAATACCCTTTTTAAGATAATCATTATGAGTTGCTACTGCGGTAATATCTGCATGGTCTACTAATAATTCACATCCTATATATCCAATTACTTTGTTTATGTTTTTGTCTATAGCTACTAAATAATATGTATTTTTACTTTCTAAATCTTTTTTTATTGAATCTAAAGATAAATTTCTATGCTCTAATGTTTTTTCTATCTCTTCAATTTGATTTAGGTGAGTAATATCTGCTTTTTTAATAGATATATTGCTCATTATTTTTCACCATCACGAGTTCTTTCAGCTTCGCTATTTCTAAAATACATAGCATCTAATGTTTCGTATGTATATGTATTTGATTCGTTTGCTTGTACTTTAAATATGTTGCTAAGGGCTAGAGTAGAAGATATAACTTCTGTAGTATCTAAAGCTTCTGTAAATGGATTGTTAAGCATTTCTGTATTATCTGTAACAACTAATATGTCTTCAACATTTTCTTCTTTTAAAAGGCTTATTAGAGCTTCGTATGGAAGGTTGCCAGATATGTTTGTTTCTTTTAATTCTGTGTTATCTACAACTTCAAATAATTCGTAATATACTCTAGTATTTTTAGCATCTAGTGTAGATAAAATATATTTGTGATCTGTATCTAAATGGTTTAGCGCCATAAGTTTTAAGCTAGTAACACCAATTATTTTTTTATCTAATACTTTTGCTAATGCTTTTATTGTTGCAATACCAATTCTAACTCCTGTAAAAGAACCAGGGCCTAGAGTAGTGTAGAATACATCTATATCTTTAATTTTAACATTGTTTTCTTTTAATGTTTCATCTACTAAAGGAAGTAGTTTTTCTGAGTGAGTTATTTCATTATCCATTTCTTTTAATACAACTTTATCTTCTAATTTAAGTGAAACAGCAGCTTTCTTAGTAGTGCTGTCTATTGCTAATATATTCATTAGTTATTTCCTCCATGTATTTCTATTGTTCTTTCGTTTTCATCTAATTCATTACTTCTTGTTATAGTTATATATATTGTATTTATAGGAAGTATATCTTTAACAACTTCGCCCCATTCTAATATACATAGCCCAGAATGGAAGTAATCTGTTCCTACAGTGTTTTCGAAATCTTCACCACCAGTTAAACGATATGTGTCAAAATGGAATATTTTATTTACCTTGTCTAGATTTTCTTTTGGAGTATATTCATTAACTATTGTAAAGGTAGGAGAAGACACATCATTTTCTATTCCAAAGTATCTTGCTATACCGCGCATAAATCTTGTTTTGCCTGTTCCTAAATCTCCAGTTAGAACAACTATGCTGTTATTATCTAAATCTTTTGCAAAATCATATGCAAAATTTTCTGTTTCTTTTTCTGAATGTGTTGTTATTTTCATTATTTTCACCAAAAATATTATACTATTTATATATAAAAAATACAATGTAAATAGGGAATTTAAAGGAAAAATATATCTAAAATGTGTGTAAAAAGAAGAAAAAAGGCAAAAAAATTTACAAAAAATATTTGGTATACATAAAAAACAAAGAAAATAAATGTTAATGTGACGAAATGCGCATAAATAAAGGGTTGCGAGATATAATATTAATAATATTTCATCAATGTTTAATAATTATGGAAACTTAATATGTAATATGATTTTTACAAGATAAAAATATTGCTAAAAAGTGTTGACATTTAGCCATTCATGAAGTATAACTTAGTTGTAATCTTATTACAGGAGGTAAGAAATATGAATAAAGGTGAACTTATTGCTAAAATCGCTGAAGAAAGCAAATTAACTAAAAAAGCAGCTGAAGCAGCTTTAGACGCTTTCGTAGCAACAGTTGAAGAAGCTCTTAAAAAAGCAGACAAAGTTCAATTAGTTGGATTTGGTACTTTTGAAGTTAGACAAAGAGCAGCAAGAAAAGGAAGAAATCCTCAAACTAAAGCAGAAATAAAAATACCTGCTTCTAAAGCTCCAGTATTCAAAGCTGGTAAAGCTTTAAAAGAAACTGTTAACAAATAAGAATTAATAGTATCTTAAAGAACTCACTTATGTGGGTTCTTCTTTTTTGTTGTAAAATATAGCTTTTTGTGATATAATTCTTATCGTTAGAAAAACAAATCACATTACTAATGTAAGGAGAATTAACATGAAGAATTTCGTAGAAGGTTATTTAGAAAGTCTCTATTCTACGCTTAAGCCTGAGTATATTTCGTGGCTTAAAGAGTACGTAAAAGAGCACAAGTTCATTACAGATAATCCTAATACCACAGCAAATAGAAATGCATCAGAAGAAGATGAGGAAAGAATCTACAAGATTTCTAAATTCTTTCGCCTTGTGTCTGAAAGCGCAGAAAAGCGTAACATTGAAATTGAAGGTAGAGAGAATGGTTTCGTAAGGCTTATGGTAGTTATCAACTTGGACAGTGAGGTGGCCATCGAGATGATTACCTGGATTGGACAGGGAGCAGAAACGCAAGCAACGCTTGTTGCTGCTGGTTCTGGCAATATCAATCTTGAGGATGTCTTAAAGGACAACAAAATGTAAAATAAAGAATGAGTATAAGTTTTATCTTATGCTCATTCTTTTTATTATATAAAATATATAGTATAATTATTTTGGAGTTGATGTATATGACAGAAGGTTTAAAACCTATAATAAATAAAAACGCAAAAATATTAATATTGGGTAGTTTGCCAAGCAAAATATCATTAGATAAAGAAGAATATTATGCAAATCCTACAAATCATTTTTGGAGAATTATATCTAATGTTTTTGAAGAAAAAGAAATGTCTTTTAATGGTTATGAAGCTAAGAAACAATTTTTAGAGAAACATAATATTTCTTTGTGGGATGTTATTAAGAGCGCAGAAAGATTGGGCTCATTAGATAAGGATATAAAGTACGAAACATATAATGATATATTAGAGTATATATATGCTAACGACAATATTAAAATATTTGTTAATGGTAAAAAAGCAGCTAAATCTCTAGATAAATACCTAAAAATAAATAATAGAAGAGATATAGAATATACAGTATTACCATCGTCTAGTGCTGCAAATACAAGATATACTTTAGAAATGAAAATAAATGAATGGAAGAAGTGCATTTTAGATAAATAATGTATAAAATAAATTAAATAATATAAAATATAAAAGTGTGGTTTTTCGTTGAAAAATCACACTTTTATGGTATAATATGTAACATAGAATATAATAATAAATATGAGGTGGAATATGGTTAAGTACAAAAAAGAAAATTCATATGAAAAATTAAATAAATTTGAGCAAGAAGAAATGTACAAATATACAGATGAGTACATTAAATTTCTAAATGCTGCAAAAACAGAATATAAATGTGTGGATGTTATTAAGTCAGAATTAGAACAGGCAGGATTTATGCCACTATCTAGTTTTAGATGTTTAGTTCCAGGAGATAAGGTATATTATATAAACAAAGATAGAAGTATATATGCTGCAATAATTGGAGAACAATCTGAAACATTAGGTGTAAATATTGTTGGTTCACATATAGATAGTCCAAGATTAGATACTAAACCTATGCCTCTTTTTGAAAAACATGGTATGGCCTTAATGAAAACACAATACTATGGTGGAATAAAGAAATATCAATGGTTAAGTATACCTCTTGCAATGTATGGAACAGTATATAACGAATCTGGTGAAAAGATAGATGTAGTATTAGGTGAAAGCAATGAAGATTATACATTTGTAATTACAGATCTATTACCACATTTAGGACGTGAAGAACTAGAAAAGAAAGCATCGGATTTTATAGATCCAGAAAATTTAAATGTACTTGTTGGTTCTACTCCAGATTTAGATGAAAAAGAAGATAAAGTTAAAGCAAAAATACTTAAAGCATTAAATAAAAAATATGGTATTACTGAAATAGATTTTGCAAGAAGTGATATTCGTTTTGTTCCAGCTTTTGATGCTAAATATATTGGTATAGACAAGGGTATGATAGCTGGTTATGGTCAAGACGATAGAGTTTGTGCTTATGCAACAATTACTGCTATGGTAAACCTAGTAAAAGAAAATAGATTGTTAAATAAGACAGCGGTAGCATTAATAGTAGATAAAGAAGAAATAGGTAGTGAAGGAAATACTTCTATGAATTCATGGGGATTTGAATTGTTTATGACTAAACTATTAAGACTTAGAGGAAAAGAAACTAGAGAAGATTTGTTAGAGTCGCTAGATAAATCTTATATGTTATCTGCAGATGTTTCAGCGGCGGTAGATCCAATGCATGACCACTTAAGCGATATACAAAATGGTAATATAGCAGGATGTGGAATATCTATAGAAAAATATACTGGTAGTGGTGGAAAATATTCTGCAAATGATGCATCAGCAAAATATATGTCTTATGTTATGAATCTTTTTGAAAGAAATAACATAGCATACCAATTAGGAACATTAGGTAAAATAGGAAAAGGTGGCGGTGGAACTATTGCATACATCCTTGCGGCAAAAGGTGTGGAAGTAGTAGACTGCGGTACAGCGCTTCTTTCAATGCATTCTCCTTATGAAGTAGCATCTGTAATAGATGTGTATATGACATACAAAGCATATAAGGCATTCTTTAAGGGATAAAATAAGGGGGATATATGAGAAATGTATTTAGAAATACCGATTATATATTACTAGGGCTTGTAATAGCCTTAGTAATAATTGGGATAATCGGAATATATAGTGCAGGTATGAATAGTACAAGCTCTAGCGACGAATGGACAAAACAAATAGTTTGGGTATGTATATCTTTAGCTGTTATGTTTTCTGCTTGGATGTTAGATTATCATCTTGCGGGAAGTATAGGAATAGTAGCTTATCCAATATTTCTAATAGCACTGGTAGTAGTACTTTTTATGCCAGAGATTAATGGTGCATCCAGCTGGTTTAATCTTGGTGGCTTTTTACTTCAACCATCAGAGTTTATGAAAATAGCATATATATTAGCAGTAGCTAAATATATGGAATATATGGGAAAGGGTAAAGAGGCAGTAAATAGAATACAAAACATATTAATAATTGGAACGCTTTTTGCGGTACCAGTTGTATTAATAATGTTACAACCTGACCTTGGAACAGCGATAGTTTTTGCTAGCATAACATTTTTTATGATGTTTAAATCTGGCTTAAGCTATAAATATGTAATTGCATTAATACTTGTTGTAATAATACTTATACCAATTGTATATTTCTTTGTTTTAAACGATTACCAACAACAAAGAATACTTGTGTTCTTAGATCCAGAAAGAGAGCCTTTGGGTGCAGGATACAATGCAATACAATCTAAGATAGCAGTTGGTTCTGGAATGTTATTTGGGACAGGCTTAGGCAAAGGAACACAAACACAATGGGGCTACTTACCAGTTAAATCTTCGGATTTTATATATTCAGTAATATCTGAAGAATTTGGCTTTATTGCATCAATATTAATTGTAGCAATATATGTAGTAATGTTACTTAGAATATTAAAGATAGCAGAAACATCAAAAGATAGATTTGGAAGTTTAATTGCAGTTGGAATATTTGGAATGTACTTTTTCCACTTTATAGAAAACATTGGTATGACAATTGGTCTTATGCCTATTACAGGTATACCATTACCATTTGTAAGCTATGGTGGAAGTAGTATGCTTACTAACTTTGCTTGTCTAGGACTTCTTTTAAGTATAAGTGGAAGAAGACAAAAATCGTTATTTGTAGAATAGAAAAACAAACATAAAGGAGAAATTAGTTTGGAACTAAAAGAATATATAAAAGAAATAAAAATAGGAGATATAACTGTAAAGCATAATGTGTTTCTAGCACCTATGGCAGGAGTTACAGATTTACCATTTAGATATATTTGTAATAAGTATGGTGGTGTAGTGTATACTCCAACTGAAATGGTTAGCACTCGTGGACTTGTTTATCAAGATAAAAAGACACATAAAATAATGGATATACATGAAAACGAAAGCCCTAAGGTTATACAAATATTTGGTAGCGAACCAGACATTATTAAACAAGTGGTACTTAAGTTGAACGAAAGTGATGATGTAGATATTATAGACTTCAATATGGGTTGTCCAGCACCTAAGGTCGTAAAAAATGGAGATGGTAGCGAGCTTCTAAAAGATTTAGATAAAGTTGAAGAAATAATAAAAACATTAACTGAAACAAGTCCTAAGCCAGTTACAATAAAAACAAGACTTGGATATAACAAAGATACAATGACAGCTATTAAAGTAGCTAAACTTTGTGAAAAATATGGAGTTAGTATGGTAACAATACATGGTAGAACAAGAGACCAGTATTATACAGGCGTAGCGGATTTAGAAGGAATAAAAGAGACTAAAGAAGCAGTGAATATTCCAGTAGTAGGTAATGGGGATGTGGTAGATATTGAGTCTGCTAAAAAAATGTTTGAAACAGGTGTAGATGCAATAATGGTTGGTAGAGCTGCCTTTGGTAATCCTTGGATATTTAAGAGTATATTAGAAGGTAAAGAATACATACCAACATTAGAAGAAAGATTTTGTGTAATACGCGAACATTTAGATTTAGCAGTATCTCGTGAAAGAGAAGAAGTTGCTATACCTAAAATGCGTAAGCATATATCTTGGTATTTCAAAGGATTAAAGCATAGTAGCATAGCAAGAGATAGAATAAACAAAGAGCTTACATATGATGGTGTAGTAAATATCTTAAATGAATATTATGAAATGCTAAAGAGGGAAGAATAGCATAACAAAATGTATAATTTATTAACAGGACATAGAGAAAATACCTAATTCTCACTTTGTGTCCTGTTATTTTTTAACCATATATTATACAATTTGACTAGAAAGAGGTGAATTATGGATCAAGAAAAGATAGGAAGGTTTATAGCTGAAAGAAGAAAAGATAAAAATATGACCCAAGAGCAAATGGCAGAGAAATTAGGAGTATCTAGCAAGTCTATTAGCCGTTGGGAAAACGGAAAGACTATGCCAGATGTTTCTTTGTTTGAAGTATTATGTGAAGAATTAAATATAACAGTTAATGAATTATTAAAAGGCGAAAAAATAACATCAAAAAACAAATCAATTAATTTATCTGCTAAAACACTTTTAGATTATACAAACTATGTTAAGAGAAAAAATAAAAGAATAATACTAACAATACTTTTCGTAATGAGTTTATTGCCAATGTTAATGAATCAATATGGTGGACTTAAAGGGGTACAAGAAATAATAGGTTTAATTAATTTATTAAATCCGATAGGAATATTATCTGTAGTGTTATTTCTTATAGGTGTATGGTTACCATTTAAGAAAGATATAATTGGTAAAATATTAGGTGGAATCGGTGTAATTGGAATTGTATTATCTGAAATATATAAATTCTTTACATGGCATATTATGAATATAACAGGTGAAATGAGCCTTGCAAATAGTATAGAATTTGCATTCCCAGAATTCTATATAGGAATGGGAATATCTTTAATTATGGTAGTTATATATTTTTTAATAGATAGAATAATAAAAGAATAGAAAAATATTTACAAAAAAGAGAATATATAATAATATAAAATATGATAGTAGACAAAGGAGATACAAATGAAAAAAGGAATAAGTTTAATAGTTTTAGTTATTACTATTATTGTAATGATAATATTAGCTGCAAGTGTGGTAATAACATTGAATAATTCTAATATTATAACCAAGGCAAATGATGCTACCCAAAAAACAAATACATCACAAGTTGAGCAATTAGCAAATATTGCATGGGCTGAAGGATATCTTGAAAAATTAAGAGGTGACGCTCTAAATAGTTATGTCCAAGAGGCTATGAAAAACTATACAGATAATTATACAATAACAGTAACAGATAAAGGTGTTATTGTCACTGAAGGTGTCACTAAAAAAATAAATGAATATGGATTTTATTATGATGTACCATACGAAGACCGTTCAGAAGAAGTTAATGGATATCTATATTATATGGTATGTAAATCAAATAATACTATAGAATGTTATAGTACGAATATTACAACCGGTGAAAAGTATTTTGACAATATTATGGAATATACACCATCGAAAAATAAATTAACGATTGAAGAAGATTATGTAATACTTTTTGAGGACGAAGGAAAAACTCTAATAGATGAAGATTATAGATATATATATTCAACAGAAACATATAGAGATATATATTATGGTGAAAAATATTATAGTGTTGATATGAATGGATATCTTATCATAAGACAAGATAATACAATAGAAATTTATGATTATAAAAATAATTTGCTAGAAACAATTCCTGGAACTGAACTAACTAAGAAATCACATTGGTTTGATGATAAAGACGGTGAAATGTTACTTTTAGTTTCGATGGATGGAAGAATGGTTTATAATGATAATATTACAGCTAAATTACTTGACACTACAGAGGATGGCTTAATAGCATTTGAGTTGTGTTGCTATTTTGATGATACTTGTGTAACATATTATGCTGAACCGGGTATGACATGGGGAGATTGGATTGCATCAGAGTATAATACAATAGGTGCAACAGATAGTGGGTACGATAGAGTAAATAATGTAACTTGCAAATGCGGTACAAAGGAAAACATGAGGTGGCCAGATAGCACTTTAGTTAAATTGGATGAAATGATCATACCTAATGTAAAATATGAAATAAGTCATAAATAATAGTCAAAAATTACCTTTCAGGGTAATTAAGATTTAAAATAACAATGGATATATAGATAAAAAATGAAATATATAATAAAATAAAAACATAAAGAGGGGGTAAACAAATGATAAAAAACGCTGAAAGTCTTGCGGCTGTATATATATATATATACGTACACTTTACTAATGAAAAAAACATTAGTAGCGTTTTTGTACCCAAATAACAATATAAACTAGCAAAGTAACACATACTCAAAGGTATGTGCTGCTTTGTTTTTTTGCATACAAGAAGGAGGAATTATAAATGCAAAAGAAAGGTATATCTTTAATAGTTCTAGTTATTACAATAATAGTGCTGATAATACTAGCAGCTAGTGTAGTTATTTCGCTTAGTAATACAGGAATAATAAACAAAGCGAGTCATGCTGTACAATTAACTGATGAAAGCCAAGTGCAAGATTTAGCTGCATTAATATGGGCGGAATGTTATATGGATCTGGAAAAGAAGGAGAATATAGTGACTTTTGTTAGGGAAGAATTGAAAAAACAAGGAATAACAGAAGATAATTGGGAAATAACAATAACAGAAAGTGGCGTAGCAATAACAAGTAAAAAGAATGAATATAATTCAGAAGAATTAAATCCGATTAATGTTAAAATTACAGACGATAAATATGAAAAAGGCGATTATATTTATGAGGCAATTAAAGAAGGGAATCGATTTGAGGCAGAAACATTAGAAGAAGCAAAAGAAATAGCTAAAGCAGAAATAATAGAGTATTTAGGGGTAAATTCGTGGGAAGATGTTTTAGCATATGCCTCACAACAAGGAATTACAGAAGAAGAGTATTGGGAGAGTGTTTCACTTACAGAAGCTACTTTTGTTCCGTATAAAATAGTTGGGTGGAATGTTAAACTTAATTTAAATAAAACCGATAAAAATAAAACCATATATGGTGTTATTTTAGAGAGTATAAATAATTTGCCGATTTTAAGTTTGTGTTATACATTTAGCGAGTGTACAAATCTTTTGGTTGCACCAAAGATGCCGAAAGATGTAGTAGATATTTCTGGAGCGTTTAGTCACTGCACTGCATTAGTCACTGCTCCTAAAATTCCAGCGGGAGTTAAAGAAATGACGGCTGTTTTTGCATTTTGCGAGAGTTTAAAACAATATGAGGGAAATGTTGATGGCGATGGTGACTTTTCGAATTATATTATACCAGAGAATGTATCGAACTTATATTTTTCTTTTAACTCTTGTAATAATATGAAAAAAGCTCCAAAAATTCCGAGAGGAATTAAAACTTTGGCCTATACGTTTACGG
Organism: Clostridia bacterium; assembly: GCA_045651205.1. Taxonomy (GTDB): domain Bacteria; phylum Bacillota; class Clostridia; order TANB77; family CAG-465; genus UMGS1649. The sequence continues at coordinate 15,774 of JAZRSA010000057.1, forward strand.
GTTGTCAATCATTAACTGGAACTATTACGATTGATGCTACTCCAGAATATTTTTCAAGTTGTTTTGGCGATATTAATTTTAGTGTTCAAAATCTTAATTTGCTAGGTAATTCCGCTAATATAGATGAATTAGGGCAAACAGGGGTAAACTATTGTACAACATGTAACGGAAAGTGTAATGGCTCTCATTAAATTAAAAATCTAATATTAATTTATATAACAGGATATAAGTGAAAATATAATTTCACAATATATCCTGTTATTTTATATAATAGATTGGGTGAATTTATGAGACGTGGAGATATATATTATGCAGATTTAGGCGAAGTTGTAGGTAGTGAACAGTTTGGGGTTAGACCAGTTGTTATTGTACAAAATAATGTGGGAAACAAATATAGCCAAACAGTTATAGTTTTGCCAATAACATCTAGGATAAAAAAGAAACTACCAACACATATAAATATTAGAGGTAGTAAATATGGTCTTGAAAAAGATTCAATAATTCTTGCGGAGCAAATTAGAACTATAGATAAAAGTAGATTAATTAGTAAAGTGGGAAGGTTAGATAAGAATGTGTTAGATGAGATAAAGCAGGCCTTAATAATTAGTTGTGGACTAAGAGGAAATGTTACTTTTTTAGAGCTTTTTAAGAAATTTCAAAATATGTGACAAAATATGTGAAATTTCCTTGCAATATGTTTTTTCGGATGTTAAAATAAAGTCAGTAGTATATAAAATTACTCTAATATAATTAAAGGAGAATAGCATATGGACAGTAGACTAAAAATCAAAGCTTATGTAACATCGTACTCTGAGGAAGTCACTGGCAGCTGCAATCATGTGAAGGTTGACTGGCCGGATGGTCGGGAACTTTCGTTTGTAGTGGATTGTGGATTGTTCCAGGAAAAAGAACATTTAGAAAGGAATGCTGAGAAGTTCGGTTTTACGCCAAGCAACATTGCTTTTGCGATTGCAACTCACGTACACACTGACCATGTTGGTCGGTTCCCTTACCTTGTAAAGAAAGGTTTTATGGGTAGAATTTACACTACCGAAGAAACCAGACAGTTGTTGCCTGCCATCTTGAATGAGACATGCGACAGAATGCAAGAAGAGTACGAAGTTGCTCTCAAAAAGTACAAAGCAGAGAAACAAGCAGTGCGTAAAGCAAAGCTTGATTCGAAGGGCCGCGGCAAGAGAGATAAACAGCGTAGGGAGTATACCAAGGATAAGCCTAAGGCTGTAACTCACATGCCCGTTTTAATTTTTGAAAGAAAAGACATTGATGTCTGCTTAGATAGAGTTAACACGGTAGCACCTTTTGAAACTTTCTATCCTGCAGAAGGTCTCGAAGTAACATTTTATCCTAATGCTCATATCGGCGGTGCGGTTCTCGTACACGTAAGAGCTTACGATGAAAATGAGGAGTTGAACTTCTTGTTCACTGGAGACCTGGGAATGACAAATCCTGTCACTGGCGGAGAAACCATTATCCCTGATGAAGTTTGTAAGAAAATCGACTTTGTCGTATCCGAATCAACCTACGGCGCGTCCGATGGACCGCGCGATGATGAAGGCGAAAGACAGAGACATATCAAAATCTTGGAAAGCGTATATAAGAAACGCGGAACAGTAATGTATATGTCCAACTCTCTCGAGAGACCTCAGAAAGTCTGTGCAGACCTTGTAAGCATGCAGAAGGAAAATGTATTTGACGGCATAGATAAATTCAATATCTATTTCGACTCCACGTTCGGAATCAAATGCCATTCCAAGTATGTCAAGCTTTACGGTACGGACTATGTTCCCGAGAAGTTCCAAATCATCGATAAGACCACTCGCGACATCGTAGCCGCAGAAGAAGGACCTAAGATGATTATCTGCACATCGCCAAGACTCTATCAAGGTTCGTTCGTAACGTACGGAGCAAAGATGCTTGCAAACAAGAATGTAACGCTTATCTTCGTAGCATACATTCCTGAGAATGTAAGAAACATCGTAAACCTGCCTCGTGGTACTGAGATTGACTACATGGGAGAAAAAGTCAGACTCATGTGTAAGATGTATAACTTCGGTTATTACTCTTCTCACATCACCCCTGAGGATTTGGATGAGTTTCTTGCAAGATTCACAAACGCAAAAGCACTTCTTTTCAACCATGGCACTGTTGAAGCTAAGACAAACTATGTAAGACGCTACAAGACGGATGTGAACTCTACTCACAATCTCTTGTTCGGAAGAACGGTTATGCTTACTTCTGACGGCATCAAGAAGTATTTCTAAGCTTAAGTCTCAAACTAGGGCTAACACCTAAAGGTGTTAGCTCTTTTTTGCGTAAAATGTATAGGATATATGGACAAAAAAGAGAATATGTAATAGTATTTTTATATAGATAAAATAAGAGGTAACATATGAGAAACAAAAAAGGTGCTGCTCTAATATTAGTAGGAATAATGTTAATAGGTGCTACGCTAATAGCAGGTGGAGTAATGAGCTCTATTAGAAATAAAGAATATACAAAATATTATGTTGAAACAAAAGGCGTGCTTTCTGGTACGGATATATATTCAAGTGATTATGACGGGGAAACATATAGCTTAGAATACGAATATGTAGTAGATGGAGAGAAATATTACATATCTACAGATTACGGTACGGGAATAGTACCTAAAGAAGGAACTACTAAAACTATAAGATACAATCCAGATAATCCAAATGAAGCTGTTATTGCCGGGAATACAACAAGTGTGATTTTTTATGTTATAGGTTTTATGTTTTTCTTTATTCCAATGGTGCTCATAATGGCTGAATCAAATCAAAAAGAAGATACGAATAAAAGAAAAGCAAAAGAAAGAATAATGCCAATATTAATAGGAATAATATTTGCTGGAATTGGAATTGGCTTTTATATACTTATGTGTAGTGGAACAGATGATTTATCCTTAAAGAGTGCATTTGATACAGCTGGATTTATAGCTGTAATACCACTATTGTTTGTGCTGTTAGGTGTGTATGTAGCAATTTCTTCGATATTGCCTAGAAAAGCAAGAGAAATTGTAATAAAAGTTGAGGACGTAATCGATTTATACGATGGCCGCTATAACGTTATATTTGCAGATCAGACTACAAATTCGCTAAGTGAAAGAACAGGTATATATGGTCGCTATGTATATAATACAAATAACATTAACAAATTTGTAAAAGATAAGAAGTTTAAGGTTAATATATATAAATATAGTGTAATGTTTCAAATGGTACAAATTTCAGAATATATTAGAGCAATAAGCCTGAATGCTTTTAATGATGAAGATTTTGAAGAAAGTATTTAATAAAAAGGATAGACAAGCTGTCTATCCTTTTTATTTGTGTGAATTTGCGGTAGATATACAGGGGATATTGCAACATTTTCGCTTTTTTGGTAGAATATTATATGTAAAAATTTGAGGTGGTATATATGGCAAACGTATTAGATTATATAAAATGGAGAGGAGATTTAAGTGTTACGCAAGATGGCTTTAATGAAGTGGATGGATTAATCCTTTCTAGAGCATCATATTTTCCATTTGAAGCTTTAATGAAAGATGGAGAAACTGTTACATTTAAAGAAATTGGTGAAAGATATTCTAAACTTGATCCTAAGAAATTAAATATCCTTTGGCCAGATGATGTAGAGCTAATACCTGCTATGGGTTCTTGTAAAAGATTTGGTGAAATGTTAGTAACTAAATATGACCATAAGATTATAAAAGAAAAAGATATCCAATATGCAGCTGTAACAATAATTATGCCAAACGATACAATCTATGTGTCATATAGAGGGACAGATAGTACTGTGGTTGGATGGAAAGAAGACCTTAATATGACATTTATGACTCACGTTGCATCTCAAATAGAAGGAGTTAAATATTTAGAAAAAGTAGCTAAAGAATATGAGAATAAAAAAATATTAGTTGGCGGACATTCTAAAGGCGGTAATGTTGCGGTATATTCGGCAATGTTTGCAAGTAAAGATGTTATAGACAGAATTGTTACTGTATACAACAACGAAGGCCCTGGATTTAATAAAGAAATACTTGAGACTGAAGGATACAAAGAAATTATTAAAAAGGTAGAAACATATATTCCACAAGATTCTGTTTTTGGTAGAATGTTATATAACGAAGGCAGATATACAGTTGTTAAAAGCAACGAATTTGGTGTTATGCAACATGATTTATACAGCTGGGAAATAGAAGGAAATAGTTTTGTAAAACTTAAAGAAGTAACAAACGGAAGTAAGTTTATAGATAAAGCATTAAAGGACTGGTTAGAGAAAACAGATCCTAAGAAACGTGAACAAGTAATAGAAACTGTATTTAGTATAATAAATACAACTAATATAGAATCATTTAAAGAACTTGTTAAAAATCCAATTGTTAAAGCAAAAACTCTACTAGGAGCATATAGCGGATTAGATGAAGAAACAAAAGATATGGTTATTAAAACAATAACAATGCTATTTAAGATAATGAAAGATAATTTTGTAGAAGAAACAAAATTAAAAAGTAAAGCTAAAAAAGAAGGGAAAAAGAATGTTAGAACTGAACAAACAGTATAGCTTCAAAATCAAAGATGTTGGTATGAATTTTGAAGGGGTAACAAAAACAGAAGATGGACTTACTGTGTTTGTACCTGGCACACTTAAAGATGAAGAAGTAACAGCTAAAATAATTAAGGTTAATAAAAACTATGCTTTAGGAGATTTAAGGGAAATAAAAGAAGCTTCTAAAAAAAGAGTTAAACCTGTATGCGCATATTATGATAGATGCGGTGGTTGCGAGGCTATGCATACAGACTATGCCAACACTTTAGAAATAAAGAAAAAAAAAGTAGTAAATAATATAAAGAAACAAGGATTAGATGAAAATCTTGTTACAGATATATTTGGCATGGATAAGCCATATTATTACAGAAATAAAGTTCAATATCCAATGTTAAACCGTAATGGTAAAAACTATGTTGGTATGTATGAAAAAGGCAGCCATGATTTAGTTAACAACAAAGAGTGCTATATTCAAGATGAAACAACACATAGAGTTGCAAGAAGATTATTTGAACTTTTAGATAAAGAAAAGTTTGTAGGATACAATGAAAAAACGCTTAAAGGTGATGTGCGTAATATCATGGTTAGACGCGGTATACATACTGATGAAGTTATGTGTGTATTAGTTGTAACAGATAAGAACTTAGCAAAAGATAAAAGAATGGATAGCATAGTAAAAGAAATTACTAAAGAATATCCAACTATTAAATCTTTTGTGTTAAATATAAATAGTAAAAATACAAATGTAATACTTTCAGATGAGAATGTATGTATTTATGGAAATGAATATATAACAGATAAAATAGGTGAATATACTTTTAAGATTACAGCTGATTCATTCTTCCAAGTAAATACACTTCAAGCTGAAGTATTATATAATCTTCTAAAAACGGAGCTGAAGTTAGATAAAGACAAAACTGTACTTGAACTATATAGTGGAGTTGGAAGTATAGGTATATATTTATCTGATGCAGTAAAAGATATATATGCAGTAGAAATTGTAGAATCCGCAGTAGAAGCTGCTAAAGAAAATGCTAGAATAAATAATGTAGAAAATGTAATACATGTTTTAGGAGATGCTACATGTGAGACACTAAAACTTAAAGAACAAGGAAAGTTTTTTGATTACATAGTAGTAGATCCACCAAGAAAAGGATTAGATGAACAAGGTATAGAACTAATTCTTGAACTTGCACCAACAAAGATTGGATATGTAAGCTGTAATTCTGCAACACTTGCAAGAGACTTAAAGTTATTATCTGCTAAATATAATATTAAAGATATAAAAATGGTAGATATGTTCCCTTGGACAAGTCATATAGAATGTGTTTGCGTGCTGTCAAAGAAATAAATTAGAATTTAAGGAGAAGATTTTATGGAAAAGGTTTTTCATGTAATTAGCTGTGCAGCTGGCGCTGGAATGATTGGTTTCTTTGCAAATCAGTTAGATACAGTTGTGGGATGTGTGTTCTTTTCGCTTGGAATTACTTTACTCGTTGGTTCAATCATTCTGGTATCAAAACAAGATAAAGAGAACAAGTAAATTCCAGCAGCAATGGAACTTAAGAAATAGAAAGGTGAAATTCTTATGTGGACAGAAAGAGAAAAAGAATTAACAGATTTAACTGAGATAGAAAAGTACATAGATGAAATGGATAATTTTCATGATTATATGATAGGAGATATATCATATAACTCAGAAAAACAAGAAGCAAGAATTTGTGTTGAAACTGAACATGATGTAAAGAAAAGCTCTAAAGAGGGGTTTATATGGAATTTTGATTTTGAACAAGTAACAAACATCTTAATTAGCGTAGATTCAATGCTTTCGTGTTATGTTCATGAAATAACAGTAGAAGAGAACCAAGTCCATTTTTGGTTAACTAATGGAAATATATATGTTACGGCAAATAAAGTTAAATTAGGAATACCATGTAAGGATAAATAGAAAGGATATATTAAAGGAAAAGACAATGATTAGATATTATTATACTATAATAAGGAATGCTAAAAAAATTCTAAGTGTAGTAAAAACAATGAATAATATGATTGAAGAATTAAAAATAGAACCAGAAAAGTATAGTCAAAAAGATATATATAAGTATGCTTTAGATAATATCGTAGAGACTATGCAAAGAACTGGTAATATAACAACAAAAGTATTTGGAGAAGAAAATTTACCTAAAGAAGGTGGATATGTAATGTATCCAAATCATCAAGGTAAATATGATGTTTATGGCATAGTATCAGCACATAAAGAACCACTAACTTTTGTTATGGATATAGAAAAATCATATACCATAGGTGTAACACAATTAGTAGAATTATTAAAAGCTAAAAGATTAAATAAAAAAGATAATAGACAAGGTATTGTAGTTATTAATCAAGTTGCTGAAGAAGTAAAACAAGGTAGAAAATATGTATTATTCCCTGAGGGTGCTTATGAAGGAAAACATCCAGATGGTTTATTAGAATTTAGATCTGGTTGCTTTAAGATAAACTTGAAATCTAAAGTGCCTATTGTTCCAGTTGTATTAGTAAATTCACATTTGCCATATAATACTTGGTACTTAGGTAAAATAGTAACAGAAGTACATTATCTTGAACCAATGTATTATGAAGAATACAAAGATATGACTACTAGAGAAATTAGAGATATAGTTAAAACAAGAATAGCAAACAAGATAGCAGAGATACAAGAAAATAAAAAGAAGAATAAAAAGTAAAATAAAACTATCCAGGAATGGATGGTTTTATTTTTTACATAGTATATAAATTAAAATAATTAATTAAATGTATTTTCAAAACTATTCTTGTTTGATAGAATGTAATCAGTAATAGATAAAACAGATGAAAAAACTAGGAGGATAAATGAAAAAGAAAAATAACTATTTAGATTTGTTTAAGACATTTCTAAAGATAGGTACATTTACATTTGGTGGCGGATATGCAATGTTATCTATAATTAAGCGTGAAGTTGTAGATAATAAAAAGTGGATAACAGAAAAAGATTTTACCAATATAATTACTATTGCAGAATCTACACCAGGGCCAATAGCAATAAATGTTGCAACATATGTAGGATATAAGACCGCAGGAAATTTAGGCTCGTTTTTTGCTACTTTAGGAACAATATTTTCACCGGTTATTATTATTCTAATATTATCTAGCATATTAAATGTTGTTAGTGAGAATGAAATTTTAAGTAATGCGTTTTGGGGAATTAGAATAGGTGCAGTAGCTTTAATTTTTAGCGTGCTATTTAATATGTATAAAGGATGTAAGAAAAACATATACACATATGTTACTATTGCAGTTTCGTTAATATTATTATTAGTTTTGGATATTAGTTCAATATATATAATTATAGGGTTTATGGCATTAAGACTTGTTATGTATGCAATGAACGCCAGAAAGGAGAGAGTATGATTTATTTAGAATTATTTCTTACCTTTCTAAAAATAGGGACATTTACATTTGGTGGAGGTCATGCAATGATTCCACTGATACAACAAGAAGTGTTAAAAAATAGTTGGATGACACTTGAAGAATTAATAAACTTTATAGGGATTAGTGAAAGTACACCAGGTCCATTCGCGGTAAATATTGCAAGCTTTGTAGGTTATAGACTGGCTGGAGTATGGGGTGCGTTAGTATCAACAATAGGTGTAATACTAACTTCATTTATTTTAATTTTAATTATTGCAAGAGTTTTAGAAAAATACAAAGATAATAAAGTGGTTAAATATTGTATGGAAGGGATGCAACCAGTTATAGTAGGGCTTATACTTTCTGCAATAATTACTATGGGAATTAGCGTATTCTTTCCAAATGGAATAATGTTAAACACATTAGCTACAATCGAATTTTGGAAATCTACAGTTATTTTTGTAGTTGCAATGTTTATGCTAATTAAAAAGGTACATCCAATAAAAACAATACTAGCATCCGGAGTGCTAGGAATAATATTAGGGTGGATAATATAAAGGAGATAAAACTATGGAAAAAGAAAAGAAAGGTATCTTTAATAATAAAATAGTTGGATTAGTTATAAAACTAATACTTACAGTCATAGTAGTATATGCAAGCTTTTTAATAGGGCTATTTTTGTTATTAATTTGTAGTTCGGAGGGAATTATAGATGTATTAACATTTGCTAGTGCATTAGTATTACCTGGTTTGCTATTACCATTAATATATATTAAAAATAAAAAGAAAGTTTTTAAGGTATGGTTAGTATTTGTTTTAGTATTAGCTATAGGGGTTGGTATAAATATAGGTATTATTAGATATGATAAAAGTATCACAATAAATACAAGCCCTAATATTAATACAAGTGAATATCTACCATTTACTAATAATTCAAAAATAGTAAAACTAGGTTATGAAGCAAGTCTTAAACTTGAAGATAATTTACCAATTGTAGATGGAGCTGCTGCAGTATTTCCTGTATATTCTGCTTTTGTAAATGCTGTATATCCAAATACAACTACGTTAAATGATGGTGTATTTGAGTATAACAATACAGTTAGAGGTTATAGACTACTTGGAGAAAAAAGAACAGATATATTCTTTGGAGCATATCCGTCAGAAACACAAATAGATGACGCAAAAGAAAATGGCACGGAATTTGAATATACCAAAATAGGAACAGAAGCATTTGTATTCTTTGTACATAAAGATAATCCAATAGACAGTTTAACAACAGAGCAAATTAGAAAGATTTATGCTGGTGAAATAACTAACTGGAAAGAGGTTGGTGGAAAGAATGAAGAAATACTTGCGTTCCAAAGAAATGAAGGAAGTGGAAGCCAAAGCATGTTAATTCGTTTTATGAATGGTAAAAAGATAATGAAAGCACCAACTGAACTAGTAAATGATTTTATGTCTGGAATTATCGAACAGGTTTCTAATTATAGAAATAAAACAAATTCAATTGGATTTTCGTTTAGATATTATCTTGAGGGAATTATTAAGAATCCAAATATAAAAATGGTAAGTATAGATGGCATAGCTCCAACTGTAGAAAATATTAAAAATGGAAGATATCCAGTTACAACTTCGTTATATGCAGTAACATATAAAGATAATCCTAATCCAAATGTTGAAAAACTATTAAATTGGGTTTTATCTAACGAAGGTCAAGAAATAATAGAAAAAACAGGTTATGTGGGAGTTGGAAAATAAAGTTAAATATATTAAATAAGACTATCCAGAAATGGGTAGTTTTTATTATGTATAATGTGCAAGTTTAAAGAAAGAGAAAATGTAACGTGCTAGCAAATGCAGTCTATTGAAAACGCTTATAGCTGTAAGATATTTTTGTACGTTTGAATTTAAGTTATACTTGTAAATAAGTCTACATAATTATTGACTTTTTATGTAAATTGTAATATAATATTGCCCGAGTTTTATTGCTAAGTTCAATCGTATAATTACAATGAAAGAACGAAAACAGAAATAAGTAGTTTGTACAACAATATGTAGAAATAGCAAAAGGAGAACAAAAACTATGGAAATTCTTATCCCTATCGGCATTGGCGTTGGCGCTGTTGTCGCTCTCATCATCTTCCTTGCATGCATATACAAGGTTGCTGATGTAGATAAAGCACTCATTATCACCGGTGGCAAAGAACCTGTCATCAAAGTATCGGGTGGTGCATTTGTCATCCCGGTATTCCGTAAAGCAAGTTACTTTGATCTTTGTATGCTTACTGTTACGGCAGATGCAGACGAAATTAAGACATCTACCGCGGTACCGGTTGTTTGTGACTGGACTGCCCAGATTAGACCTTGCGTGTCTGATCCTGTAAAACTGCGTACTGCGATTATTTCCTTTAAAGAGAGAGGTAATCAGGGTATCATCGATGATGTTAAGCTTACCCTTATGGGTGCTGTTCGTGACGTTGTTGCTGCAATGACTCCTGAACAGATTCTTCGTGAAAAGGAAGAATACAAGAAGCTCATTCAGACTGCTGTAAGTGATGAATTGGATAACATGGGCCTTGAGCTTGTGTCTCTTAACATCCAGGATATCACGGACAACAACGATTACTTCAACAACATCGCTGCTATCGATGCAGCGGAAAAGCAACAGGCTGCAGATATCAAGAGAGCTGAGGTAGACAAGACTACCCGTCAGAAGCAGGCTATTGCTAAGAAGGAAGCAGAGATTGCTGAAGCTCAGGCAAGACAGGATGCAGAGATTGCTCGTATGACCGCTGAGCAGACCGAGAAAGAAAAGCGTAAGGAAACAGATATGAAGCTTGCGCAGTTTAAGATGGAAACAGACACTGCCAACGCCAACGCAGAAATTGCGAAGGAACTTCAGATGACCATTCGTCAGAAGGAAGTCGAAGAGCGTAAGGGTGCTGTTGAAATCACTCGTCAGGAGCAGGCAAACCTTGCTGCACAGAAGGAACGCGAGGTTATGATTACTCGTGCGGAAGCCGAGAAAGAAACCAAGCGTGTTAACGCAGAAGCCGAGGCTAACGTTAAGTCTATCGAAGCTGATGCTAAGATTAAGGTTGCAGAACGTGAAGCTGATGCTGCGCGTAAGGCTGCACAGGGTGAAGCTGACGTTGAGACCACCAAGGCAGAAGCACGTGTGAAGGTTGCGACTAACGATGCAGAAGCAGTTAAGAAAGCTGCAGAAGCAGAAGCACACAAGACTCGTGCAGAAGGTGAAGCGGCTGCAGCTGTTGCTCAGGCAAAGGCTATCGCAGAAGCAGAAGGTATCAAGGCGCAGAAACTTGCTGAGGCTGAAGGTATCAAAGCTCAAAAGCTTGCAGAAGCAGAAGGCTTGAAGGCGACACTTCATGCTCAGGCTGAAGGTGAAAGAGAGCTTGCAGAAGCAAGAGCTTCTAACGAGAAGGTTAACTTCGAGATTGAGAAGCTTAAGATTCAGACTGAGGCTCAGATCAAAATTGCAACTGCTCAGGCTGAAATCATGGCTAACATCGGTCAGAACGCTGAGTTCATTAACATCGGGGGTGGCAGCATCCCCGGTGTAAGCGGCGCTACCGGTAATGTCCTTATCGATACGCTTGCTCAGTTCCCTGCACTTATGAAGGTGCTCAACACTCAGAATGAGGCACTTAACGGCCGTCCTGTAACCGAAGAGGTAAAAGACCTTTCTAAGGCAATTGGTGCTGGCCTGAGTGCTCTTAGAAAGCCGGATGAGGCAACACCTTCTACTGTAACCGAAGAAACGGTAGACACTGTAACTGAATAATCTTTTTTGCGGTTGTTTAGAATAAAACTCACAACAAACTACTTATTACAACCAGCTAAACCACTCTTGAATAGTTTCAAGAGTGGTTTTCTTATATCTTATATTAGACTTTTATTCCAATTAGTTGCTAATTATTTACGCTTGTGATATTATGACAATATACAAACAAGGAGAAAACAAATGAAGGGAATGTTAAAAATAATAATTACATTAACAATATTTGTAATAATTGGATTTGGACTTACAGATTATTATACAGTTTCAAGATTTGAGAAACCAATATTTTGTATAGGTACCGATCTAAAAGATGATGGTGGAAGCGGTAGATATACAGGTCTAGGTTATTCTTTTGATATTGAAGGTAACTTTATGCCAGAAGATGAATTAAAAGGCGTAACAAAATATGACTTTTATATATTTGGTAAATATATAACATCGGGAATAATTACAAGAGACTAGGTGGTTTTATGAATAAGAAAATATTAAAAGTAGTGATACTATCTGGTATATTGTTAGTTTTAATTTCAATTAGTACAGGAGTATTAGCATTAATCTCAAATGAAACATTCTTTAAGACAGAATATAAAGGTGTGGATGGCAAGATTAGATTTGTGCCAAAGTATTCATATTTTAAGAATGAGTGTTGTATGACGTTAGCTACTTTCTATTCTTTAAGAAGTGAAAAAGAACTAAAAGAAGAAGTAGCAAATTATATGAAAGACTTTGAGTATTTTGATGACGAGTCTACATATGGATATATGAAAGAAGATGTATTTATACAAAGTTATGAAGTAGTAAATCACGGAATATATAGAACAATACATATTACATATTAGGAAGGAAGAAAAACAATGTTATTAGTTATATTAATAGTAATAGGAGTATTTTTAATAATACTAGTACAATCAAATATGAATAATAAACAAATGGTACAAAATATAGAAGGAATAGAACAACCTGTAATATTAAGCGATGGAAATACTGTAAATGCAAAAATAGATATAAGTTATCTGGTTGTAGAACCTAAAAAGGCAGATAAGGCTATTGGTAGTAAACTACATTATGAAGGTTTTGCTATACTTAGAAATATGCTTTCAAAACCAAGTTACAATTATTGTGAATCAATAAGGATTAAAAGAAACTTAGAAAACGAATTGAATATAAAAGCAAAGGATATGGGTGCGGAGATTATTGAAGTTACTATCAATTTCGCGCAAAGATAAATAATATTAGGAAGGAAATAAAGCAAATGGAAGAGAAAAAAGGAAGAGATACATTATCTAGATTTTTTAGAAATGTAGTATTGATACTCGCTGCATGGTGGTTAATAAATAACATGACAGTTTTAGGAGCAGTATTATCTAAAGTGGCAAATATATTGCTACCATTTATAATAGGTGGAGCAATAGCCTTTATAATAAACATACCAATGTCATTCTTTGAGAAACATATGGGATGGATTAAAATTAAGGTGATAAAAAGATTAATTGCAATTATATTATCTATTGCAATAGTATCTTTAATTATATATTTAATAATAAACTTAATTGTTCCAGAACTAGGTTCAATTATTAATATGCTAATAACTAACATACCATATTATATAACTGAGCTTAAGGAGTTAGCAACTAAATGGGATTTAACAGAATATATAAACAAACTAAATTTAGATGAAACAAGTCTAAAAGCACAAATATTATCTGTAGCATCAAATGTATTTACATCATCACTTACACTAGTTACATCAGTATTTGGAGTTGTATCTACAGCAATAATTTCATTAATATTTGCAATATATGTTCTTGCAAGTAAAGAGAAAATTGCAGAAGTACTTAAAACATTACTTAATGTATATGCACCAAAGAAAGCAAAGAAGATCATAGACTTAGGAAGCTTAACAAGCAATTCGTTTAAGAGTTTCTTTACAGTACAATGTTTAGAAGCAATAATATTAGGTGTGCTATGTTATATAGGTATGGTAATATTAAAAATACCATATGCAATACCAATTAGTGTATTAATATCTGTAACAGCATTAGTACCAATAGTTGGTGGAATTGTTGGTATAATAATCGGAGCAATATTAATAGTTGCAGTTGAACCTACAAAAGCACTACCGTTTATAATATTCATGGTAATATTACAACAATTCGAAGGTAATGTAATTTATCCAAAAGTTGTAGGTGAATCTTTAGGGCTACCTGGAATACTTGTTTTAGTGGCAGTAACATTAGGTGGTAATATGTTTGGCGTACTTGGAATGTTATTAAGTGTTCCAACAGCAGTTGTAATATATACATTAATTAAAAACGATATTAAAGATAAAACTAAAAAAGATAAGAAAGAAATAAAAGAAACAAAACCTAAAAAAGAAATCAAAAAGGCATAAATATATTTACAAAAAAGCCAATATGTAATAGAATAAAAACATAAAGAGGGGTAAACAAATGATAAAAAACGCTGAAAGCCTTGCGGCTGTACACACACACACACACACAATACAGTTCTAGTAAAAAACTAGAGGCGTTTTTGTACCCAAAAATAAGTTAAAACTAGCAAAGTAACACATACTAAATAGGTATGTGCTGCTTTGCTTTTTTGCATGCAAAAGAAGGAGGAATAGAAAATGCAAAAGAAAAAAGGTATATCCTTAATAGTATTAGTTATTACGATAATAGTAATGATAATATTAGCAGCTAGTGTAGTTATATCTTTAAATAGTACTAGCGTTATAGATAGAGCAAATCAAGCAGTTAAATTATCGGATGAAAAACAAGTTCAAAATTTAGCAGCAATAATATGGTCTGAAACTTACTTGAATAATGAAAGAGATGAAAATTTAGAAAGAATAGTAAAAGAAGAGTTGGCTAAACAAGGAGTTACTGAGGATAAGTGGAATATACAAGTCTCTAATTCAGGAATCAGTGTAACTAATAAATCAACTAACACATTGACATTAAACGAATATGGTTTTTATTACGATCAACCATATATATCAAGTGATACAAAAATGACAGTATGTTTTATGAAAGATGGAGATATTATAATTCTTTCTGATAATGCTGAAGTTATAAAAGGAACATATACAATAAATGATAATGCATTGTATATAGAAACATTAATAGGCAATGCCACAGGAATAATTTCAAATAAAGGGTGTTCAATTAATGTCGCCGAGCTTTCGACAGTTTTTGAAACAACTTCAATAGACAGAAGAATATATTTTGACGAAGAAAATTTATATTTTTATTCACAAATAGATGACGGGTATGTTGTAAAACCACTAGAAAAAAACAAAGAAGAATACAATCCTATTTTGTCTAGTGTATATGGAAATCCTGTAGTAGCTTTAGCAGAAGGAGCGTATGAAGGAAATGAAAAAATAATTACTGCACCAAAATTGCCAGAAAGCATTAAGAATATAAAAGAAAATGCTTTCAGCGATTGTACAAACTTAGAGTATGTAGATTTCCCGCAGCAGTTAGAAATAATATCAGATTACGCGTTTTATAATTGTAATTCTTTGAAAGATATAGAATTCCCCGAAGGATTGTTAGAAATAGGAGAATACGCATTTAGAAATTGTAATTCTCTTACAAAGTTAGTTATTTCTAAAAATATAACAACTATAGGTGTTGGCGCGTTTATAGAATGTTCGAACGTTTCTATATTATCCTTTGAAAAAAATAGCAAATTAAAAAAGATTGATAATTCTGCCTTCGCCGACTGTAATAAGATTGAAAGTGCTGTCATACCTGCTGAGGTAGAAGTTATAGGTGGTATGGCGTTTGGATTTCATAGAACCACATCGGAAATAGATAGTTTATTGACTAATTTTGCATTCGAGGAGAATTCGAAATTAAAACGCATGGGCAATGATGTGTTTTTTGGATGTGATTCGTTAATAAAAATTAATATACCAAGTTCTGTAGAGGAATTAGGGAGTGGAATATTTCAGCATTGCCCTAATATCGAAGAGATAAATGTTGATGCAAATAATAAATATTATACATCAATAGATGGTGTTCTATATAATAAAGAAGTGTCAACATTAATATGTTATCCACAAGCTAAGAAAGGCAACACATATACAATGCCAAATACAGTAGTATTAATAAAATATGCAGCTTTATGGGATTGCTTGAAATTGGAATATATTAATTTATCCAACACATTAGTAAAAATAGAAAATAGAGCGTTTGATGGTTGCCGTTATCTAAAAGAAATATTTATTCCAAATAGCGTGAAAGAAATAGGACAACTTAATTTTTATACATGCGATAGATTAAGCCGAATAACTTTTGAAAATCAAATAGGTTGGACAATGCACAATGGTACAAACATTCAAACGATAGATGTAAGCGATCCGATTAAAAACTTGACATATGTAAAAGGTGATAATGATTTAATGTTTTTAAGTAGAAGTTAATATAAAAATATTATAAAAAACAAATCAACGAGTTTCTATATTGATTTGTTTTTTGTATATAGTTGAACAGATACTAAACATGTGATAGAATTTCATTAAATATTCAGGAGGTATATATGAAGGATTTAGTAAATGTAAATTTAAGAAGATACATTGAGGAAAATATATTACCGGAATACAATTTAAATGATAAAGGTCACAACATAGACCACATAGAATTTGTATTAAATAGAGCATATGAAATATCTCTAAATTATGAACTTAATCTAGATATGTTGTACACAGTTGTTTCTTTTCATGATATAGCCTGTCATATAAATAGAGAAGAACATGAAATACTTTCTGCAAAAAGAATGTATGAAGATGATGTGTTAAAATCTTTCTTTACAGAAGATGAAAGAATAATTATGAAAGAAGCAATAGAAGATCATAGAGCTTCCTTAGAATATGTTCCAAGAAATATATATGGAAAGATATTATCTTCTGCAGATAGAAAAATAGACATAGATATTTATCTTACATCATCTATGGGATTTAGTATTAAAAAGAATCCTTTAATTACAGACGAAGATGTAATAGAAGAATCTTACCAGTTTGCTATAAAGAAATTTGGTAAAGAAGGCTACGCTACCACTAAGATGTATGTAGAAGATAGAAAATACAAAGAATATCTAGAAGAAATACAAAGACTAATAGATAATAAAGAAGAATATATATTAAGAGCTAAAAAAGTACTAGAAGGATTAAGATAATGGATAAAATGAAAGAATTAATAACAAGGCTTGAAGAAAAAGATGCAAGCCTTGTTGTGTTATACAGAAATGATGAAATAAAAGAGTATTACAATAAAAGGGTAATAGATATAGTAAATATAATAAAAATGGATAAAAATGCCCTTTCTGGCGCTTGTGTGGCAGATAAAATAATAGGAAAGACTGCAGCGAGTCTTCTTGCTATATCTGGTGTTAAAGAAATATATGCAGGAAAGCTTAGTAAGTTTGCAATACCTGTTTTAGAAAAATATAACATTAAGTATTCTTATGGTGAAATAATAGAGTATGTAATAAATAATGATAAAACAGGAATGTGCCCAATGGAAAATAAATTTAAGGATGAAGAAAATATACAAGTTATATATGATTACTTTGTAAATAGATAAAGTATAAGAAAAATAAATTTATGTATATTTTTTATATCTTTTGTGATATAATAATTCTGCCTGAAACAGTGGAACAACGATTTCACACAAGTAGTCCTAAAGAAGTCGTGGATATAGGCGAAGGATGTGTCTACCTATAATAGCTATGGCGGCTTAGACCAGTGTTTAAAGTTATCAAGTCACAAGTAAAGATAATGTAGGCAATTAATATGATTGTTTAGAAACAAGATGAATACAGTCTTGTTTCTTTTTTATACTTGTTAATCTCATTACCTTGTGATATAACATAGTAAAGTGTAAAGGGGAGTTATATATGAAATATAGATTAGATAAATATGGAAACGAAATATCTGTTTTAGGATATGGTTGTATGAGATTTTCTAAAAAGGGAACGGGAATAGATTTAGATAAAACAGAAAAAGAAATAATGGCTGCAATAAATGCTGGTGTCAACTATTTTGATACTGCATATATTTATCCTGGAAGTGAAGCTGCTTTAGGATATGTTTTAGATAAAAATAAAGTTAGAGATAAAATAAATATTGCAACTAAATTACCGCAATATTTAATTAAATCTAAAGAAAGTGCTGAAAAATGTTTTAATGAAGAATTAGAAAGACTAAAAACAGACCACGTAGACTATTACTTAATGCATATGTTAACTGATGTAAAGAGTTGGGAAAGATTATGTGAGCTTGGAATAACAGACTGGATTCGTGAGAAAAAAGAAAGTGGAAAGATTAGACAAATTGGATTTTCTTATCACGGGAATTCAGATATGTTTTGTCAGATTGTTGATGCATATGATTGGGATTTTTGTCAAATACAATACAATTATTTAGATGAAACTTCTCAAGCGGGTGTATCAGGTCTTAAGCATGCTAACTCTAAAGGTATACCAGTTGTAATAATGGAACCTTTAAGAGGAGGTAGACTTGTTAACAATTTACCAGATAAAGCTAAGAAGTTATTTGAAAATTACAAAACTAAACGTACTCCTGCAGAATGGGCTTTTAGATGGCTATGGAACCAACCAGAAGTAACATGCGTATTATCTGGAATGAATTCTATAGAAATGGTAGAAGAGAATGTAAAAAATGCTTCAACAGTAGAAGTAGGAGAATTTACAGAAGAGGACCACAAACTATTAAAAGATGTTGTAAAAGCAATTAATGAAAAGATGAAGGTTGGATGTACTGGTTGTGGATATTGTATGCCGTGCCCTAAGAAGGTAGATATACCAGGAACTTTTTCAGCATACAACAAGCTATATACAGATGGTAAATTTGTTGGACTTAGAGAATATGTAATGTGCACTATGCTTAGAAAAGATTCCACATCTGCATCTAACTGCATAGAATGTGGTAAGTGCGAAAAGCATTGCCCACAAGGAATAGAGATTAGAAAACATCTTAAAAATGCAAAGCGTGAACTAGAAGGACCTGTATACAAGATTGCAAAAAGAGTAGTTAAATTATTCCTTAAATACTAATAAAACAATAAGAGGTGAAATATGAGACTTATACCTATACCAGAGGATAAATATGATGAATATAGACTGTGTGCTGTTTTTGATTGCTATAAATGGGATCCACAGTTTAAAGATAATAATACACTAGCTAAATATGCTTTGGTATTAACTAAAGAAGAATATGATGAACTTGTTTTTCTTACTGAGTCTATAGATAAGGAAACTGTATCTGCAGAAGAATATCTAAATGTTAATTTGGATAAAGCAAAACCACTTGCCTTATCTAAAAAACTTAATAAGCAAATTAGAAGTATGTCTAATTATGATAAAACAAAACATGTTAGACTAATGCGTTATGATTTTCATCCAACTGTAGAAGGAAAGTGGGCAGTGAGTGAAGTAAATAGCGATGTGCCAGGAGGGTTTGCAGAAGCTACGCTTCTTCCAAAACTTGCTATAGATACATTAGAACTAAACAATCATTCTTATGTGCCGTTTGGAGATATTCTTGCTGAAAGTATTAAAAATAAAACAAGAGCAGGTGGCAATATTATGATGGTGCATTGTACTTGCTTTAGTGACGATAGACAAGTTATGCAGTATTTAGGAGATAAATTGTCTTCTTTAGGATTTAACGTAATATATGGTGCGGCTGATCATATTAGGTTTAAAAATAAAGTAGCATACAGTATTCTTTCTGGAAATGAATGTGAACTAGATGGTATAGTTAGATTTAATCCGTTAGAATGGGTAACAAAACTTAAACCTAATTACTGGAATGGATATTTTAATACAGTAACAATGTCTTGTAATCATCCAATAGCAATTTTTGCGCAAACTAAAAGATTTCCTTTTGTATGGGATAATCTAGAAAACGCAGGTATTTCTATGAAATATTGGAGAGATCTTTTACCAGATACAAAACTTATTAAAGATTATAACA
Organism: Clostridia bacterium; assembly: GCA_045651205.1. Taxonomy (GTDB): domain Bacteria; phylum Bacillota; class Clostridia; order TANB77; family CAG-465; genus UMGS1649. The sequence continues at coordinate 35,591 of JAZRSA010000057.1, forward strand.
AGTTAGAAGATAAGAGCGAATATATATTTAAACCTGTATATGGTAGAGTTGGAGAAAAAATTAGCATTAAAGAAGCTTGCGGAAAGGGAGAATATGAAAAGATATTGAAGGATGTAAAAAAACATCCTAATAGATATCTTGCTCAAAAGAAATTTTTAAGTATGCCATTAGAAGGAATAAATGGTGAAACATATCATTTGGGCTTAGGTTCATATACAGTAGATGGAAAGCACGCGGGATTTTATGCCCGTATTAGTAATGTGCCGCGTATTGATTCTAACGCAGCAGATATTCCTGTTTTAATAGAAGGGAGTATATTTTAATGATAGGAAAGGAAATGTATAAAATTTGGGCTCCTAAAAGCAAATGGCAAGGTTGGGTAAGGCCGGTTGTGTTTGCTTATATGGATTCTGAAATAAAAAAAGAATATTTTAATAAAACACTAGAAGATATTGTGTATATAGCTCGTGATAATAAAGATGTTGCAATTGTAGTAGATTTGCCGGGAGCAGAGAGTGTTAAAGAGGGCCTTTCTTTAGCTAAATTAGGATATATACCAGTAGCAGTATATAACGGTGTAAATGAACAAAATAAAGCACGATCTACTGTAGATAATTCACAATTAGAATTGGCGCTGATTTGGGGCGCTAATATACTTAAAGATATTAAATTTAGTTGTGATGCAGCACCAGTTTTTTTATTAGATTCAAATAGAATAAATAGTTATAAAATAGATCCATCTGTTTATGATAATAGCTGGGATGTATATAGTCAAGATATGCCCACTGCGACTTATCTTTTAAACAATGGAATTAGAAAGGTGCTTTTAGTTTCAGATGGAATAAGAACAGATATAAATAAAATATTACATTCGTATAAAAACGAAGGTTTAGAGATACTTTATACTGAAGGGGTTAATAAACCTGTAGAGGCTAAATTACCTAAGCCTAAGAAAGATATAGATTAAATACAAAATAAAGAGGGATAAAATGTTAACTTTTAATAATAAAATTGTGCAGTTTGGATTTGGCGCAGTTGGAAAAAGTTTTTACGAGAAGCTAGAAAAAGAAATAAAATTTAATGAAAATAACTATCACGTTATAACAATGGATGCTACTGAATTTGAAGCGTATGTGAATTTAGGAGGCATAATAGCTAATTTCCATCAACACGAAGTTACAAGAGAAAACTTTAAAGAGATTTTTGGACAATACTTAAGCGAGGGAGATTTACTTATAGATTTTGCGGATACAGTAGGTACAAGAGATATATGTACTTGGTGTGCAGATAATAATATAATGTACATTAATACTGGTGAGGCAGATTGGCCGGATAATTGGTATAGTATATTTAACGAAAACTTATTGAAACGAGAAATAAAGAAGAAATTTGCATTAGAAAAAGAAAAGAATCTTCACCCTATTGTTTTGCAACACGGAAATAATCCGGGACTTGTTTCTCATTTTGTAAAAGCTGCTTTAGAAAATATTGTTTTAAAACAATTTAAGAAGGATAAAGAATTACATTTATGGTTAAAAGAAAATAAATTTAATTTAATAGCAAGAAAAATTGGTCTTAAAATGATACATGTAAATGATATAGATTTACAGGAAATAAATGATGAATATCTTAAAGATAAACTATATAGTACATGGTGTATAGATTCCTTTTTCTTCGAAATGTTAAGTGAAGCAACTATGAATATCGGAACACATGAAAATATAGATTATGAAGATAAGTGCAATTTGTTAGATAAAGAAAACGGATTTGTAGAATTTAAAAATATTGCAGCAGATAAAAAGTGTAGGACTTGTTATCCTAATGGTAAGTTTGAAGGCTTTTTAGTGCCACACGAAGAGACTATAACTATAGCCAATAATTTAGAAGTAATAGAAAATGGCGAAATAGTATACAGACCAACAACAATGTTTATATATTCACCGTGCAGATATGCAGAAGAATATTTTAAAACTGCAAAGGTAAATAACTACCCTGATGTTGATCCGGACAAACCACAAGATGTTGAAGAACAGAATGGGCAGTCTATAATAAGAGGATATATATATCCAAATAAATGGGAAATAATATATAAAGAAAAAATAGAAAAAGGAACAGAATATGTAGGCGTACTTCTAATAGGGGACAGCTTTGATCCTGTTTGGGTTGGAAATAGAATTGAAAGTAAATTTTTATACAAAGATAAAAACAAATCGTATTGGCAAACTCCAACTATAACACCTGTTGCAATGTCAGCACTTGCTGCAACATGTTGGATGATAAAAAACAAAGATAAAAAAGGTATATTCTTTCCTGATGAAATAGAAGATTACAAATATATAATAAAACTTGCTGAAAAATATATTTCTAAAACAATATATAAAACATTAAAAAAGTCAGAAGTAGAAGAAAATATAGGTATAAATTTAAAAGATATAAAAGCAAAAGATATATTTGTTGAAGGTAATAATTAAATAATAATAAAAATAAAGAGCATATAAATGCTCTTTATTTTTTATGCTTGGTTTAGTGACCGCCGCCACCGCCGCCACCGCCGCGTCCGCCGCCGCCGTAGTAACCACCACCGCTGCTGAAGCTTGAATAACTTCTTGAAGCAGAACGAACGCCAGAACTGAATGAACGACCGCTTGAACGGAAGTGAGTAGAACGATAGTATGTGTTATTAAACATTGGACTAGATACAAGATCCATTTCAGGAGCTCTTATAGCTAAAGCTTTAATAACCTTGTTTGAAATTCCGAATGCAGTTGCGTATACTAGATACTTTTCCCATAAAGGAAGTTCAATAACTTCTTTTTCATGCATTAATGTTTGGCTGTTTAAGAAATCATATAAGCCTTTCCATTTTACATATTCATCTTCACCGTATTGAGTAAGAAGAACAGATTGACCTGCTATCTTAGCTAATTTACGCCATTTTATAAGATGAGCTATACCAAGAATTGTAAAAGCTCCAAAAGCGTAATCTAATCTAGAGAAATGAGATAAGAAGTTAACTAATACTATAAATATAATACCCCAATTTCTACTGCGTTTTGCTTTATTAAGTATTTTTTTCTTTTCTGAATCATAATCAGATTTTTGGAAATAACCATGTAATACGCCAATATTTGTAACAGCACGTTTAAGTTTTTTTACAAACGAATCTGTGTGAGAGAAATCTATCTTTATAGATTTATTGAATTCTTCTACAGATAATTCGCCACCACGATTATATCTATATAATAAATTTAAATATTCTTCTTCTGATGGTGTAAGAGCCTCTAAAGTAATATATCTATCAGAATAAGCAGCATTCTTACTTGCATTTCTTTGTATTTCATCTATTATGTCCATTGTGCTAACACCGAAATCTTTTTCTAGAGAATTAATGTGAGTGTTATCAAAAGAGCTGAACGAACTCGATGACATAGTAGATGCACTATCTTTGCTAATTTCTTCTTCACGAGCTAGTATTTTAAACATAGTATTTTTTGGTGTCCAGTCTAAAGCAGAATTCTTTTTCTCTAATGAAATGTATTTTTTACGTACAAGACTTAACATTAGAGCTGCATAGACATCTTTTAGTTCTTTTTCTTTTCCTTCTTTAGAGAACACTAAAGTTGCGGCAAAGTATGGATCTAAATCACTAGGTATTTCTCTAAAATATTGCACGTTCATATTAGGTTTATAGAATGTATGTGGTCTGCGTATTTTTGCTGCATAAGCGAACCCTGAAGCTACAACTATAACCGAAAGTATAATTGATATAATCAAAATTTTTGATTTAATATTTTTAGCAACGATAGGAGCATTATCATATTGTTTTTGTTCTTCAAGTAATTCGTCTAAAGCAACATCGTTATAATATCTATTGTGTGACGCATTTTGTGTAAATTTGTGCCTGTCTGGTCCATAAGCCAAAAGAGTAAGCTCTATGTATTGATTATATGGTTTGAATTTAAGTTCGCTTTCATCTAAATCAATAGAGAAAGTGTGGTAACCATCATTTTTAAAGTCTGATTCTGTAAAATTGAATGTGTCATTGGCTGTTCCAAAAGTATGAACTTCATAATTTCCAAAAGCAGGCATTTTATCATCAGGTATTAATATCTCAGCTTTAAAAGATTTTAAGTGTTTTATAGAAGAACCTGAATACATAGATAAGTATAACTCAGAGCAATCTAAATATCTCAAAGCTGCATTGTACATTTCATATTCGATTTCAAATTGTACCTTTTCGCGATATAGTCCGTTTACGTAGAAGAATACACATTCGTATTTATCATAGTCTGGATTATATGGCCCAGGACTGTGATAGTATTTGTATGGTCCGTTTCTATATTCGTAATCATACCAATAAATATCGCTTGCTGGTTTGTATTCTCTATAAGTTCCATTTGGTAATATTTCTTTTACAGATTTTACTTTGTAGTGTACTTTTACGCCGTCAACAGTATCTTCGCACAAATCACGCCAAAGCTCCCAAAATAGATTTCCTTTAGAAAAAGCGTGAATGTCAAATGTTAACTTTTCAGTAATTTCAGCTTTGCCGTTACTTCCGTAATCATCGTTTATAACAGCTTTATATTCTACATCTGTAATTCTAGCATAATCCCACGGGTTTAAGTTTATTTCTTCAAAGTCGACAAACTCAGCAAAAATACTAAGTATAAGCGCGCCAACATAGAACAAAACTATAGCCGTAGCGGGATTAAAATATCCTTTTTTCATATTTTCCCCCTTTATATAAATATATAAAACAAGTATATATCAAAGCTAAAAAAATGTAAAATGAAACATTAAAATGATATATATTTGTAATATTATATATGTAGAAAAAGATTTAAGTTTGTGATATATTAAACATATAATCAATTAGTTTGTTAGGAGAAAAAATGAGAAATATAGAAGTTGGGAAATATGCAGGCTTTTGTGGTGGCGTAAAGTTATGTATAAATACTTTAGAAGATAAAATAGCAAAGACAAATACACCTATATATTGTTTAGGCGAGATTGTACATAATAAAGAAGTAGTAAATAAACTTAAATCAAAAGGAGTAATCTTTATAGAAAAACTAGAAGATGTGCCAAATGGTGCGAAATTAGTAATACGAGCGCATGGTGCGGAAAAGAATACATATAAGCTTGCGGAAAATAGAAAAATGCAAATACTAGATCTTACATGTCCTAAAGTAGCAAAAATTAAGGAAGATGTAAAAGAATATATAAGAGAAGATTCATATATTATTCTCGTAGCTAAAAAAGAACATCCAGAAGCAAAAAGCACAATAAGTTTTTTGGGAGATAATGCTTGTATAATAGAAGATGAAAATGATTTAAAACAAGTGGTAACGAAAATAAATAAATATTTAAATATAATAATAATTTCACAAACGACATTTGACGAAAAGACGTTTTTAGATTATTCAAAATATATTAAAGAAAATGTTAATAAGGATATAAATGTAATAATAAAAAATACTATTTGTAACGCTACAAGTGTTAGACAAAATGAAACAAGAGAAATGGCAAAAACAAAAGATATTATGATTATAGTTGGTGGAAAGAATAGCTCAAATACACATAAATTGTATAATATCGCAAAAGCAGAATGCGATTGTACATACTGGATAGAAACAAAAGAAGAACTAGATTTAAATACTCTTGAAGGTAAAAATAATATAGGAATAATGGCAGGCGCGTCTACACCTAAAGATGTTATAGATGATGTAGTACAAGCTATAGAAAAACACGAGGTATAGTATGGTAATAGGAATAGATTTAGATGGTGTTGTTTTTGACTCTGAAAATGTTTTTAGAACTTATGAAGAAATATATGATATAGAAGAAATAGGCGGCAACAATTTAATAGATAGAACAGAGCCTAAACATCAACAAAGATATAATTGGACAGAAGAACAAACTAAAATATTTAGAGATAAATATTATTTAGAAATTTCTAAAGTTAGTCCATTGATGGCTGGTTTTAAGACGGTTTATGAAAAACTTAAAAACGAAGGACACACATTTGTTGTAATAACAGCAAGAGGTGGTTGGATCCCTGAGATGAAGGATGATGCCATAAGAATATTTAAGGAAAATAATATTGAATTTGATAAATATTATTGGCATACATCAGATAAATTAAATGCGTGCCTTGAATCAAACGTGGACTTTATGATAGATGACGACTATAAAGTTATAGAACATCTTTCAAGTAATGGTGTAAAAACATTATATTTTAGAGATGCGAATTTAAAGAAATTAGAAGAAAACGAACATGTAAAAGAAGTAAATAATTGGGGAGATATATATAGATATATAAAAAATAGATAAAATTTTACATAATACTTGCAAAAAACTTGCATTTATTATAAAAGTATAGTAGTATATAGTGCCCGAAACGTGGGGGATAAAATAAAGGAGATATTTATGATAAAAACAAAGATAGTGGCAACAATAGGACCAAGCTCAGAAAGTGAAGCAATGTTAGAGAAACTAATGAAGGCTGGACTTAATGTGGCAAGATTTAACATGTCACACGGTTCTCATCCAGAACATTTAGCAAAAATAGAAAGAGTTAAGAAATTAAACAAAAAGTTAGGAAAGAACGTAGGTTTAATGCTAGATACAAAAGGGCCAGAAATACGTTTAGGTGTATTTAAAGAAGAACCAGTACTTTTAGTTCAAGGTTCAGAATTTACTCTTACTACTAAAGAAGTTGAAGGAGATACAGAAAGAGTATCTATTACATACAAAGGCTTAGTAGATGATGTTAAAGTTGGATCAACTATATTATTAGACGATGGATTAATAGAATTAGAAGTTGTTAAAATAAAGAAAGAAGACATTGTATGTCTTGTTAAAAATACAGGAAATATTAAATCTAAAAAGGGTGTAAATGTACCAGGCATAAAATTATCTTTACCAGCATTAACAGATAGAGATAAAGAAGATATTAAATTTGGTGTTGAAAACGATGTGGACTTTATAGCAGCGTCATTTGTAAGAAAAGTACAAGACGTTTTAGACTTAAGAAGTTACTTAAATAGCATTAATGGAGATAAAGTTAAAATAATAGCTAAAATAGAAAACGAGGAAGGTATAGACAACTACGATGATATACTTGAATTAGTAGATGGTGTAATGGTAGCAAGAGGAGATATGGGTGTTGAAGTGCCTATAGCTAAACTTCCACAAATCCAAAAGGATATGATAAAGAAAGCTACAGCAGCAGGTAAGATGGTTATAACTGCAACACAAATGCTTGAATCAATGGTATCTAATCCAAGACCAACTCGTGCAGAAGTATCTGATGTTGCAAATGCAATATATGATGGAACAGGTGCAATAATGCTTTCTGGAGAATCTGCTTCTGGTAAATATCCAGTTGAATGTATTAACATGATGAAGAGCATAGCAGAAGAAACAGAAAATAGCATAGATTATTGGAATAGATTTAAGAAACGTAATGTAAGTAAATTAGGTGCTTATGTAGAAGCAGAAGATGAAGATGAAAGAAAAGATTCAAATCTATTTAGAAGACAAATTAACTTTGCAGTATGCTCAAGTGCATTGTTTACAGAAGCTAAAGCGATAATATCTATATCTGAAAAAGGTAAAACACCAGCAGTTCTTTCTGGATATAGACCAAAATGCCCAATTTATGTATTTACAGCAAACGAAAAAACATACAGACAATTGTCTTTAGAATGGGGTATAACAGCATATTATTTCCCAGATGAACATAATTTTGAAGAAATACTTAAAAAAGGTGTAGATACATTAATTACAGAAAAACACCTTAAAAAAGGAGATATAGTAATATTAGGTGGCGGTACAACAAACGATCACATCTCTGAAAACTACTTATCTACACAAGCAATGGGTGCTGTAATTAGAATATAAAAGATTTCTAAAAAGTACTTGCAAATGTAAATAAAGTGTGTTAAAATACTATGTGTAAAATTAAGACCAGGAATAAGGGAGGGAATATAAATGGCAAAATGTGAAATTTGCGCAAAAGAAGTAAACTTTGGAAATAATGTAAGTCACTCTAACAGAAAGACTTCAAGAACATACAAACCAAACGTTCAATCAGTTAAAGTAAATGAGAACGGAACAGTAAAATCTATAAAAGTATGTACTAGATGCTTAAAATCTGGTAAAGTTGAAAGAGCGTAGGAATAATTAAAAGAGGCATAAGCCTCTTTTTTTTATGCCTAAAATTAGGTCAAAAACTATCCTTTAAGATTTGGTGGAGCGTTTGTACCACCAAATTTCTTCTCATATTCTGCAGATTTAATAGAATAATCTAGATATTCATTTAGATAACGGTAATAATAATATTGGTTGTTATAAAAATCTAGTGGTGAAGGTAAAATGTTAGGCGGTGGGGTTATATTTGGTGGTAGTGACATGTTAGGCGGAATATTGTTAAAGTTATACGGATTAAAAAAAGCTCTTTCGTCCATAAAATCATCTCCTTTATGTATATTATATAAAGTTTGAGTAAATAATATGATTACCTCATATATTAAATGAGTATCCCCCTTTTATTAGAAACGATAGTTACTATCGTTTCTTTTTTAATGTTAAATACAATATTGCTATTGTACTTAAGATTATATATACATATAAACTTGGTAATATATATGGATTTGTCTGTAACATATTCAAGTCTAATGACGCAGGGATGTCATAAGATGTAGTAAATATATTAATTTTTAATATAATATATGTAATTATTGTGCCTATAATCCCGTGGAGAATTTTGTATAATATTAATTCCTTTAACGTTATTCCTATTTTGTATACAAATGAATATACTTGGAAGACTATCATAAGCGAGCTAAAAGACAATATAAAGGAAGTTAAAAGCGCAGAGAGTGTTGTATTTGATGATGCGGCTGAAATGGTTTGTATGCCTGTTGTAATTTCAAATAAACCAGTAATAAATGCTTTGACTGTATTTGGTATTTGCATTGGATTTAATAATATATATGGTATAAGTGAAAATATTATTAAATACCCTAAAATAATGCATAATGTCTTAAAAGAATTTAGCAAGGAGGTAAGCAATATATCAAAAGGAGAAGATATTTTGTAAAAACTATTTGAAATTGTCGCTTTTTGTTGTATAATATGCTTTGAGCAAGGATAACATATTCCAATAATTACACTAGATAAAAAATGTGAAATAAGTAGAATTATTCCTATACTCATACTATTAAACATGCTTATGCCAATAGCACAAATAATATATGACGGGCTTGCATTGTTTGTAAATGAGACAAGCTTTCTTGCAAGTGGTAAAGAAATTTTATTATCATTATATAATTTTGCTATACATTTAGCGGAGTTTGGATATCCTAAAAGAAGGGATATAAGTATAATAAACGTTGTTTCTTTTGGAACTTTAAATATTTTAGATAATATGTTAGATAAACCAAAAGACAAGTTATATACTAAGTTTGAGTTTATTAGTATTTCTGTTATTAGTAAATAAATATATAGAGAAGGTACTAATGTCTTAATAAAAATATTAAGAGAAGTAGTCACACATGTATATACATTTTTAGAATTAGTAAGTAACAGGATAATAAGAAGGTAAATAAATATATTAGTAATAAATATTTTTGTTTTGTTTGTAGAGATAATCTTCATAAAAACACCTAATAGATATTACTAAGAAGGAGAATAATATATGCAATATGTAGAAGATTTTGAAGATTTCAAATTGATAGATATGGCTGGCGGAGAAAAGTTAGAACGCTGGGGCAAATATTTATTAATTAGACCAGATCCTCAAATAGTATGGAACAAAAAAACTAACCCTAAATTGTGGGAACAAGCGGATGCTAGATACATTAGGAGTAAAACTGGTGGAGGACACTGGGAAGTTAAAAAGAAACTTCCAGATAGTTGGCAAGTTTCATACAATAAATTAAATTTTAATATTAAGCCAATGGGATTTAAACATACAGGACTTTTCCCAGAACAAGCTGTTAACTGGACATATATGAAAGAAAGAATAATAGCAAGAAAGAAAAATGGAAAAGATACAAAAGTATTAAATCTATTCGCGTATACTGGTGGAGCTACGGTAGCTTGTTTAGAAGCAGGAGCAAGTGTTTGCCACGTTGATGCATCTAAAGGAATGGTAGCTTGGGCTAAAGAAAATGTAATAAGCTCTGGACTTAAAGATGCACCAGTTAGATTTATAGTAGACGATGTAATTAAATTTGTAAAAAGAGAAATTAAAAGAGGAAATAAATACGATGCAATAATAATGGATCCACCAAGTTATGGTAGAGGTGCTAATGGAGAAGTTTGGAGCATTGAAAAAGATTTAGAAGGCCTTTTAGAACTATGTGTAGAACTATTATCTAACGATGCGGAATTTGTAGTAATAAACACATACACAGGCGGGCTTTCTGGAACAGTGATTTCAAATCTTTTAACTATGGTGCTACAAGCGGCTAGAAAAGATTTAATTAAAAAAGGTAGAATCGTAACAGATGAAATCGGTATTAAAATGGAAAACTCATCATTTGTTCTTCCTTGTGGAATAACAACTAAGTGGGAAAATGGAGGTATATAATATGCAAGAATCAGTAAATAAATTATCATTAAGAGAAAGAATAGGTCAAATGTTTATAGTTGGCCTTGATGGAACTGAAACGGATGCGGACATAATTGAATTAATACAGACATATAAAATAGGTGGAATATATCTAAGAGAAAAAAATATGGAAAGTATTGCGCAATTACAAAAATTGGTAAATGATTTAAAGGCTGCAAACGTGGGCAATTCAGTACCTTTATTTATGGCTACTGCACACGAAACTGGTAGAGGGAATGTGTTACCTGATGAATTAAGAGCAATTCCATCTATGAAGTTTATTGTAGAAAATACAGATAAAACAGTTGTTTATGATACAGCAAATATAACATCAAATATATTGGCTAAATTAGGATTTAATATGAATTTCGCTCCATTGTTAGATATGGGAGGAATGGTGAACGGGGTACCTTTAGGAGATAGATGTATTTCTGCTACTAATGCAAACTCTGTGGCTGGAATCGCAGTTCAAGTTATAAATGCTCATAAGAATAACGGTTTAATACCAGTTCCAAAATATTTCCCAGGGCATGCAAGTACAAAATCTGAAAGAAGTAATTTAGTTATTCCGTATACAAATAAATCACTATCTAAACTAGAGCAAACAGATATGGCACCTTTCAAGTATATAATAGAAGAAGGAATAGATACAATGTTAGTTGGTCACGTTCAAGTTTCTAAAGTAAATATGTTTACACCAGCTTCGTTATCTCATAGGATGATAGACAAAGTATTAAAAGGTAAATATAATTTTGAGGGTATAAGCATAACAGATGATTTATCTAGTATGGTAATATCTGTTCAATATGGATTAAAAAATGCAGTTCGTAAAGCTATAATGGCTGGCAATGAAATGATGATAATAAGCAATGCTTCAAAAGCGAAAGCAATATTAGAAGATTTAGAAAGACAAGTTACAAAAGGCAATATTCATGAAAAAGTTATAGAAGCGAGGGTTCAAAAAATATTAGATCTTAAAGTTAAATATAACTTAAATGATAATGAGATTCCTGAAATTAACGTAGACGAAGAGAACGAAAAAATAGAAGAATTAATAAAAAGAATAAGAAACATATAATAATAAAATACCCAAGGTTAACCTTGGGTATTAGTATTTTTAGCAGCAACCGCAGCAACAAACTAAAATTACTATAATAAGTATAATCCATATGCAGCAACAGTTTCCACCGCCGAAGCCACCAAATCCACCTTGGTTTCCACCGCATCCATTTGTGCATCCGCATCCACATCTTTCATCTATCATATAAAAATCCTCCTTTAACTATTAAAGAAACTATTAGTCATATGAGTAGGACCTGTAAGCTTAAAATAATCACTTTGGCTAATAGAGTCATAAGAATTCTGCTTAAAGAAAATTAATATTAATAAAACTAACCATATAAATGAATTAGAATAATTTGTGCTGTTTTGCCACATCGTAAACTCCTTTATATATACATTGTTTGTATATATTACATATTATGAAAAATAAAAAAACTTGTTACTACATATGAATAAAAAATAATAAATATTATGTATATTATTCTTGAGAAAAGTATTACTATGTGGTATAATCTAGGACAAATAATGTATGGGAGTTAGAGTTGAAAAGAAGTAGAATAATATGTAGCATAATCACAATAACATATATGCTACTCCTTATATATATAGCAATATGCTTATTAAGAAATAGCATGGTAGCAAAAAGCGGGCTTGGATTTGGAATTAAGTTTGATTATATAGCTGTTTTAATAGGC
>JAZRSA010000058.1:0-6866 GCA_045651205.1 Clostridia bacterium
TGTAAGTCCTGCGAAGTTAAAGTTCTTAACACACTGAAGAATATTTCCGCCAAGGTCAATGCAATACTCATCGTCCAGTATGTTATTAATCTTACCTGAAACCTTGCTGTCGGAAACATAAGCGTTTATAAGTTTTCCGTCGCTACCTCTAGGTTTTGTATAAAAGTTAGTAAATTCTAAGTATTTATCGACAAAATAATATTCTTCAGACACTTCTTTTTCTAGCATATCTTTAAGTTTTAATTTAAGTTCTTGCTTTTGTGGAAATTCATAACTTCCACCACCTAGAATACTTATTGTAAATACTCTTTCTCTGTTTTGTGGTATTCCATAGTCTTTAGCATTTAATACTTGGTAGTAGTTTGTATAACCTAGTTGTTCCATTATTTCTAAATAAGCATCAAAGTTATGTCTATGCTTCTTGCTTAATAAGTTTTTTACATTTTCCCAAATCACATATTTAGGTTTTAACTTTTCTACTATTCTAATAGTTTCCCACATTAAACTAGATCGTGTTCCACTACCTTTATCACCAGATTTTTGTAATCCAGCAAGACTAAAATCTTGACAAGGTGAGCCATGCATAATTAAATCTACTTCTATATCTTTATCCCACTCACATATATCTTGTGGTTCAAAATTAGTTCCATTCATTGCATTAAAACTAGCTACTGCATACTTATCTATTTCTACATAATCAACAATTCTATGTGGTATTCTTAATCTCTTAAATGCTTTTGTTAATGCTCCAATTCCACCAAATAATTCTAATATCTTAATTTCACTCATATTACCACCTATTAGAAAGGAAGTTCTTCATCTGAAATTTCTATATTCTTAACATTAACTCCAGCAAATGGATCATTGTTGCTTTCTTCTACTGGTGCTTCTTGTGTTTCGTTAGTACTTTTATTAGATAAATATTCTATGTTGTTTGCTAATACATAAGTTTTGTTTCTCTTTTGTCCCTCTACTTCATAGTTTTCCACACGTAAACTTCCTGATACTGCTATTAAGCTACCTTTACCTTGATATTTCTTTAGGTTCTCTGCTTGTTGTCCCCATACTGCTATATTGATAAAGTCTGCTTGGTCTTGTCCTATTCGGTTTACTGCTAAAGCGAAATTGCACACTGTTTTTTTGCTTTCAGTTGTTCTAATTTCTAAATCTTTTGTTACTCTCCCAATTAAATTAATTTGATTCATAATATCCTCCATCTCTAATTTGTTCTATTACGTTTACTACATCATCAAATATTTCTTCAGTAGTCCATTTTTTATCTTCTTCGCTATCTAATTCAGTACCTTTCCATCTGACATCATATCCACAATAATCTCCCAAATGTGCATAATCCCAACCTATAAACCAACTATTCTCTTTTACTTCTCTTAAATCGCTATCTGCATAAGTTAAACCACCATGAACATCTAAATCTATTTCATCGTAATCTTTACCAAACAATTTACTTTCTCTTGGTATTTCAATATATGCTGTTGGATGTGTTCCTAAATTAAGTATGTAAAAGTGATAACCCATATATGTGCCTTCACATAATATTTCTATCTTTCTATTTTCTTGATATTCCATTTGTTTATATTCAACATTTGGAAGTAGTGCTTTTATTTCTTCTAACTTCATACATCCTCCTTAAATGTGGCAATCTACAATAATCAAATATTCATCTTGGTGTTTAGGATCTTTTATATACTCTTGTAGTTTTTCAGCAAATGCTAATCTACTATCTTTAGTTGCATCATTGACACACCACATTCCCATTTCGCCTTGTTCACACCAACCTTGTTCATTTACAAATGCCCAAGTTGAGAACATTGCTTCTTGTCTTGCATATTCTTCTTTAGTACCATATTGTTCTATATAATATTCTGGTTTGTAGAAATTCCATTTTATTTCTTCTTTTTCTTTGTCATCTTTAGGTTCTTGTCCTTCGACTATTAATTCCCAAAATCTAATGGCTTTTTCATAATCTCCACCCATTTTGTCAAAATGAATGTCTTTAATTCTAGCACCATTAACTCTCTTTAAATTAGGCTCATCATCAACATTACATTTAAAACTCATTCCAAGTCCTAAATCATAATAATCAATAACATCATCATTATTTTTATCTACAATAACTCGATTATTATATCTACCACCTATTGCATACCAATCCCATTTACTTTTAGGATTATATGTAGAATAAACTTCTCCATTTTCTGCTATTTGGTCTTCTTCATAATATTTAATTTCATCTTGGTAAATTTCTTCATCAGTCCAATTTAATTTTTTTGGAAATTCATTTTTTAAATAATCTATATGTTGTATATTTTTGTGTTCACTTTCATATTTAACTGGATCACTTAAATATTCTGCATATAATCCATTTTTAAAGTTTTCTATTTCATTTTTACCTTTTTGAATTAATTGTTCTTTTGTATATTCAACATATCTAGGCACTTCTAAATTTTCATCGTATGGTGCTAAAATGTCTTTTACTTTTTCTTTATCTTTTGTAGCTACTGCTACTGCAAAATGTGTCATATTTCCTCCTATATAAAATCACTTTCTATATCTTCTTCATCGATTTCTATTATGCTTGTTTCTCCACAATATGGGCATACTTGCACGGTTGTATATGTTCTACTTTCAAACAAGTTAGATACTCCATATTCTTGTTCAAAGCATATTGTTTTCCATTTTGGCTCTTCAAATGTTCTTTCACACTCTTCACACTTATGCATATACATGTTTATCCTCTTTTCTTTTCTAAAAGACTTATTGCATCGTTTAATTGTTCTAGTGTCATTTGTCCATTTGATTTAACTTTATAATGTTTATAAAATGCTTCTCTATCTGTATTTGTTTCATCTAGTAATTTGCTTACTATATCCATTTTTTCTAATACTTCTTGTTGGTCTTCTTTTGTTAGTGGCACTTGTCCTGTAATTAGTGTTATACAATGTTTTATGTTGTCATCTGTCTTTTCGTTATACATTAACCAATCTATGTATTTAGTATCGCTTTCCACTATTTCTCCTAGTGTTTTTCCTTTGTATTTACCAAAGTTCAATACTACCTTTTCTGCATCTTCTTTTGTTTCTATTTGTTGTTCTGGTAAATCTTCTCCTGTAAATAATGCTAAACCTAATCCAAACATTGCGATATTCTTTACTAGACATCTCATTATTGTTTTGTTAATATCAAACATTGTCGCTTGTTCTACTGTCTTTTCTCCATACTTTGTTTGATATGTATAACTATGATCTAACATTGATTTATTTGCTCCATCCATTACTGGTAACCACATCTCATGTGTTTGATTAAAGATTGTCATTCTTGTAAATACCATATATCCTAGTTTGTCATCATATAGGTATGGTGTTTCTTTTTCTCCAAATGTTTTAACTTCATAGTTTGCTAGTTCATCACGTTTCTTTACTTCTGCCCATGCATAGCTCCACGAGATGTAATTTAATCCATTCTTTTGCTCTACTTTATCTGTTACATTTATGCTATATAATTCTTCAAATAAATTATTTTTTACTTCTTCCATTTTTCTTTTTCTCCTTACTATTTAATTTTTCTATTGCTTCTTCTAAATCTGCTTCTAGTTTTGCGATAATATCTAATAAATCTCTTTTATCTTCTTCTAATGCATTTATTAATCTATTCTTTTTGTTTCTTTCAGATGTTAACTTATCTATTGTTTCGTTTTGTTCTTCCCATTCCGCTTTTAACTCTTCGTATTCATCTTTGAATACTATTTTTAAATTCAAATATTTAAACATTTCTTTTCATTTGCTCCTCTAACATATACTTAAATTCAATGCTTGGTTCTCTATATATCCAATGCCCACACCAATCACATAAAAGTCTATCTACGTACTTTGGAATTACCTTTTTCCTACCACATTGTTTGCATTGTTTCTTTAGACTTGATTTTGCATCTGCCGATTTAAATCTTTCTTTAATACTTAGATATTGGTATACATCTTTCATAGTCCTAGCTCACTTTTACACCAGTTTTCGCTATAACCTTTACTTGTGCATGTATCCATAAATTCTTGGCTATCTTTTTCTAGCCACACTAACATTAATATTCCTAATACTAATAGTGATAAGATTACTAATACAATTAAGATACGATTAACTATTGTTTCTTTCTTAACTTGTTTTTCTCTAGTAATCTTGCTTATTTGTTCTTTTAATAACCAATCTTCATATGCTTGTTTATGGTTCTTATTTATTGCTCTAAACATCTTTTCCGTTTCTTTCATATCTTGTTCTTCTCTATATCTTTTAATTTCTTCGTTATTCATTTTTGTTTCCTCCACAACTTTTTAATTCTTCTTTTAATTTCTTTATTTCCCAATCTTTTAAACTGTTATCTTCTTCTATGCTAATTATGTATTTTGCTAACACTTGTAGTATCTTTGTCATTTCCATTTTTGACACCCTTTTCTATGTTGTGGTAAAATCTAAGTTGGAGATTTTTATTTCTAAGATCACTTCTCGTCCAAGTGGTCTTTTTTTATATAAAAATATTCTTTGTGTCTTTCTTTAACTCTTCTGCTGTTGTATATAATTCTTTGTTTTCTTCATATGGAAATAACCTGTTGATTGTATCGTATAATCGTTTCAATCTTCTTCTTAACTCTTGTTCAGTTATTTCTTGTTTCACTCGCTACCTCCTAATAATAGTCTTTCTTCTTCTTTTAACTTCGCTGTCATTGTTAATTCTGCTAATGTCATTGTTGGTTCACTTAACACTAATGTTTCTTCATATCTGTCTTGTTTGTTGTTAAATAACTCTTTAAAGGTTCTTCTTTCTCTCTCTATGTCTGTGCTTGTGCATAACCTATACCAACCTATTGTTCTTACTATTTGTCTTGTTTCAGGTTTTAAACTATCCATAGCTTCATCAAACCTGTAATAGCCATATCTTCTTAATGCATGTAATACACTGTCCCATTCTTCATCTAAATCTAGTTGTAATATTGGATTAGTTGTGTATGCTATTTCTTGCTTTAGTTCTGCAATGCTTGGTATGTATTTATTTTTTGCTATGATTCTTTGTATTGCATTTTTTAAATCAGTTATATTTGTATCTTTAAAAAACTCATACCATACACCAACTTGTTCAGATGTAAACTCTTTGTTATATGCAATTCCTAATACTTTCATCGCTTGTGTAAAATCTACTTTATCCATCTCTTACCTCCTTAATTGAAAAATCCTGTTATGTCTATGTTTAAATCTTTTGTTGTTAGTTCTTTTACTGGTTGGTTTAAGTAACCTTCAAATTTAGTTCCAAACAATGTTTCAGGTCTTAAGTACTTTTTAAATTCTTTGTCGTTTAACCAATCTCGTGTTTTCTTTTCTATTACTATCTTGAAATCTTCTAAGGTAAATCCTTCGTTGAATCTTGCTTTGATTAAGTCTTTAGTCTTTTTAGTAGAATATCGATAGTTTGAATTAGTTAGTTTGTTCAGATATTCACATATTTCTTTATAAGGTATGTTTTGTTCTGTTTTAACAGGACTATATATTTCATATGTATTATTAGATGTATTATTAATAGATGTATTATTATCTTTAAAATTTTCTTTATTAGGGGTATTTAAATTTTCTTTAATAGGGTATTTAACTATTTTTAAATACCTATATAAAATTTCTTTAGTACCCTCTTTATAAATAATTTCTGAGGATATATAACCGTTATCTATTAAGTTTTTTATTAGTGTTGAAATGGTAACAGTACTAACTTGGTATAAATCTGCAAAATATTTATTCGTTGCCCAACAATACCCTTTCTCATTACATAAAGCTGTTATTTCTCCATAAAGGAGTTTTGCCTTATCTTTGAGTTTTGGATCGTACCTAACATCAGCTGGAATAATCGCATAATATGATTTCTTATCTTCTTCCATATCCTACCTCTTCCGTTAGGTTTTCCTAACTTTTATTTTTAAAAAAAACATACTATACATCCACTCTACTAATTAAGGAAAATCAAATTAAACGTTTCATTATCTAACTCTAGGTATTTCTTAATCAGTTTAACCTCGTTTATTTTAAACAAGACTTTACCGCTAAGTCTAAAGTATAATGACTGTTTACTGATTTCAAGCACACTTGCCAATTGATCCATAGTAACATTTTTTTGTGACATAGCATCTTTCAACAAATTAACTCTTATCATTTGTTTGCCTCCTTTCTATTTTTGTTAGGTTTTCCTAACTTTCATAATTCGATTATATGCTCACATTTTCACAATGTCAATATGTTTTTTAGAAAAAGTTTTAAAAACCTAACATTTTTTAAATAAAACCTAACATTTTGTGTTATAATGTAAATGTAATTTATTTTGCAGAAAAGGATGTGTAGTATGTTGCAAGATATAGGAAAATTGTTAAAACGAAAAAGAAAAGAAAAAGGTTTAACACTTGAACAAGCTGGTAAACTAATTGGTGTTTCTAAAGTTACTTATAGAGATTATGAACTAAATAATATTAAATCTGCTAGAATGGATAAACTAAAAGCTATTGCTAACTTTTTAGAAACATCTCCAGAAGAATTATTAAATCAAGAAAACTATGAAAAAGTATCACCACAAGAATTTGCAACTGAAGTTAAACAATTATTAAATAAAACAGAAAACTTAAGTGATCAACAAAGACAATTTATGCTAAACACATTAGACCTTATTTGTTCTGAAGTTGAAAAATAGAACAATTGTTTGATGTGTTAAATATAAAATATAAATGTGTTGTAAATGTGAAATAAGATTTAAGTAAATTTTATTTACCATTTTAGGAAGGTATACCGAACATGATAAGAAAAGATATACCCACATTACTTAAAAA
>JAZRSA010000059.1:0-32114 GCA_045651205.1 Clostridia bacterium
CTTCTAATATTATTTATTCCAAGATAGAACGCTAACGAACCAAGCAATATACAGATTAGCGCAACAAGAATTACCGTTCCCCAAGGTGTCATTGCTAATTGAGCATTTGTTTCCCTTTTATTTTTTTCTTTATTCCTACTTAAATTTTGTATAGCATCCTTTACTTCATTGTACTCTTTCATTTTTTCTTCTATAGTCTTACCCATACCAGGTACGCCTCTAAAATCCATTTTCATATGTTTCCCCCTATACTCTTTTGTTTCTCTTTTTCTTTTTATTATTTTCTTTTACTTCACCTACAAGTCTTAACTTAAAATCTTTATCATCTATTGCCATTTGAAGAGCCATTGCTTCTTCTTCAGAGATTCTATCTTCTACTTTAGATTCTGTTACTAATTTAGCATATATGTTTGAACCATGTTTTGAATATATGTGATTAATTAGCACACCATTATTATAGTCATCTAAAAGCGCTAGTGCAAAACTTAATTTATTTTCTGTTTCATCATATGCATTATATTTTATAAATCCAACTTTTTGCACATTGCTCTTAATTTTGTTAATGTACTTATTCACAATTTCCACAGTTTCTACAGATTTTTTCTCGACATTGTTTAACCTATCATAAATAGATTGAAAGTCATCCTGAATATCTACTTTAGAATTAAACTTAGCAAGAACCTTTTCATATTGTTCTTTATATTTCCTAACCTTCTTATTATTCTTTAATAACAAAATAAAGTTTATTATTGTTATTATAAAAAGGATAAGTATTGCTATCTGTTCTACTTCTAATTTTTCTAATATACTCATCATGACTTTCACCTTCTTTTATATTTAATTTTTATAGTTCTATTTCTAATTTTTCAAGTATGCTTTCTAATCCCTCGTTATTGTAGTATTCGATAATTAAACGTTGATTTTGCTTTGAGGCGTCTACTTTTACCTTCATACCAAAATACTCGCTTAATTTGTCTTCTACAGCTTTATAAAGGCTACTTTTCTTAGCCACCTTCTTCTTTTTCACATTATATTTATTAGCATCTTCATAAATTAGTTTTTCAACTTCTCTTACAGTAAGTTTCTTTTCAATAACTTTCTTAGCTACTCTTACTTGTTCTTCGGCATCTTCTATTGTTAGAAGTGCTCTTGCTTGTCCTTCAACAAGTTTACCATCTAAAACTAAATCTTGAACTTCAGGAGTTAATTTTAAAAGTCTTACTATGTTAGAAACCGCAGATTGACTCTTACCAGTTACTTTAGCAACTTCTGTTACTGTATACTCATCTAATTCCATAAGCTCTTTTAAAGCTCTTGCAACTTCCATTACATTAAGATCTTCTCTTTGGATATTTTCTATTAACGCAACTTGTTTTCTCTTAGATTCTGTATAATCTTTAACTATTGCAGGTATTGTTTTAAGTCCAACTATTTTAGCTGCTCTCCATCTTCTTTCACCTGCTACTATGTGATATCCTTCCTCTGCTTTTTCTACGATAATTGGTTGAATAACTCCATGTTCTCTTACAGAGTCTGCCAATTCTTCTAATTTCTTTTCATCAAATACCTTTCTTGGCTGATTAGGCATTGGTTCTACATCTGTAACATTAAGTTCAACAACACTATCTAATACTGTTTTCTTTTCTTTAGTAGTTACACTTTTAACCTCTTCTATATCATCAAAAAGAGCATTTAAGCCTCTTCCTAAACCTTTACTTGTTCCCATATTTTCCTCCTATGTTCTATTTGTTATTACTTAACAATTCTTTAGCTAGTTTCTTGTATGTTCTAGCACCTTTAGATAATGGATCATATATTGTAATTGGTAATCCATGACTTGGCGCTTCACTAAGTCTAATATTTCTTGGTATCATCGTATCGAATACCTTATTTCCAAAATATTTCACAACTTCTTCTGCTACTTGAGTAGATAATCTAGTTCTAGAATCGAACATTGTCATTACAACACCTTCAATTTCTAAATCTGGATTTAAATTCTTTTTAACAAGCTTGATAGTATTTACAAGTTGTCCTAATCCTTCTAATGCATAATATTCTGATTGGATTGGTACAAGAACACTATCTGCAGCTGCAAATGCATTCAATGTAACTAGTCCTAATGATGGAGGACAATCCATAAATATATAATCGTATTGTTGAGTTGCCTCTAATTCTTCTATTGCTTTCTTAAGTCTTGTTTCACGTGCCATTAAAGGAACTAGTTCCACCTCTGCTGCTGCAAGGTTTATACTTGATGGGCACACAAATAATTTTTTTACCACAGTCGGTTTTATTATGTCAACCATTTTGTCTTCGTTTATTATTACATCGTATACAGACTTGTCTGTTGGTTGCTTTGCTATACCAACACCACTAGTAGCATTACCTTGTGGATCTATATCTATTAAAAGTACCTTCTTACCTCTTTCTGCAACACAAGCACTTAAGTTAATTGCTGTTGTAGTCTTACCTACGCCACCCTTTTGATTTGCTATTGCTATTACTTTTGCCACAACTTTCACCTCTTTGTGCATATTATATTACAACTTGTTCAAAAAAAAAAGAGTAAATCTCTTTTTTTTAAAGATTTACTCTTTTTCGTTTGTTTGAATCACTAAGACATCGTTGCTTACTTACGCGAAGATGTTCCAAAAACAATCAGTTGCCAGTCATCCAGTCTTCTGATAGCAGAAGTCAACACTTTATCCTTGAGTACAAGCCAGTCAAAAAAACTCTCTTTCGGTTTCATAAACCACTCTCTATACAATTCCCGTATCATCAGGATATAGCTCTCGTCACCCGCTTCCAACAACCGTTTGATTCTTCGTGCCTGAATTTCTTCAGAATTATTTAGGCCATGTTTGCAATTAATTTTTTTCTTCTTTGCCATATAAACCTCCGTATTTATTTAAATATGGTCTAAGTTACAGTCACGTTTAGTATTATACCACATTACATAAAAAAATGCAAATTGTCTCATTTGGGTATTACAATGGTTGTTTCTTTATCTTTGCAAATTGTCTTGGATATTTATCCTTAACATTATTGTTTTTAATATATTCTATGATAGTTCTTCTAAAATATTCATTGTTATATTCTAATTGATACTCGTAAGTATCTTTTAGCTTAAGTGCAAGTTCAACAACAGCTCTATTTGTTTCTTTCATTTCTTCCTCAGTCTTATCTGCCTTCATATATACACACTTACCACCTATTTTAACAAATGGAGATGTTAGTTCCATAAGAACATTAAGTCTAGCTACAGCCCTACTTACAACTACATCGTAAGCTTCTCTATAGCCTGCTTCTTTAGCTGTTTCTTCTGCTCTACCATGTACCGCTTTAACATTCTTAAGACCTAACGTTTTAATAACTTCGTCTAAGAATATAATTCTCTTATTTAAAGCGTCAAATAATGTAAATTCTGCTTTTCCATCAAAATATATAGCAAGGATCATACCTGGAAGACCTGCTCCTGTACCTACATCTATTACTTTATCTCCTTCTTTAATATATTTTGCTACATAAAGTGAATCTACAATATGTTTTACTATTACTTCATCATCCTCTGTAACAGCAGTAAGATTTATCTTTTCGTTCCAGTCTACTAGTAATTCCTTGTATGTATATAGCATTTCTGCTTGTTTCACAGAAATGTCTAAACCTACTGATTTCACTGCATTTACAGCGTTTTCTACGAATTGTTCTTTAGTTAATTTCACGTGAAATCACACCTCTTTCTTACCACTTTGAGTTAAGTAAATTAATAACACAGATATATCTGCTGGAGAAACTCCTGTTATTCTTGAAGCTTGTCCTACTGAAGTTGGTTTTTGTTTATTTAACTTTTGTCTAGCTTCTAAACTTAATCCTTTTATTTGTTCATAATCTATTTCTGTAGATAGTTTCTTTTCTTCTAATTTTTTGAATCTATCTATTTGTTCTTGTTGTAGTTTTATATAGCCTTCATACTTAACTTGTATTTCTACTTGTTCCCTTACAGCCCTTGGTAATACTGGTCTTGCTGGATCTATAGTTGCTGTAGAATCATAAGTAACTTCTGTTCTTTTTAGAAGTTCTGCAAGCTTAGTTCCTCTATCTATTGAGCTACTTCCTAAAGATTCTAATAAAGCATTTGTAGAATCATTTGCTTTTATTAAAGTAGTTTTTACTCTCTCTAATTCTTGAGCTATTAATTCTTTTTTATTTATAAAGTTTGCATATCTCTCATCGCTCACAAGACCTACAGCATGGCCTTTTTCAGTAAGTCTAAGATCTGCATTATCTTGTCTTAACATTAATCTATATTCAGATCTAGAAGTCATCATTCTATATGGTTCGTTAGTTCCTTTAGTTACAAGATCATCTATTAATACACCAATATATGCTTCTGATCTATCTAATGTAAACTCTTCTTTACCTTCTATACCTCTAACAGCATTAATACCAGCAATTAAGCCTTGTGCAGCAGCTTCTTCGTATCCAGAACTTCCGTTAATTTGCCCTGCAAAATATAGTCCATCTATATCTTTATATTTTAATCCTAAAGATAGTTTTGTTGAGTCTATTGCATCATATTCTATAGCATACGCAGAACGCATAAACCTGCAATTCTCTAAGCCTGGAACGGTTTTATATAGTTTCTTCTGAACCTCTTCTGGAAGTGAAGATGACATTCCTTGAATGTACATCTCTCCTGTATTATCTCCCATAGGTTCAATAAATATTTGATGTCTTTCTTTATCTGCAAATCTCATTACTTTATCTTCTATTGAAGGACAATATCTAGGACCTACACCTTCTATATTACCGTTAAATAACGGAGAACGATGTATATTTGATCTAATTTCTTTATGTGTTTCTTCGTTTGTATATGTTAAATAGCAGTCTATTTGCGGTCTAGACAACAATTCTTTATTCTCTTCATTCATAAATGAGAAGGACTTAATATCTTCATCACCTTTTTGTACTTCCATTTTAGATAAATCCATTGTTTTTACATTTATTCTAGCTGGAGTACCAGTCTTAAACCTTCTTAATTCTATACCTAAATTTAATAGACTTTGAGAGAGCTCGTTAGCTGGGAACACGCCATCCGGGCCGCTTTCATAAGATACTTCACCTATTACAACTTTACCTTTTAAGTATGTTCCCGTAGCTACTACAACCGCTTTACAACCGTATACAGCTCCATTCTTTGTTCTTATTTCTTTTACCTTATTATTATCTGTTCTAATCTCTACAACTTCTGCTTGTATAATATCTAGATTCTCTTCTTTTTCTAGCACTTGCTTCATATGTGCATGATATTTCTTTCTATCTATTTGCGCTCTTAATGAATGTACTGCTGGTCCTTTAGATGAATTAAGCATCTTAGATTGTACAAAACATTCATCTGCAGATAGTCCCATTTGCCCTCCTAAAGCGTCTATTTCTCTAACTAGATGTCCTTTAGAAGTACCGCCGATACTAGGGTTACAAGGCATGTTAGCAACTGAATCCATATTCATTACAAACATAGCAGTTGTCTTTCCAAGACGTGCAGCAGCAAGGGCAGCTTCTATACCAGCATGTCCTCCACCTATTACTACTACATCATAATCTATATCTTTGTATTCTACCATTATATATTCCTACTTTCCTAAACAGAATTTTTCGAATATCTTGTTTACAACATCACTACTTGCATTCTTTCCTGTAATATTACCAAGCATCTCTGTAGCTTCTTTAATATCTATTGCTGCAACATCTAAAGATTCTCCCATTTCTGCTATTTCTTTTGCTTTTATAACGCTATTTCTAGCCTTTTCTAGTAAATCTTTATGCCTTTCATTTACTATTATTCTACTTTCTTCACTATCTATATTAGATATATTAAATATTTCTTCTATAGTATCTTTTAATTCTACAATACCTTCCCCAGTTTTACTAGATATGCATATTATATTTTTATGATTTCCTAATTGACTTTTAACATCTTCGATCTTTTCACGTGAAATATCTACTTTGTTAAGTCCAATTATGTATGGTTTGTTTTGACCTTTTATTTTCTCTAAAAGCTCGATGTCTCTAGCGTTTAAGCCTCTTGATAAGTCTATAAGATAAATTATCATATCCGTATCATCTATGGCTTTTAGACTTTTGTTAACACCTATAGCTTCAACCACATCATCAGTTTCTCTTATTCCCGCTGTATCTGAAACATTAAGTACTAGATTGCCAATTATTAACGTTTCTTCTATAACATCTCTTGTAGTTCCTTCTATATCTGTTACTATTGCTTTTTCTTCATTTAATAATGTGTTTAACAATGATGATTTACCTACATTTGTATTTCCTACAATTGCTAAGTTTATTCCGTTCTTTATATACTTACCATCATTATGTGTCTTTATTAATAAATCTATTTCTTTTTTTATTAAATCTAATCTTTCCTCTAGCTTGTTAATTGTTATTTCTTCATAATCATATTCTGGATAATCTATACTTACCTCTATCTCTGCCATAAGCGTTACAAGCATATCTCTTACTGTTTCTACTTTGTCGTAGATTCCGCCTGACAACTGATTTACAGCCACTTTTGCTTGCGCACTTGTCTTAGCATTTATTACATCTATTATAGCTTCCGCTTTAGATAAATCCATCTTGCCGTTTAAGAATGCTCTCTTAGAGAACTCTCCTGGTTCGGCTATTCTTGCTCCATTGTCTACAACAAGTTTTAATATTTCAAGTGTAACTTTTCTTCCGCCGTGACAATTTATCTCGCACACATCTTCTCCTGTAAAGCTGTGTGGTGCTTTAAAGCATGAAACAAGCACTTCATCTACCATAGTGCTTGTATTATTATTTATTATTTTTCCATAGATTATCTTTTGATGATCTAACTTAGCATAGTTCGTGAAAATCTTAGACACTATTTCTAGCGCCTTTTCTCCACTTATTCTTATTATATTAATTCCACTACTTGTACCACCCGTACTTATAGCTGCAATAGTTTCTGTTAACATAACTTTATTCCTTTCTCTTATAAAAAGTCAGCGCTTGCTGACCTTTTATTTTATCTTACTTTCTTTATAACTACTCTTCTTCTTGGTTCTTCTCCGTAGCTTTCTGTTTTTACATCAGTTCTATTTGCAAGTTCTGTATGAATGATCATTCTTTCATATGCAGACATTGGTTCAAGTCTTACATCTCTTCCAAATTTCACAGCATTTCTAGCCATTTTTCTAGCTAATTCTTTAAGTCTTTCTTCCTTCTTAACTTTGTAATCGTTTACTTCTACAAATACTTTAGCACATTCCTCTTCTTCTTTTTGAAGTATTGAGTTTATTGTAGATTGTATAGCTTCAATTGTTTTACCTTTATATCCAATTAAGTGTGCTGAGTTTTCTGAAGATATTTTAACTATTACTTTTCCATCATCTGTAGATACTTCGAAAGTTGATGTATCTCCTGTGATTTCAAACATTTTTGCAAGGATTTCTTTTGCTTTTTCAGCAGTATTTGCTAGTTGGTCATCATCATACTTCTTTTCTACTGTAAGTCTTACTTTAGCCATTTTACTTGAAAGTATTCCTAACATTCCATTTGAAGGTTCATCTATTACTAGAATTTTAACATCTTCACGTGAAACCTTTAGTGTTTCTAATCCTTTTCTAATTGCTTCTTCTACTGTCTTTCCATATTCTTCTGTCATTCTTTTCATGTTATTTTCCTCCTATCATAATAGTGTTTTTTCTTAATAACATTTTAACTAACCAATGTGTTATTATTTGAAGCACACTACCAATTAACCAATATATTCCTAGTGACAATGGCATTATATATGAAATATATCCTGAAAGTACTGGCATCATTGTCATCATACCCTTTTGTTGTTCCTTTTGTTCTTCTGTCATATTACTACTTTTTTGAGTTAATTTGTTTTGAACTACTGCTAAAACTATAGATAACAATGGAACTATCATTATTATTGGATTAGCTCTTTTTTCTGCATCTTTAGCAAAAATATCTGACGGTTTATCACCAAAATCTAATCCTAAAAAATTCATATCTATAAGTTCATTTTTATCAGCTACTTCTATTTCATAAGCTTTAATTTCGTTATCTGTTACTTTTTCTTTTCCTAAATATTCTTGTGTATATGCAGCTAATTGATCATGTGGAACTTGCATTATATATGTTAAAGGTTGTTTTACTATTGCAAATATTGCAAAAATCAAAGGAATTTGTATTAGCATTGATAAGCATCCACCTGCTGGATTTATCTTGTGCTCACTATACATTTTAGTAAGCTCTTCTGCCATTTTTTCTTTATCCCCTTTGTATTTTTCTCTAATTTCCTTTTCTAATGGAGCAACCTTCCCCATCTCTTGCATTGCCTTCTCTTGTTTATATGTAACTGGGAACATCAATACTTTTGTTAATATTGTAAATATTATTATAGACAAACCATAGTTTTCACCAAAAATATTATATATTAATCGTATTAGAGCCCCTAGTATTTCCGCTATAAAATTAATCATCTTTTCTCCTTAATCTAAATGGTCAACTCCACCCTGTTTAAAAGGGTGACATTTTAATACTCTTTTTATGCCTTTAAAACTACCTTTAATTATACCATATTTGTCAATAGCTTGTTTAGTATATTCTGAGCATGTAGGATAATAAATACATTTCTTTCCAAAATGTTTAGAAATATGTTTTTGGTAAAAATTAATTAAATTAATTCCCGACTTCTTAGGAGCCGTTTTAAGCCATTTTAAAACCTTACCCATGTAACAACTCGTTTTTTATAAATAAATCCCTCATTTCGTCTTTTACGACGTTAAACGATAAATTATCTATATCTATACCTTTCCTATATAAAATAACAATATTATATTGTTTTAAGATATCATTTTCAAATAAATGATACGCTTCCCTCGCCCATCTCTTTAATTTATTTCTAACAACACTATTTCCATGTTTTTTACTAACACATATTCCGAGTCTATTTTCTCCTTCAATGTCGTTGCTTTTCTTTATATAAATCGCTAATCTTCTACCTGAAACATAACTCCCCTGTCTTAAAACCCTTTTAAAGTTAACGCTTCCTTTTAAAGATTTTGTATATCTCATTTCTTCTCACCTATTATTATTTTAATTCATTTGGATAAAAAAATAAAGGCTTGCGCCTTTATTAAAAATATCCTATTTAATTTAATTAAGCTGTAAGTTTAGCTCTTCCTTTAGCTCTTCTAGCTTTTAAAACTTTTCTTGCAGAAGCAGTTTTCATTCTTTTTCTGAATCCATGTTCTTTCTTTTCTTGTCTATTTTTTGGTTGGAATGTCATTTTCATAATGTAGTACACCTCCTGTTAATTAGTCTACAAATTTCTGGTAAGATTATAACACTTAGTTATGTAAATGTCAACGCTTTTAAAAATATTTTTTTAAACAAAATAAAAAAGAGCAGAAATATATTATCTCTGCTCTTTTTATCGTCTAGAAGATATAATCATAGGTTGCTTTGAAAAGTTGTTCGTAAGATACGAAGTTAGACTTTATGATAGGAGCTTTATACTCTATCATCTTGTAATTTACAGTATCACTTGCCGCGCCACGTGGATAAATCTTTGCATTCCCTGTTACAAGATCTACTACTTGTCTTTCTCCTCCTCTATCTATTGTATGTGTTTCCGGCATTATAGCAAAAGAAACATTGCCCGTGATAGAAAAAGTGATAAATTCTCCTTCTCCATGCTTATAATCAAGTTCAAGATTAAATTCTTTTGCACCACATACAAGTTCCCAAAAAGTTAACTTGTATTTACCTTTGTTAGTATGCACCGCGTATTGCCCTAATCTAAAATCTTCACATTCAAAAAGATGTACGTTCCCTAGCCCAATACTCGGCATAAATTCCATAAGAAATTTTTTTATACTCCGATGAGCTAATCTTCTCCTTATTTTTCTAAACATTTTTATACCCCCAATTGTAAGTAATATTTATTTTTTTCATACGTGAAATTATACTCTTTACACCTAAAATTGTCAACTTAATCTGTGGATAAGTGTATTTTATTCACTGTTTTAAAAAAGTTATCCACAGAGTTATCCACAGGTTTTCCTTTAAAGTTATCCACAGGGTGTTTTTTAGATTACATATTTGTTTTACATAACATTTTTATTTAATATTTTAACATATTATTTTTGCCCGAAAGTATTGTATTTTTCTACATTTTCTGATATATTAATGCAAATAGTTATATCATGTTTTCGGGTAATATTTTAATCACATTCATTATGTAAAATAATAGTGCAAATTACCTGTAAAAATATATGAAGTTATTCACACCTGTGGATAACTCTGTGGATAACTTTTAGATTTATATAAAGGGGTGAGTATTTTTGAGTGCAGATTTTATAAAAATATGGGAACAAGCTTTAGAAGCTATTAAAGAAGAAATTTCTCCAATTGGATATAAAACATTCATAGAAGTAATGGTACCAAGACTTTCAGATGAAAACACTATATGTTTTTTAGTTCCTTCGTCATACCATATAGAAGTTATTAATAGAAAATATATAGATCTTATATCTAATGCTTTAATAATATTAACTAATAAAAACTATATTATAACTTTTGAATCTAAAGAAATGGGCGGAAGCGAAGAAGAGGAAGATATAACTCCAGTTACTAGAGAAATAGTAAACAATACAAAAGATGAAACTACCAAAAAAGTAGAAAATATAACTCAACCTGTTGCAAATCCAATCAACAACAATAATAATAGTGCTGTAGATATAGGACTAAATCCTAAATACACCTTCGAAAACTATATTGTTGGTTCAAATAACAGATTTGCATATGCTGCAGCTAAAAACGTTGCAGAAAATCCTGGTGAAGTATACAATCCATTATACATATATGGGGGAGTAGGACTAGGGAAAACTCACTTGATGCAAGGAATAGGGCATGCTATACAAGAAAATCATCCAAACCTTAACATCAGATATACAACTGGCGAAGGTTTCACTAACGAACTTGTAGCATCTATCATGAACGAGAAGATAGAGAATGCATCATTTAGAAATAAATATAGAAATATTGATGTATTACTTATAGATGATATTCAATTCTTAGTAGGAAAGGCAAAATGCCAAGAAGAATTTTTCCACACTTTCAACACTTTATTCGAAAGTGGAAAACAAATTATACTAACAAGTGAAAAACCACCAAAAGATTTACACATGTTAGACGAAAGACTAAAAACACGTTTCGATATGGGACTTGCAGTAGATGTTCAAGCACCAGATTATGAAACAAGACTTGCTATATTAAAGAAGAGAAGAGAAAAAGAAAGATATATGATTGATGATTCTGTTCTAATAAAGATAGCAACACAAGTAACTTCTAATATCAGAGAACTAGAAGGTGTTTTTAACAAACTAAAAGCTTATACATCATTTACTAATAATGAATTAACTGATGAAATTATAGATAGTACTATTGAGTCAGTACTTGTAAAAGGATCAAAAGTTATAACAAGTAAGCTAATAATGCAAGTAGTTAGTAAGTTCTTTAATATAAAAGTAGTGGACTTATTAAGTTCAAATCGTTCTAAAAACGTTGCATATCCAAGACAAATAGCAATGTACTTATGTAGAACAGTTATAAACATGACTTTTCCACAAATTGGACAAGATTTCGGTGGAAAAGACCATACAACAGTTATACATGCATGTGACAAAATTACAAAAGAATATATGTCAGATCCAAGCACAAAAGATTTAATAGACAATATCAAAAAATCGCTATCTACCAATGGTTAGCGGGTTTTATTACAAAAATGTTACAAAACAATTATGGAATTATTACAAGAAATCGAGTTATCCACACAAACCTGTGAATATCCTGTGGATAGACTGTTGATAACTTCAAATTTTACAAATTATCCACAAAGTACAAATGTTCTGTGGATAAAAAATACAAGTTATCCACAAAGTTATCCACACTCGAAACACCTTATTTTTAGGCGTTTGTTGGACTTATCCCCGTAATCCACAGCACCTACTACTACTACTACTAATTATATATAGATTATATATATATTATTATATTATAGTGGTGAAAAATTTTTATGGGGATAAGTTAAAAAAGTTGGAGGCAGAAAAAATGAATTTTAAATGTAAAAAAGAAGATCTAATAATTGGTTTAAATAATGTAAGTAGAACAGTATCAACAAGAACTACTATGCCAATATTAGAAGGAGTACTAATTGAAACTTATGATAATAATATAAAGTTAACTACTAATGATTTAGAAATAGGTAGTGAATATATAATACCAGCTGTTATTGAAGCATCAGGAAATACAGTTGTAGATTTAAAGACTTTTAATGAAATAATAAGAAAGATAGAATCTGAAGATATTAGTTTTGAAATTAATAATGGAATATTTATTATTAAATCAACTAGTGGTGTATTTAAGTTATTAACACAAAATCCAGATGATTTTACAAGATTACCAGTATTTAGTGCTGAAAGAGAAATAAGCATTTCTGAAAAAATGTTTAAAGATATGGTTAAGAAAACAGTTTTTGCTACAAGTTCAGATCCTAATAGACCTGTATACACAGGTGCACTTGTGGAAGTTGTGGATAACGAAGTAAGTGTAGTAGCACTTGATGGATTTAGAATGGCAGTTAGACGTGAAAGTCTAGAAAGACCAAGTATGTTTAAAGCAATTATACCAGCTAAAGCATTAACTGAAATAACAAAAACTTTATCTGATGATGAAGACGCTATGATAAAAATTGGTTTAAATAAAAATCAAGCATTATTTAGAATGGGACCTTGTACTGTTATAAGTAGAATAATAGAAGGTGATTTCTTAAATTATAATAAAACATTACCTACAGATATAGAAACAACAGTTAGAATAGGTAAGAAGACATTACTTGAAGCTTTAGAAAGAGTATCAATATTCTCTAAAGAAGATAAAAAAATACCAGTAAAGATTAATATGAGTTTAGATTTCTTCCAAATCTCTTGTGCAGGACAAGCAGGTGATGCTAAAGAAAGTGTTAACGCTGTAGTTTCTGGTAAAGATTTAGAAATTGGATTTAATCCAAGATACTTAATAGAAGCATTAAAAGTAATCGACGATGATGAAGTTAATTTAGAATTTTCATCTCCATTATTACCAGTTGTAATTAGACCACTTGCTGGAAGTGGATATGTATATATGGTATTGCCTTTAAAATTAAAAGATTAATTTAAGGAGTAAATAATGTATTTACAAAAATTAAAACTAACTAATTTTAGAAATTATGAAAATCTTGAATTAGAGTTTGGTAATAATGTAAATGTTTTTGTTGGGGATAATGCACATGGAAAAACTAATATACTAGAGTCTATATATATAAGTGCTATTACTAAATCATATAGGACAGGGAAGGATATAGAGTGTATATCTTTTAATAAAGAGTTCTTTAGAAACGAACATACATATATAGATGAAAATAATAAAGATAAAAAAATAGAAGTTGAAGTTTTTCTAGATACTAACAATAAAAAGCAAATAAAAGAAGATAATCTTAAGGTGAATAAATATTCGGATTTTATAGGTAGAATACCAATTGTTGTATTTTCACCAGATAATATGAATATTGTTAAAGGTTCTCCGAATAATAGAAGAAAGTTTTTAGACATATTAATAAGTCAAATTTCTAAAAAGTATGTTATTTCTCTTCAAGAGTACAATAAATTAATTAAATTAAAGAATGATGTTCTTAAATTAGATAAAGATAAAATAGATTTCACATATTTAGATATAATTGATGAACAAATAGCAGAAAAAATAGAGTACATATCCACAAAAAGGAATGAATTTGTGGATAAAGTGGAAAACTCAGGCTCAAAAATCCAAAAAGAATTATCTAAAGGGGATGAAATATTAAATTTAAAATATATTTCTGAATTTGATAAAAAGAATAAAGAAGAAATATTAAACATTTTATTAAAGTCTCGTGAGAATGATATTTTTAGAAAAACTTCTAATAAAACAATAGCACATGATGACTTTTTAGTTCTTGTAAACGATAAGGAAGTAAATAAATATGGTTCGCAAGGACAAAATAGAACGTCATTGTTATCTCTAAAGTTAGCTGAGTTTGAAATATTAAAAGAAATAAAAGAAACAATACCATTAATATTATTAGATGATGTTTTTTCTGAATTAGATAAAGGAAGAATAAATTATTTAATAGAATATTTAAAAGATTATCAAGTGTTTATAACTACTACTGAAATAGATAGTATAGAAAAAATAGAAGATAAGACAATTTTTAAAGTTAAAAATGGAACAGTTGAAAAAATAAAAAATTAATGATAGAATGTCCTCGGTGATTATATGGAAATAGAAAAAAAGAAGAAAATAAGTAAAAAAATTATTTTAATTCCAGTTATAATAGTAGTAATATTACTTTTAATAATAATAGTAACCAATGTTATATTTGTTTTAAAAAAAGATAGTTATGAAATTAGAAGTTATGACTGTTGTGGAGAGTTACCTCCAGGCATGACAATATTTGCTCCTTGTGGTTGTTCGGATGAAAACTTAACAATTTGGCAAAGAACTATACTTGTTTTAAGAGGTAAATAAAATATGAAAAAAGGATTGAAGATAACATTAATAATATTAGCAATAATTTTTGCAATATATATACTATTTAATGTTGTATATAAATTATCAGGAGGAACAGATTGTTGTTCTTGTTGTGATGATTCACAAGAAGTGTGTATATCTGCATGTTGTAGATGTACAATTACAGATAAATTAGAAAAGATTTTTGGTAAATAACCAAAATGTATATATAAAAATAAAATTTAAAGATAAGGGGTAGAAAAAATGGCAGAATATGATGAGAGTCAAATACAAGTCCTTGAAGGATTAGAAGCAGTAAGAAAAAGACCAGGTATGTACATAGGTAGTACTTCGGAAAGAGGATTACATCACCTTGTATATGAAATAGTAGACAACGCTGTCGATGAAGCTTTAGCAGGATATTGTAATGAGATAAATGTTGCAATCTTAGAAGATAACAGCATTATGGTAAAAGATAATGGACGTGGTATACCTTTAGGAATGCATCCAAAACTTGGAATACCAGCTATTGAAGTTGTTTATACAATACTTCACGCAGGTGGTAAATTCGGTGGAGAAGGATATAAAGTATCTGGTGGTCTTCACGGTGTTGGTGCATCTGTTGTTAACGCATTATCTGAAAAAGTTACAGTAGAAGCTTGTAATGGAGACGGTGCATATGAAATATCTTTCAAAAGAGGTAAGGTTACTGAAAAACTTCACAAAGTAAGAGATGAAAAGAAACGTGGAACAAAAGTTATATTCAAACCAGACCCTGAGATATTTGAACACACTGTATATAATGCAGAAACTCTAGAAACAAGATTTAGAGAAATGGCATTCTTAAATAAAGGTCTTAAAATTACTTTAGATGATAAACGTGATCCAGAATATAAAGAAAAAGTATTCTATTACGAAGGTGGAGTAATTTCTTTCGTAGAATATATAAACAAGAATAAAGAACTTGTTTGTCCACCAATATATTTAGAATCTAAAGGTGAAGGAGAAGTAGAAGTTGAAGTAGCACTTCAATATACAACTTCATACAGTGAAAACATATTATCTTTCGTTAATAACATTAATACTATTGAAGGTGGTACTCACTTAGATGGATTTAAGAGAGGTCTTACTAAAGTATTTAATGATTATGGAAGAAAGTTTAATATTTTAAAAGAAAAAGATGCTAACTTACAAGGTGATGATATCCGTGAAGGTATAGGAGCAATCGTAAGTGTTAGAGTAAGAGAACCAGAATTTGAAGGACAAACTAAGACAAAACTTGGTAACAGTGAAGTTCTAGGTATAGTAAACTCTATGATGAATGATAAACTTGCTTCATACTTAGAAGAACATCCTAAGGAAGCAAAAGCAATTCTAGATAAAGCATTATCTGCATCTCGTGCAAGAGAAGCTGCTAGAAAAGCAAGAGAATTAGTAAGAAGAAAAAGTGTATTAGAATCTACTACATTACCAGGTAAACTTGCAGACTGTACAAGTAAAAACCCTGCTGAATGTGAAATATACATCGTCGAGGGAGACTCTGCGGGTGGTAGTGCTAAGCAAGGAAGAGATAGAAAATTCCAAGCAATACTTCCACTTTGGGGTAAAATGATTAACGTTGAAAAAACAAGAGCAGATAAAATATATGGAAATGAAAAACTAAATCCAGTTATTACTGCTGTTGGTGCTGGTATTGGAAATGACTTTAATATAGAAAAAATAAGATATGATAAAATAATACTAATGGCCGATGCCGACGTTGACGGTGCGCACATTAGAACATTGTTATTAACATTCTTCTTTAGATATATGAGACCACTTATAGAAAATGGTAAAGTTTACGCAGCATGTCCTCCATTATTCAAACTTTCTAAAAAAGGAATGGATGATATCTACTGTTACAATGAACATGCATTAGAAGAAGAATTTAAGAGATTAGAAGAAAAAGGTATAAAAAGAGATAGCGTAAGTATTCAAAGATATAAAGGTCTTGGAGAAATGAGCTCTGAGCAATTATGGGAAACAACAATGAACCCAGAAAAGAGAACTTTAGTAAGAATAACTATGGAAGATGCTGTTAAAGCAGATGAAATATTTACAGTTCTTATGGGTGAAGATGTTGAACCAAGAAGAATATTCATTGAAGAAAATGCTAAGTATGTAACTAACCTAGATATATAATGTTATATTAATATACCTAAGGAGTATAAATGGAAGAACTTAATAAAGAAATGTTGCCTTCACATATTGCCATCATAATGGATGGCAATAGAAGATGGGCAAAAGCTAAAAAATTAACAACTTTAGATGGGCATACAGCTGGAGCAGACAATCTTGAAAAAATAGCTATATATTTAAACAAGATTGGAGTAAGATACATGACAGTGTATGCTTTTTCCACAGAGAACTGGAAAAGAAGTAAAGATGAAGTAGCAGCACTTATGATGCTTTTAAGAACTCGTCTTGCAAAGATGATAGAGAATAAAGATTTTGATAACATCAGAATAAAAGTAATAGGTGAAAAAGAAAATGTTCCTAAAGATGTAGTAGAAGGAATAGAAAAAATAGTTGAAAAAACAAAAAACAATACAGGACTTACATTAAACATTGCTTTTAATTATGGTGGTAGAGCAGAATTAGTGCATGCAACAAAAGAAATTGCAAAATTAGTTAAAGCAGGAAAGCTAAATGTAGAAGATATTAACGAAGACACTATATCTAATATGTTATATACTGCAGGTGAACCTGATCCGGATCTTATGATAAGAACTAGTTATGAATTAAGAACAAGTAATTTCTTACCATGGCAATTATCTTATTCAGAATTTTATTTCACAGAAAAACATTGGCCAGATTTTAATGAACAAGAAATGAATAAAGCAATAATTGAATATGCAAAGAGAAATAGACGTTTTGGTGGAAACAGTAAATAATACAAATAAAAAAGCAAATAGTTTTAATTAACTATTTGCTTTTTTGTGCGTTTTGTAATATAAAAAGGATAGAGGGAAACTTTATGAATAAAAAATTTAAGATGGATGAACTTCCACCTGAATTACAAACTTTAGTTGATCAATACATAGAGGCAAAACAATCGTTATATGGATACGATGAAGAAACTTTGAGTAAAAAAGTAAGTCATTTGTATGAAAATATACGAAGTGTTACTGTAACAAGTAAATTAACTGGTTTAGTAAAAGGATATTATAAGCCAAAAGCTAAAACATTAACAATTTCTGAAGCTACTTGGCTTAACGGATTAGATAAAGAAACGTTTATACACGAATTAAATCATGCTTGGAATACAGATAAAAATAGAATAAATATATTGCCAAGAAAATGGAGTGCAGAAAAGAAAAGAAAATACACCACATTAAATGAAATGATAAATGAAGCTGAAACACAAATACTAATCGGAAAGAATGAACCAGAGAAGGAAACTGCGAAGGTTGGTATTAGTGCAGCATCAGCTATAGTAGGAAATAGTGGTGGTAGTGCTTTAGATTCAGGGTTAAAAGCGCCTGGTAGATTTCATTGTTATTCAGATGTAGAATGTTTATTCGAAACATTGGTAACAGTATCAAATACAACTCCTATTGAGTTTTTGAAAGCTATTGATGGAAAAGACGTAGATGGAATTGCTGAGTTTATGGCTAAGAGAACTGGTCATACAAAAGATAGAATGTTAGAGTACATAGATGTTATTGCAGAAAACACATATGTTAGTAAGAATAATAAAGATAAAAAAACAGAAGAAAGATTTCAAGCTATATATGATGAAAGTGCTAGATTAATAGAAGAAAGTACTCTACTAGATGAAATAAAAAGTGAAAATCATGAAAAATTATCTTGCGTACAAGATAGATTAATATTAACATCAGGTGTATATAGAACATATATAGGGAAAGAAAAAGGAGAAGAACTTAAAAAAGCAAGAAGATTAATGATAGGATCTAGAAGGGATAAAGAAAAGCTAGAGACTATTAAAGAAAAAGCAGAACAAGGTGAACTAAATGGACCTGAAACATTTTTAGAAAAAGCAAGAACAATAATAAGACATCCAGAATATAGTAAAAAACTTTCTCCTTTTGTGCAGCCAGACTGGGGAGATGAGGGTATTAAGAAAATAGATATCCAAAAATCAGGAAGAATCTTATTACTAGATCATTCTATAGATGATAGAAGCATTTTTAGAAAAATAATGGATAGATTTAAATCTAGAAATGTTCCTAAAATGGCAGTGGCAAAGTCAGTCCAGTTAAAACCTATTGCTATGGTAGAACCACAAATGACCAAATTATCAGAGATTAATAACCTTGAAGAAATTACTAATTACTATGAGTCAACAGAACAAAATATAGCGGTAGATGGTATGAATATGGACAGTAAAACTAATGAAGTAGAAGAAATATTTTAATATTAATAATAATTATGTTGACAAACAAATAAAATTATGTTACAATTTAACCCGTAAAGCAGAAGAAGTCTTCTCACCTTGTGGTTTTGTCTTAACAGGGTATACAATTTAATATCTTAGATATTGGGATAAATTGTAGAGGAGAAGATTGCATGCTTGCAATCTTTTTTTATTGTTTATGGAGGTGTATTGATATTAAACAAGACTTTCTAATAAATGAACAAATCAGAGTAGCTGAAGTTGAAGTTATTGGAACTAATGGTGAAAGATTAGGAAGAATGAGCACAGCAGAAGCTATAGATAAAGCTTATGATGAAGATATGGATTTAGTTATGGTTGCACCAAACGGAAATCCACCAGTATGTAAGATACTAAATTATAGCAAGTTCAAGTTTGAAATGGCTAAAAAAGAAAAAGAAGCTAAGAAAAACCAAAAGGTAGTTGAAATTAAAGAAATAAGACTATCAGCAACAATCGATGTACATGACTTAGAAGTTAAAGCAAAAAATGCTAATAAATTTCTAATGAATGGAGATAAAGTTAAGGTTTCACTTAAGTTTAAGGGAAGAGAAGTTAGGTTCATTGAAAAAGGTAAAGAAACAATTCTTAAATTTGTTTCAATGCTTGAAGCAGGCCAAATAGACAAAGAACCAAAACTAGAAGGCAAATTCTTAAATGTAATAGTGTTACCAAAAGACAGCAAAAAATAAAAGGAGGAATAGATTATGCCTAAAATGAAAACTCACAGTAGTTCAAAGAAAAGATTATCAGTATTAAAATCTGGTAAAGTTAAAAAAACAACTGCAAACAGAGCACACAAATTAACAGGAAAGAGCTCTAAAAGAAAAATGGCTTTAAAAGGAGCATCTTATGTAGATTCTGCAAACAAGTCAGCAGTTAAGAAATTATTACCTTATGCATAATTAAGGGACTTTAGTAAAAAAGGAGGAAAAACAAAATGGCAAGAGTTAAAGGAGCAGTTACAACAAGAGCTAGAAGAAAAAGCGTATTAAAAAGAGCTAAAGGATATTTTGGAGCAAAGAGCATAAGATTTAGAATGGCTAACCAAGCTGTTATGAAATCTGGACAATATGCATTTGTTGGAAGAAAAAATAAGAAAAGAGATTTTAGAAGATTATGGATTGCAAGAATAAATGCTGCAGCTAGAATCAATGGAATTTCTTACAGCAGATTAATGGATGGTCTTAAAAAGAAAAACATCAACATTAACAGAAAAATGCTTGCTGAAATGGCAGTAAACGATGCTAACGGTTTTGCTAAATTAGTAGAAACAGTTAAAGCTTAATAAAAAATTGAAGTTTAAGGGGGAAATCAAATGATATTTGCAGGAGATTTTAGAAATGGAACTACATTCGAAATGGACTCTCAAGTTTATAGAGTAGTAGAATTCCAACATGTTAAACCAGGTAAAGGTGCCGCTTTCGTAAGAACTAAACTTAAAAACGTTATAGTTGGTACTACAATGGAAAAAACATTCAACCCATCAGAAAAAGTAGAAGAAGTATCAATCACTACAAGTGAAATGCAATACTTATACAATGATGGCGAAACTTATACTTTCATGGATAATAACACATATGAGCAAGTAGAACTTAACAAATCAGCAATAGAAGACATACTTCCATATTTATTAGACAATATGAACGTTAAAGTATTATCTTACAAAGGTAACATATTCGGTGTTGAACCACCTACTTTTGTAGAATTAGAAGTAACATATACAGAACCAGGAATAAAAGGAGCAACAGCTACTGGATCTACAAAACCAGCAACAGTTGAAACTGGAGCATCATTCCAAGTACCTTTATTCGTAGAAATCGGTGACAAAATAAGAATCGATACAAGAACTGGCGAATATATGGAAAGAGTTTAATTAAAAAATATAAAAATGACTTTAGATTTTTCTAAGGTCGTTTTTTTGTAAAAAAATAAAAGAATCAAAGTAACAAATAAGACTAAGATTCTTCTTCTAAATTTTCTAATGCTACTTTTACAGCTTCAATAACAAATGCAGTAAAAGTACATTCTTTACCTGAAATTACACTTTCAATATCTTCGATTATATTATTTGGGAAACGAATACATTTATTAGTGGTAGGTGGTACTGCTGGAATTTTAAATTTCTTCATTTAAACACCTCATATATACATTATTTACCAAAAGTATATAAGAAATTTGTCGTATTTTATGCATAGCAAATGTAATGCATTAAAAAATGTAAAATAATGTTAGAATTTGGGTATGGGGAGGTAAATAAAATGGGAATGAAAAAATGTAAAGAATGTGGAGAGGAAGTTAGTTCTTCAGCTAAAGCTTGTCCAAAATGCGGAAAAGATCAAAGAAATTTCTTTAAGAAACACCCAGTACTAAGTATAATAGGAATAATTGTTGTATTGGGTATAGTATTAGGTGCAGGTAGTACATCAAATGAACCTAAAAATACATTAAATAATAATACAAATACAGAAAATACAACTACTACAACACCAGTAAAAACAGAGTTTGTTGATGGAGAAATATATGAAGACAGCTATATAGCAATAAAATATGTATCTAAAAATGCTAATTTTACAAAATACAGCAAGTATGCAGATGTAAAGAAAACACAAAAGGTAATTCAAGCAACATTTGAATTTGAAAATGTTGGTGAAACAGATCAACTTGTATCAAGTTATGATTTTGAGTGTTATGCAGATGGATATGCATGTGAGACTTTTTACTCAGTAGATGATTCTAGTTTTTCAGCAAATTTATCTACAGGTAAGAAAACAAAAGGAAATGTATATTTTTTAGTTCCAAAGGATGCTAAAGAAATATATTTAGAATATGAAACAGATTTTTGGTCAGATGAGAAGATAAAATTTGTTGTACAATAAAACAAAACAAAAAGAGAGCAATCGCTCTCTTTTTTATGCATATTTATGTGGTGTGTAGAAATTTGCAAGATATTGTGGTACAATACTAACCAGGTGAAAATATGAGATATAAAATAGATTACGAAAAAAGAATAAAAGAATTATTAGATAAAGAAAATAAACATTATACATATTACATAGAAACAATGGGTTGTGCATTAAATGAAAACGACTCTATGAAATATGCTGGAATCCTTGAAGAAATGGGGTTTTCTAAAGCAGAAGAAATAGAAAAAGCAAATGTTGTTTTGTTTAATACATGCTGTATTCGTGAAAATGCAGAAGATAAACTATTCGGAAGAGTTGGCTATTTGAAGACAAGAAAGAAGCAAAATAAAGATATGTATATTGCAATCGTTGGTTGTATGACAGAACAAGGACATATACTAGATAAAATAAAATCATCATATTCATTTGTTGATGTTGTTTTAGGTACAAAAAGTATGCAATTCTTTGCAGAAAAGCTGTATTTGGCAATAAAGAATCATAAGAAAACTCAAGAACTACAAGAAAACGAACATGAAATAGTAGAAGATGTACCAATAAAATATGAAGAAGGGTACAAAGCATCAATTAGTATTATTTATGGTTGTAACAATTTCTGTTCATATTGTATAGTTCCTTATGTAAGAGGAAGAGAAAGAAGTAGACTTCCAGAAGATATTCTAAATGATGTAAAAACGGTTGCAAGTAAGGGATATAAAGAGATTACACTTCTTGGACAAAATGTAAATTCATATGGAAATGACTTTAAAGACAATAAATATACATTTGTAGATCTATTAACTGAAATAGAAAAAGTTGAAGGAATAGAAATTATAAGATTTATATCTCCACACCCAAAAGATTTTACAGATGCGTTAATAGATAAAATTGCTTCATCAGATAAGATAGCAAAACAAATCCATTTACCACTTCAATCTGGAAGTACTAAAATTCTTGAATCAATGAATAGAAAATATACTAAAGAACATTTCTTAACATTAGTAGAAAAAATGAAAGAAAGAATACCAGATGTATCTTTCTCAACAGATATAATTGTGGGATTCCCTGGTGAAACAGAAGAAGATTTCTTAGATACTATGGATGTAGTAGAAAAAGTTAAATTCTCACTTGTGTATATGTTCTGTTATAGTATAAGAAAAGGTACACGTGCCGAAAGAATGGAAAATCAAATAGAAGAATGTGTAAAAGTAGAAAGACTACAAAGATTAAAAGCACTATTTGAGAAGCTAGTTCTTGAAGAAAACGAAAAGAAAATAGGAACGATTCATAAAATTTTAGTAGAAGGCTTAAGCAAAAATAACGATAAAATGTATACGGGAAGAACAATAGACAATAAAATAGTTGTATTTGAAGCAGAAGAAAAAGACATCGGAACTGTAAAAGATATTGAAATTATAGAAAATAACAAATGGTATTTAACAGGCAAAATAGTTTAGTTAAATAATAATATTAAATAAAATATAATAGTCATAAAAAAAGACTTATCCAATATATTGTATTAGGATAAGTCTTTTTTTGGAGGTTTGTATGGAAGGTGTTGTAGCAAAACGAACATTAAAGAGAAGTTACTACGAGAATAATAATATTAATATAGTCGAAGAGAATGAAAATGCTAATGAAAAAGAGTGTATTAAAAAAGCTGGAAATATTGCTAGATTAAAAGAAAAAATATTATTTAAAATGGCAGTACAAGGGATAACAGCTATTGCTATTTTGTTATTTATTTTTTTAATAAACATTTTGAATATTAAAATTGTATTAGAAGCGGATGTTACAAAGAAAATAAAAACAGAATTAAATAAAAGATACACTTTTAGTGAAGTGAAAAAAGAAGCGATAGAGCTAATAAGCAGTAGCTATTCGTTTATAGAAGGGGCAATACCTAATAAATTGGAGAATGGTATAAAAGAAGGAATAAATAAAATTAAGTACATTTTAGTAAATTTAAATAAAAGCAAAGAAAAGCAAGAGGTAGAAATCTATGAAGAAACTAGTAATAATAAAAGTGAAAATAAAGAAGTAGATATTTATAAAGATAATTTAGGTGTAGGTAGTAGTGTTGAAGAAGAAAAATACATTACAGCTGTGAGCTCGGTAAGTGTCGAAAGTAATATTGTAGATAAGATTAAGGGGACAGGAATTGTGTTTGTTAAGCCTACAACAGGAACTATTACTTCAAATTTTGGTGCTAGAGAAATTATATTTGAAGATATAGATAGTTATCATACTGGTGTAGATATAGCAAATAAGAAAGGGACAAAGGTAGTAAGTAGTATAGAAGGAAAAGTTACAACTGCT
The DNA here is from genome assembly GCA_045651205.1 of Clostridia bacterium. Classification (GTDB taxonomy): domain Bacteria; phylum Bacillota; class Clostridia; order TANB77; family CAG-465; genus UMGS1649. The sequence continues at coordinate 24,289 of JAZRSA010000059.1, forward strand.
AGTAACAATAAATATAATGGCAACTATGTAGTTGTGGAAAACGGGGATATTAAAACTATATATTGTCACTTAAATAAGATAAGTGTGAAAAAAGGAACTAAAGTAAAAGCTGGAACTAAGATAGGAGAAATGGGTTCTACAGGATATTCTACTGGACCACATCTTCATTTTGAAATAGTATATAATGGTGAAAAAATAAATCCAAGGCTAGTGGTGGATATATAATGAAATTAAAATTAAGAGATAAATATATATGTATAGAAGAAGTAGTAATAATAACACTATTTCTTTGTTTTTTATCTAAGAAGGCAAGATGCTTTCTAGATAATTATTTTATTTGTTATTTATTCATAACTTTTCATGAGTTAACACATGTATTAGTTGCAAGTATATTTGGATATGAATTAAAAGGGATAAATATAAAACTTGCCGGACTTAATGCTATATTTAGAGAGAGATTTTGTGGAATAAAGGGGATTATAATATATTTAGTAGGGCCACTTTCAAATATAATATTAGCTTTTCTATTTAAAAATATAAAAATGGTATTTGAAATAAATATGGCGTTGGCGTTAATTAATATTATACTCAGCCGACCGTTAGATGGATATAATGTATTGAGATTAATACTAGAAATGTTTATATGTAAAGAAAAAGTAAAAAGCTGGTTAAAAAATATAGAAAAAGTAGTGGAAATAGTACTAATATTTTTATCTATTTTTATGTGGTATAAATACAACAATTTTTCCTTATTTTTACTATCGGTTTACATAAAAACAAATTCCTTACAACCCTTGAAATCACTGTGATGTAAGGGTTGCGGGTTATATATCAAAAATATTACAAAAAGATTACAGTTTTTTAATCTAAACTATTGCAATTTGACTAAAAAAATAGTATTATATACCCATGACAAACAGGGGGAATTGGAAGTGGCTATAGGTGACATTATTGTTTCCTTAGACATGGGGGCATCTAAATCCGCTGCAGTGGTAGGGCAAGTAAACAAATTTGGCGAAATAGAAGTAGTTGGATACGGATTGGCAAAGTCTAATGGAATAAAAAAGGGTAAAATAGTTAACTGCAATGAAGTTGCTGAATCGGTAGTAAAAGCGATTACAGAAGCAGAAGATACAGCTGGGTTATACATCAATTCAGCGTATGTAAATATAAAAGGCATCAATACAAGAATTGAAAAAATAAGATTCAAAGGCGATGTTGAAAAACCAGATGATGGTTTATCTTATAGAGATATAACCGCAGTAATGGAAAAAATACAACTTGGAATTAGACAAAACAATAAAGAACAAATAATAGATATTATACCTACAAGATATATAGTTAACGATAGAGAATATTTTGAAGAACCTATAGGCGCATTCGCAAAATACTTCGTAGTAGATGCAGATATAATAATAGCGGACAAGCAAGCTGTAGAAGAAATAACAAGAGTAATGGAACTCGCTGAATTAAAAATAGATGGATATGTATTAGAAACATTTGCTTCATCAAATGTAGTATTAATGCCAGAAGAAAAAGATTTAGGAGTTTTATTATTAGATATAGGAGCAGCACACACTGAAATATCAGTATTCAAAAATGGATCTCTTGAATACAATAATACATTACCTGTTGGTGGAGATCATATAACAAGTGATATTGCAATTTCATTAAATATAGACTTAGACGAAGCGGATAAGTTGAAAAGGCAATATAATTTAGCAATTGAAGCTATGATATCTAATAATCATGATGTAAAACTAACTACAAAAAAAGCAAGTGATGAAGAATCAAATGTAATTAAATGTAGTGATATTGTAAGAATCATAGAAGCAAGAGTTAAAGAAATCTATCAAATAACTAGAAAAATAATGGCTGAAAACAATTTGATAGGTAAAATAGAATGTGTTGTAATAACAGGACAAGGTTTAAGTAATATATCTGGAGTTGAAGAACTAGCAGTACTTACACTTAAAGTAAATCAAGTAAGAATATGCAGTCCAAAACTAATAAATGTAATTAAGCCACAACATATTGTTGCATTTGGAATGGTTAAATATATTGCAAATGTAGGAACAAGCAAACACGTAAACAGTGATATAGAAATTATGACAGAGCCTGGAATGAAGGACAAAATAATGGATGTAATAAATAAGGCAAAAGAAAAGATAAAAAATACACTTAAAAGAAGAAATGTCAATGAAGAAGAAGAGGGGGATTTTTAAGATGGAAGAAACAATGTTCAAGTCAGGGTCAGCAAACATTAAGGTAATTGGTGTTGGTGGCGGCGGCGGAAACGCTTTAAACAGAATGATTGAGGCTGGTTTAAGAGATGTAGAATTTATAGCTGTAAATACGGATCAACAAGCATTAGAGTCATCTAAAGCACAAACTAAGATCCAAATTGGTGAAAAGCTAACAAGAGGTTTAGGTGCTGGAGCAAACCCAGAGATTGGTGAATGCAGTGCTGAAGAATCTAAAGCTGAAATAGCTGAAGCTCTAAAAGGAGCAGATATGGTATTTATTACTTCAGGAATGGGTGGTGGAACTGGTACAGGTGCTGCACCAGTTATAGCAGACATTTCTAAAGGAATGGGAATATTAACAGTAGCAGTTGTAACAAAACCTTTCCCATTTGAAGGAAAGAGAAGAATGATGCAAGCTGAAAAAGGTATCGAAGAATTAAAACAAAATGTAGATACAATAATCGTAGTACCAAACGAAAAACTATTACAAGTAGTTGAAAAAGATACTACAGTTGAATCAGCTTTCTTAAAAGCAGATAACATATTAAAACAAGGTGTTCAAGGTGTATCTGACCTTATCACAGTTAAAGGTATAATCAACCTTGACTTCGCTGATGTTAAAACAATAATGTTAGACAAAGGTGTTGCTCACATGGGTATCGGTAGAGCTAGAGGAGAAAATAGAGCAGGGGAAGCTGCAAGACAAGCTATCCACAGCCCATTACTTGAAACTTCTATCGAAGGAGCATCTGGTGTTCTTATTAACATCACTGGTGGAAAAGACCTTGGATTATTAGAAATAAATGAAGCAGCAGAATTAGTTCAAAAATCTGTTGACCCAGAAGCAAATATCATATTTGGTGCAGTTATTGACGAAAGTTTACAAGATGAAATCGTTATAACAGTTATAGCTACTGGTTTTGATAAATGGGGAACTACAGATTCAAAATCTCAAGAAATATTATCAAGTCTAAGAGAAACAATGATAGAAAGACAAGAAGTACAACCTTCAGCGCCTTCAATGAGCGGAAGAGTGTCTCCAAGAGCAGACTATACAGCAGACTTAGACATCCCACCATTCTTAAGAAGAAATAGAGACTAAAAAATACAATAAATATAAAAAATATGTATTAAAAGAGAAATGCAATAGCATTTCTCTTCTTTTTTATCTAAATTTGTAAATCGAAAAATTAAATCAAGGCTTTAATTCAACAAAATTTTAATAGTCGGATAAATATAATTTACTAAGGTGGATTATATGACTATTTATTTAGAATATGTTTTTATAGAAAACCTAATAATGGATTTTATTATTTTAAAAGAAACAATAGAATTGGCAAAGTTTAATGCGAGTAATAAGCGAATGCTTTTAGCAAGTATATCTTCTAGCATATATGTCATAGTAATGCTCGTGTTTAAATTGGATGTTCTAAATTATTGGATATCTAAAATATTGCTAGCTATGTGTATGGTGTATATAGCGGTGTTACCAAAAGATATAAAGTTGTATTTAAAAATCATATTTTTATTCTTTATGGTATCGGTAATTAACTTAGGGACATATATGTGCATTTCTAATATATTTAATATTCCAAAAGATACAGGATTAGAAAAAGCAACAATATATATATCTACATATTATTTAGCAAAAACATTTTTAGCAAATCTTTGGAAGTTGTATAGAACAGAATTAACCAAAAGGGATTTGAATTATAAAGTTGAAGTAAAAATATCTGGAAAAGTTTATACCTATACAGGCTTTTTAGATACGGGTAATACGGTTTATTCACATGGGCTTCCAATAATATTTGCTGAAGTACTGGATGAAAGTATATTTGAAGGAATAAAGAAGTTAGAGGCATTTGATGTAAAAACTGTAACGTTAGGAAATGTTTGTACAAAGAGAGCATATATTTTAGAAGAAATAAGAATAAGTAATAGAAATGAAAGTTGGAATGTTAAAGCTGGAGTCGTTTTTGAAAACAGAAAAATATCCAAATTAAACAACTATAACATGGTGTTAAATTACATTCTTTATACAGAATCGATGGGAGGTATTGTATTATGAAAATTAAAAATAAAAAGATAAGAGAGATATATGAATATATATTAAGTATATTAAATGGAAACGAAGAATTGTTATATATTGCTGGAGCAGATAAATTACCAGAACCATTATCTGCAGAAGAGGAAAAAGAATTATTGGATAGATTAAACGAAGGGGATGATGAATCTAGAAAGAAGTTAGTCGAAAAGAATTTAAGGCTGGTTGTATATATAGCAAAGAAATTTGAAAATTCGGGAGTTAATATAGAAGATTTAATATCTATAGGAACAATAGGATTAATGAAAGGAGTGAATAGCTTTAATTTAGATAAGAATATAAAGCTTGCAACATACGCTTCTAGATGTATAGAAAACGAAATATTAATGTATTTAAGAAAAACACAAAGAACGAAAACGGAAGTGTCTATAGATGAACCTATAAATACAGATAGTGAAGGGAATGATTTGGCGTTAGGAGATATTTTGGGCTCGGATAATGATAGTTTGTTTAAACAAGTAGAAGATAACGACAACAAAAAGATAGTGAGTTTGGCTATAAAGAATTTGGATGTAAGGGAAAAAGAAATAATGGAACTTAGGTACGGTTTCGAAGGCAAGAAAGAATTAACTCAAAAAGAAGTTGCAGATAAACTTGGAATATCTCAATCGTATATATCTAGAATAGAAAAGAAAGTCATTAATCATCTAAAAAAGAAATTTGATGTCGAACAGTGAATAAAGTGGATAAACCCAACCAAAATATGACTAGTAAGTGGATACTTATTAGGGAGGAAACAAATGAGAACAATAAAAGTAGAAATAAATGGAGTAAATACAAAGGAATTACCAGTACTATCTGCAAAGGAACAAAATGAGATGTTAATTAAAATAAAAGCAGGACATACAGAGCTTAAGCAGGAGTTTATAAACGCGAATTTAAGATTAGTATTAAGTATGGTAAAGAAATTTAATTATAGATGCGAAAACGTAGATGATGTATTTCAAGTGGGAGTTGTAGGATTAATAAAGGCTATAGATAATTTTGATGTAACGCAAAATGTGCAATTTTCTACCTATGCAGTTCCTATGATTATAGGAGAAATAAAAAGATATTTAAGAGATAGTAGTTCTATGAGAATAAGTAGATCTATTAGAGATTTATCATACAGATTATCTAAAGAAAAAGAAAAATATATAAGTGAGCATAATGAAGAGCCGACAATAGAACAACTGACTGAAATGACAGGCGCGGAAAAAGAAGATGTAATTCTTGCATTAGATAGTACTGTATCGCCGATGTCTATTTATGATGCTGTGTATAATGATGGTGGAGATATAATATATGTACTAGATCAATTAAAGAGTGAAAAGAATGATGCTGAAACGTTAACAGATAAGTTGGCGGTTATACAAGCTTTAGAAAAATTGTCTGAAAAAGAAAGAAATATAATAAAGAGAAGATTTTTTGATAATAAAACGCAGGTAGAACTCGCGGAAGAAATAGGGGTATCGCAAGCACAAATTTCTAGAATAGAGAAGACTGCGTTAGAAAGAATGAAAAGAAGAATGTTGAAAGAGTAATAATTAATATTAGTTGAAAAGATAATGCATATGTGATAAAAATAGTGTTAAGGAGTAAAGAGATGAGAGGTTCTAGACTTTTTGGCAATATATTTAAAACAAGTATTTTTATTATAATAATAGTATTAGCAGTGTATTTATATAAGAATGGAAGTTTCGCTAATATAGCACCGGCGATTTCTAATGTGAAGTATGTTACTAATTTAAATAATTTATCTAAGCCACAACAGTCTCCGGCAGCAGGAAACGTTAAAAGAGAAATAGATGGAGTAAAGATAAATATAAAATATGTAGCAAAATATACAATAAGAGGACGCGTTGTTCATACAATGGGACATTTTGCAAATGATGTATCAGGAAAATTAATGCCTAAAGATGTAGGTATCAGTTGGGGATTTTTGGCCAGCGAAGAAAATAAAGATAAGCTAACGTGGTTTTTAGGTGGTGATAGAATACTAGCGTGTAATACATCAAATACCGTATGGCTTGCAGAACATGGTGGCTTTGATAAAGTTGGGTTGTACTTTTCAAATAATCATTTAATATATAGTGATAATAGAACAAAATCTTTAATAAATAAAATAAGAGTTAATGATTTTATAGAAATACAAGGCTATCTTGTAGATGTTGTTTTTGATTATGGTATCGGTAGAAATTCTACTATGAAAACTAGCACGGTAAGAAATGATACGGGACAAGGAGCGTGTGAAACAATATATGTTACTAATGTATCATGGTTAAAACAAAGTAAATATAATAAGTAAAAAGAGTGATATTTTTTCACTCTTTTTATTATATATATTAGTAGGTGATTAATATGTATAAGATTTATTTAAGTCCATCAACTCAAGACAAGAGTTTTGGAGTAGGAGAATATGGAACGGAAGAATATAGAATGAATATGATAGCAGATGTAGTAGAAAGGATATTGGTAAGTTCGGAGGAATTTCTTGTATATAGAAACAAAATAGGAATGAGTAGAGAAGATATAATAAAGGAAAGTAATACGCTAAATGTAGATATTCATGTGGCAATACATAGTAATTATGGTGGAGCTAATGGCCCAGAATGTTTTCCTAAAGTGGGATGTGAAAGATCTAATGGAGTAGCTAAAGAAATATATAAAGGATTAAAGAATATATATTATGATAAAGAAACTGATAATGGTGTAATGTATAATAATAAGATAGTAGAGATAATGAATGTAAGTAGTCCTGCAGTTCTTGTTGAAATTGGATATCATGATAACGAGAAAGATGTAGAATGGATAATTAACAATATATATATAATAGGAGAAGCTATAGCATATGGAATAATAGAAGGCATGAAATTAAAACTTTGTTAGGGAGGATGTATGGCTAGAGGAATAGATTTTAGACAAAAAGAAGTAGTAAATGTAAGAGATGGAAAGATACTTGGATTCGTTATAGATGTTGATGCAGAACTAACAAATGGAGCTATAAAAAGTATAGTTGTGGCGCAAGCTGGAAAATTGATAAAGAGTATTGGTGGCAAAAATAATATAACCATTCCTTGGAATAATGTAAAATTAATCGGAGAAGATGTAATTTTAGTAGAAATTTAAGAAAAAAGTGTGGCTTGAAACCCAGTCGTATCAAGGGTTCTAAAAAAACTCGAAAAAAATTTAAATTTTTTTAAAATTATTGTTGACAATACGAATGGCCTGTGCTAAAATATATCTACGATGTCGCGGTAAACACGCGATATTTTAAAGCACATTGAAAAATAAAGAGTAAAACAAGCCAAGTAAAGATGGGGTTATGGAAAACATAACAACCACGTTAATTTTTAAAAAAGTTTTTTAAACAAAGTAATTAAGAGATAGCTAACGTTATCTTGAGAGAATTTAAGACAAGAGTTTGATTCTGGCTCAGGATGAACGCTGGCGGCGCACTTAAGACATGCAAGTCGAACGAAAATACAATGTACAGA
>JAZRSA010000060.1:0-4938 GCA_045651205.1 Clostridia bacterium
CTTTATGTTTTTCACATGGAGCAATCCATCTTTGTAAACGTTTAGTTCTACCAACTGTCATAGAACTTAAATGAGCAAATACTATTACCCATCTTGGTTTAACTGGTCTAGCTTCAACTTCTGTTAAATGTTCATCTAGCCAATCAGCTTGAGCTTGTAAAAATTCATTTGTATTAGCAAATTCACCTGTGTCAACATGTACTTCATCTTGGTTAGAGTTTAAGCATACAAAATGAACAAAACCTAAATCAAATGCATAAACTGAATTCCATACTTGCTCTTGAGCAGTTATATAATAGTTAAATGCTGTTGAGTGAGTTTTATTTATTAAGTCATTGTTACCACAAGTTATAACATGAGGTATGTTTCTAGTTATGTCTTTAGCATAATCATAGTAGTATGCCCATTCAAATTTACGGTTAGCATTTTGAGATATGTCTCCAGTATTTAAATGGAAGTCAAATGGCACATCTAAATTTTGTTGTTTGTTATTTAAGAATCTTGCGCATACTTGCCATACATCGTATTCTTGTTTAGTCCAAGATTGTTGGTCAGTAGTCCATAATATTCTCATACCATTGTTTTGATCGTATTCTTTTATTTCAAATGAATATGCGTCAGAAGTACATCCTTCTGTACCAACCATATATTCATATAGTCCTGGTTCTAAGTTTTCTATTATACATCTATGAACTGATACGTCTTCATCAAGGTTTGCAAATAATTCAACACTTGTTTCATAAGAAGTCCATTTAAGTTCTCCGTCTTTTCTTATTTTAACAAATCCTGATTCAGTTATTGGAGTTTGGAAAGTGAATGTTCTTGTGTGTTCTCCATCTACTCCGTACATAACATTTATCATTGCAGGTAAAGTTTCTTTTTGTTTTGGTTTATCGTAATATTCTGTCCATCTACCATCTTTTAAGCATCTTGGTCTATAGAACTCTATATTACAAGTTTTATAATCTACAGGCTCACAGTCACAGTCGTTGAATCCTTTTACAGCTGCGTTAGTACCTATAATATGTCCACCACTGTTAGCATAGTCTATTCTATGAACTCCAGTGTTTCTATCCATACAATGTAAGTATCTAGTTTCATAAGCCCATACTGTATCGTTTTCTGCATCTACTCCACCAGCACCAAGTAAGTCTATGAATTTTCTGTTATAAGTTACTATACCAGCTACGTCTTTAGTACTTCTTACTGGGCAATCTTCTGGTACGTCATTACCTATTTGTAAATAAGCAGAGAAACCTTTATCAGAAAGTTTTATATTCCATTGCATATCATAATTCATTATATTGCATCTAACACCTGCAGAATATGGTACTGCATGTTGAGCACATCTTATTAAGAAAGAATGTCTTGGAGGAACTATACCTTGTAAAGCTAATGATTGCCAAGAACCAGATTTTGCTCTATACCAAAGATATATACCTTTTAAGTTTATTTCTATATCTCTGAAGTTATATAACTCTATAAATCCATGAGATACTGGAGTACCAGTTATAGCATCTCCACCACCATACATTTGGTTTATTATTAAACCGTCATATATACTTCCACTTTCAACTTTATTGTTTTCTACATTAGCATCAGCAGCTGTAAATGCATCCATTCTCATAGCAACTGGTTCGCCATTTATCATTTTAACTCTATACTTTTGTCCATCATCTCCAACTAAATCTACAAAGTCTTCTCCAAGATTATTGGCACCTTGTAAATATTTAGCTTTAACAACTTTGTTTTGTCCATCTAATACAAAAGGTATTAACTCTTCACCTGTTATTTGAGTGGACTGTATTAACTCAGAAATCTTTTTGTTTGCCATTGTTTCAGCCTCCTTATTTTTCAATTAATATATTGTAACCATTTTCTAAAAGCATTTCTGCCCCTGATTCTAACAACATTAAATTATCTTTCACAGCGGATACGGTTTCTTCTAATAGAATTAGACTACCATCTTCTAATAAGAAACTTGACCCATCTTCCAGTATAAGCACAGAGTCTTTAGTTACTTGAATTGTCTCTTCTAAGATTAAGAAGCCGCCATCTTCTAATAGCATTAGTCCTCCATCTTCTAATGCAAAACAAATTTCTATTCCTTCTTCAGGGCTGTCAGGTGGTTCTACAGGCATTCCACCGCCACCATTAAGTTTAAGATATTCTACATCTGCTTGAAGTTGAGTTATTTGAGCTTGCATTGATTGTATTACAGAAAATAATTCTGCTATAAGAGGGTTATCGTATGTAATGCTAGATGCATCAGCAGTGCTTGTATAGAACCATATCTTATCATTCTCAGGTTCTTCTTCTCCTAAGTAATAACAATCACTTTCTTGACTAACTTTAAATTCTGCCCATTTACCAGTTAGTTCATTTATAGTATTACTAGATTTGAATTCGTATCGCTTTCCATCTTCTTTACAGTAAGTAATAAATCCATCAGGAACAGATGTAAAGTTTTTCATGGCTTCTAGTGTATCAAAAGATTGTCTATTGTCTAAATAGTTACGCCCGTTATAACTAAAATTGGCACCTATATTAATAGCCATTCAATTCACCTCCTAACTAAACACCTGTTTGAATTTATCTATTGTAGTCATTTCTGATAAAACATATACATAGTATTCTATTTCATCATATACAATAGTACTCATTGTATAACTAGATATATATTCAAATCCATTAGCATCTTTAATAGAATCTAATTCATTATATGATGTAGGATACATATATACAGATTTTTGTTCGTTTAAGTTATAAGTATAAGTATATGCTTTTGATGAAGCGTTTACAGAAGTTAAATTTGCCACATCGCTTTCTTCAAATTCTCTATCTGGTATAATACCAACATATGAGTTAGCTCGCCCTTTAATAGAAATACCACAAACAATTTTACCTGCTTTTATACTTGTTTCTGGATATGGGTCTCCTGCAGCAGTGTTCTTTATAACACCGTCGCCGTATTCAACTTCGAAAGAATATGTAGCCGTTTCTCCGTGTTTTAATATAATTGTTTCAGTTAGACTATTAACCTTATCTGATTCATATATGACTTCTGAGTTCTTATATATCTTAAACTTGATTAAGTCCCCAGCGTCATTTTGAGAATACGTAGGAGTCAGTAAGATAGTTGTTTCTTTCTTATGTGGTATTGAAGTAAGATTTGCTTTTACTGTTATAGTAGGCTTAACATAAGTAGGATATATACTACCGCCTCCACCACCAGAACCTAAACCAGCTATCACTTCCTCTAAATAGTCTTTAGTTACATAAGAGCCTAAATCTTTGTAAGATGCATATACGCCTTCATGCTCATGATTCCATAATGAATATCTATCATCATGTTTGTGATCTATATCAGCTTTATTCTGATCCATATCAAATTTAAAATCACTAAGCGTTTTGTTTACAATGGCTTCTATATATCTTTGAGAGAATGCAATTCTTTCATGTAGAAGTTCTTGAGTTGCGAATTCATTAGCGTCTCTAACTGTTTGTAATATATCAGGCTTATTAAGTAAGCTGTCATAAGTACCATCAAATTCTGATAAGCCATCTATTAAACTTATAGCAATAATTAAATCTCTATATTCTTGTTCAGTTAGATAAGCGCCCTCTGATATTCTTTTGAACAAATCTTCAAGCTCGTTATGCGTATAGCCCAATGCATAAAATTTGCCAAATTTATTATCGTTCACGGACTACCCTCCTTTACTTTTTATTATTCACTCTATTTATTACATAAAAATACTGATGCAAGTCACAAACTCGCACCAGTATATACTTTATTCTTCTTCTATTACTTTGTCTTTTAATGCATCTAAGAATTCATATAGGCCGATGTGTGGTACTATTGCATTCATAGGTCCATCGCTTAAGTAAGAATTCTTCATGACTTCTCCATAATGTTGTGCTAATATTTCTTTAGATATAGTATCTTCTAAATCTTTAAATATTTCATCATAGTATTTTTTGCACCATTTGAAATTATTTTCAGCATGTTCATTTGCCATAGCATAGCCTTCTATATAATATTGATAAACATGAACCATAGTACTTACAGCCCATTTAGTTATATTGCCATTATAAGGACAACGTTTTTTGGCTTCTTTAATAGCGTATATCATGTTTTCAACATAGCCATAGAAACTATCTCTTTCAGATCCGCCATAACTGTATTGGCAATCGTTTGCTCTAGTGATACTATTTGGATTCTCATGCCAGTAATAAACATGAGCAGGAATAAAATTGATTTGTTCTTGCTCACTAGAACACAGTCTACAAATAGTATTAAAACCATTATCCTCATTTGCGCGAGAAGATTCATGGAAACGAATATTATACTTATCAATAAAATTTCTGCGATATAGCTTACCAAACATCCAAATCAAATCTTGTTCATGAGGCATCAACAATGGACCCTCTCCTGGATTCAATCCCATTTCATGAACTTCATCGAATACGCCGACGCACATCTAGAATACACCATTATTCATTTCAATGCCATTTCGTAAAGCTTTTAGGGCGAAAGAACCATTAAAAGTATCGTCTGCATCAATAAAAGTCATATACCCGTTGGAAGTGTGATCAATACCATATTGTCTTGCGACTCCTGGGCCACCATTAGTCTCATAGCGAAGAATATTAATTTTTAAGATAGAATCAAAATATTTTGCAATAGCTGCATAATTTTGAGTGGTAGAAGCATCGTCAACAATAGTTACTTCTAAATCAGAAGCAATGTCTTGACAAGCAATACTTGCTAAACATCTAAATAGAATTTCATCTGAGACATTATAAGCAGGAATAATTACATCGATATTGCGATTGTATTTTTTCATTGTAAAATCTCCTTTTTCCCATTATTTATATTATAAGTATAGCATAAAATTTTTGTAAAGTCAAATTTTATGCTAGTATTACAAACCT
>JAZRSA010000061.1:0-41808 GCA_045651205.1 Clostridia bacterium
CTGATACTTTAACTTCTCCAAAGGTAGAAAAGAAAGAATTATCTATACTATCTATAGGTGAAGTTGAAACATTGCTTGAACAACCAAACACAAGCGATTTAAAAGGCCAAAGAGATAAAGCTATGCTTGAAGTTTTATATGCAACAGGTATAAGAGTTACAGAGCTTATATCCCTTAATATAAGTGACGTTAATTTAAATGCAGGACATATTAAAGTTAAGAAGAAAAATAAGGAAAGAATAATACCACTAGGAAATACAACTTTAAGATATTTAAGAGAATATGTTGAAAATGTGAGACCTCTTCTTATAAAGACAGAGGAAGAAGTATCTTTATTTATAAACGCAAATGGTCAAAAAATGACAAGACAAGGTTTCTGGAAGATATTAAAACAATATAAAGAACAAGCTAAAATAGATAAAGAATTAACACCACACACAATCAGACATTCATTTGCAGTACATATGTTGCAAAATGGTGCTGAAATAAAAACAGTACAAGAATTATTAGGACACACAGATGTAGCATCTACTTTAATGTACACACATGTTGCAGATATGAGACTAAGAGATGAGTACTTAAAAGCACATCCAAGAGGATAGAACATTAAGCGGATACATAAGTATTCGCTTTTTATATACATAAAAAACAAGTAATAGAATTAATGCAAATACATTGGGAGAAATTATGAGAAATATTAAATTAACAATAGAATATGACGGAACTAACTTTAGTGGTTGGCAAATACAAAAAGATAAAAGAACAATAGAAGAAGAGTTAGAAGTGGCTTTGGCTAAAATATTAAAAGAAGAAGTTAAAGTAATTGGTTCTGGAAGAACTGATGCTGGAGTTCATGCAATGGGACAAGTTGCAAACTTCAAAACAGACAAGACAATAAAACCAGAAGAGTTACATGCTGCGTTAAATACAATGCTACCTTATGATATAGTAATACTTAATGTGGAAGATGTGGATGAAAGCTTTAATGCAAGAATATCTGCAAAGGCAAAACACTATAGATATGTGATTAACAATGCTAAATTCCCATCTGCACTTAATGCAAATAGAGAATATCATTACAAATATTTCTTAGATACAGAAGCTATGCAACTAGCAGCAAATGATCTTAAAGGTAAACATGATTTTAAGGCGTTTATGGCAGCAGGCAGCACAGTTAAAGATACTGAAAGAGAAATTTATGATATACAGGTTGCAAGACTTGGAAATAGAGTTATAATAGATGTAGTGGGTAATGGCTTTTTATACAATATGGTTAGAATAATTGCAGGAACTTTAATTGATGTTGGTTCTGGTAAGTTAGACATATGTGTAATAAAGAATATGATAGAAACTGGGGATAGAAACCTTGGTGGAAGAACAGTTGCACCAGAAGGATTATTCTTAGTGGATGTAGCATATAATTAATAAATTTAACTTAAGTATTAAAGAGGGTATAATGAACAAAAGAATAGGAAAAGAAGCTAAAAAATTGCTCTTTGGAGATTTAATATACATTCTAACGGGAGTGTTTATTAATACGTTTCTAGTTGCATATTTTTTAGAGGTAACAGATGATAATATAACTAAAATAGCACTTTACTATTTAACAGTACATGCTATAAGATTTATTGGTGCATTAGTAGTAGGGGAACATATTAAAAAGCACCCTGAAATAATAAAGCCGGTATTATCTTTAAGTGTAATAGCACGAGCGGTATTTATATTATTTATAGTAGTATTAAAAGAAAATATAGTAAACAGTTATATTTGGGTTGCAAGTATATATGCAATATCTGAAGTGCTCTACTGGTCAACGCATGAGATGATGTATATAGGACTTACAAATAATGATAACAGAAAGAAGTTTGTATCTGTTAAAAAGGTATTAGATAAAATAATAAATGTAGTAGCGCCGGTGATACTTGGTACATCTATAGAGTTGGCATCTTTTAACGATATAGCTGTATATGTATTTATACTAGCATTAGTAGAGATAGCTTTAACATTATGGATTAAACAACCATATATGGCTAATGAAAACAAGAAATATAATATGCAAGGATTTAAATCTACTGTAGTAGAATATGGACTTGATGATGTAAAGAATTTTGCAAAAGCTGGTGTTGTTTATGGAATATTTGAAAAGACAATAAGCAAGATTATAATAGTAATAACCCTTATGATATTTAAAACGCAAATAGGTCTTGGAGTACTAACAACAGTATTTTCATTGTGTTCGATGCTTGCAATTTTAATATATAACAAGTTAGATACTAAGAAGACATATAAGTCTATATTTAACATTATATCTATAGCTATAATATTTAGTGTTATTGGGGTATTTTTAGATATAAACAAGATAACATTAATAATATTTAATTTTTGCTATATGGTTGGTTTTGGAATATATGATGTTGTATACAACATTAAAAAAGCAAATATAGTTGTAGATAATGAAATAGAAGAGTATAAAGAGGAATACCTTGCGTATGTTACAGCATCAATATCTTTAGGAAGAATAATAGGATATGGCATGATGTTTGTAGCGGGCGTGTTAAATAGTTTATTGTTCTTTAAATTACTTTTAGTTGTTACTACAATAGCAATACCTTTGTTTACAAGGTACCTTATAAAATTAGAAGAAAGCAAGAAATAGCAAAGTTGAAATAACACAGTAATTATGGTATAATTACTGTGTTATTTAAAGTTTTTCCATTAATAATTTGAAGGAGGATCAAATGATAAACGTTAGTGGCCAAAGTTATAACAATGGCATCAAATTTATAGGCGAGCGGTATAATGTAAGTTTTTATGATGAATGCGAAAAGACAAGAATTGTAGTTAAGCAAAACATATTTAAAGAAACAAGTTTACTTAATCGGATTTTAAGAAAGATTCCATTAGTAAGAGGATTTATAAATGTCATATGCAATAACCATTGGTTACTTGCAATAATAGTTGTGGACATTATTATGAATCTAATAACAATTGGAGAAGAAAGTTCTTTAAGTGAGCGTGCAACAATGCTTCTTGGAATATTGTCACTTTGTACCTTTATAATTGCAGTTTCACTTTGCTTATATTTCATGGCTAGAACTTTTGTAAAAATGAAGACAACGTGGATGTATCACGGTGCAGAACATAAGGTAATAGAAACAAATTATAAAGGCAATGAAATTAATATGCAAAACTGCAGAATGGCTCCGCGTGTAAGTGATAACTGTGGAACAATGTTAGTAAGTCTAATGATATTTGTAGGACTAGTTCTAAATTTAGTTCAAATAATTGCTAACGTGCAATTATGGGGTTCAATAGAGCTTATTCTTATGATAACTATAGCATATGAATTGTTTCGCATGAATAGAAGCGTGGTAATATTAAAACCTGCCTTTAAACTAGGGTATTTTCTGCAAGAAAAATGCTTTACTAAAGAACCAACTAATTACCAATTAGCTAAAGCAATGGTTGCATTTTCTATATTAGAAGGTCTTGAAAAAGATGAACTTACTATAGAAGATGTTAATGAAGTGCTAGGCGAAGCGGAGTTTAAAAGTGTACTTTAATTAAAGGAAACAGGATAACAAAATAAAACACCTTGAGATTTTTCAAGGTGTTTTTGTTGTAGTAAAGCAAAATTACGGAAGGGAAATAATTAATATCCGTTGATGATTGTTTCAAGCATAACATAGTAGTCTGTTTTATCGTAAGAACCGGATTTACCAACTACTTTAATGCCAAACATTCCTCTTAGAAATGCAGCTTTTTCACTTGCGTTTTTGATGCTTGTTGCTTCTTCAATGAGTTCATCAGCTTTTTCTGCACTGGGTGCAGTCTCGATTAAGAGCTTAAGTTGTTCGTGAGTTAAGTTCATTATGGGGTCTCCTTAATTGTATTTTTTGCCATAACTTGATTTAGAATATCTAAATATATTTCTTCATCTGTATTTAGAGAAATATTTATTAGAGATTCTTTATAAAGTTTTTTGATTAAAAGATATTTGTCACGTGTTTCTGTAATTCCTGTGACAGATTCAATAATTTGGTTTGCAATGTCTGTGTTTGGAGCGGTGGAAATTAAGTGTACAAGTTCTTCTGAACTTAGTATTTCTGCCATATCTCCAGTAACATAAGTGTTTTTCTTTTTTTCTCTAGCACGCGCCATACGAATTCTTTTTCCGTCAAAGTTTGCCGTGGTTATAATTACGATGCTTATACCAATATTGGTTATGTGTATCCAAAAGAGAGGTAAAGCAATTCTACCACCGGTAGATATTAACAAAGAAGAACCAAATAACAGCGCATTAAAGACAATAAGGTTTTGGATCCTTATTAACATCTTCATATACTTTTCCATTATGTTATTTTCATCTTCTTCGTATTGATGACCAAGGAAAAACATTAATATGTAGTACATAAAGAAGTACAAGAGTCCTACGAAAATACCGGACATTATAGATAAGAAAATTAATTTTTCTGTCCGTACAATTAAGTTACAAAGTGTTCCATAAATTATACCGAATATGCCAAAGATAAAAGCGGTAATATAGTAACGTTTTTTCATATGTATTCCTTTCAAAAAATATTTTTCAAGTATATTAAATTAACATAAAATATTTTACCACATATTGTGTATTTTAGCAAGAAGCGTATAAAAAAAAGAAATCCCCCGAAGGGGACTGAAATTTATTCAATTTCAGAGCTCGGGGAATAAAGTTTTGGGGTACCATCTGCATTATACATAACGGTAGGACCGCCACCTTCGAAACCATCTAAGTAGGTATACATTACCATAGTATCGGGGTCATACATAATATACTGGTAAATACCAGATTTTCTAATATCACCCTTGTTTATTACGATAAAGGTTCCATACATAGTTTCAGCTTCGGTATTGGCCTCAGCTTCGGCTTCTTGGTCTTTGACATCTGTTGCAGGTTCTATTGCATAACATGATACTAAAGAACCACATACTAAGAGGGCTATAATTATTGCGAGAAATAGGCGTCTTGCCATTTCATTCCTCCTGTTTAAAGTCCAGTGGACTATTATTTAACTACAATATAATTATACCACAAGTTTACATAAAAGTAAAATCGACTGCAAAATATTACATTTACAGCAACA
Organism: Clostridia bacterium; assembly: GCA_045651205.1. GTDB lineage: Bacteria > Bacillota > Clostridia > TANB77 > CAG-465 > UMGS1649. The sequence goes on from JAZRSA010000061.1 coordinate 5,124, forward strand.
AAAAACACCAAACATAATGTTTGGTGTTAATTTGGTGGGAAAGATCGGAATCGAACCGATACGAGTGTTACCTCGCAGGATTTTAAGTCCTGTGCGTCTGCCAGTTCCGCCACTATCCCGTACAAGCAATATATTAACATTTTTTTAGGTTAAAGTCAACTAAAAAGTGAAAAAAAGTTGTATAAATTTTAATTTTTTTAAATGAATATATAGTAGTAGTCAAAATTATGACAACAAAAGGTTGAAAAAAGCTAGAAATATGATATAATCTTCGTGTTGTAAAAAGAAATCCAAATAAATTTATGAGGAGGACAAGATATGAAATTAGCAAAGCTTACACTCCAAATTAAGCCTGTAGGCAATAATTGCAATCTTCATTGCGAATATTGCTACGCAATGCCGTTTAGATGTGAGAACTTCAAAATCCTTGACCTTGCAGTCGTTGAAAAAATCGTCAAGGAAGCTTTGGAAGTAACGGACAATCTCATCATCACGTGGCATGGTGGTGAACCTACGATGCCTGGTGTTAAGTACTATAAGGACTACATGGAAATTGTAGCAAAGTATAAGGCACCTCACCAGAATGTCATAAACATGATTCAGACCAACGCAACGCTCATTACTGATGAGTTTGCACAGTTTTTCGTAGATAACGATTTTATCGTGAGCGTAAGTATTGATGGTGATGCAGAAACGCATAACCGTAACAGACATTACGCAAGCGGTAAGGGAAGCTACGAAAAGACTATGGAAGGCGTAACTATTCTTCGTAAGTATGGTATTTTCCCGCCTGTTATCGCAACCGTTTCCAAGAACACATATATGGACTGTGAGAGAACGTTTAAGTCTTTCATTAATGAGGGATTTACCGAAATCAAGTTCAGTCCCGTGTATGATTCTTCTGAAGACGAATTCAGTATCTCTTCTGATGAGTGGCTTGCATATATCAAGAAGGTCATGGATCTTTGGATGGAAATGCAGGACCCCACTATCAAGGTAAGAGAAATCGATGAAGTCTTGGAATGGTTTAGCGGCGGCCAAATCAATACCTGCTCCAGTACCAATTCTTGTGTAAACTGGATGTCTATCGATGAGGATGGCAACGTTTATCCGTGTGAGTATCTTCGTGCTACTGAAAGCTATGGCAATGTAAAAGAGATGCATATTGCAGATGTCTTCAAGACGGATGCGCATAAGCGTTTCGTTGCTAAGGTTATGCATGTGCCCGATGAATGCAAAGCATGTGAATTTTACTCTATGTGTGGTAACGGCTGCCCTGCAACAAGAGTAAAAGGTAACGAGCTTGTATACAACGGTGTGTATGTATACTGTGAAGAAAGAAAGGGTCTCTACAATTATATTGCGGAGATTTTAAACAGCGAGGAGTAATACACTTCAAACACAAAAAAGAGAAGGGATGAATTTCCCTTCTCTTTTAGTATATGCTAGATATTGTTAGTTATTAATATCTTATTTTTTTCCTGTAATTATATACATTAATGCACCGCCTGGCATAATATATTTTTCATCTAAAATAGCTTGTTTAATCTTTAATGTATCTTTTTGTTTTTCTTCCCAAATGTTATTAAACTCATTTTCGTTTCCGCCACCAGCTAAGTAGTATTTAAGCATTTGCTCTTTATCATAGTCTGCAGACTCATCATCCATCCAGTCTAAAAGTTCTTTTGCACGAGCCTTTTTCTCTTTTGTGTCATATGGTGGGATTAATGAACATGCTTTATCCACAATACTAACATCAATATCTTTAAGGCCAGCGTCTAAAAATAGTTTTGGAACATAGTCGCCTAAAGAAATAAATCCTTCACCTAATGTATGAATTCCTTTTTGGATAAGTAAATCATATTTTAAATATCTTAAAGTTTTATCCGTATCTTCAATTTGTTCTATGTTATTTTCTCCAACAAAACTGTTAGTAACTAAACTGTTTATTGAGTTGTTAGTTTCAATGGCCATTATAGTTCCACCTGGTTTTGTTATTCTTTTCATTTCATTAATTGCTTGAAGTGGATTATCTAAATGAAGTAGAAGAGTTTGGCATACTGCAAGGTCTACTTTATTGGTATCAATATCTATATCGTATGCGCTAGCTGTTTTAAAATTAAAAGTAGCATCAGTATCGCATGTATCAGCTATAGCTTTTGCACCATCTATATGAGTTTGTTCTATGTCTCTACCAAAGCATTCTTTAATGTTTGGAAGGTGAGGTAAAAACTTAAATGTCATATATCCTTTTCCGCAACCTATATCTGCCATAGACTTAACATCTAACAAGTTATTCCTTTTTAAAATTAATTCAATATAATCTTCATTCCACCAATATTGTCTAGCATCATTTATCCATTCTTCAGAATGTACTTTTCCGTTTTTCATAATATCACCAAACCCATTATATCATAGGCTTTTTTTAGATTCAAGCGAGAAATATTACAAAAAAATTAAAAAAAGTGTGGATTTTGTGAATACAATCATATATTGAACGCATTAAAATTGACATAACAGTGTAAAAATGATATAATACGGCCAGGTAAAAATTACGCCTAATACAATTGTAGAAAGGAGACATAGATTATGCAAGTAGAACATCTGTCGTTCGAATACGGTGACAAGCAAATTCTTAAAGATGTTAGCTTTGTACTTCCTCACGGAGACAAAGTTGGTCTTGTCGGCGCAAACGGAGCTGGCAAGACAACATTCTTCAAAATTATAATGGGACTTTTGGATCCGTCTGAAGGCTCTGTTATTATGAAGAGAGGTACAACTATTGGCTGGCTTCCCCAAATCATAGCTGAAAGCGATGCAGAAAAAGAAATGACAGTAATGGATTACATCCTTTCTGCAAGACCTATCGCTATTTTGGAAAGTGAAATCAATGACATCTATGATAAGATGTGTGATGCTGAACCTGATGAACAAGAAAGCCTTATTCGCGAGGCGGCAAGACTTCAAGAACGGCTTGAAGAGCTTGATTGGTACGAATACAAAAGCATTATGCTTAGCATAGCATACAACATGAAGATTACTGATGAAATGCTTGAAAAGAAGGTAAAAGAACTTTCGGGCGGTCAGAAATCTAAAGTTGCATTCGCAAAGCTTTTGTATGGTAGACAAGACATCTTGCTTCTTGATGAGCCCACAAACCATCTGGATAATGAGACAAAAAGATATGTTACGGAGTTTCTTAAAACATATAAGGGGACGGTGCTTGTGATATCTCACGATGTTGCCTTCTTAAATGACATTACAAATGTCACCTTGTTTTTCGATATCCGTACACATAAGGTGATTCGTTATCCTGGCAACTATTCTGTTTTTGAAAGACTTCATGAAGAGTATGAAACAAGACTTGCTACTGAAGCTAAAAAGCAGGATGAAGAAATTGAGAGACTCCAAAGAGTAATTGACCGGTTTGAAGGCACTTCTGGAAAGCGGAAGAGAATGGCTGAAGATCGCGAAAAGAAATTGGATAAGATTATGCAAGAACGCATTGTAGTTACACCTGTAAGAAGCAGTGTTGAATTTGAAATGAGACAAGAGAGAGAGGAAAACAAAATTCCTGTATCTGTAAAGAAAGTTACTTTCAGATATCCTGGAACCAGTAGAACAATCATCTCAAATCTTTCTTTTGACATTGCAAAAGGAGAACGGTTCCTTATTGTAGGTGAAAACGGTGCGGGCAAATCCACTTTGCTTAAGCTTATCTCGGGAGTTCTTAAACCTAATTCTGGTAGTACACTTTTGGGAACAAAGGTAGATCTGGGGTACTATGCTCAGGAACATGAAGGGTTGAGCCTTTCTGGAACTATTCTTCAGAATTTTGCGTCTATGGATATTTCTGAAAGGAACTTAAGAAAAAGGCTGGCGCATTTCCTTTTCTATGGGGATGATGTGCATAAAGAGATTGGAGTTTTATCTCCCGGCGAAAGAGCAAGAGTTGCACTCGCAAAACTTGCAATGTCTGGAAGCAACACCATTCTTCTTGATGAGCCTACAAACCATTTGGATCCGGAAACTCAGGAAATCATAGCAAAGGTATTTAGAGATTTTACAGGAACAATTATTGTTGTTTCTCACAATCCTAACTTTGTTGATGAACTGGGCATTGAGCGTATGCTTGTCTTACCCGAAGGAAAGATTGTGGACTACAACAGAAGGACGGTAGAGAAGTTCAACAAGCTAAATACGAAAAAAAATAAGAAAAAGTAAATTTCTTGTTGACAAAGTAGAAAGCTTGTGTTATTCTATAACAGACCAATTGATTTGGCCAACATTATAATTAATGGAGGAGGTTACTGTTATGAAAAAGAACTTTTTGAACCGTGTTATCGCTCAGATGTCTGCTGAGAAGCAGAACGCATCCTGGCGTGGGACTTTGACCTCTTGGATTAAGTGCTGAAGGGCACTCACTATAGATAAACTTCATTCGCGCATTATGGCGCCACACAGAAGCATGAGTGAAGTGTATTTGTAGCGTGAACCGCCAGCATCCAATTCCCTGGGGCAATCCCTAACACACACCACATTGGCAGTTAACTATACTGTCATTCAACCCCGCTTTGGCGCCGACTTTCGAGTCGGCGCTTTTTCTATGCCTAATTGCATAAATATACAAAATTAGACAATATGGTTGTATATTTTAAATCCTTATGCTAGAATACAGGTTAAATAAAAAATATGATGCGCTTTGAATATAAGCGTATGTTTATTTCTCACTAAAAAGGAGGTTAAAACGTGAGAAAAAATATATTGAAAGGAGAATTTTTATGTATAGCAAAATAGAACTTGCTCACATTTACGCGGAAACTTCGCGGAACTTATTTGGAAAGGAGCTTAGCAGTTTAAACCCGTATGAACTTAATGCGGTAATTGCAACGGTTGTTAAGAATAAGATTATTAACAGCAATTTTAATGATTCGTTAAATCTTTATTCGAAAGAGAAGATAGCAATATATTTCTCTATTGAATTCCTTATGGGAAGAATTGTTCTAGATGCTCTTACAAATGCCGGGTTAAGAAAGGTTACAGCTAAAATCTTTGCAGAACAGGGAATAGACATCAACTGCCTTGAAGATGTAGACGATACAGCTCTTGGTAATGGTGGACTTGGAAGACTTGCTGCTTGCTTTATTGAGTCGGCTGCAACACTTGGTTATCCTATGTATGGTGCAGGACTTTATTACAAGTATGGCCTTTTCAAGCAAGCATTTGATACAAATGGTAATCAGGTTGAAGTACAAGATGATTGGACTGCACATGGAGAACCGTGGTTTGAGCCGCATTATGATGACGCTGTTATAGTGGAGTACCAAGACACAAAGGTAAAAGCAGTACCATATATTTTACCCATTATTGGTTATAACACAAGCAGAGACAATTATACTGCAAATGCATTCCCACTTACTCTTTGGAAAGCGGAAGGAATAGAGGGCACAAACGAATCTGCACTTAAGATTTCGGATACGCTGTATCCTAAAGATGATACTGATGATGGAAAGAGACTTAGACTTAGACAAGAGTATTTCTTCTCGAGCGCAATGATGCAGTATATTTTTAAGAAGCATTATGCTAAGCATGGTACGCTGGATAATATCGACGAATACTATGTATTCCAGATGAACGATACTCATCCTGTTGTAGCATGCCTTGAGTTTATTCGTCTTCTTAAGAATGCAGGGTATACTTTTGATCAAGCATTTGCTAAAGCTAAGAAATGTTTTGCATACACCAATCACACAATTATGAGCGAGGCTTTGGAAAAATGGCCGATCATTATTTTTAAAGATATGCTTCCTAATATCTTTAAGATAATTGAGGAAATTAACCAAGCTTTAATCAATGAACTCATTGGTAAACCTGAGTTTAACTTTACCAGCATCGTAGATGGTAAACTTCAATATTTCCCGAATTGGGAAAAAGTAAGAGAATATGAAATGTTCTCTTATGGCGTTATCCATATGGCTAACATTGCAAGCTATGTTTCTTTTAGGATAAATGGTGTTGCTGAAATTCACAGCGGCATTATTAAGCGCGAAACTTTAAATAAGTGGTATGTGCTTTATCCGGATAAATTCATCAACAAGACAAACGGTATTACTCAAAGACGTTGGCTTAAGCTTGCAAACTATGAGCTTGCAAATTTCCTTGATTCTTATCTTGGTAAAGGATGGACAACCAATCTTTCAAGACTTGAAGCAATGGAAAGGTACAAGAATGATCAAGATGTTCTTGCGCGTTTTGCAAAAGTTAAGCATACAGCCAAGGAGAACCTTGCAAGATACATTTATGCCAAAGAAGGAATAGAAGTAGATCCTACAAGCGTTATTGATTGTCAGGTTAAGAGAATACATGAGTATAAGAGGCAGCTTATGAATGCACTTAGAATCTTGTATATCTATGATGGCATCAAGAAAGGAACTATTAAGGATTTCTATAACACCACATTCGTAATTGGTGGTAAGGCTGCTGCTGGATACGCTGCTGCAAAGCAAATAATATCCCTTATTAAGGATATTGAAGAGCTTGTAAACAACGACCCAGATATGGAAGGAAAGATGAAGGTTGTATTCCTTACAAACTTCAATGTGAGTTATGCAGAAAAGGTATATGCAGGTGCTAACTTCTCAGAACAAATAAGCACGGCAGGTACGGAAGCTTCTGGTACTGGTAATATGAAGTTCATGTTAAACGGTGCTCCAACCATCGGTACACTTGATGGTGCGAATATTGAAATTGTTGAAGAAGCAGGTACTAAGAATAACTATATCTTCGGTGCTACGGTTGAAGAACTTAATCGTATTAAGGCAATATACAATCATCACTCGTTCCTTGAGGTGAACAAAGACCTTGTCGAACTTTTAGGGTACCTTAAGGGTGAAAAAGGTCTTAAGCGTACCTACTGGAATCTTGTAAATACTCTTCTTTATGATGACAGGTATTTTGTTATGTATGACCTTAAGTCATATGTAGCTATAACTCTTAAAGCTAACGCAGATTATGCAAGAGAACAGAAAACGGGGGATTATACTTGTTATACAAGAAAAGCATTCAAGAATACCATTCATGCAGGTAAATTCTCATCAGACAGAACTATCAAAGAATATGCTACCGAAGTGTGGCATATAAAGAAAGTTAGAAGAGAATCTAACAAATAACAAACTAAGCTCTTTAGGATTTAATTATCCTAAAGAGCTTTTTGCATTATTGTATTCTGCGTATGTGCATAATTTAATAGAATCATATATATAATTTATTATAGCTAATGTTTAGAGGTGAATGTATGAAAAATAAATTTAAAACAGAGTTTGTGCTGTGTGTACTTGTGCATATATTAGGGATTATGTTTAATCTTGTGTATGCTTTACCAGATTTTGCGGTTGTGGAGACAAATTCTAAAAAGCAAATAAAAGTTGAATCTTCAGTAAAGACAAATGCACCTGTGTTTAATTTTACATCTGCTGCTCAGGTTTTGATGGAGGCTAGTACAGGTGAAATAATATATGCAAACAACGAAACGGAAATGTTATATCCTGCGTCAGTTACAAAAATTATGACTATGTTGTTAATTATGGAAAAAATAGATGAAGGGGCATTAAAGTATTCAGATATTGTTACCTGTAGCAAGCAAGCTTCGCTTATGGGAGGTTCTCAAATTTGGTTTAAAGAGGGTGAAACGTTAACAATTGAGGAAGCGTTAAAATGTATAGCTGTAGTTTCTGCAAATGACGTGAGTTATGCAATGGCAGAATTGATAGGCGGTAGTCATGAAAATTTTGTAAGTATGATGAATAATAAAGCAAAAGAATTAGGAATGAATAATACAAATTTTATGAATGCTCACGGAATAGATGAAGAAGGACATTATACTTCTGCAAAAGATATAGCTATAATGTCTAGGGAACTTATTATTAAACATCCAGATATATTAAAATATACAACCATATGGCAAGATAGTATAAGAAATGGTGAGTTTACATTATCTAGTACGAATAAATTATTAAAGACATATACTGGTTTAACGGGACTTAAGACGGGTTCTACATCTACAGCGATGTACAATTTATCTGCAACTGCTACTCGTGAAGAATTAACATTAATTGCAGTTGTAATGAAAGCACCTTCTAGCAATATACGAAATGAGGAAATAACAACGCTTTTAAATTATGGTTTTTCTAATTATGCTGTTACAAAACTTTGTGATACTAAAGATATAATAGAAAGTTTAAGGATAAATAAAAGTATAGATAAAAAATTAGAGATAATTCCTAAAGAGTCTAAAAGCATATTGTATAATAAAGGCGGCAAAATAGAATACAAAAAAGAAATAGAAATATACCCAAATCTTGTAGCTCCAATAGCTAAAAATGATGTTGTTGGAAAAATAAAATGGTTGAATGAAAATAATGAAATTATATGTGAAACAGAATTGATTTCTAATACACAAATTGAACGTTCGAAAATCGGAAAATATATTGAAAAAATGATATTAAAATACACAAAATTTAATTAAAATGATGAATAATAAAAAATGCTGTAAACCTAGTTAAATAAGTAAAAATAAATGTAATATTACACAAATATTACATTTATTTTACATTTACATTTAAAGTGTCACAAATGCCCTAAAATCGTTGACTAAAATAGTGATTTGTTATATTATTTGGTCAGTATTATGGAGGTTTTTACATATGATAGGAATGAATCAAATAAAGAAGAGGTTATTTAGAGGTATTTTAATAGGTTTAGGCATTGGCATAATTGGAATGGTTGCAATTTACTTCTACATGAACGGGATAGTTAAAACATATAAAGATGGTACTAACGAAAACTTTTTACGTGACTACACATCTGAGGTGGTTATATTAACAAGAGATGTAGTACAAGGTGAAAAGATAACAATAGACATGTTAACTACAGCAACAATACATAAAAAGACAGCGTCTGATGCGGCTATAACAAATCCATATGCTATAGTTGGTAAGACAGCAAAATATAATTTAGCTCAAAACTCAACAGCACTTAATGGTATGTTCGCAACAGAGCTTGTTAGTCAAGATACAAGAATACAAGAAGTTGCAAGTGTAATGTTACCACTAGACTTAGTTGAAGGGGATTATGTGGATATCCGTATAATGTATCCAAGTGGTGTTGAATATATAGTTGTTGCACAAAAACAAGTTCAAAAAATATATGGAACAATGGCGTGGTTAAATTTAACAGAAGAGGAAATACTATTATTAAACAGTGCAATGGTAGATTCTTATTTGACAATGGGTTCTAAATTATATGCGGTAAGATATGCAGATCCAACAACACAAATTAAAGTTGGTACTGAAGAAGATTTAACAAAAGCAGAAGAATACATTAAAACAAAAATCACAGAAGAAATAACTAGAATGGGATCTGAAGCTACAGTTGAAGAATTATCAGAAATGATAAAAACATATGCTATAGAATATAGATATTATATTGAATCATACAACAAGATAGAGGTTAACTACCAACCAAATATGGAAGTTATGAATTTTATGAGAAAGAATCCATATGTTGTAGAAAAAGCAAGAGCAAGATTAGACTCACAAGCTCGTAGTAGCATAGAAGCAAGTATCGAAAGATTCGAATCAGATAGCGGAGAAGAAGGATACGAACAATTAATAGAAGGATTAGTAACTTCAATTGAAGTAATTGAAGAATTAAGAGGTAGCTTATTAGGAAATTAGGAGGAGCAAATGCAAAAAATAATAGGTTTAGTAGGATACGTAAATAAATCGGAGTTAGTTATAAATCTTGCTAAAACACTGTCAATTACCGGCAAAAAAGTGCTGGTAATTGATGGCACTTTAGAGGAGAGACTTAGATACACAATACCTGCTTTCAATAATTCTGAAAAAGAATATTTAACGAATTTTGATGGAGTAGATTACGCATTAGGTTTTTCAAGTATGGATGGAATAAAAGAATATATTTGTACAAAAACATCTGATGCAGATACATATGACATTATATTATTAGATATAGATAATGCAGAAACATATGCTGGATTTAGAAAAGGTATGGATGAGTTTACTAAAACATACTTCTTTATAGAGTACTTAAATATATCTTTTGGAAGAAATGTTGAAATATTAAAAACACTTACTTCATTCTACGAAGAAGGCAAGAAACCGATTTTAAGCAGAGTTATATACAAACAATATGTATCAAGAGCGAGTGATAAATATTTTACAAAACTAATAGAAGATTACGAAGTAGAGTGGAACGAAAGAGATTACGAACTTCCATTCTTAGAGCAAGATAAGATTGCAGATATAGAAATGCAACAAAGTGGCTATATAGATTTAAATAGACACACAAAACAATTTGTAAATTTAATGTCAGATATCGCAGCAGAGATATTAGGTGATGTCGGTTCTGCAGATATTAAGAGAATGTTAAAAATGTATACAAGGGGGAGAGCATAATGCCAAAAATAGTTTTTTGGAGTCCAGAGCCTAAATCAATAGGACAAACACTTGCAAGCGTGGCGCTTACAACTGTAATGGCGATAGAAGAAGATTATTCTAATCTATTATTACACGGTCACTGGCAAGCTAAAAAAATAGAAAGTGCATTTACATATTTTGAGACACTAAAAAAGACTAATGTTTTTGGAAGTTCAAGTATGGGAATAACTGCATTAGCGAGATTGGTTGAAAGTAACAAGCTAACTCCTGAAGGAATAAGAAACTATGCAAAACCAGTTTTAAAACAAAGATTGGATATAATGTATGGTACAAACGTTGCAAGTAGAGAACAATTTGTTCAACTTACAAAAAGTTTAAACATGGTAATAAAAAACGCAGTACAAACTTATGACTTAGTTTGGATAGACCTACCTAAAGGTACAGATAAAGATTATATAACAGAAATTTTATCTGAAGCAGACTATGTAATATGTACTATAAATCAAGAAGCTATGTTTTTAGATGATTCTTTAAAAGCATATATGGAAAATACTTATATAAAAGATAAGAAGAGAATGTTATTAGTATGTAATTATGATCCAAGATCAAAATATAACATACCTAATATAAGAAGAAAGTATGGAATAAAAGATCCCATGTATTGCATACCAAGCAACTATATGTTTACAGATGCATGTAATGATGGAAATGTTATAGATTTTATATATAACAATTTAAATGCAGATAAAATGGATTATAACGGTAACTTCATATTTGAAGTAAAAGAAGCACTTAAAGAAATTTTAAACAACGTAAGAGTATAAAGTAAGGGGGAGAAAGACTTGGGCTTATCAGCAATATTTAATATTATATTGTCGTTAGTTTTAGTTGGTCTTGTTGGTATTTGTATGTACTATGCAGCGACTAAAAGAAGCGAATTAGGTCTAGTAGATGAAGTAGAACGTGAAAGACAAAAATATAGCGTTAAGGGAATGTCAGACTTTATAAAACACGAGTTTGATGAAATAACAAGAATGAACCTTTACGATTTAGCTCTTTCAGAAGATGAGTTCGAAAGAAGAAAAAATACTAAGTATGAGTTAAAGAAAGCGTTAAAAGGAGCTGGATATGCTTCTGCAAACGATAAAAAGTATGTTAAAACATTAATGTTTGACTTACTTAGAAACCAATACAAAGTAAATGAAAGAAATATAAACTACGCTATTCCTTTCGATAATATAGAAAAAATGACAGCAGCAGATAAATTCGACATATTATTACATATGTATAAGAAAAAATATAAATCTAACGCATTGTCACAAATAATATCAGAATATCAATTAGATGAACCAAAATTTGAATATGATGCAGCGGTTCCTTCTTATGTAATAACACCAGAAGAAATTAGTCATATATACGATGAACAAATTGTTGGTAAACCTATAGATTTTGAAGATAAATTACAAATAGTAGTACAAAGAATATACCAAGGTTATAAGGGCTTTAGTGTTATAGATGATATACGTGACCAAAACATAGATGGTGTTTCTGGAGGCGTATCTGGTATACCACCAAGCTTCCTAGACCAAGTTGGTGATATGGAAGACTACCTAGATGCAACTGGTAAATTCAATATCCCAATGTCATACGATTCAGTATGGATATTCTATAAAGGTAAATCAATGTACATGTCGTTCCTATCATTTGGAACAGAAGCAGAATTAAGACGTGTATGTCAAAACATATACAAGTTTAACAATCCAGGTCAGTTATCTGAATCAGTTGGTTTCAAAATCAACGAAATGAAGGATGGTTCCAGAATAGTTGTTCTAAGACCGAACTTCTCAGAATCTTGGGCTTTCTTCGTAAGAAAGTTCGCTCCACCGGTTTTAGTTAACCCAGAGCAATTGTTAATACACAAGAATAAAGAAAACGTAATAGAACTTTTAAAATATTTAATTAGAGGAGCGAGAGTTACAGCCGTTACAGGAGAGCAAGGTTGTGGTAAAACAACACTTCTTATGGCGATAATGAAATTCTTATATCCTACAATTACAATTCGTGTACAGGAAACTGCATTCGAATTACACTTAAGAAAAATTTATCCAAGAAACAACATCTTATCACTAAGAGAAACAGACACAATCACTGGTCAAATGGGACTAGATGTTCAAAAGAAAACAGATGGTGGTGTTAACATCCTAGGAGAGGTTGCAACTGACCCAGTTGCTGCTTGGATGATACAAATGGCGCAAGTTGCTTCTAAGTTCACACTATTTACACACCACGCCAAAACATTCCCTAACTTAATAACAGCACTAAGAAACTCACTACTAAAAATAGGAATGTTCAATAACGAAGACGTTGCAGAAGTGCAAGTTGTTAACGTTATAAACTTTGATATACACTTAAAAAGAGGTGTAGATGGAACAAGATTTATTGAAAGAATAACAGAATGTGTTCCAAAAGAAAAAGAATTTAAATATCATGAAGGTTATAGAACAGCTAAGAATATGGATGATAAATGGGAAGCTTTCATGGATAATGCAACAGAATACTTTAGACATATGACACAAACTTCTAACTACGATTATCACAATGTAGTTGAATTTAAAAATGGAGAATATGTATTTACTCATCAATTATCTGAAGCAAATGTACAAGCAATGAGAGAAAACATGTCAGATGAAGACGTTAAAGAATTTGATAAATTCTTAGATACAGCTTGGGGGTGATAGTTGATGGGAGCAAATAATAACATATTTCTAATTGTTGGCTTAATGTTAGGAGTAAGTACAGTTGGTATGTTAGCTCTTTTAATCTACTATTCAGCCACAAAAAAGAAATATGCAAAGAACACTAAATTAAATCAAAAAGACCAAATAGTTGTAAAAAACAAATCTAGTTTTAAAGATTTATTTGATAGATTATATCAAGTAATGTATTTAATATTTGCAAGAATACCAGTAATAAGACACTATACAAAGAAAACAAGATTAAAACTAGAAATGGTTAACGATTATACAGAATATGAAATAAGAAGAAAAACAGGATCACTAGTTTTAACATCAGTATTATTCATATTTGCAGCGTTATATGTTTTCTTAAATGTCGTTGACGATTTATATATGGCATTAGTTGTAATACTTATGGTATTTGTAATAAACGATGTACTTATTAATTCAAAAGTTAATAAAGTTGCAGATAAAATATTAAGACAATTACCAGAAGTATTTACAGAAATACGTCACTCATTCCACGAACACGGAATGATTGAAGAAGCATTTAACGATGCAATAGATGAACTTGAGGAACAAGAAATTACACCACAAGTAAAAAGGATAAGAGAAGCAATTCTTTCGGATAACCCGGAAGTACAAATGGAGAAGTTTTATGATACAGCTCCAAATAAGTATTTAAAATTATTCTGTGGACTATCTTACTTAACAATGGAACTTGGAGATAGAAAAATTGATGGTGTATCAGTTTATCTTAAAAACTTAAACAATATGTTAAATGATATTTATCTAGAAATATTAAAGAAAGATAAATTAAATTATATGTTTAAGAGCTTAACAGCAATTACAATAGCACCAATATTCTTTATAAAGTTCATTGAGAACTGGGCAATTAAAAATTTCCCATCACTTATAAACTTCTATTCAAGTAGTTTAGGATTTATAATACAAGCAGTATTGGTTGCATCAATATTCGTAGCATACTTCCTATTAAAAACAATTAAGGAAGATTCGAATGAAATAAAATTTGATAGAATATCTACAAAGAAGTGGCAAGATAAAGCGTATAAAATGCCGTTAGTTAGATTTATAGTTGATGGTTTTATACCAGCGCCACATAGTAAAAAGAATATTAAATTAACAGAAACTATTAAGTCATCAAACTCTTATTTAACGCTACAATGGTTTTATATTAACAAATTAACATTTGCTTTAATTGCATTTGTTGCAGTATTTGCTTTATTAATTAATGTACATATTATAGATTTAAAAAGTATATATAATGACATAAGTGAAGAGTTTATAAGTTTAGGATCTCTATCTGATGCAGATAAAGCATTAGCATTAGAAACTAACGCACAAGATAAAATCATAGTAGAAAAGTTGAAAGGCAATAAAGTTTCAGAAGAAGAATTAAGGGCATCTATTGAAGCAGAATTGGGAAAAGGTGCTACAGATACAGATATCGAAAGAGTATTAGAAAAAATTAATGGCGTTAATAACGCATACTGGAAAGTTTGGGAAACAATAATAGCATTGTTAGTTGCAGTAATAGTATATTTTGTTCCAAATGTCATCTTATTAATAAAGAATAAGATTAGAGCTATGGAAAAAGAAGACGAAGTAATGCAATTCCAATCAATAATATTAATGCTTATGTATATCGATAGAGTTGACGTACAAACAGTACTAGAATGGCTTGAAAGATATTCATATGCATACAAAGAACCAATCTCTACAGCTTTAAATAACTATGAAGCTGGTGCTATAGAAGCGCTACAAGAATTAAAGGATGCTGTACCACAAAAAGATTTCAAGCGTATAGTAGAAGCTTTAATATCTGCAGTTGAAAGAATCCCAATAAGAGATGCTTTCGATGAATTGGAAACAGAAAGAGCGTTCCAATACGAAAAGAGAAAAGATGCTAACGAAAGAATAATACAAAAGAAAACTTCGTTAGGAAAAACAATAGGATTTACGCCACTAATTATATTAGTTGCAGCTTACTTTGTAGGACCACTATTATTAGTATCAATACTACAACTTGTAAACTACATGGGCGCAATGAATTTCTAAAAAGGTATAAACGCCTAAAAGGCGGTATACATATATTCGGTTAAATCGCAATAAAAGCGTTTAACAATATATTATAATATATTATCTATAAAGGAGGTTATTAGAATATGGATAATGCACAAAAAGCGATTATGATAGGTGTTGGACTTTTCATTACAATCATAATCATATCTTCAGTACTTTTAATATCAAATATGGGTACTAACTTGATAACAAGTGCTCAATCACAATTATCAGGTATAACTAAAGGTTTACAAAACCAAATAACAGCAGCATACGATGGTAAAACATTAACAGGTGCTGAAGTTATAGCAGCTTATCAACAATATGAAAGCTCTGAAATGTCTTTAATAGTTAGAGTTAGCGGAAACGACGCTATGGCTGGTAAATATGTACTAGTTGGTAACCAAGTTTCTACAGCTAAAGATTCTGTAGACGCAACACTTTCTACAGTTTCTGCATATCCTGGTGGTCTTTATTACCATGGTGACTACACTGAAACAGGAACAAGAACAACTTTAACAGATCTTCAAAGAACAAATGGAAGCTTTGCTGTTAACGCATCTAAAACTTTCTATAGCAGTGTTTTAAAAGATAAAGTAACAGATACAGTTATAGGTATCATATTCGTACAAAGAGTAGGATAATTTAATTTAAAAGTCCAGTTTAAAGGCATATGATTATATATATTATATGCCTTTAAGCACTATTTATTATTAAGTATAAAAAATTAATAAATATAAGGGGAAAATAACAATTCTTTTTATACTTGTTAATTTATAAAAAAGGAGGGGTATAGCGTGGATGAGGATTTTGGCGTAAAAGCGATACTTATAGCACTTTCAGTGTTTGTAATAATGTTAGTATTAACACTAATTATTAATTATTATAACGTTGCAAAGGGACTAGCTAACCAAGCTCAATTAAAAATGGATATACCTGAATCTTTTGACAGTATTGTAAAAAAACAAAATCAAATCGAAGATAAAATATCTGGAGCTGAACTACAATCGTTAATAAGAAAATATGCTGATGATAATGATGTTACTATAAATATAGTTTCTGTTAGTAACGATGATAGTGACGATAAAAAACAATGGGCAATAAATAGAAGTTCAGTATGGTATGATAGATCATTAGGAATAATGAAAGAAACTATGTTAAGCACAATAAATCCATCATGGGTTGTATTGGTTGAAAAAGAGGAATCAGGAAATAAAATAACATTAAATGTACACTTAGATTACACAATAGACGTTTTATAATAAAGGGTGATTATAAATGGAAGATAATATACACATATTTCTTGGAGCATTTGTATCAATATTCTTACTTTTCATATTTCCAGTATATATGGCTTTTGAGAAGAAAGATGATATAGCATATGTGTTAGCATTAAGATATACACAAGAGTTTGTGGATTCTGCTAGGTCAAAAGGGTATATAACAAGCGACATGTATGCAGAGTTTAGACAAAAACTTGCTGTAACAGGGAATCATTATGATATAACAATGACACATGAGCAAGTAAAATTAGAACCATTGGTACAATATTACAAGGAAGATGCAGATGGAAATTTAGTTTTAGCAAAAACAACATCAAAACAAGATAAAAACAAATCAGATGAAGAAGCGCTTGCAATAGGTATGGCTGATCCTGACACATTCGGTATTTATCCATATTCTACAGATCAAGATAAAGAAGATTTTTTAAAGAATTGGTATATAGGTATAGGATACGCAAAGATAATAGAAACATATGAAGCTACAACACAAATATTTCCAACAAAACACATAGAAGCTATATTAAGGGTAGAAAACAAATTGTGGCTAGATGCTACAACAGAAGATTTTGTTTGTGTTGATGAACATGCAGCACAAGATTTAAATACTTCACCAAAAAGGGTAAATTCATGTAAATATGCATATACAATGAATGAAAATGATATGTTTACTGTAATAATTAAAAATACAAATGTTACACCTGCAGCTTTAATGTACAATATGGTAACAGGAAATACAATAAAGAATAACACAAGAGTATATGTAAATTATGGTGGAGCCGTATTAAATAGTAGATGGTTTGGAAAAATTGATTATTCTAAAATGAAGCACGATACTTTAGAAATATATCAAATGGAATTAAAGAGCTTCTTTACAGGTGAAAGGGAATTTAGTAAGGATGCGCCTTTAAGTGACCGTATATACTTTACACAAGCTAGTAGAGGATATGATTATATGTTTGAGTTTGAAACTAGACCATTTGATACTACAGACTTACAACGTGTTGGTGCAATAATTCCAGCAGACGACATAACTAAATACAATTTTGCATGGGGGACAGATGTATATGATATAGGTATGGAAGTGAGTGTTGGATTAAATGGTATATCAATTTTAGGTAGAATGTCATATTATTCAGCGCAAGTTTTATTATCTTATCCAGTACCAATAACGGGGTACACTAAGATTAGAGTCAGAGTAGATAGAAGAAAAATATCATCATATAGTTATAAATATAAAGCAATATTATACGTAAATGATAAAAGAGTAGCGGAAACAGAAGAATTTGATAGTCCGCTAATCATATATAGGATGGGACAAGGCGTTTTAGGATCTACTTCACAAAACTATTCTGGAATAATAAGAAACGTAAAATTATATTATAACTAAAAGGAGGGTGCCAAATGGAAGATGTATCACCAAAGGTGTTAATTTTTGCAGTATCGTTATTTGTAACAATGGTAGTTGTTTCTTTGGTCGTAATTACATTTGGTAAAATCAAAGAAATATATTCAATGACAAAGAATACAGATAACTCAATTCATGCAAGTTTTGAAAATGTTTATCAAACATATGATGGAAAGAAATTAAATGGAATGGGTGTTTTAAATACTGTAAAAAAATTTGAAGAAGAAAATGATTTGGTTTCAGAAGTTAGATATCCTGGATATACAGGTGTTAGAACAACTGCAAATTCAACAGGCAAAAGAGAAGTAGTAGTATTAAAAGAATGTTTTGAAAAACGTCTGACGAAGGGTGGACATACATTTAAATACGAAACAAAGTATACAGCACAAGTAAAAGAAATAGATGGAAAAACAATAATAGAATTTAAGAATTAGGAGGTGTATGGTGTGGAAAATTCAGCATATGAAGCGTTAATCTTAGGGTTAAATGTATTTATATTTATGCTAGCAATTTCAGTAGGAATGCTGCTAATGACAACAATTAATCAAATGATAGATTATACAAGAGAATTAGGAGAAGCCGAAATAGGTGGAAATTTAATGAAAGAATATGGTGACCAACAAGAAAGAGAGTTTACAGGTGCTGAAGTTTATGCACTATATGGACAAGAGCTAAAAGGAGAGTTGGATGGATATACAATAAGAGTTAATGCTGGTGGAGCAACATCATCTCTTAGAGATTATGGTTCAACAATAGGCCTATCTAATTTAAATCAGATTTTTATAATGACTTCTAATGGTGCGAATTCTTATACGCTAAAAATAAAACCAACGGAATGAGAGGAAATGTATAGATGAAAGATACGATAAGTGTTATTTTTGCTTCTATATTTTTAGTATTAGTAATTGTATTATTACCATTGTTTAGTATTTTAGATAGGCAAGATAATATAGCATATAATGTTGTGCTAACTCAAACGAGTAAGTTTGTTGATCAAGTCAGAGCAAATGGGTTTATAACAGAAGAAGAATATATGGCTTTTATTAGTACATTAGCTTCTACTGGTAATACATATAATGTTACAATTGAAGCGTACAAACATAAATTAATTGAGACATCACCGGGTTCAAATCAATTTACTGATGAACTTGAATTATATAATACTGAAGATGTAGCGGATTTTTTAACAAATAAAGAAGTAAATGAAGAAGTTGATGATTCGAATAGAAAACAAAATATATATTTATTTGAGAAAAGCGACGAAATATATGTAAGGGTATACAATACGAATATAACTGCAGGAAGCGTAATGTATAATATGTTAATGGGAGCAGTAGATACTAAAGTTATAGATATAAAATATGGTGGAGTTGTAAACAACATTAATTGGGAATTATATAATAATGTTGTAGTAGAAACAATTGCAACACCAAAGGTAATATTATCTGTACCGGTAAATGCTGAAAATAGTATTAACGTAGTAGAGTTGATGACAAACGAAGAACTAAAAGAAGTAGAATGTATTGTAGAGGATTATGGTGGATTATTTGCAACACCTAAAGAATTATGTGCAGATATACCAGCAGATGCAGCTTACAAATATATATATGATTTAGAAAAAGATGTTGAAGGTGAAAAAGTAAATCAAAAAATAACAATAGCAGCAAAATTTGAAGATGTTACGCAAGTTCAAGTAAGAGAACCAAGTTTTATTGATGGATTATTAGGAGCACTAACTAATATATATGATTTATTCTCATATGACTATTGGTCAGACATAAAAAATAATGGTATCTTAGATAAAGATAATTCTAATATTGCAAATAGAAGAGCGGAAGAAAGATATATTATAGAAAACTATATAGTTTTAAATGGAATAGAAGCAGACATTAATTTGACTACAGTTGGTTCGGGTAAATATGATTTTCTAATAGAATTAACTAATGTAAAAATAGCAACAGTTGACGCTATAACAGAAGTAGCAAGTGTTTCTGTTTTAGGTGGATTAGGAAGAAATGATTATCACGATTTAACAATTGGTGATGAAACAATTAAATTTGAAGTAACAACAAAAACAAACGAAGAAGATCTTGTTATATTAGGGCCATATAATTGGAAACAATTATTAAAAACAAAGGCAATAAATGCAGCAGTAATAGGAACAGATCCATTACTTGTATATAGAAAACAAGAAATATTCTTTAGAGTTCAATATACTGGATTTGCAAAAACTCCAGAAGAAATGAAAACAATAATATCATCGAAATTAAAATTCGAAAGAGATAATGTAACTAAGTATATAGAAAATACAGCAGTTTCACCAGAATATTTTACGGCGCAAGAAATGCAAACAATACATGGTGTAACAGTAGATGGTGATTCAATATTAGTAAAAATTAAATATCCAGAAGGACAAGGATTAGAAGGTAATAGATATTTATATCTTGATGAAGAGTGGATTGAAGGAATGCCGGAAAAATACAGTCAACAAGTTTATTATTTGGATAGAGATACATTAGCACCTAATTCTCCGACTGTGGTATTAACTGGAACAGAAGGAAATGATGAGTGGTATATATCAGATGTTGCAATAAGTGTTACAAGAATATCTGATCAAGAACAAAATCCAGGAGTTGCTAGAAATTCTAGTGTTGGCATAGCGCTTGAAAAGGTATTTTCGGGAGTATGGCGCACAACAGCATCAATGACAGGTGCTCAAGTGCAAAGCGAACAAGACTTAGACAATAATGTAAAAATAACTGCAAATGGAACAACAAATGTAGTATTAAAGATAGAAGATTATGCTGAAAACTCAAATACATTTGCAACTAAAAGTGTAAAAATAGATAAAGAAAAACCAGAAGATCCAGTTGTAACATTCCCTACACTTCCAGCAAGTGGTTGGTATACAGGAAATGTTAGATTTACAGTTGCAGCAGGTCACGATAATCATAGTGGTTTTGATAAAACAACATATTTTATAGAAGGTTCAAATGCTACTGGTGAAGAAAAGACTTATACTGGACCAGTAACATTAACTGAAAGTGGAATAAGTAGAATAACCATTAAGAATTATGATAAAGCGGGTAATGCATCATCTATATATAAAGAAATTAAAATAGATAATAACGAACCTGCTACAGTAAGTTTTGAAAATATAAAAGGATTAAAGAGAAACGAAGATACTGAATGGTATAATACAGAAGTTGTAACAAGAGTAACAGTACACTATACAGGTTCTGCGTCTCAAAAGTTGGAATCTTACTATGAAGTAGAAGGAGAACATCCTATAGCTAGAACTAAATTCACAGGTAGTATAATAGATATAGAGTTAACCGGAAACGGAACACATACATTAAAAGTATATACATATACAACAAATAACGAAAGAGTAAGTACTCATGTAGTAAAAATAGATGAAAATGCGCCAAAAGATCCAACCATAGAATTAATTGGAGACAAGGGGATATTTAATGAAGGAAAAGAGGATGAAGAAGAATCTCCTTGGTATATTACAGATGTAACCGCAAAAATAACATTAAATGGAGATGAAGGTACATCTGGTGTAAATTCATTTACATATATAACTCAATATGGCGAAGAAGAACCGGTTGAAGTAACAGGCGCTACTTCCGGAACAACAATAACATTTACAAATGAAGGTGTAACGTTATTAACAGTTAAACTGGAAGATGCTGCTGGAAATGAATTAATATATGAAGAATATATAAGAATAGATAAGAGTGCACCTACTCCGGCAGAAATAATACTTAACTCAAATCCAGGGGAAAATGATTGGCATAGATCATCAGTTTATGTGTCATATGAAGGACAACAAGATGATATAAGTGATATAAGCTATGTAACAATTGAAGTACAAAAGCAAGATGCGTCAGGAAATTGGGTTGAAGAATCAACAGGAATATGGAACGTAGGAGAGGACACTAAAGGTAAAAAGGTAATATTAACTACATATAATGGTGCTGCACTTTCAGCAACTACGGAAAAAATAATAATGATTGACACAATTGCGCCGAACGCACCGTCAATATCACTTTCATCAAGCTCGGCTGGTCCAGCAAACTTGGTAGGCGGTGTATATATGAGAGGTGGAGATATAGTAGCTAGTATAACAGCTGGAACTGATGTTGAAAATAGTGGAGATGAATCTGGAGTATGGAAAACTACATATGAAGTAACTTGCGATGGAACTACCGTTGTTGCTGAAAATGAAGGTCTGTCTGTAACCGTACCAGGTATTGATGGTCAAGATAAGTATTATTCGATAGTTGCAAGAACTTATGATATAGCTGGAAATGTTGCAGAAAAAACAGCAAGTATAAGAGTATGTAGAAAAGCACCAGCTAGACCAAGTATTATCTCGGTAAATGGAGTTAATATAAGCGGTAACTCTGCATATGGACCTGCTGGTTCAGGACCGGTAATTGTTTCGGGAGCGATAGGCGTTAAGCTTGAAGCTTTTGGCGGACCAATATATAATTACACTACTGCACCAAATGAAACGCAAGAAGATGCTGCATTAGATGAAGTTTATGTGGGAAGTTTTGTAGAAGGAACTACATATAGTATATATGTAACAGTAACAGACATATTTGGTAGATCATCAACAAGTTCGACTGTTTCGTTCCAATGTAAAGAGGAGGAGAATGAATAATGAAATTAACAGATTTTTCAATGATATTTATTGCAATTTTCCTTCCAATAGTAATAATAGCATTTGTGAATACTTCATTCATGGTAAAATCAGAAAAGAATGAGATGTATTATAAATCAATAATAAATTCAGCAACTAAAGATGCAGTTGCTGCGATGAAGCAAATAGAGAGTGAAGACATAGATTATGGTTATTCAGGTATAGTAGATAAAAAGGTTAGTATTAATCCAAAAGCTGCTATAGACACATATTTTAGTTCGTTAGCAAATAATTTCGGAGTAAAAGGAAATGAAAATGGACTACAAAGATTAAAAATGTATATTCCGGTAGTAGCGGTAATAGATTATGACGGAATATACATACATTCTCTAGAAGAAACATCAGCTGGAAAGGTTGAGTTTGTAACAAAACCTAAAATTAGATATACATATTCATATGTAATTGCAAAAAAAGAGATAAATCCTGTTACACATGAAAGAGGATATGATATAATGAATGTAGCAGATTTAGAAAATATAGGGGCATACGAATTATTATCGGATGTTGTTTATGAGATTACATATACAATGGACGACTATGTATATTTAAATATATATAAAAAGAGTCACTTTGACGTTGATTCGGAAAAGAAAAATCTAGTAGTAAGCAAAGGTTTTTACTTAACAGATATGGTAAACAATTTAGAATTAGTATATTCTGAAGATTTACCATCAGATGTTGAAAGTGATTTAAGAGAAAGAATAGTAAAACATTTAAGCGGAATGAGAAAAGATGTAATTGCAAGAATAGGTATGAAACATATTTCTTATGCAATAAATCATCATAATGATTTTTCTGGTGCAACTGGAATAGACTATAAATTTACATTTACTGTTGACTCAGATACAGCATGGTTTGAAACAATGAACGGTATTGGTATAATTTCTGTAGTACAAGGAATTTCATTAGGTAATAGATATTTAAATTACAAATCATATAGTGCGGCAGAGTTATCTGAAACACGTAAATATTATGTTAGTGCTGCTCTAGAAGCTGATACTAAAATACCGGAAGATGGTAGCGAAAAAGAACCAAGGTATTATCTAGAGTATGACTTATATCACGCATCTACAAAATGTCCGATATATGAATATTATATCAGCATGGCGAAAGATACGGTATTGCCTATATATTATCAAAAGAAGGCAGACGCGGCAACGCAAGGGTATTACACGTGCCCAATTTGTAAACCATAGGGGGAAATATGAAAAACGAAAAGAAAGTGAAAAAAACGAAAAATGAAGAAAAAAATAAAAAGAATTCTTCAGCGAAAGTAAAAATGCTTTCAATACTTTCTATTATTTTAATTGTGGTTTTAGTAGTTGGTTTGTGTATTGCTGGGTATTGCATAGTACAAACTATTAAATACAAAGAATACACAGATCAAATGTATTTATACAAATACAATGAACTTTATTCGAATCAAAAAGCTACAGCATATCAAAGGGTAACAAATTTAGATATGTTTAAAGTTTTATTTGGATCAATAAACAATTCAACTAAAGCAAGTAATTTACTTTTAGCTACAAAGACTAACGAAATGACAGATGAAGACGTTTGGTATGAAACAGCTAAAAAGGTTGGATTAACATCTAAAATAGAAAGAGAAGACTTTTTAGATAATGCTACTAAAATAGATGCAGTAATAACTGCTATGAGAATAGTAGAACTATGTGTGGATGATCAAGTATCACCAGCTAAATTAAATATTGATGAAAAGAAATTAGAAAAATATTCTGTTTCTGATTCAAGATATATTGCAATGGCAGTGACACTAGGAATTCTAGAAAATGATAATTCTGCTTTAAATGATAAAAAATTAAATAAAGGAGAATTAAATAAATTAGTAATTGAAATTTGCAACAAATATGCAACTGTATATTACAAAGATAAATATGTAAATGAAGAAGGAAAACTAGTAAGCAGTGGAGTTAAAATTGTTACAGATAAAGAAAAATTACCTAGTAACAGTAAAGAGTATCCATACATTGTAGATGCAGTGGAAAAGAATGAATACGAAATGCCACTACTTGTGGAAAATGAAAAAGATTTTGTAAATCCTAAAAAAGTATTTGAAGATATGGGCGAGCTATATGGACAAATAGATGAAACAGTTACTAGATACTTAGATTTAATATTAAATGTTAATTATAATGAAATAGATTATATAAACTTCAGAAACGCTTTAAATAGATACTCAATATACAAATTAAATAATGATGAAGTTGAAATGTATGTTGAATATGTTAAAGATAATAAAATAACATTAAAAGGTGATGCTGAAATATTATTACCAGTTATGTATTATTCTGGTGAAAGATATTTTGTAAGAACAAAAATAACATTAGATGTTATAAGCGGAGATACAAATAAAAATCTATTATTTGGAGATTATGCGTACAATGTAGAATATAATGGAAAGCAAATAACAATGTATGTTGATATACCACTTTCAATGACATTAAATTCAAAATCACTATACATTGAACCAACAAGTTTAGCAACACGTATGGTTAATAAAACTGAAGATGTAAAAGTTCCAACAGCAGTAGGAGGGTTAATATATGAAAAGAACAAGTAAGATATTATTTTTATTCATAGCAATATTTTCAATATTATTCCTAGCAGGAACTAATGAAGTATTTGCATTTGCAAACCATCATATAGCATGGCGTAAAGATGTAAATGGTGATGAAAAACCAGATTTATTATTTAGAAGATATAGAACTGCTACACCAGAGGAAGTAAAAGAATATTTAAAAGAGCCTGCAACAGGATACTTATTATTAGAAGATGGTTCAGGATATTATGCATATTCATATGAATCTGTAATCTATCCTTCTAAATGGGTAGAACCAGATGCTAATGGAGTTCGTAAACCTTCAGCAAAAGAATATACAACAATAGGTTTCTCTTTCCATAAAGCACAAGAAGGTACTTACGCACCTGTAACTGAAGGAACATCAGTAGGTTCTATGATATCTCATAAAGAAGATGGAACAATAACTCCAATAACAAACACAGTAGCAAATTCAATATATTATTTTAATAATGTATCAAGTAAAATAGTTAAACCAAATGTATTAGCTACTGGTGAGATAATGGAATCATTACCATCATTAATATTTGAATTATATAGCAATAAAGGAGCTATAAACAAAGTTGAATTTGGAACTAGATGGAACATTAGTACAGTTCAACCTAAAAATAGAGTAGTATATAGATATGCAATAGTGCAAGCAGGCCGTATGGATGCAGGTACTCTAGATGAAGAATACATATACATAGAAGATTGTGTAATGTATCATGATGATTTATTAAAATTTAGAGAAGCATTAGATGCGAGTGAATGGAATGAAGAAACTGATCCATTATTTATATCAGACATTGTAATTTCAGCAGCTCAATATGATGATGGCGGATATGAATTATCAAGAACAGCAGCAGAATTCTTTAGCCAATATAAAAAACGTGGTTATACAAGAGAGTTCTGGCCACTAGATGTTTTAGGAACAGCAGAAGATTCAACAAGAGCAGTATTAAACTCTTTTGATAATGTAATGTCAATACCTAAAAAATCTAAGAGAAATGTTTATATTAGACACGTTGGTATCGGTGAACATACATCATTAACAAGTGAAGCATTAAGAAGTGCAGAATTGTTAGAAGCTAATAATCCAAAATTAGAAATAAGAGACGACTTTAATTCGGATTATGAAACTATATATCCTACAGAAATATGGGATGATCATATAGAAGTATATGAAGGCGAAATTGAAATATATCAATATATAAGAAAAGCTGCTAATGAGTATACAGGAGAAAACAACTATGTAGCTATTGGATACAATATAGCAGGTGGATATTCATTTGATGAAGCATATGCAATGTTACAACTTGAAGAATATCTAGGAGTAATGTCTTCAGAAGCAAGTAATGTAATTGAGTTAGATGGATTAATTCCTGAAAATGAATCTGAATGTATAATAATAGAATTCTATTATACAAAGAAACCTGAAATTGTATATGTAAACCATTTATATGTAGATGTAAACAATAAAGTATTACCAGCAGTAAAACAACAAATAAGAGGAAATGATACAGCCTTTACAGGAACATTATTTACAGTTCCATTACCATCAGCTAAACAACCTTATTATTCATTAGATGATGATGAGACTACAATAAATCGTATACAAGAAAGATATTATAGACAAGCAGGTCAATCAATACTAGTAAGAACAGCAGTAAGCTTATTAGATGAAAGATTTAGTATATTACATCTATTAGATGGTGTAAGATATGTTGGATATCAAAAATACAGTTCATATAGAACATTAGAATCATTATATGGAACTAAAGTTGATCCAAGTAAAGATTGGTATAAACCATTTGATACAATACTAGGTGTTATAGTAGAACCTGGAACAAAACAAGTAAACTTCTATTATTACAACCAAGATAAGACAGAAGCAACAATTCCAGATAAATTTATATCGATGAATTATTACTTTAAATCTACTCAAGATAATGAAGGAGATTGTTTAAAAGAATCTAATGACGATAATATAAATGATGGAAATGATGCAAATGATGAAAAAATATTATCAATACCATCAGGTGTAAATGTTAAAACAGGATTAACAGAGTTATCTAAAGTTATGGTATCAGCTGTTAACCTAGAATATATCGATGCTAAAAACAATAAGCATGATGTAGATATCAAATTACAATATAATGTTGGTAAAGATAAAACAACAATAAATATAGATAATGTTGAGTATTCATTCAGTTACTTTAGAGTAGATGAATTAATAGTAGATACATTACAAAAAGTAACAATGTTTGATGCTAGTGAAAAATGGGCAACAACAAATGGCTCACCATTATTTAAATGGACAAACGATAAAAAAGAATTTTCATTTGGAACAGAAACACCTACACTTGAAGTCAATGGTGTAAAACCGATAGATACATCAGATTATAAAAACACAAAGGATTGGACAAATTACTTTGGTGCACAAATAACAGACAACAAAGGTAATAAAAGTGAAGAAGATGCAGAAAAATTATCAATTTCTCATCAATTCTTAAGTCAATCGCAAATGGATGAAGTAGATGCAAATGGTGATGGAAAAATAAATGCTAAGGATAAGACTGAAGCAGAAAAGAAAGAAAATAAACTTGCAAATACAGTAGAAAACATAGAAGAAATAAATGAATATACTTTAAGAAAGTATGAAGAAAAGAAAGCTCAATACGAAGAGGCATACGATAAATATATAGAAGCTAAGAATAGTAGTGAAATAATGGCTGCTGCAATAGCCTTAGTACAAGGAGAAAAAGATAAAGCAACAACAGCATTAAATAGTGCGCGTGCAGAGGCAAATAATCAAGAAGCTGAAAGAATAAAACAAAATAATAATATAGCTACATATGAGCAAGATATAGTAAATCGTAAAGCTTGGATAAGCAACGCACAAACAGTAACTATACCAAATCTTAAAAGTCAACTATCAACACAAGAGAGTGAATTAGAAGGCTTAAAAGAAGATAAAGCATATTATGAAGAAATGGCGGATTATTATGCTGGTGTAGCAAGTGGACATTATTCTACATATCTATCTAATCAATCAGCACAAGAACCATACCTAGATAAAAGAGCTGATTTAGATACGCAAGTAAAAGCGGCTGAAAATGCACTTAAAAAAGCAAAAGAAGATAAATTGGAAGCATGTAGAGATGATAAAAATTCAACATTGTGTTCTGGCGCAGATTCTGCGATATCAGCAGCAGAAGCGGCATTAACTGCAGCAAACGATAGATATTCAGATAACGAGTCTATAATATCTAGTTATCAAACAGCTATAAATGATGCATATACAAAATATAGTAATGCTAATTCAACAGCATCATCTTATACTAATTCTGCAAATACTGCTTCATCAAATATAACTAAAAAGGACAATCAAATAAAAGCAACAAAGGCTTCAATAAAGTCAGCTGAAGACGATATTGTAGAATGGCAAGGAGATATAACATATCGTGAAAATACTCTTATACCAAACGCAAAAACAGCAAGAAATACTGCTATAACAAAAAGAGATCAAGCAAACGCATCAATTCCTGCATTAACTCGTGCAGAAAGCCAAGCACAATCAAATTTAGATATAGAACTTAAGAATATAAATGTATTTAAAGAACTAGATGTAGCAGGAAGATGGTTAATATTAGAAGCTTGTGAATTAGAATATAATCATCGTAAAAAATCAGCAGAAAAAGCTTTAGCGGCATTAGAGAAAGCAGAACGCGAATTATTAGCACAACAAAGATATAGAACAAATCTGCTTAACAAATATGATAAATATAAAGCACAATATGATATTTACGCTGAAATAAAATCTAAAACAGAAATCTTATCAGATGCAAGTTTCTTCGTATCTAAAAAAGAGAAAAAAGAAATTGCAGACTTGATGGGAATAAATATTACATATAGAGCTCGTAACGCTCATATAAAAATCAATGGAGAATCATTAAACAACGGTTCTAACGCATACATTGAAAACAAGAAAGTGTTAAAGTTATCTGAAGCACTTGATCAAAGAACAGAGTTAAAAACTCCAAACCCACAATTCTATAAAACAGCATATAATGGCGTGGGAGAAAAGGTAACAGAAGAATATTATGAAAAGCTTGCAGCATCAAGTATAAATAAAAATGTTCCAAATGGAATAAGAACTATAGCTGCAGAAGCTAAATATAAAACTGAGATATTAATAGCTAAGAAGGAAGGGTTAGGCCCTATTACATTATATAAAACTGCAATAAATACAGTAGAAGATGATGTATACTATTCTAATTATTTAACTCCACGTCAAGAATTAACTAATGGCACATTTAAATTAGATTATGATGGATTAATAACTAAGACATCAAGAAAAGTTAATATATATACACCAATAGCAGCATCGGCAACATTAACATCAAATGCATATTCATTAGTAGATCAATCAGACATAACAGATAGTTCGGTGCAAGTAATACAATTAGGAGTACCATTTGCAGTTAAATTTGGTAATACTGCTAAAGAGGAGATAAAACCTTACTCTGGATTAAAAGATACTAAAAAATATGCAGCTGGATATTATATTAAATTTGACTTTGATGTATGCAATGTTGTTGTAGGATATTATAATACAAGTTCATCAACAACGCTTACAAAACAAGGATGGGCAAACTCATCAGGTACAGTTGTAAATAATACAAGAACAATTAGAAATGAAGTAATTAAAGCCGGAACTTGGATAGGACCAATAACTAGTGCAACTGGAAGTAAGATAACAGCAATTAATGCACAAGTTTACTCAGATGTTACAGACGATACAATAAATGCAGCAGAGGAAACTCGTTCTTACACAGTAAGAGCATATGCATACAATGCGCCAAATCTAGTAGATATATATGGCAACTCGTTGGCATTATATTATGGAGATAAATATGATTTATTAATAGACATGTTACAATATCGTAGTGTAGTAAAACCTACTGTAAAAAATATTTGTACAGACAAGAAGACAACAAACGCAGCAACAGATGTACCAAGTTACTTTGCAGATGCTACATATGAATTAGTTGTTCTAAATAAATTATATGACTTTAGAATAACAGACGTTAAAGATGTTGCATGGAAATCGGTATTTAGAAAAAATACAAATGCTTCAGTAAATGAGCATACAGGAAATCTATATTATTCTGGTATAAGAAAATGGATTTATTCAAATATTGATCTAACAAAGACACAACCAAGAACAACTGCAGAAATAGGTAAAGATCCAGTTAGAACATTACCTATAGGTCCATACAAACATACAGATAAGGATTATGTAAAAGCTCCAAAACTAGGTTATACATTCAGCTTTGATATGAAAGTAACAGGAGCATTCTATGATAAAGAAGGAAAACCATTAACAAATAAATATGTAGATATCGGAACAAGATTCTATTATGTATCTAAAGATGGTAAGACATTCTTAGAAGAAGGTAGAAACGGTATATACTTATTCTATAAGAACGCTTCAGGCAAATATGTAAAACTAGAAGATGGTGCGACTGGTGGATATGAATTAAAATTCACACCAAACGATGCATATAGATATATGACAGATAAAGAAAAAATATCATTATCTAAAGATGTTGTTAAATTAGGAAACTTAAGAAAATTAAGATTAACTCACGAAATGGCAACAGTATATCAAACATATGACACAGTAAATACAGCTAATAATGGAACAATAATAACATACTATGGTGAATACAAACTTCCAAACTCTACAATTGCAGTAGCAGTTGATGCAAATGGAAAATATGATATAAACAAACCATTACAAGATGGTTACATAGGAGTTATATTCGACATAACAGCAAAAGCTGGAACATATGGTGCGGATCCAGAAGGTAAAAATGCTAAAAACATTACTTTATCATACGGTGCAGCAACAAAAACTTATGCAGAAATAAATAACAACCGTAAAGAAGCAGATTTATTAAAAACAATAGATACAGCTAATACATCTCAATGGGATTATGAAGGATATCTAGGATTTAAGAATTTCGGTTACCAAGCAAACTTTACAGCGGCACAATCAATTCGTTTAGAAAAAGGTCAATGGGCAATAAATAATACATTATACAAGAAGATTAAAGGAACTGTAATGCTATACGATCTTGATGACAGAGCTGCTACAGACTATGAATAATAGAATGTAACTAAAACAAAAAACTCTCAAGAAAAACTTGAGAGTTTTTTCTATGTATAATTGAAGAAATATGTAAGATTATGTCGAAAAATATAACCTTAATTGACAATAGATAACATTAAATATATAATTTTAAAAGAGGTGAAGACATGTTAGATTATAAGAAGACGGGAATAAAATTATTATCACTATTTGCTGTGTTTATAACGGTATTTGGAGTAATATATATAGGAGCATATTTTTGGCCATTTGTTATAGGAATTATAATTGCAGCAATTTTAGAAAGACCGGTAGAAGCTATAGTTAAAAAAAGTAAAATATCCAGAAAAATAGTAGGAACAGTAGCAGTGTTTTTAACCTACATAATATTAGGTGCAATAATTGCTTTTATTATTACATCACTTGTAAATGAAGCAATAGCTTTAAGTGGTAAAATACCAAATATATATGAAAATTTAAAGATAGAATATAAAACGGTATTTACATCTATAACGGAATTATTAGATAGAACACCAACCGCTATTTCTGAATCGATATATAATATAGGACTAAATGTATTATCTAAATTAGCAGAATTAACAACTAAACTTGCAAACGCAATAGTAAACTTTATAATGTTTGTACCAAACATATTAATATATATAGTTGTAACGTTATTAGCAACACTATTCCTAGTAACAGACAGAAGAACAATAACGAAGTTTATGACAGATGCACTTCCAAACAGTTGGGTTAAGAAATTAACAGATGTTATTGCAAAATGTTTTGAATCATTAGGTGGATATTTAAAAGCATTAATTACATTAATAACATTAACATTTGTAGAACTTTTAATTGCGTTTATGTTTCTAGGTGTTGAATATCCATTATTAATAGCTATAATAGGTGCAATAATAGATGCATTGCCAATATTAGGAATAAGTGCATTGCTTCTTCCTTGGGCAATATATTCAGCAATAACAGGAGAACTTGGATTTGGTATAGCATTAGTTGTATTATACTTAATGATGACAATAATAAGACAACTAATAGAACCTAAAATAGTAAGTAACAATATTGGAACTCATCCTTTCATTACATTATTATGCATGTATCTAGGATTTAAAGTATTAGGATTAGCAGGCTTACTTATAGGGCCAATACTTATGATAGTATTTAAAAATGTTTTCCAAACAATGTTTAAGACAGGATATTTCAAGAAGATAATTATTTTAAAGAAAGATAAGAAAACAGAATAGTGTTTTGGAATAAAACAAACAATAAAAAGGGGTAGTAATAGACTATCTCTTTTTTGTATATTTTAATAAAGTTATGAATAAAACATTTGACAAATTATATAATATACTATATAATTAGTACCAGGTAACAAAAAAGAAAATTGACACGAATATAACTAATATAAAACTAATAGATTATGTATATAATTTGAAGGGAGAATAATATGTTAGAAGGTATATTAAATACAAAAGTAAAATATAAAGGATATAAGTTAATAAGAGATGGATTTTTAGATACTACATCTAGACTTCCAGAAAAAGCAGGGTTCTTAGAAAAAAGACCTGGAATGGATAAGTTTAAAGAAATAACTTACAAACAATTTAGAGATGATGTTGCAAGCGTAGGTGCTGCACTAATTGAAGAATTAAATCTTAAAGGAGAAAGAATAGCTGTAATTGGTGAAAACAGTTATGAATGGACAGCATCATATTATTCTGTAGTTTGTGGTGCAGGTGTAGTTGTACCATTAGATAAAGAGCTTCCAGCAGAAGAGGTGTTAAACTTACTTAACCGTTCTCATGCTAAAGCAATATTCTATTCACCAAGAAAGAAAGATATAATTGACGCTATCCGTGATAGAGCAACAAATATAGAAGCATTCATTCAATTATATGAAAATGAAAACACTATAGAAAACAAAACAGAAAAAGATTATACATTTGAAGAATTAGCTAAAGTTGGTTATAAATATAAAGAGGAAGTTTTATTTAATGAGCCAATTAATGAAGATGAATTTAGAATATTATTATTTACATCTGGTACAACAGCTCAATCTAAAGGTGTAATGCTATCTAACAAAAATATTATGGCTAATATGGAAGCAGCTCTTGAAGCGGTTACATTATATGAAGAAGATAGATTTTTCTCAGTATTACCTTTACACCATACATATGAAGCATCTATTGGTATGATAATACCAATTTCAGGTGGACTTTCTATAGGTTATGCAGGTGGACTTAAGAGCATAGCAACAGATATTAAAGAATTACAACCAACAGTTATGCTAGTTGTTCCAGCTTTAATAGAAAGCTTAATAAAGAAGGTAAATAAAAACATAGATAAACAAGGTAAAACTAAAGTTGTAGATGTTATGTCTGATGTAACAAATGCATTTGGTAAACCAGGTAGATCATTAAAGAAAATAGTATTTAAAGATATATTAGCAGCTTTAGGCGGAAAGATTAGAATAATAGTTTCTGCCGCAGCTCCAATCGATCCACTTGTAGGTAAGAGAATAGAAGACTTTGGTATAAGCTTCTTACAAGGATATGGACTAACAGAAACAGCACCTCTTGCAACAATAGTTCCAGAGGATAAGAGAAATCCAGCATCAGTTGGTAGAGCTGGTTCTTGCTCAAAAATTAAAATAGATAATCCTAATGAAGAAGGAATAGGAGAAGTATTAATTAAAGGTTCTAACTTAATGCTTGGATATTATGAAGATGAAGAAGAAACTAAGAAATCTATTGTTAAAGGATGGTTCCATTCTGGAGATTTAGGTTACTTAGATAAAGATGGTTTCTTATTCTTAACAGGAAGATGCAAAAACTTAATAATAACAGGTAATGGAAAGAATGTATATCCAGAAGAAATTGAAACATTAGTAAACCAAATATCTTACGTAAATGAGTCAATGATATATGCTAAACAAGATCCTAGAGATGAAAAAGAATTAATAATTGCAGTTAAAGTAACTCTAGATACAGCATTCTTAGATGAAAAATTTGGTAAGAACAAATATCCATCAGATGAAGAAATGCATAAGTTAATTTGGGAAGAAATTAAAGAAGTAAATAAAAAGCTTCCAAGCTATAAATGGATAAAAGAATTAGAAGTTAAAAAAGAAGACTTCGTAAAAACAACTACAATGAAAATTAAAAGACATGAAGAATTAAAAAAATAATGTTTAATAAGAGCAAAAAGACGTCATATGACGTCTTTTTATCTTTTTTAGTAAAGTTAGTCGGGTAAAATAAAAATGGTTAATTTCCGCTTACAGCGCTTTTAACAGCGTCTATATCTGCCATACCTGCAGGTGCAGCTGGTACATAGTAACCATTATCTCTTGCATAGACATATAGTTGCCATTGTAAATCTTCTAATTCATTTCTATATGAAACTAGAGTGTCTCTGTAATTTTTATTATTAGATTGTTGTATGCTATAGTTTATCATATTAATAATAGTATTAGTTGTAGATAAGCTATCTGCTATTGCTATTTTTTCATTCATAATAAAATCTCCTTTCAAATTAAAGTTTTGCAATTAAGTCTTGTTTAAGACTTGTGCAAGTAGTACAAAGTTTAGATAAAATATTTGTACCATTTTCATCGTTTACAAGAGTTTTGTAATACTCAATTTTAGTGCAAAAACCAGTGGCTGCACCACATATGTGTCTTGTATCTTGAAGTTCGATTTGATTTAATGTATTCATATATTTTCCTACTTAATAAATACAAAAATATTATGTGTAAATAATTAAAATATATGTAGTAAAATTTTAACAAAATAAAAACTGAAATAGAAGAATAAAAACAATAATAACGAAAAAAGATAATAAATATAGTATCATACAAATAGTAATTTGTATGATAAAACTAAAAAATCAATTTATTTAATTTTTGTAACTTAGTTGTAACCTTGAATGTCATATAATTAGTTTGTAATAAATAAAGGAGTTTTATTATGGAAATATTAAAAGTTGAAAATCTTACAAAGATTTATGGTAAAGGAACAACAAAAGTAGTTGCTCTTGATAATGTATCATTTTCAGTAAGTAAAGGAGAATTTGTTGCAATAGTTGGTGCCTCTGGTAGTGGTAAATCAACTTTATTACATTTAATTGGAGGAGTTGACAGACCAACATCAGGAAATGTTTTTATAGATGGAAAGGATATTTATAAACTTGATGATGACAAACTTGCCATTTTTAGAAGAAGACAAGTTGGACTTGTATATCAATTTTACAATTTAATTCCTATTTTAAATGTAGAAGAAAATATTACATTGCCATTAGATTTAGATAATAGAAAAGTAAATAAAGAACATCTTAATTCGTTAATAAATTTATTAGGATTAGAAAGCAGAAAACATCATTTGCCAAATGAGTTATCTGGTGGACAACAACAAAGAACATCTATTGGTAGAGCATTAGTCACTAATCCTACTATTATTCTTGCAGATGAGCCAACAGGAAATTTAGACTCTAAATCAAGTGATGAGATAGTTGAATTGTTAAGAAAATCCAACAAAGAATATAAGCAAACAATTATTATGATCACACATAATATGGAAATCGCAAAATGTGCTGATAGAATTATTAAAATTGAAGATGGAAAAATTGTTAAGGAGGTATAGTAATGGAAATACTAACTAAATTAACAAAAAGGAATTTAAAGTTAAATAAGAAAAGAACAATAGGAACTATAATTGGTATAGTTTTATCAGTAGCATTAATTTGTGCTTTGAGTGGTTTATTTAATAGTTTTCAAGAAACATTAATTCAAAATACAATTAATGAAATGGGTAACTATCATATTGCTTTAGAAACAATAGATAGGGAACAATTAAGTAAATATGAATTAAATAAAGATATAAAGTCAATTAGTACCTTATATGAATTAGGCGAATCTAAATATATAAATTCAACTGAAGAAAATCCATATATTACTATTTATTCAATAAATAAAGAAGATTTTGATAATTTATCATATACAATAATTGAAGGTAAATTTCCAAAAAATTCTAATGAAATTGTAATAAGTAAAAAAATGTCTCTACAATCAAAATTAAAAGTTGGTGACTATATTGAATTAAATGTAGGAACTAGAAAAACAATAGATGGGATAAATTTAGGACAATATAATCCATATCAAGGTGAAGATAAAGAATATATTGATAATCCTACATATAAGAAATATAAAATAGTAGGTATTTCATATCGAGAAAGAAATAACTCAACAATTTATGGAATAAC
>JAZRSA010000062.1:0-2405 GCA_045651205.1 Clostridia bacterium
AAAGACTTCGAGTTTGCAGTTGAAACTGATTTAAGATTAAGAGTATCAGGAAAATACCCTTACAATGAAAACAAAAAATGTTTCTTCTTCTTTGATGCAAATCAAAGTAGTACAGTAAACCCTGGTGTTATAAGAATATATAAACCAGCTGACAGAACTACTGTACAAGAAAAATTACAAGGTGTTGTAGATAATATAAATAGTGTTCTAGTTACTGAAATTAAACTTAAAAATAATAGCATAACTAAATCTAGTAAATTAACTGACTTAATAGATGTTTTCAACAACAACAGCAATAACAATGTTTTAAGACTATCTGTAGTTGATAACAATGGTGTTGAATTAACAGCTTCTGCTAAAGAAGTTCAAGTGTTAAATGTTGGAGACGTATTCCCTGGTGTTTATACAATATGTAAAGCTGACAATGCTGATGGTGTTGTAGCTAAAACAGATGTTCAGATCAATATAATAAATGAAGCATCTAATGTAAAACCATATACTGCTTTCAATGAATCTATATGGAAAAAACTTGTTATAAACACTAACGTTAATAAACCTTATCCACTATATGGTGCAATATTCAATGATTTCAAAAACTGCTATCCTGAATTAGTTATAGACCAAGAATTTGAATGCTATAAAAGAGTTGGATTCTTAGATTCAATGGTAGTTAATGATAAAGTTGACTATGAAGAAGTTGAATTAGATCCATTTGATTTATATCAAAAACTTGGTAAAGGTTTCGTTAGAACAGCTAAGATAGAACAAAAAGCTCCTGGAAAATATAAAGTTGTTGTTCCTAATGAAGATGACTCTAATAGAGTTGTTGGATTAAACGACGGTATATATTCTATATTAGAAAACCACAAATCTGATTATACTGTATTAGCTGGTATAACTGCTGAAACTAGTATAGTTGGTAAACTTCCTAAAAAAGATGCATTCAGAGTTGTTGATAGAGAAAACATAGACATCAAAGAAATATTAGAAGATGGATCTTTTGGAAATGTTATATTACAAGCTAAAATCAAAAAACCTGCTAATGATTTTGCAATGGCTGCTGATTATAAAATAGGTATACATGCAGATGAATTAGATACTATAAATCATGATTATATAGTAAACAATATATCTCCAGTTAGATATAGAAGAGTTCCTGTTTTAGGAAGAAGAAGCGTTGAGATGAACAAAGCATTCGAAGGATTAGAAAATGGACAATTAGCTTTAGTTATAGATGACACAGTTGAATTAGATAACTTAATACAAGTTATACCTGCTGTTCCAGAACACTTCGAATTATATGATGTAAATGTACATGGTGAAAACGTTGTATTATTTACAGTTGTTGAAGAAGTAGTTAATGTTGAATCTGAAGTTCTTGCTTCAGAAGTACCTGACTTCCAAGTTGGTGCTGTATTAGTATTAATACCTGAAGTTCCAGAAGAAAAAATAGCTATATCTGACCAAGATGGATTTATAGACTTTGCCGAAATAAAAGCTGGTATTGAATTTGGGGAATTATACGAATTCGATGCTAAATTAAAAAGATTCGTTAAAGCACAAAACAATATCTTAGGTATAGGTACTTTTGGAAAAGAAGATTATGATTGTGCAAGATTATTAGTTCAAATAGGTGACTTATTAGTAGCATTCAAACAAGACGCAGAAGACATGGCTAAATTCGTATTAGCTGCTAATGCTGTTGGAGAAATGGAAGAAGTATATCCATTCATAATAGCTGACGATATAGTATATTCTACTTCTATAACAGTTACTAATGATTCTGCTAACGAATTAATAATAAGAGATAAAGATGGTTGTGCTATAATGGATGAAGATGGACATTACTTAACTTTTGAACCAGAAAATCCATTAATAATGCCATTCATGGCTCTTAAAGATTTAGCAGAAGGTATGTTAAAAGAAGAAGAGTTCACTATAATAGCTGCTGAAAAAGACATGCCTAAACTTCCTTGTAAATTATCTGACAACATGACTTTCGTTAATGTTTATTCTAACGAAATAGAATTCTCTTCTCAAGAAGAAATGGTTCAAAGATTAAATGAATCTCAACAAATGAAAGATAAATTCGAATTCATGTTAGCAGTTAACAGTTCAGCTTATGATGAATTACCTAACCATTTAGGTGGTAGAGGATTATCTAGAAAAGAAGAATACAGATATGATACTACTTTATATGTACCATATACTACTACTGATAACTTCGCTAGACATCTTGCTCAACACTGTTTATATACTCAATTAAAAACTTATCCAACTCATGGTATAATAGGATGCGACAAATTAACTGGTGTTAACTTAGCAACTATAGCTCAAAGAGTTGATGATATATGTAACTTTGATTTCGACTTATATGCTAAAAAAGATAATGGTAACTACATGTA
>JAZRSA010000063.1:0-10311 GCA_045651205.1 Clostridia bacterium
ATATGGTCTTGTAGTATCATTAAACTTACCAAGTATTTTATTTCTTTCTTCATCTGTCATTATTTTTATTGTTTCTACTGCACTGTTATTTGTTATTCCGTCTTTAATTATTTCAAGAATTCTAGTAGCTAGATACTTAACCTCTATATCTTCAAATAAAGATGTTAAGTAGTCTAAATGTACTTCTAAATTTCCTGTAGCATTTAGGTCTGAAATATGTATTTCTAGTTCATCTTGTATATGACCACTAAATCTCCATTTAAGTTCGTATTTATCCTCTACTGCAACAGATGCTCTAGCATTTTGGTAAGATAACATTACTTTGTACATGTTATCTGTAACACCTGTTAATTTTTTGTATATCTCAGATATTTTTACATACGGATGTTTTTGATGTCTAAATAACGACATTGAGTCTGAACCTGCTTCTTTACACATATCTAAGAATGTTTTTGATTCATCTACATTAAATCTTACTGGCATAGTAGATATAAACATACCTGCCATATTCTTTTCTTTGAAATTTGATCTATTTAGTACTGGTGTACCAATTACAAAATCTTGTTTACCAGTTGTTCTTTCCATATATATAGCAAGCGCTGTTAAAAATACTGTATATGGAGATAATCTATTTTCTTTGCAATAATTATCCAACATTGCTTGATAATCATCATCTAAAACAACTGTGTGTCTCTTTGCTTTAGTATCCTTAATTACACCACTATCTTTAAGTCCTACAGGTTCTTCTAATCCTGTTAAATATTCTTTCCAAAACTCACTATCTGATACATATCTATCGTCTTGTAAATATTCTTGTTCTGATTTAATAAATTCTGTGTAGCTTGGGAATTCTTTAGTATATTCTTCACCCACAAGCAACGCTTCATATATTTCGGAAAATACGCTTCCCATTTTAGATATTGTCCAAGCATCACCGACTAAATGGTGTACTTTAACAAAGACTTCTCCTAAGCCATTACCTCTATCTATTAACAAAAATGAAGCTAATGGATCTTCTAATACATATATTTGTTTCTTTATATACTCATCTTTTATTCTTTCTATTTCATCTTCAGATTTACCTTGTACATCTATTTTATCTGCACTAAAAGGCGCATAAGAACTAACATACTGTTTTGGTATGCCACTCTCTAAATTTATTCTAAGTCTCATAGCATCATTTAGTTCTACGTACTTGTTTACCATTTTTTCTGCTAAATCCAGATTAAAGTCTCTTTTAATTACAAAAGAGCCAGATATAATATTAATTAATTGCTTGTCATAAAACGTTTCAACAAGCCAAATATTTCTTTCTGGATATGTTAGTTCAAATTTCTCCATTATTCTTCATCTACTCCTACAATTATACAGTTTAAGTATATCAAATAGTAAAAAATAGTGCAATATAAAAGAACTAATATTAGCGAAAAAAGGTGTATAAGATACATCATCTTATACACCTTAAATTAGGCCTATTCGGCTTGCTTAAATTTGTTAATATATGTCCTTGGCCACGCCTCTTCGGATTCAATATTTTCAACGATAAAATTAGTCACGCTATCTCTTCCTACAAAGCTTTCCTGTTCTACATAACTTTTTGGCGCATATATCAAAACTGGTTTGCCTTGAACATTTCTATGGAATGATATCAAGCAATACAGCCAATTACTATCATCCATTACTACGCAATCCGCATCAGATACATCAAACAGCACACCAAAGAAAGTATTAATTATCCACGAGAATCCAAAAAATGGTATTTTTTCTCTTAACCTACTTAAACTATGAACAATTTGCGCTCTAAGATATTCAGGCCGAAACTTTTTTAAATATTTTAACACAAGCGGGTTAAATGACATCATAATGAAATTACCAGAAAAATTAGAAGTTTCCATTTCAGATATAATTAGATCTTCTATCTCTCTGTTTCTCAACCTATAATCTTTAATATCTATTGCAAGATTAATGAATCGATTATTCGCTACCATCTCTAATATTTCTTTCAAAGATATGGTATTCTCTATATCCATCTTTTCTGCACACGATACTCTTTGGCCTAACATAGATGGTATTGCATCTTTATGATAGCATTTTATCTCACCTTTATG
This sequence comes from Clostridia bacterium, assembly GCA_045651205.1. Taxonomy (GTDB): domain Bacteria; phylum Bacillota; class Clostridia; order TANB77; family CAG-465; genus UMGS1649. The sequence continues at coordinate 2,109 of JAZRSA010000063.1, forward strand.
CATAACCACATCAAACTCTAATGTCAAATTTATTTTATTCTCATCAGCAAATCTTAAACATTCTTCGACACTTTGCCTAGAATGCTCTTTAAAGCGACTTGAAACAATAGAGCGATGTAACCATAATGATTTCTTAACCCAATGTTCTTCGTTTATTCTTGTTTCATACCTATTAATTGTTTTTCCTATAGCAGCAAGAATTTCTTTTTTGCTCTCAACACTTTCCATCTTACTAACTATAATGCTTGAAATATCTTCTGCGGTAGGAAGTTTAGTTTTTCTATCTTCAGCCATACCATAAAACTTTCCTCTTTGGAAATTATAGTCCCTCGTTCTAATATATTCTGGCCGTTTTCTAAAAGGATTTAAAATAAAATACACCCTCTTTTCACCTTCATACTTAAATCTATTTTTTAGTATGTAGTATGTAAAGAGATTCTTTGTTTCTAAATACGTTTTTCCTTTATATCTTTTGAGTATTCTTGAAAGTTCAATCAAATAACCTCTTCTAAACTTTCCTTTAATCTCTAAAAGAACTGGAACTTCGCCATTTACTTCCTTGAGTGCCTTGCTTAGCAAAGGAATTCTCTCGTTTGTTTTAGCAAGTTTAAATTCTCTTAATCTTTCATAAGCAAACATACTAACTTTACCAGGAATGCCCAACATTCTTCTAGTATATTTATCATGAAAACAAATTAATTTGCCGTCTTTTGTCCGTCTTACATCAATACTTACTATCAACTTTGCATTTACTGCATATCTAAATGCCGTAAGTGAATTTTCAGGATTAAAAATATGAAGTCCTCTATTTGCAATTACTCCTAAATACAACTCTCCCCCTTTTTTAGGCTTATATTTAAATATGCAAACAAACAAAACTGTCAACAGTGCCATTAAAAAATATTTATTATCTATAAATGCTATAATTTTAGACATATCCTAACTCCTTTCTAAATTATTATAAGGTTTAAATTGTTACCTGGTGCTAATTATACCAACAAAATCACTTTTCTGTCAATAAAACTATAAAATTATGTTATTTTTTTCATAATATAAAAACACGCAAGAAATTAATCTTGCGTGTTTTCTTCTTGGTAGAACTCATCCATGAACTCTTGAGCCTTAGGATTTCTCATCGAACACTTTCTCATGCACTCGATAATATCCATGATTTCACTCACCGCTTCTTCAAGGTCATCGTTTACAATAAGGAAGTCTAACTCCTTTGCTTTGGGTACTTCAGAAAGTGCAATTGCTTTTCTTCCTTCACCACGGTTACCTCTACGCTCAAGGAGTGTTTCTTTATCCTTAGGCATAATATAGAAAGTAAGCGCAAAAGGATATACCGCCTTGATTGCGAGTGCTCCATTTACATCCTTATCAAAGAGAAGGTCTCGGATATATAGTTCCTCTTCCGGAATTCTCAAAGTTCCATACCAATGTCCATCGTAATAGTTAGTTTCAAAGAACTTACCGTGCTCCTTAAGTTCCAAGAAAACCTCCTCAGTATAGAACATATAATTGTTCTTGACTTTGTCTTCTTCTCTTTTGTCTCTTGTTGTAACGGATAATACCTTACGCATATTCATCCGCTTTAAGAGTTCGTCTCCAATTCTGCCCTTTCCAGCTCCGCTAGGTCCAGATAAAATTACCAACATACCATTCATAGTGCTATCTCCTTTTAATAATTATTAATAGAAAAAGTTCCAATGTGTATTTATTATACTACACATTGGAACCATTTTCAATATTATGTAAATTTGTTTACTGCCAATCTGAAATTGGTTTCTTTTTAGTCTTAAATTTACTTGTTGATTCATAATTAAATGTTTGTTTTCTTGCTTCTAAAAGTTTCTTACGCCCTGCTTCTGATCTAGTAGATATTAATTTGCTATTTCCTATATAGCTCTTCCAATGCTTAAAGAAATTAGAACACAATTCTTTATTTGTAGCTAAAATTTCTGGCGCCGAATAATACACAGGTAATACACTATTTTTACATTCAATTATATACTTTTGGTTACGTACATCATCAAAAATTTCAGTAACCGCTTTTATTATCTCATTGTTTTCTTGAAGCGTAACACCCTTTATTGTTAATGTAATTGTTTCTTCTTCAACATCTTCTTCTGTTTTTATCATAATATTATTTCTTGGTGTTTTAAGTATATTTGCATCACACATTGAATTTACAACAACTATAGCTGCAATTTTAAGTTGGTTTCTAGGCGTATACATATATAACGCTCTAAATAAGCTTCTAATTGTTTTAAATTGTAATATTGCTGTAAGTAATATTACAGCTGTATAGCGTATAAATGGTTCTGTTAATTTAAGTCCAGTATAGTTATATACTAATTTTTCGCTATCAAAGAAAAAGTCTACTGTAACCGCAGCCATCATAAGAACTAGAAAGGCTATTAACATCTTTGCTATTGCTACATGGTCTATAGCTGTAAACTTACGTACCATAAACTTGCGCTTTGTAGTAACTTTAGTAACCATACGCATATTAGAACCACCGAATCTCTCTCCCATTTCAAACCATCTATCATACATTCTTTCTCTATCGCCACTTATTCTTATGGCCTCTTTATTATGTCTGTCTATATCTGGTTTAGAAAATCTTTTCGGAAGAATATCTAATCTATCTATTCCGCTTTCTATTACATTTAATGTTTGACCTATGCCTACAAAAGAATCAAATCTTCTTTGTAACATTTTAAAGTCTGGATTATCTGTTCCAGCTATTCCTTCCATTGTAAGTATTGGCGCATCTAAAACAGATACTAAATGCCATATATTAGCTGTTTTTCTTGGATTATCATTTGTTCTAATTGCTCTACCTCTCATTTGATTAGATAATACAAACGAACCAACAAAACTTGCAAGAATTAAACTGTTAATACTTGGTTCATCCCATCCTTCTCCTAATAAAGATTTAGTACCAATTATTATATTAATTTCACCATCTGCAAATAGTTTAGAAATACTTTTCATTGTAACACTTCTATATTTTCCTGCCGGTTTTACTATAACATAATCTGGTGTTTTAGGTACATCAACAAACGAAACATCTTCTTTACCTATTTCTTTTGTTTCTAAATCTTTAACTAACAATTCTATTTTACTTCTTGGTATCATAAAAATACTTCCTGTTAAAACAGCCATACTCATAGATGGGTTTTGTTTTATTAAATTTAATAGAATTGGAAATACACCAATCTTTTGTTGCTCTATATTATCTTCAAAAAGATACTCTTTTCTTAAGAAATCTGTTAGTATTACCATTCTTAAATCTTGTCCTAAATTTTCGTATTCGCCTTTTACAATTTGGTTTATACTATCTAGTTTACTAACACTTGTAGTAAAGTATTTCTTAATACTTTCGCTGTTAGTAAGGATTACTTTCTTCTTTTCTATAACACCTATTTTATTTAATTTGCTTTCTATTTCCTTTACTATCTCTACGCACTTATCTTGTGCAAAATACGAAATTTCTTCAAATAAAATGTATTGTAATAATTTCTCCATCCATTTAAGATCAAGAGGTGGTATTGCTTTGTTATGGCCTAATATTTCTACTTTATCTTTCTTTATTGGCGCATTAACAGCATTTAAAAATACTAGCATACTGCTATAAAATTCTGCATTATCTAAAACATCGGATAAATATCTAGCCGTTACATCTATATATGGATGTTCAAGTAGCATCTGAGCAAATGCTTTATTTAGCTTAATTTCTTCTATAACTTTATTAATATTATCCTTGTGTTCTTGTATCTTGTCTCTTTCTTCTTTAGTTGGATAGCTAAAGTATACAAAATCTTGATGCGGACATAGATTCTTTGCTTGTACTAGTTCAGGAACAGATATCTCCATATCTATATCTCCACAAAGTTTAACATATCTTTGCCATTCTACATAATCCGTATCATAAGGCGGTGTTGCTGTTAAAGAAACAATCTTTACATCCTTTAGTTCAGACAATATATTAGTTAAACTTTGCCACCATTCTGTTTTTAAGTGATGCGCTTCATCAAGTACTATTGTTTTAATTTTATTATTTTTAATTTCCTTAACTATATCATAAGCCTTAATATCTATTGTAGTCTCTTGTTTTTCAAACTCTACTTCATCATCTGTTTCTTCTAAATCTCTTCTATTTGTCATTTTAGCGCGTTTATACGCATAATGAAGCCCTTGATATGTTACAGATGTAAATTTATTTAACGAGTAGATATTATCGCTTATCCATTCTGGAGTTTTACTTCCTTCTGGCATAAATAATGTTACAAATCTATCTATCCATTGATTCTTTATAGTTACAGTTGGAGACAAAATTAATACTGGATTATTCAATCTACGTGCAAGTTCTAACCCTAATACTGTTTTACCAGAGCCAGGCGCTGCAACTATATTTATTCTTCCATCTTTTAGAAAGTTATCCGCTTTTTCTAACACTTTCGCTTGATAAGGTCTCCAAGAATATTTAAATTTTATACTTTCATCAAACATTTTTACCTCTTAAAATTATATACATTCAGTATATTATATATATCTAAAAATAACAAGCAAAAGCACGGAACAAATTGTTCCGCGCTCACAAATTAAATCATATTGCTAAAAATTGCGTTCTCAAGCATAAACTTAACGATGTTTGTAATTTTTTCTACAGCCTCTTCCAGCGTATCATACGTTACAAGGAAATCCAAAAGTCTATTCTTGGTTTTAGGATCGTTCCACTTAAGCTTAGTGTTAAGAAATTCTTCTCTTTCACCTACCGGCAAAACGTAGAACGTCATGGCCTTTGTGTTGTACTTCTTAATTTCCAAAGCGATATCAACACTGTTGACCATAATCGTAACACCCTCGCCTTTTTCAGAACGATCATGTGGAGTTCCATAAAAAACTCCGTTTTCATCGTGATACTCCAAGAATTTACATTCTTCAAGCATATCGAAGAAGGTTCGACTTGGTACAATTTCAAAGATTTCGCTTGCAGCTTTATTGGTAGTATATTGCTTAAGATGCGTTGCCTCCTTTAGATTTGAAAGTACCCCCCGTACGAGTTCTGTGCTAATTGTGTCATCTTTTACACACAAGATAACAAGTTTTTTCATAGCGTTTCCCCTTCCATAAATTTATTTTGGTTTAGTATTAATTGCCTTCATTATATATCAAAAAAACTACAAAAGCAATGTCAAAAAAAGGCAGGCAATACTAATCTTGTACTTTATGTAAACATATGATATAATATTAGCGTAGTTTAATACATCTGCCATAATATAATTAAAAAGGAGAAAAAAACAAAATGAGTAACAAAACTACCACCATTAGCTTTCGCATCAACGAAGATGTAAAGAAACAGTTTGAAAAAACATGTGAAGCAATGGGTCTTTCTGCATCCGATGCTTTAAACATCTTTGTAAAGAAAGTAATTCATGAGCAAGCCATTCCGTTTAATGTAAAACTCACAAATAAAAAGTAAAACTATACCCCTGAAGTGTATTTAACATTTCAGGGGTATGTTATATTTATTTATTCTTTTCTTTTTTTATTCTTCTGGTATTAACTATACCTGTTATTATCATTAAAACTAGGCCCAGCGTAACGCTTATTACATTCTCAAAACAAACACATATAGCTATAGATTGAAGTAAACCGTTTCCTGCTATTGTCATTCCAATAGCAAATAGTATTGCTATCCATAATGAATTAAAACTCTTTTGTATACCAGACAGTACGCTAAGAATATGATCAACAATTCCAAGCCCCATACCTAGATATGTAAGCCAAAGAATATCATTAGAGTATCCTATAATACCTAATATGCAAAATATAAATATAATTATCATAAAAACTCCTTAGTATATTTAAATAAAACTATACTAATATTACCATATATGCAAATAAAATTAAAGTAATTCTAATAGCAAAATACTAATCAATTATATAGCATCTAAAACAAACACCCATACCATTTTAATAGTATGGGTGCATATACAAATGCTAATTAGAAATAGCACTTGAATACATCTTGCATTAAGAGCATATTGCTTGCTTTGTAATACGTGATATCATGAAGATAGTTCAGATACGCAAGAGTTTCAACATGTGTTCTTTGACCTATAAGATATTCAGTAAGAACATCTTGCATTTCTTTTAAGTCGGCCGCAGATATGTTATTACCTACTGTTGCATCTAAAAATGATTTGACAACATTATGTTTATCCACATCATTTTTAATTGTTTCTAACATATCTATTCCTTCCTTAAAGATACCCACCGCTGTTACTGCTTGTGTATACCGATCCATAAATCTGTTTTTCATTGTTTCGTTATTAGTCATAAGTATTCTCCTTCTACCTTTAAAATTCTAAAGGCCAGCTTATTTAAATTTCACATAGATTATACCACAAAAATGGCTAAAAAACAACAAAAAGCAGGTATTGCTACCTGCTAATTTGGCTCCTCAAACCATTATCGTTTAAATTATAACGCACCTCAAAGTATTGATATTAATGTATCCTATATCTCTGACACTATTATAGTTACAGCAATAGTACAGTAATGCGATATTTTTAATTACTATATTATTTACCTAAATTATCAATTGCATATTGTGCTTCACTTTTTGTAAAACCTTCTATTGATGATATCAACTGATTGTATATCGCCTTTTTAGACATGCTCATTGTTGACGAATACGATTCTGCTTTTCTTAACGCATTTTCATTCCAGTCTGCCTCTATATTATCGATTGCATATTGCGCTTCACTCTTTGTAAAACCTTCTATTGATGATGTTAATTGATTATATATCCCTTTCTTAGACATATTCATTGTTGACGAATACGATTCTGCTTTTCTTAATGCATTTTCATTCCAATCCACTTCTATATTATCGATTGCATATTGTGCTTCGTTCTTTGTAAATCCCTCAATCGATGATGTTAGTTGATTGTATATCCCTTTCTTAGACATATTCATTGTTGACGAATACGATTCCGCTTTTCTTAATGCGTTCTTTTCCCCTAACGTCGGTTCTTTTCCCAAGGAATATGTAACCGTTATTTTATCTCCACCATAAATGATAGTATTAGGTTCTATGCTTTGCTTCACAAATTGCCCTTTAGCTATATCTGCTGAATATTCATTAACTATTCTACCATTAATCTTGTTAGAATCCAACCATTCTTTTGCCGCCTGTATAGACATTGAGCTGAAATCAATTACCTCAACTTGTATACTTTCATCTTTTTGGTATTTCTCTGTTGATGTATCACCTGAACCTGTAGCAACGATAATTACTATAATAATTATTGCCCAAAACCACCATTTCTTATAAAATCTTTTCTTATTCTTTTTTTCTTGTTCTTCCATAATTATTCCCCCTTTTCAATAACATCTTATAGCCTAAGAAAGTATTATTGCACTTATAATATCATATTTGTAAATATTTGTAAATAGATTTGATACAGTAGTAATTACAATAGCGCAACAACTTTATACATACTCTATGTGCCTTTGTAAATAATCAAAAAAAGAAGAAATACCCATATTACCTACTTTTGAAGGTACATGAGCATAAACAAAAAGCAGGTATTGCTACCTGCTAATTTGGCTCCTCAAGTTGGACTCGAACCACCGACCTATCGGTTAACACCCGAGCGCTCTACCGACTGAGCTATTGAGGAATATATAAAAATTCGCGACCCCCTATTTTCCCGTTTAAAGTATCTTCGGCATGGTAGAGCTTAACTTCTGTGTTCGGCATGGGAACAGGTGTACCCTCTACTTCATCGTCACCAATATTGTTAAATATGCTTTTTTACAAGCACACTCAAAAATACATAATGCATAAGTTAAATCACTATTATAATAAAATTCTGGTTAAGCCCTCGATCTATTAGTACTACTTAGCTTAACACATTACTGTGCTTACACGTGTAGCCTATCAACCAGTTAGTCTTTCTGGAATCTTACTGACTTGTCGTCATGAGATATCTTATCTTGAGGTCTGTTTCACGCTTATATGCTTTCAGCGTTTATCGTATCCAAACTTGGCTACCCAGCGGTGCATCTGGTGATACAACTGGTACACCATCGGTTTGTCCACCCCGGTCCTCTCGTACTAGGGGCAGCTCCTCTCAAATATCTTACGCCTGTGATAGATAAGGACCGAACTGTCTCACGACGTT
>JAZRSA010000064.1:0-58723 GCA_045651205.1 Clostridia bacterium
TTAAAGGAGGTAAATAACAATGATAAATAAAAAAGGTATTTCAATGATAACATTAGCTGTAACTGTTTTAGTAATGATAATATTAGCAGGAGTAGTTATAATTGCTCTTTCGGATGGTGGAATAATAGATAAAGCATCAAACACTGTTACAGGATATAATGATAGAGAACAAGCTGAAGGCGATATTGTAAATAGAATAGAGGATCAAATAGAAAATGAACTAGGTGGTTCTGCTGGAAATCCTGGTAATACAGATACACCATCGACACCATCTAATCCAAATCCACCGCAAGAAATAGGGCCACAAGTATTAAAAGATGTAATAACAAGCGCAAATTACGGCGATGCGATAAATTATTCTGCAAACGGACTTACAAATTGGAAAGTGTTTTATAATGATGGTACAAATGTATTTATAATTGCATCAGATTATATGCCTAATGAACATTTGCCTGAAAATGCGTTAATGGGTACTCATGCAGATTATCCAAACTCTGCATATTGGCCAGATGGAAGTGTATATTTAAACAATGTTGTTGGCGCGGCGGATATAGATACAAATATAGCAAGAAAATTTATGCTTGGATGGCTTTCAAAATATCCAACAAGCACAAATCAAAATATAAAAGCAATAGCAACAATGATGGATCAAGAAGTGTGGGGAGTTTTTGTTGCAAATCAATATGCAGATAGTGCTATTGCATCTCCAACATATGAGATGTTTGCAAATAGCTGGAATCAAAAATATCCTACAAGTGCACAGGTATATTGTGATTTGGTAAGTGATGTTGGTTATTATGTAACAACAACAGCGCCGGCAGATAGAACAGAAACAATCACAGCAGTATCTACAAATCTTTCGGATGAAACAGGGTATGCAGATACACTATATTTCCCACATACAAGTACATATAATAATAGTAATGGATATTGGTTAGCATCTCCATCGACGTTCGTATATCAAAAAACACAATCTCCACAATATGTATATCAAACAGGTGAAATAGGAGCTTCTGCAGCGGGGTGCTGTAGCACAAATGATAAAACTATAGTAACAGCAGACTTTGCTTTAAGACCGGTTGTGTGCTTAAATACTGCTGTAAAGGCTACTAAGACATCTAGTGGATGGATATTAGAATAATAATAAGAAATAAAAAAAGAAGTTTGAGCAAAAACTCAAGCTTCTTTTTTACAAATAATTACATATCTTTGTCGAATGACTTCTAGTTTTGTAGAATCACTTGAAGTTAATATAATAGACGTGTATATTTGTAATGGGTGGTAATGTGTTTGTATGGTATTTGGTAATATCTTTTGTATTTTTTGTAATAGTAGACTATATAACAATATATAGTTTTTTAGATTCAAAAGTATTATATACAACTAGTGGTAGTAAAATAAACTACGAGAATAAGCAAAATAATCATAATCTTTTTGAAGAGATAGAAAAAACAAACAAGATAGATTTAGTCATATTAATAGTTTTATCTTTAATTATTTTCCTTTTAATATTTAGCGTTTCACTGTGTGTATTTAGCATAACTCCATTAACTTTAGACTTAGGATATAAACAAATAAATATAACATCAATATTTTCTGGTAAAATGCCAACGGTTAAAATAATATATAATTTATCTGCGGGCGTATTTTCACTAATACTTGTATTTAGAAATAAGCAGAAAATATTGGTATATATAAAAAATAAGTTTGTAAAATTAATAAAATTAGACAATCAAAGTGTAAGTAAAGAAAAAATAGCAAATGTTTTGGATATTGCTCACGATGAAAATGATGAGTGCATAAGTATAAGTGAAGAGGCGCTTTACCAAAATGCATTAATAACTGGTAGCATTGGTAGCGGTAAAACTAGTGGTGCAATATCTAGACTTGCTTATTCATTAATAAAAAGTGGAAAATGTGGATTAATACTAGATATAAAAGGCAACTTTGTATATACAATAGAAGAAATGTGCAAAAGGTGTGGTAGACTTAAAGATTTGAAGATAATATCTAAAACATCTAATGAATATTTTGAAATTTTGAATAATGAAGATTCTAAATTAGAATTAGCTGCAAGAGTTAAACAAGTGCTAGAATTGCTATCTTCTAAAAATAATAGCGATCCGTATTGGTTAGATAAAGTTCAAAATTTCTTAACAAACATCTTTGTAATCATGAAGTATTTAGATAAATTTAATATACTAGAATTGCATAGACTTGTTACGGAAGACATATATTTAAAACAAGCATTAGATGACGTTAAAGAAAATGCTGCTAAAAAGCCACCAGATGACAAATTAGCTTTTGAATTGACTAATGCAATTAATTTCATATCTAAAGAGTTTGATGGCTTAGATTTAAGAGTTAAGACAATTATTAAATCCGAAATAACAAGGTTTACAACGCCTCTTATAACAGAATATGAAGTATATAATCAGTTTTGCAATAAGGGAGAAAAAGAAGAAATTAAATTTAATGACAAAAACATTATAGTTTTATCTATACCTATAGGGGAGAATAGAAATATTGCTAAAATAATGGCAACCATTCTAAAATTAGAGTTTCAAAAATATGTTTTATCTAATATTAAAAATCCAACACCTACATTTTTTATAGCCGATGAGTTCCAAGAGTTCGTAAATAGCGCAGACAGTCAGTTTTTATCTTTATCTAGAGAAGCAAGGTGTATGAATATAATTAGCACACAAAGCTATTCATCTTTAAAATCAACATTAAAGGATGAAGAAAGTACACGAGTAATTATTCAGAATCTTGTAAATAAAATATGGTTTAGAAATGATGATAACTATACAGTATCTGAAATAATAAAACAATTAGGTAAGACTAATGTAATAAGAGAAAATAGAAGTATTAGTGAATCTGGAACTGAAAGCAAAAAATATTTGTTTAAAGAGGGATTTAGAAATACCAAAAGTAGCATTTCTAAAACATTAAATTATATCGAGACAAAAGAAAATGAGTATGACGAAAATTTCTTTACGAGAGAGCTAAAAACATTTGAAGCTTTAGCGTTAATTGTAGGAAAAGATGGGATAGATAGTCCCAAAAAGATAATATTTGAGAGGTGGAAATAAATGAGCAAAAAGATAATATGTATAATGGTGGTGATAGTTATATTTTTAATTAGTATTAATAACATTTATGCTGCAGCATCAACACCAACATTAATAAACAAACTTAATACGGCGCTAAAAAAGATATTAACTTATCTAGAGAAACTAGCTACACCTGCGGCTGGAGTTGCAATAGCTACTGGTGTTATGATAAGAAAGTTAAGTTTTGGAGATGAAGAAAAGTTAATATTAGGCAAACGAACCATAATAAACGCAATAATAGGATATTTGTTAATACAATTAATAGATTTAATAATTAAATTTATAGAGGAAATTGTATAGTGGCAGATAACATATTAAATAATCTTAATGTGCTTTTGGAAAAGTTCTTTGGTGCAATTGAAGAAGAAGTTTTTGTAATACTAGATAAGTTGTATAAAATAACACCAGATATTCTTGAAGAAGAACCGTTAAAGAAAATACTAGCTAAAAGTGTAGAAGAAAATATTACATTAATTCTAATTAGTTTAATCATATTATTTATAATCTTTTATTTAATTACTTATATGATTTCGTTATATAGTGGAAATAAGCAAGAAAATATATTTAAATTTGTATTCAAATCAACCATATTTTTAATATTAAGTTCATCGAGTATATTTTTAGTTGAAACGGTATTGGATTTAAACAATATGTTAACAGAACTAATATTAAACATTGGTGAAGATATTACTAAAAAAGAAATTGCTTTTGAAAGTTTGAAAGAATGTATAACAGATGTCGAAAAACATATGTCTAATGATGCCGTGTCAATAGATGGAATAATAAAAGGCGTTGTTTCGGTCGGTGCTTCGTCGATGCTAATTACGCTTCTTGTAAGATATGTAACAATTATTGTATTAATAATATTATCTCCAATAGCAATAATGCTTGCGGCAAATAGTAGTACATATAGTTTGTTTTTAGCGTGGTTAAGAACATTTTTAATAAACATTCTCACTCAAAATTTGATATCAATAATATTAATTATTCCGTTATCATTTAAGAATACAGATGAGATAATGTATAAGGTTGTATTAGCGGGAAGTATGTATTTATTGTGTAGAATTACTAATTTTGCAAGAGAAATAATAAACATATCTGGAGGTGCAAATGTTAGAAAGTAATAAGGTATATCGCAACTTTAATAGAAAGAATAGGTTTTTAGGAATAGTAGATTACAAAACATTAACAATGTTGTTAGGATACATGTGGATAGTGTGGGAAACTTCTACAAAAATATTTAATAATTACATATATAGTGTGTATTTGCTTATGTTTTTAACAGTACCAGTAATAGGGTTAATATATGCAAATAGAAATGAAGAAGATATATCTCATATTATATATGTAATAATTAAATTTCTACTAAGACCTAAACTCTATGTATTTAAACTTAACCATAAAAAATATTGGACAAAATAATTGTTGTAAATTGTAAAATATAATGGTATAATTGCACCATAAAGGAGAGTGAGTCATATGAAATTTGTAGAAAAATTAAATAGAGAAGTTATGGATGTAGAATTACCAGGTATATTTGTAAACAATTGTATGACATCACTAGATGAACTTAGTTTAAAACTATACATATATATAAAGTTCTTAGCAAAAAACAATATGGAATTTGCTAGAGCAGATATAGCTAAAAAACTAGGCGTAAAAGTAGCAGAATTAGAAAAAGCATTTGATACTTTAGAAGCAGAAGAACTAGTAATAAAAACTGTTGATGGTTTCGATATTCTAGATGTTAAAGAACAAGAATTAAATAAAATATATATACCAAAACTTGAACCTAAAACAACAAAGATTAAAAGTGATGTTGAGAAGAAGAGAATTGCAGCTGCGAATGCTATTAATGAAAGTTTCTTCCAAGGAATTATGGCACTTTGTTGGTTTGTAGATATAAATACATTATTTGAAAAGTATGGATTTGAAGAAGAAGTTATGATTGCTTTGTTCCATGATTGTGCAGAAAGAAAAGCTTTAAATAAAAACTATGTATTTAAAGTTGCAGAATCTTGGTATAAAGGTGGAGTTAAAACTTTTGCAGATCTAGAAGTTTATTTAGAAGCTCAAGACAAACTTCAACAAATAAAGGCTAAGATTAAATCTAAATTAAGATTAAATAGAGCATTTACAGAATATGAAGAAATATATATTTCAGAATGGATAAATAAATATGAATATACATTTGATGAGATAGATTATGCAATAAAGAAGACTGTTGCAAAAGGTAATGCGTCAATTGGATATATTAATGGAATACTAACTAATTGGTATGAAAGTGGATATAAAACTCTTGCAAACATATTAGAAGCAGAGGGTACAGTTACAAAACAAAAGATAGCAAGCGAAACACAAAAAGTGGCTCAAAGTAAAACATTGAAACATAAGAATTATGAACAAGATAAAGCAATAGATTGGAATCAATATTACGATAATATGTAGGAGGAGTTATGAATTCATACATATCTAAAGATTTACAAAGAGAATATGACTTAAAAAGGCAACGTGCTATCAGTGAGGCGGAAGCAAGAAGAAAAGAATTAATTGAAAGACTTCCAAAATACGAAGAACTTTTACTTAAGAAAAACATGTTAGCCATTGAAATGGCAAAAACAATGTTTAAAGGAACTGAGTTAGATAAGCAAATTGCTGAAGAAAATTTAAAGATTAAGTTGGCGGAAATAGATAAAGAAATAGATGCCCTATTCTTTAGTGAGGGGCTTCCAAAAGATTATTTGTATCCGAAGTTTGACTGTGAAAAATGTGAAGATACGGGATTTGTTAAACTTGGAAACAAGGAAAGTAGATGTTCATGCTTTACACAGAAGGTAGTAAACATTACATATAGACAAAATAATATGATAAAGTTAGAAGAAGAGAACTTTAATACTTTTGATATAGCATATTTTTCAAGCAAAGTAGATAAAGAAAAATATCAATCAGATAAATCTCCACTTCAAAATATAGAAGAAATTAAAAAGATAGCAATGGCATTTGTGAATAATATAGAAAATCCTTGCCAAAAGAATTTGTTATTTACAGGTAGAGCTGGTACAGGAAAGACATTTATGAGTAGTGCTATAGCACATAGCGCTGTAAATAAAGGTTATTCTGTGCTATATCAAACAGCCCCACTTTTAATGGATATGATAATAGAAGCCAAGTTTGCGGGGTACAAAGACGAAACAAAGAAAGAACAATATAATAGAGTGTTTGATGTAGATTTATTAATACTAGATGATTTAGGAACAGAAAATTTAAGTAACTCTAAATTTACTGAGCTGTTTAATATAATAAATACAAGACTTCTTAAAGATAAGAAAACAATAATATCTACAAACTTAACACTTCAAGATTTAGCAGTTCAATATGATGATAGAGTAATGTCTAGACTTATAGGAAACTACACAATATGTAGATTTTTTGGAGATGACATTAGACTTAAGAAAAAGAGAATGTGCTAATAAAAGATGAATACAAATAAAAAATAACAACCCAAAGGTTGTTATTTTTTTATCTATTTTATTCAACGAAACTATCTTTAACATCTTTAACAAATTTCTTAACTAAAGATAATTGTTTGTCTGTTAAAATTAGTTCATCTGCTTCACATACTTGATTTGTTAATGATTCGGCAAATAAAACATCTAAGCTTATACCAAGAACATTGGATAACCTAATAGCTGTTGTTATACTAGGAGCTTTTATCCCTCTTTCGATATCACCTAAGAAATTTTGTGAAACACCAACTTCTTCAGCTAATGCATATTGAGTTAAGTCTAATTTTAATCTGCCTTGTTTTATTCTTTTACCAAGCATTTCTAAATTTAAATATGATGTCATTTTACCACCTCACACTGATAGTATAAATATACACTACGAGGGTGTAAAACTGAACAATCACAAAGTACGCCAATACACACTAACAGCGTGTGTTACAACAATGTTGCTATTGAATTTGCAGTAGCATAATCTTTTATGTGAGAAATGCTAACATCAATTATTAATTTGCCTTTTTGTTGCATAAGATTAAGTTCAGGTTTTAGAATGTTTGCAACTGGACGGTTTTTATTTGTTTTATCGTTTAATATTTCTATTTCAGTTAAACTTAGATTGCTATCTATTTTAGACAAACTTTTGTAAATGGCTTCTTTGGCAGCAAATCTTCCAGCATAATGCATAAAACGAGTAACCTCAGACTTGCTATCTGCATATTCTATTTCTAATGGAGTAAATATTTTTTCTTTAAATCCTGGAGTAGAAAGTATAGCTTTTTTTACTCTATCTACTTCAATTATATCTGTTCCACAATAATAACCCATAAATCCTCCTAAAAATCTATATAAATTTTAACATAATACTTGCATTTTTTCAATAAATATATTATAATACTATTCGTATCGGGGTGTAGCTCAGTTGGTAGAGCGCGTGGTTTGGGACCATGAGGTCGCAGGTTCGGGTCCTGTCACTCCGACCACATTGAAGGCGAAAGCCTTCTTTTTTTATGCTGTTTACAAAGAAACAACTATATGGTATTATGAATTTATAGGAGAAAACAAATGACTAAAGCAGAAAAACAAAAGGAAATAACAAAAAGAATTTTAAGTGCAGGTGGAAAAGTTGTTCATGTAGTTGGAGATGAAGCAGAAGTTGATATGATAATGGAAAAGGGTCAGCTTTTTGACGGTGAAACTTCAATAGTAGAAGGCGGAGAATATATGCTTTGCCATAACAACTCATTAAAATTCTATTTAGAAAATGAAGGAATGAGACTGTGTACAGGGTATGCAGCAAATGAAAGCAAAGATGGGAATTATATGTGGGTTAATCATTCATGGTGCATAGATAAAGATGGAATAATACATGAATGTACTCCAGTAAAAAGAGATAAATATTATGGCGCTATAATGGATGAAAGAGAAGCTGAGAGGTTTAGAAGGGGAATAGACTACCAGTATGATGCAGAATGCAAAAGAAGAGAAGAGTTAGAAGCAAAGGCAAACAGCGAAATTAAAGTAGAGGAACCAAAAGAAGTTAACACGCTCGATATTGAAACTTTAGACTTTGGAAAAGGTATAAAAGGCTGGATGAAGAGAATGATATATAAAATAAGAAGTAAAAGAAGGCTAGCTTTAGTAGAAGCTAAGGTGCCTGAAACAGCGGAACAGCCTAATTCTTTAGCCGAAACATTACAAGGAAGTATTAATGAAGATATAGAGTATAACGAAATAGAAGAAAAAGGTGAAAAAATAAAGGAAACAGTAGCAAAAGAAGATGTAATTATATAAAAGGAAGCCCAATATGGACTTTCTTTTTTATACTGTTTACAAAAAATCTACTATGTGTTATTATGAAATTGTATACATAGGAGGAACAAATGAGAACAGGTAAACCTATAACTATAAGAGCATATTTAAATATAAAAGGAATATCATATAAAAATGATATTTATATGGCTTTAAAAGGATTAAAAATGGCAAGAGAAGAAGGCGTAGAAGTATATGCTGAAGCATATGATAAAATGCCATATCTTGCTAATGTAACAATGGGTAAAAGGATAGACGGTCAAATTGTTTTAAACTCTTTAGATGAAGAGTTAGACTTTGATTTGCTGGCAAGACAAGTCACTGGAAGAAATGATATAACATGGGATATGTATGTTCAAGAAGAAGATAAAAAAATAAAAGATAGACATGTGCAATATGAACAGGAAAGAGCAGATGAAAATGCAGCATATATAGAAAAAAGAAAAGAAACAGTAAGTAGATTAGGACAATATGCTTATGGAGAAGAACTATATGATTGTACTAAAGCAGATAGAGGAAGCGTCGGTATAATGGTTACGGCTGCTGATGTGCTTGAGGCTTGTGAAAAAGGTAAAACACCATCAGAAGCTATGGCCGAATTAAAAGTATATAATCCAGACATAGTAATGGCATTTATTTTAGATAAAGCTAAAAACGGGCCAGCAATGTATGAGCAATATATGCAAGCAACTGGTCGTAATACAGAAGATTTAAGCCAAGAAGCAAAAGCTAAACTAGAGGGAATTAAATCAAGAAACGAAGCGTATGAATCAGTTAGAAATAGACCAATGACAGTTAGAGAATATCTAAATTTAAAGGGTATTATCTATACGAACTATATTCCAGATGCTTATAGAGCTTTAAAAATGGCAAGAGAAGAAGGCGTTGAAGTTTATGATAAAATATCGGATGAAATGTCCTGTGTAAAAAAATTGCCTTTTGGAAAAAGAGCAGATAGGGAAGTAGAACTTAATTCCTTAGACCCAAAATTGGATTTTGATGTTTTAGCACAACATTTAGAAGGCAAAAAAGGTTTAACATGGGATGCATATGAGGCTGAAAGAGCAGAGGAAGAAAGAATTAGAAAAGAACGTGAAGAGAGTACTAGAAAAGAACGAGAAGCAAAATTTAGGGCTAAAAAAGAAACGGCTTTAGAAAAAATAAGAGCCTTTTCATATGGTGAAGCAATGGATCCGTACTCTAATCCTGATGAACTCGCGGTTGATGTGATAGATGAAGCAGCAGATATTTTAGCCGCCTGTGAACGAGGGGAAAATCCAGGGGCTGCCGCCAAAAGAATGAATATTGAAAGACCTTTGTATGCGATGACATTAATATTAAATGTTGCTAAAAATGGACCGGAAATATATGAAAAATATATTAGAGAAGGCGGTCTTGAAATTGAAAATTTAGGTCCGGAGATGAGAGAAAAATTTAAAAGCATAAAAGCAAGAAATGCTAGATACGAAGAAGAGGCAAGAACACAATCACAATTTATATATACGATATCTAATTTAGCTACAGATGAAGAGTTTGTTGAAGTTGCCGAAGAAACAGTTGAGCCGGAAAATGCTGAGCCTGTAAAATCAACTGATGATGTTGGACTACCTGGTGGAGATGATGGTGAGATATAACCTAATGATAAAAAACTAGTGAATAATTAATATTCACTAGTTTTATTTGTATTTTAATCTATTGTATCAATTAACATGTTATTAACATATAATCCAACAATAACCATTTTACCGTTTTTAACTCTTACTTTTACATAAGCATTATCGATGTTATCGTTTAAATAATCTTCTGCTTTTAAAGATTTGTTTTCGTTCATATAATATCTTGTTGGTGTGTCAATTGCATACCCATTTTGCCATGATCTATAATATGCAGTTGTTTCATAATATGCAGTTGTATCAGTTGGAATATCCTTGCTTATTCCTTTGAAGTAAGAATAACCATCAGAGTTTATTCCTATAGTAACATAGCATTTTTCGTTATAATTTAAATCTAAATAATCAGAAAACGCAAGAACAGTGTCTTGTTCAAAAGCGATGTTTAAATAGTTCCCTCTAAACATATCGTATGGATCATATGCTTCTATTTTGAAATAATATTCAGTACCATCTTTAAGCGTATCGGTATTTACAACAATTGTATATACCGGAATTGTAAATAGTACAAACATTGCAATAACAAAAGCAACGAATTTTTTGAATGGTAATTTAATCATTTACATTACCTCCAATTCTTTTTTTAATAACTTTTCCGCCAAACAAGAAAGCTATGCCGGCTAATAAGAAAATTATACTTTTTGTTCCAAAACTCAAATCTGAACTAACAAATCTAAATGCTATTAGAAGAAGAACTAGTGATAAGCCTTGTTTAATTTCTTTTTGTAATCCATTTTTGTTTCCAATGAAAATCTTGTATATACCAAGAGATAAAACAAGTAAATTAACTAGTATAAATAATACTTCTTTTGGTAATCCTGTGAATTGAGTAAGCATTATAAATATAAATATAAAATATTCTTTAGGATGTTTGTAAGCATTAGAAAGGTATATAAATAAACCAGTTAGTGCTGTAAGTATTAATGTGTCTATTTGTGGTGCTATTTCTTCTGCAAACTCTAACATTTCAGCGGTTGTACAAGATAATAGTAGATAGCACATAAATATAAAGTTTATAGCTTGATTTAGTATATTCTTCCTACTAAATAACATTTGTGTTAAGAAATAGATCATATAGAAATATATTAGAATTGATTCAGGACTAATTAATTCTTTGTAGAAAATTAGAAGAGATACTAAGAATACATTAGTAACCCACATTAATATGTTTCTATGATCTTCTTTGTCTTTAGTATATAACAAGAAGTTTGATACTATAATTGGTAGTGCAAGTATAAAAGATCTAAGCAATGCTTCTCCTTCAGTACCATATGCACTTATTGCAATCATTGAATAAAATGCAGTTCCGCAACAATATACGCTTATCGCAAGTTTATTAAATAGTATAAATGCTATTGGCATAAACATAAGAAGCGAAGTAAAGAATAATTCAAATATTTCTGTTTGTATATGAAATATTTGAGATATAAGCGAATTGGTTGCGAGAATAGAAACAGGAGCGAATATACTTGTATATAACTGCATTTTTTTGTTATCTGTTACAAGATATTTGTGTAATAATACACCTGTTATAGTAATTGGTATAAAAGCAATAATAACTTTTATAGGTTTTGCTATATCGTTCCAATTCATAGCAAATAATGTGATTGTAGCGAGTGCAATTAAGAATACACCTAACGCTGCAAAAATAGTAGGTAATGATTTGTTATCTTTTTTACCAACAAAGTAACTTTGTGCTGCATCGCATTGAGCAGCTGAAATTATATCATTATCTACAAGCTCTAATAATTTAGAGTTTAAAAACTTTAAATCCTTTTTGTTCATTAAAAATTCCCCTTTGTAAAAATGATATTATACTTCTTCATCTGTATAAAAATCTTCTAATGTATTTATATAGTCTATATATTCTTCATCCTCATATCCTATATGAATAACTTCGGCTATATTATCGTGTTGGAATAAATATTGATTGTCTGGACCGATGTTGCCCATAGGATAAGGAACGCCTATATAATCGTATTGTTCGTTGCTTTCTTGACCAACAGATTGTAATATCCCAAATATCATTAGTTTATCCTCAGAATCATTTAAAGTAACAATTGAACCTATTGGTAATAAATCACTAATTTCTCTCATTTGTAAAACCTCCCATATTAATATAATGGAATTATATCAAAAAAAGGTTAAATAAGTAAAGTGAATATCGTGACAAAGTATAAACATTGTTGCTTGATGGAAATGCTAAAATGTGGTATAATATATGTATGAGGTGGTCTTATGATAAGTAAAAAAGAAATAGAACAAGTATTACTAGCCATGACTACAGAAAAAAACAAAGAAAAAATTGAAGAATTAAGAGGTAAAATAGCAGCAATGCCTGATGAGGCAGTGGCTGCTTTAGTTCAAGAAAAAGGAATAAAAAGTACAAGAGATATTAAAAGAATAGTAAAAAAGGAACTTAGAACTGCTCCGCAAATACATCCTAAATTTGAACCTTTAAATGAATTAGTATCATTTGGTGTAACAGGTAAAACAATACATGTACATTTAATACCTAAAGATGTAAGACACATATTAATGGGACCTGGTAGAAGAGAAAATTTAAAAAGAGCAGAATTAACTTTAATAGATGCGATTGAAAAACTAAAAACAAAGATGCAAACTGAACGTAAGTACAAAAAAATAGAAAATGTATATGCAGTGTCTGGAATAATGAGTGGAATAATTGCTGGTTGGTTTAAAGAATTGAATTTTGATGTAAAAGTATTAAAAATGGAAGAAGCAAAAACTGATGAAGAATTAAAAAGATTTACAGAAAGATTTGAAGGTCAAATAAAATTAGGGAGAGCTAACTTACCAAGAGAAATACTAATGTCAGAAGAATGGGAAGCAAGTAAAGAGGCGCTTAAATCTAAATTACAACCGACATTATCAGATAGTCTTGTAGGATTAACAAATACAGATGCTCAAATAGTGGAAGCGAATGAATCGATAGAAACAAGAACTAAAGAACCGAAAGAAGTAAAGCCAACCGTTATTGAGTAAGATAAAATAGAATAAAATAAAAAGCGGAGTATAACTCCGCTTTTCTTCGTTTTAAACTAATATTATTAAGTATCTGTGCTAAGCATAGTCTCTATTAATGCTAGAGTGTTGCTTGCTTTTGTTGCGTGAATAGTGTGGGTAATACCAACATTATTTGCACCAACAATGTTTTCTTGTGCATCGTCAACAAAGCATATTTCTTCAGGTGAAACTGCTAGCTTATCCATCATTTTTTGATAGAATTCAGCTTCGGGTTTAACTGTGTTTAACTCTGCTGAGATAAAGATTTCATCAAACAAATCTTGACCAAAGGCTTTTAAAATAAATTCTTTAACACAAGATATGTGGTTTGTAGCAACTACAAGTTTAATATCTTTGTGTTGATCTTTGAATTTGCTAAGTTCGCCTAGGGTTATTTTTAATGAGTAGATTGAACTACATATATATTTACATCTTTCTTTAAGACTGTTAATGTCCAAACTCGGAACGATTTCAGTTGCTTGTGAAGAGAATTCAAAATCACTTCTGTTTTTACCAAACAACCTTTCTAATTTTTCATTAGTTTTATCTAAAACGAAGTCGTTTTCTTTTACAAGTACCCCGACTAAATCGAGTGCGATAACTTTTATCAAATTAATCACCTTGCCACTTATTATACCACAAATAAATAAAAATGGAATATGTAAATCAAATTATGTGAAATTAAGTATAAAAAGAAGATGCTCAAAACCGCTATTTCATTTGACAAATCGCCACTTCTATGAGATAATTATAGCTAGTGAAAAAGTGTAAATGAAAAGGGAATTAAGGAGGAGTTAATATGACAGAAAAAGAAAAATTTTATATAACTACAGCAATAGCATACACATCTAAAAAACCTCATATAGGAAACACTTATGAGATAATTTTAACAGACGCAATAGCGAGATTTAAAAAGATGCAAGGTAAAGACGTATTCATGTTAACTGGAACAGATGAACACGGTCAAAAAATACAAGAATTAGCAGAAAAAGCAGGAGTAGCTCCAAAAGCTTACGTTGATGAAATAGCTGGAGAAATAAGAAAAATATGGGATTTAATGAATGTAGAATACGATCACTTTGTTCGTACAACAGATGATTACCATGAGGAAACAGTACAAAAAATATTCAAAAAACTATATGACCAAGGTGACATTTATCTTGGAGAATATGAAGGAATGTATTGCACACCATGTGAATCATTCTTTACAGAATCTCAATTAGTTGATGGAAAATGCCCAGATTGTGGTAGAGAAGTAAAACCTGCAAAAGAAGAAGCATATTTCTTAAAATGCAGCAAATATCAAGATAAACTAATAGAGTATATTGAATCACATCCGGGATTTATTGAACCAGAATCTAGAAAGAAAGAAATAATGAACAATTTCTTAAAAGCAGGTCTTCAAGACTTATGTGTTTCTAGAACATCATTTACTTGGGGAATACCAGTAAGCTTTAATCCAAAACATGTAACTTATGTTTGGATAGATCCTTTAACAAACTATATAACAGCTTTAGGATACAAACTAGATTCAAAATCTGAGCTATACAACAAAAACTGGCCAGCAGATGTACATGTAATAGGAAAAGATATATTAAGATTCCATTCAATTTATTGGCCAATAATATTAATGGCATTAGGTGAACCATTACCTAAGAAAATATATGCTCACGGATGGATGCTGTTTGGTGAAGATAAGATGAGTAAATCTAAAGGGAACGTAATCTATGCAGATGAACTTGCAGAAGAATTTGGCGTAGATGCGGTTAGATATTATTCTTTATCTGAAATGCCTTTTGCTCAAGACGGAAGCATAACATACGAAGCAGTAATATCTAGATACAATTCAGATCTTGCAAATACATTAGGTAACCTTGTAAACAGAACTGTAGCAATGGTTAACAAATACTTCGAAGGAACAGTATATTTACCAGGAGAAGAAACTGAAGTAGATAAAGACCTTAAAGCTTTTGTAAAAAATACAGTAGATACATACATTGCTAAGATGGATGAATATAAAGTAGCAGAAGCTATTGAATGTGCAATGGATTTAGCAAGAAGAAGTAACAAGTACATAGATGAAACAACTCCATGGACTTTAGCTAAAGAAGATACAGAAAGATTAAAAACAGTATTATTTAATCTGCTTGAATCTATTAAGATTATTGCAACATTACTATTCCCAGTAATGCCAGAAACAGCTAAGAAAATAGCGGAACAAATTAATGCAGAAGCTTTAACATTAGAAGCTGCTAAAGAATTTGGCGTTAATGCAATTGAAAGAAAAGTAGGAGTAGCAACTCCATTATTTGCAAGAATAGATGAAAAGGTAAAATTAGAAGAATTAACTAAAAAGATGGAAGCTAAAAAAGAGCCAGTTAAAGAAATGCCAAAAGATATTAAAGAGGAAATAACTTTTGATGAATTTGGTAAAACTGAACTTAGAGTAGCTAAAATTCTTACAGCAGAAAGAATAGAAGGGGCTAACAAGCTATATAAAATAACTGTTGATCTTGGATATGAACAAAGAACAGTAGTATCTGGACTTGTACCATATTACAAAGAAGATGAATTAATAGGCAAAAAAGTAATACTTGTAGCAAACTTAAAACCTGCTAAATTAAGAGGAATAGAATCTAGAGGAATGATTCTAGCAGCTGGTGAAGGAGAAAATGTTAAACTTGTAACAGTTGATGGAGATATGGAACTTGGTTCTATTGTGTGTTAAGGAGAAATAAATTGAAAAACGGATGGATAAAAGAGACAATCGAATGGATAGTTTGTTTCATAATTGCTTATGCAATATATTTAGCGGTAAACTATTTTGTAGGAACAATTGCGGGTATAAAACAAAGCTCTATGTATCCAACTTGTCTTGAAGGAGAAAGAGTTGTAATAGGCAGACGTGTGTTATACAACAAAGAATTAAAAAGAGGAGATATAGTAATTGTAGAATCTCCTTCTGTAACAGAAAATAACACTAGCGCGCTTGCAACATATTATGAAAAAACAGGTTTTGCAAAATTTGCATATAGCGTTATGGGAATTGGCAAGATGAGTTATATAAAAAGAGTAATAGGTCTTCCAGGAGAACATCTATATATTGCAGAAGATGGATATATATATATAAACGATGTGAAACTTGATGAACCATATTTGCCAGAAGGAACGACAACGCCAAGGTTAGGAGATGTATATGATTTAGTAATTCCAGAAGGATATGTATTCTGTATAGGAGATAATCGTGCTGGAAGTATGGATTGTAGAATGTTTGGTGCTGTTCCGTTTGAAAAAGTTGAAGGTAAAGTATTGGGAAGAATATGGCCTTTGAATAGAATGGGCAAAATAGATAAATAACAAAGTAAAAATAAGGAGAAAGATATGTTTGAGAAAATAATAGGACATGAAGAGTCAAAAAATACACTTGAAAATGACATCGTAAATGGCAAGGTTTCTCACGCGTATCTTTTTTCAGGTATAGAAGGAATAGGCAAAAAAGAACTAGCGTTAGAATTTGCAAAAGAATTACTTCATACAGAACATTTAAATGCTTGTATAGATTTTAAATATATTGAAAAAGCGGAAGATAGTACTGTAATAAAAGTAGAGCAAATAAGAAAGAGATTAGCAGATGATGTACATATTGCACCTGCTACTTGCGATAAAAAAGTATATATAATAAACGATGCACATTTAATGAATGAGGAAGCTCAAAATGCTATACTTAAAACATTAGAAGAACCACCTTCTTATGTAGTAATAATACTTATTACACATACGGAACAACAGTTACTAACCACTGTAATGTCTAGAGTAAAATTAATTAAGTTTTCCAAATTAGAAGCTGCAGAATTAGATGTATTAACGGACAAACTTGCGGGCAATAAATTAGATATATTAAAACACGAATATGCAAATGGTTCTTTAAAAATTGCACTAGAACTATTAAAAGAAGATAATAAATATGATAAAATAAAAGCGGTAGTAGATAGAATAACTTTTAAAGACAAGTTAGGTGTAATAAATGCACTTAATGAGGTGAGCTTTAAAGATGAAGAAACTTTTAAATATTTAGAATATATATTTTTAAGAAATAAAATGTATAGTCTAGTACCGTTAGTAGAATATGCAAAGAACCGTATGAATGAAAACGGCAATGAGGATATGATAAAAACAGCATTTATGCTTAAAGTAATAGGAAAGGAGTAGCTATGGAAGAAGTATTAGGAGTAAGATTTACTAAAACTGGCAAACTAAATTATTTCTATAAAAACGATTTAGAGGTAAAAGTAGGAGATACAGTTGTAGCTAGTTCGGAAAGAGGACTAGACTTAGGTAGAGTAGTAAGTATAAAGAAAAAAGAAGATATAAATTTAGAAGAAAATGAATCTATAAACAAAGTAGAAAGAATAGCTACTAAAGAGGATATAGATAAACAAAGAAACCTAGATAATAAATCGCGTGAAGTTTTAGATACTTGTAAAAAGCTTGCTAAAAAATACAATTTAGATATGAAATTTATAAAAGCATCATATACTTTTGATGAGAGTAAATTAACTTGCTATTTTGTAGCAGAAGATAGAGTAGACTTTAGAGAAGTTGTAAAAAGTTTAGCAGCAGAATATAGAACAAGAATAGAACTAAGACAAGTAGGTCCAAGAGATGAGATTAAAGCTTATGATAACATTGGAACTTGCGGTAAAGAAGTTTGTTGTAGAACATTCTTGCCAGACTTTGAAACAGTAAATATTAAGATGGCAAAAGAACAAGGGTTACAAATAAATATGCAAAAGTTATCTGGTAATTGTGGTAGACTTAAATGTTGCTTAAAATATGAAGAAGAAGTATATAAAGAAAAGATAAAAGAATTACCTAAAATAAATGCACAAGTTAAATATAACGGTGAAACTTGTAAGGTGGTATCTTTAGATATATTAAAGGAAAGAGTAAGACTAAAAATAGGGCCACACGGTGAAGAACGCTTTGAAATGGTGGATGTAAATGACATAGAATTTGAACCAAGAAAAGCAGAAAATAAAGAAGCTAAAAAAGAAGAGATAACAGAAACGAACGAATAATAATATGTTATATAAATATAAGAGGGAAGGAAGTGAAAAATTATGGCATATAGAATAAGTGATGAATGTATAGGATGTGGAGCTTGTATGGCTGAATGTCCAGTAGGTGCGATATCTGAAGGAGATGGCAAATGCGTTATAGATCCTGAAAAATGCATTGGTTGTGGAACATGCGCAGGAGTTTGCCCTGTAGGAGCACCAGCTGAAGAAGAATAGTAAATAATATGTAAAGGAGGCATTAGCCTCCTTTTATTTTGCTAAATTAAAAGAAGGTGTTGAAATAAAAAAATGGTTATAATAGAATTAATTAATATAATGAGGAGAAAATAAAATGAGAGATGAATATAAACCGCTGGCAGTGTTTTTGTTTATGATTACATTGCCTTTTGGAGCAATTTTTATATTTTCGTACAATTTACCGCTAGGAATAATAGCATTTGCGTGCCTTGTAGGAATTGTTGAATGGCTTTTATCAGATAAGAGTAGACCAAAAGCGCCTGAGCTAAAAGTAGAAGAAAAACATGAGCAAATTTATCAAGATGTTTATATAAACGAAATAGCACCTTATGAAAAGAAAAGAAAAATGAAGGGATGGCGTGAGCGTTTTATTAGAATAATGTTAGTACTTTCAGCTGTGGCCACTATAACGGGATTTGGACTAACTGTTACGGATGACGATAAATATGCATGGATAATGTTTTTTGGTTTTATGATATTTGTAACTTTTGCACGTATTGGATTTGGTAATAGCGGCAAATTTAAGCCGCAAGGAAACAATAGATTTTTAGATGTTGTTTTACCAATGTTTATTCAAAGAATTGTTCCTGGATTAGATTTTAATTATGAATATAGAGAAATAAAAACAAAGCCTGGCAGAGAAGTAGAAATGGTACATCAAATGCTTAATCATAAAGAGTTTAATTTAGAAAAAGAGGACGAACTAGATTATAATTTAATTGTAGATTATGACTTTGGCTGGATAGAAGATAATAATATAATCAAAAAGATGTATAATATACATGAAGAAAGAACAGTAGCGACTTCAGATCATCCAGTAACAGGAACGACTGATGCTTTATTCGGCTGGGGAGATATTAGAGAATATAGTTCGAGTGTTATAAAAATAACACCAAACAGAAACTTTAAATATATAGAAACTGAAGACAAGGTTGAAAAATATTTAAAAATATGGATAGAAAACGACCTAGGAATCTATATACAAAGAGATATCCTTGAGTATTTAGCAAATTTGTATGAGAGAACAGGAATAGATTTTGAAATTAGAATTAAAGATGGAAAGATATTTTATATATTTCCAAAAGATAAAGACACGGCTATGTATAATTTAAACAGAGAAGAATATAAGAAATTCTTATTCTCATATTATTATGCTGTAAGAACAATGATGGATGTTTCTAAACTAATAAGGAAATAAAAATTAAAAAATAAAAAAGATAACACATTGCATATGCAATGTGTTATTTGTTGCTTATTAATGTTTAAACTTAAATAGATCCAAAGTTTTGTGGTAAATCTTTTTATACCATGGTTCTTTAGGTAATTCTATTAACTGTGTTGATGAATTGTTAGAAAGTTCAATATCTTCTCCTGTAATAACAGCTGTTGAGTTAAATAGCCCGTTTGAATCCGCTTGAGATATACCTAAAGTTTCGGCGTATAGTCTAGCTTCTTTTTCTTTATCTATTAGATTTTTTCTTTCTTCAGAAGAAGTTAAGAAATCTCTATAAAGAAGTGAAAGTATAGCTTGTGTATTAGGCATTAAATTATCTTCCCAGTTTTCGCTTAAGAAATCTATATTAGCAACATATTCTTCGGATTTGTTGGTATTAAATAGATCAATTAATCTAGTTGGTATTTTTTCTAATACGGAAGCTGAAGAGTGATTTAACACTTCTACAACTTCAACAAATGATTCTTGATATTCTTTTGTCATATTTATCTCCTTGATTATCTTGTTTGTTCAAGTGGCTTACTGTTTCTTGCAAGTTTTTCAACATCTAAGAATGATGGTGAATCTGTAGGGAAAGTTTCACGAATTCTAGAATTGTATTTTTCATAAATGCTTGCAAATTTAGCTTCGTTAACTACACCTAAAGGCGCATCATTTAAATCTTTTAAATCAACCTTTTTCTTAGTTTCAACAGGCGCAGTGTGAACTGAAGGCGTTACTGTTGGAGTTTCTAGAGGTTTAGCATTTAAATCCATTAAACTTGGTTCGGTTTTTGCAGGATTTGCTTCACCTAAATCTATTTCAAAATCCGGATCCTCTAAAGGTTTATCGTTTATATCATTAGGTTGTGGTATTGTTTCGCTAGTTGTAACAGGTTCTTCTTTACCAGGTTTTAAAGGCTCGCTGTTTTCTTTATATTTCGCAATAACATCATCTATCATAGTAAGTACTTGAGTGTTTTTTGCATATTTTATACGTGCGTTATCATAAGAGATGTGTTCGCGTTTTCCATCTATACATATGTATAATAGAGTTTCATCTATTATATCAACATCAATGTTTGAGTTTTTCATATAAGGCACTCCTCCTTACATAATATTATTAGAAAATGGTGAATAAGTCAATAAAAATGTATGAATATTAATAAAAATAACAGTCTGGAAAACCAAACTGTTATTTTATATTTTTAATTTGTATTAGATACTTACTATTTGTTTGCTATTGCTGCTTGAGCTGCTGCTAAACGAGCGATAGGTACTCTGAATGGAGAACATGAAACATAAGTAAGACCTACTTTGTGACAGAACTCAATAGTAGAAGGGTCTCCACCATGTTCACCACAAATTCCAAGCTTAATGTCTGGTCTTGTAGTTCTTCCAAGTTTTGCTGCCATATCTACTAATTTACCAACACCGTTTTGATCTAATCTTGCGAATGGATCTTGTTCGTAAATTTTCTTGTCGTAGTAGTAATTTAAGAATTTACCAGCATCGTCACGGCTAAATCCAAATGTCATTTGTGTTAAGTCGTTTGTACCAAATGAGAAGAATTCAGCTTCTTTAGCGATTTCGTCAGCTGTAACAGCTGCTCTTGGTATTTCTATCATTGTTCCTACTTTATAGTGCATATCGCTACCAGCTTCTTTAATTAAAGCATCAGCAGTTTCTACAACTATTGATTTAACGTAAGCTAATTCTTTAACTTCGCCTACTAATGGGATCATTATTTCAGGAACTATATTCCAATCCGGATGTTTAGCTGCAACGTTTAATGCTGCTCTAATAACAGCTTTAGTTTGCATTTCTGCAATTTCAGGATAAGAAACTGCTAGACGGCATCCTCTGTGCCCCATCATTGGGTTGAATTCATGTAAAGAAGCGATAACGTTCTTTAAGTGTTCAACTGTTATATTTAATTCACCAGCTATTTCTACAATGTCTTTTTCTTCTGTTGGAAGGAATTCATGTAGAGGTGGATCTAAGTAACGAATTGTTACTGGGTGGCCTTCCATAGCTTCATATAAAGCTTCGAAGTCACCTTGTTGCATTGGAAGTATTTTATCTAATGCTTTTCTTCTTGCTTCTTCGTTGTCTGAAACAATCATTTCTCTAACAGCTTTAATTCTGTCAGTTTCGAAGAACATGTGCTCAGTACGGCATAGACCAATACCTTCTGCTCCGAAAGTTCTAGCTTGTTTAGCATCTCTTGGAGTATCTGCGTTTGTTCTAACTTGTAATGTTCTGAATTCATCAGCCCATCCCATTATTGTTCCAAAGTCTCCAGATATTGAAGCTTCAACTGTTGGTATAGCTTCACCATAGATTTTACCTGTAGAACCATCAAGAGAAATAAAGTCTCCTTCATGGAATGTTTTTCCGCCTAATGAGAATACTTTAGCTTCTTCGTCTATAACGATTTCGCCACAACCAGATACACAGCAAGTACCCATACCACGTGCAACAACGGCTGCGTGAGATGTCATACCACCACGAACTGTTAAGATACCTTGAGCTGCATTCATACCTTCGATATCTTCTGGAGAAGTTTCAAGTCTTACAAGAACAACTTTTTCTCCTTTTTCTGCCCATTCAACAGCTGCACCAGCAGTAAATACTACTTTACCACAAGCTGCACCTGGAGATGCTGGAAGCGCTGATCCTATTGGAGTAGCTGCTTTTAACGCTGCTGCATCAAATCCTGGATGTAGAAGAGAATCTAAGCTCTTAGCATCAATCATTGATACTGCTTTTTCTTTAGAAATTTTACCTTCTTCAACTAAATCAACGGCAATTTTTAAAGCTGCAGCTGCAGTTCTTTTACCGTTTCTAGTTTGAAGCATGTAAAGTTTTCCGTTTTCAATTGTAAATTCCATATCTTGCATATCTGCATAGTGTTCTTCAAGTCTTGAAGAAATAGATACGAATTCATCGTATGCGTGAGGCATAACTTCTTTTAATTGATCAATTGTTTGTGGAGTTCTTATACCAGCAACAACGTCTTCACCTTGTGCGTTCATTAAGAATTCACCATATAATTTTTTTTCACCTGTAGAAGGGTTACGAGTAAATGCAACACCTGTTCCAGAAGTTTCTCCCATATTTCCAAATACCATCATTTGAACGTTTACTGCTGTTCCCCATGATGAAGGAATATCATTCATTCTTCTGTAGTAGATAGCTCTTGGGTTGTCCCATGATCTAAATACCGCTTTTATAGCTTCTAGAAGTTGTACTCTAGGTTCAGTTGGGAATTCTTCACCTTTAGCTTCTCTGTAGCAAGATTTGAAACGAACAACAAGTTCTTTCATATCGTTTGCGTCAAGTTCAGTATCAAGCTTAACTCCTTTAGCTTCTTTCATTTCGTCAATGATTTTTTCAAAGTAGCTTTTTGGAACTTCCATAACTACGTCTGAGAACATTTGAACGAAACGACGATAAGAATCGTAAGCGAAACGTGGGTTGTTAGTTAAAGCTGCAAAGCCTTCAACAACTTCATCGTTTAATCCTAGGTTAAGGATTGTGTCCATCATACCTGGCATAGATGCTCTAGCACCAGAACGAACAGATACAAGAAGTGGGTTTTCAACACTTCCGAATTTTTTACCAGAAAGTTCTTCTAGTTTTGTAAGATTTGCAAATACTTCGTCAACGATTTCAGGAGCAATTTCTTTTCCATCATCATAGTAACGAGTACAAGCTTCAGTTGTAACAGTGAATCCTTGAGGAACTGGCATACCTAAGTTAGTCATTTCTGCTAAGTTAGCACCTTTACCACCAAGAAGTTCTCTTTGTTTACCGTTACCTTCTGAAAATTGATAAACGTATTTTGTCATTTTCTGACCTCCTAATGATTAAATTAGCGTAGCTAGTAAGCTACGTCTTCCGCCTGCTATTATATCAAAAAGATTATAAAAAATCTAGACCTAAACTAAAAAAATATATATACAGTATAAACAAGGACAAAATAAGCGTAATATACTACATTAAGGTGATAAAAATGACCATAATTTTGAATGTAATAATTTATATAGTTTTAGTATTTGGAATAATAATAACAACAATAGCTTTTATGGAAGATAGCTTAAAAAAGTCCGAAAGATATATAAGAGTAAAAAGAGAGGACGCAAGGGTTGAATTAATCTTAAAGGTAGAGGGAATGACTAAAGAAGATGAGTTGCTCATAGCAGATGTCATAGAAAAAGGTAAATTTGAAAGCGTATATGATGTTGTGGACCGTTATATAATAACAAACCAATCTTGAAATTTACATAATATGTGATATAATGTGTTAGTAAAAAATATTTTGTAAGGAGACTGATTATGTCACAGGTAAAACGGAATTTCAAAAAGAATGAAGAAGTCTATGTAGTAGACTACTGGGGAACAGAAAAGGGTGCAGCGGCATTTTCTGTAAGAGCGCTTATCATAGCGGTGGACGAAAAAAAGCAAACATTCTGCGGCGTGCTTTATGGAGATACATATCAAACATACAGCTTTGCAGATTACGGAAGACTCATCTTCGATACTTCTATAGAGGCAAATACAGCTGCAAGCAAACTGCCTAAACCGGGAGACATCGTATACCAAAGAATTGGAGACAGAGTATACAAGAAAGAGGTAGACTCTATTGGCGGCGGCTATGTAGATGATGTGTTTGATCTCAAAATTTGCTTTAAGAGAGGCAGAGCTGTTTCTACCAAAGAAATGGGAGTTACAGTATTTCTTAACGCGGCAGATGCGAGAACAAAATAATAAGCAAGGAGAATGATATGAGCTATATGGTTAGGGTAAAATGTAATGTATCTGATGCTATTTTCGAACTCCCGCCGCTAAGAAATGAACTTGGTTCAGCTTTTGTTACGCAGGGGAACCTAGTAAAGGAAAGGTACGAGGAGATTTATGATTATCTTAGAGAACACGGATTAGTAGCAACCGAGATGATGTCGTATAACACTATTCACGCGTTATTTAAGATATATGTTCATAAGGCTCTTATCAACGAGGCTGTGCAGAGGATATTTGATCTTGAAAGAAACGAATACAATATGTTAGAAGTATTGTCGGATCTAATATCTGAGAGAAAACTTCGTGAATATGTCTACGGCGAACCTATGGTAAGAGCGTTTGCGCATGCAATAAGAACATTACCAAACGAGGATTCTATTGAAGCAGTTTCTCATGGAAGTAAGATACTTCTTCTTGAGAAAAAATTTCTAAACGACCGTAAAATTTAAATACCAAAAAACAGTAAACAAAAACAAAAAAGACGACTAATTTTAGTCGCCTTTTTTGTTGACATACTAAGCGGTTATTGATAAAATAAAATAGAATAAATATAAGGGGTAATGGAATGTTTGCATATTTTAAGGGAAGCATCGAGAAGAAGGATGATGCAAAGGTAATAGTAGATGTAAACGGTATAGGTTATGAAATATATATGCCTGCCGGAGATATAGATAGATTAAAAATAGGGGAAACAACTAAAGTACACACATTTACGGATATTAAAGAGGGGTATATCGGTATATTTGGTTTCTTAGAAGAAGAGGCATTAAGTGTATTTGAAAAGTTAAAAAAGGTAAGTGGAATTGGATCAAAAACAGCGCTTGGAGTATTGTCACATATGTCTCCTAGTGAAGTGTGTATGTCAATTGCAAATGAAGATTCTACACTAATTAGCAAGGTGCCGGGAATTGGAGCTAAAACAGCAGCTAGAATAATTTTAGAATTAAAAGATAAAATACTTAAAGAAACAGATATTAAACCAACTAAAATTGCTTCTAAGAAGGAAACTACAAACAATAGTAAAAATGAAGCAGTACTTGCGCTTAAAGTGTTAGGGTATACATCAGCGCAAATCAATGAAGTTATTGATGAATTAGACATTGATGGATTAAAAGTTGAAGAAATAATTAAAAAGGCACTTTCGAATATGAATAAAAGATAATAGTGAAGTGTAATAGTAAAAAATTAAAATTTGTATAGAAAGAGGAAAATTATGATTGAATTAAAGGGTGTTACAAAAATATATAAACACAATGTTAGGGCTTTAGACAATGTAAGCATAAAGATAGACAAGGGTGAGTTTGTATTTTTAGCGGGACCATCTGGTTCGGGTAAATCTACTTTCTTAAAGTTATTACTTAAAGAAGAGTTGCCATCAGATGGAATAGTATGTGTAAATGGTACAAATTTAAATAATGTATCAGAAAAGAGAGTGCCATATATAAGAAGAAAAATAGGTTCAGTATTCCAAGATTTTAGACTTTTATATGATAGAACGGTATATGAAAATATACTACTTGCATTGAGAGTTGTTGACGCATCTAAAGAAGAAATAAAAGTAGCGATTCCAAAAGTTTTAGAACAAGTAGGACTTAAGGGTAAAGAAAATTTTTATCCCAATTCGTTATCTGGTGGAGAACAACAAAGAGCAGCTCTTGCAAGGGCTATTGTTACAAAACCATTAATAGTACTTGCAGATGAACCAACTGGAAATCTTGATGATGAAACAGCTGAAGGTATTATGAAACTTCTTTATGATATAAATGCTAGTGGAACAACTGTATTGGTTGTTACACATGATAAAAAAATGATAGAAAAAAGTGGTAAGAGAGCAGTCTTTTTAAATGAAGGAAAGATTGTATCAGATACCAAGATAGGAGGTAATGTATAATGTCACAATCAACCTATCTAATTAGTGAAGGACTAGATAATTTAGGGAAACACAAAGGTAAATCAATTTCTACAATATTAATTATATGTGCAACAATGTTAATATTAGGTGTGTTTATAATTTTATTTGTAAACATTGAAAGCAATGTTGAGGCTGTTGCTAAAAATCAAGGATTACAAGCGTTCATTTCAGAAGATGTTTTTGAAAGAGAAATAAATAATCTTGGTAAGAAAATTGAAGAACTTGCTAATGTTAAAGATGTTAGATATATAAATAAGGAAGCAGCATTAGAGGATGCTAAGGCCACATTAAAAGATTATGATTATCTATTAGAAGGAATGGGAAAAACAAATCCTTTTCCAAGATCTTTTATAGTAACATTTGAAAATCTAACAGATACTAAAGCTGTAAAGGCGGCAATCGAATCTATAGATGGTATATATAAGGTAAGTTACAATGAAAAAATAGTAAGTGCAGTTGTAACAATATCTAAGGTTATAAATGGAATAATATTAGTAGTTGCTTGTATAATGGTGTTAGTTTCAATATTTATTGTGTCAAATACAATAAAACTAGCAGTATATTCAAATAAAAGAGAAATATATATAATGAAATATATAGGTTCTACAACATCCTTTATAAGAACACCTTTTGTTATTGAAGGTGTGACATTAGGTGTAATGTCTGCCATTATTTCGTGGATTACAATATCAATAGGTTATTCTATGGCTTTTAGATATTTGCCAAAAGTAGGAGAAGAGTTAGGTGTATTTGGATTTATAGGTTATTCAAAAATATGGGAAATAGTATTAATTACATATGTAGTACTAGGCGTATTAATGGGCGCCATTGGAAGTTTAATGGCAACTAGAAGATATTTAAAAGATTGTGTACCAGAAAGACCAAGCAAAAATATAACATATACAAGAATAACAAACGAAGCTGGCGAAGAAGTAACTTATTCAGAAACTAATAAAGAAAGAAAAGAAAGATTAGCAAGAGAAAAGAGCTTAGCTAAAGCAGAGTTTGAAAGAAAAAGAGAAGAATTAAAAAGAGCTACTTTAAACAAAAAAGATGAAGAAAAGAAGCAAAAAGAAGAATTTAAAAAACAAAGAAAAGCAAGACGCTTGTCAATATTTTTAGTAGCGTTAATAGTATCTTCAATGTTATCTCCTTTTGCTACAGTTATAGCAAAATCTACTCAAGATAAAATTGATGAATTAGATGATCAAGTATCAGAAGCGGCTAAGGAATATAGTCAAGTAACTAAAGATATTTCTATATATGAAAAAGAAATTGCAGTTTTGGATACTGAAATGTCAAAGTATGAATCTGAAATCGTAACATTGACAGAACAAGCAAATGTTGCAAGAAAAGAGTATCAAGAAATTGATGCTGAATTGCAAATTGTATCGAAAACATATTCTGAAGCCGAAGAAAGATTAAACACAAGACTTAAAAGCTTGTATGAAAATGGCTTTGTAAATATGTGGGAAGTACTTCTTTCAGCTGAAAATTTAACAGATTTCATAGCTAAGTATAATACAATAGTTATACTAATAGAGCATGATAAAAAAGAACTTGAAGAAATGAGTGATCAAAAACAAATTATTCAAGGTTTAAGAGATAGTGCTGAGCTTAGAAAATTACAAATTGAACAAGTAGAATATGATGTAACAAAATCTAAAGAAGCATTAGAATTAGCTAAGGCAAATAAAACAGCTAAATTAAATGAATTAGAAGCATCTAAAACAAAATTAAATAAGTTATTAAAAGAATTAAAAGCTGAAAAAGCAAAGCAAGAAGAGATATTAAGAAAAGAAATAGAAGCAAGTAAAAATTCTAACTTAATATTAACTGGTGATTTTGGATGGCCAGCAAAAGGAGCTTACTATGTTTCAGCGATATTTAGAGATAAAGAATATTACAAAGAATTTGGAATAATGCATTATGGTACAGATATAGCTAAAAGTGGTGGCTGCGATATTCTAGCGGCTGCATCAGGAAAGATACTTAAAACAGTTACTTCAAATTCTGGATATGGAAATTATATTTTAATAGATCATGGTAAGAAAAACGGTAAGAGCTATGTAACGCTATACGCCCATTTAAAAACAATAAATGTTAAGAAGGGTGAAACGGTAGTTAAAGGACAAAAAATAGGATATATGGGCTCTACAGGCTTCTCAACAGGTACACATTTACACTTTGAGATAAGAGAAAATGGAAACCAAATAAATGCTATGAAATATTATAGTCAACTTGGATCAACAGTAAAATATTTATCTTATGGAAAATGGATTACATTCCCATTTAATAATATGTCTAAGTATCAAATATAATTTAAGAAAATAAAACATACAAAAATATTTTTTCAAAAATTAATATAAATTAAAAAGGTATACAGCGCATAAATGCTGTATACCTTTTTAAACACTTGTTCGAATTCACTGTTTTTTGTCGAATTGCGCGACCGATTTTTCTTGACTGTATGTTAACCGTATGTTAAATTTTGTTTCAGGAGGTGACAGACATTTATGGCGTGATATACATTTTGCTTTTAGTCATAATATTTAATCTAATTTCTTTAATACAAATACATATTAGAGGTAAACAAATTTTATCTAACAAAAAAAGAATTATTTCAAAAACACCTAAGTGTTTAAGAGAATATTTTAATAAAATAGAATCAAAATTATCTAATCTAAATTATCCATATAAACTAAATAAAAAAAGATATTTAATCATAAAGTATTTATGTTCAAGTGTAATATTTTTAATATCATATATAAATTACAAAAGTATAAAAGTCCCTTTAATGCTTTTAATTGTAATCTTTTTTATTCCGGATTATTTAATATATTCGTTCGTAAAAAAAGAAAAACACATTTTAATCAATGAACTAAATGGAATTGTTTCATCATTAATACTTTCATTATCTTCGTATTCCTCGCTTAATCAATCGTTAGAATTAGCTGGTAAAAACATAACCTATAAAAGATTTAAAGATGCATATGTCATGTTTGTAAAAACATATGTGATGAATGGGTTTAGTTTAAAAAATCCAGCAAAAACATTAATGAATAAATTTAAAAGTTATGAATTAACACTTTTTTTAACAACATTAATTCAAGGAGAAAACGAAGGTAAGTTTATAGAAAGTTTAGAAAGATATAAAGAAGTATTAGAAATAAATTATTTTAAATATTTAAAGCGTAAAGCAGTAACGAAATCTTTGTACTTAACTTTAGTTACAGTTCTATCTTTAATAAATTTGGTAGCTATAGTTATGTACCCAATAATTGTACAAGTAATAGACAACTTGCAATTAATATTTGCTTAAAATAGGAGGAAAATATAATGAAAAAATTAGCATATATAAAATCAATAATGAAATCAAAAAACAAAATATCAAATAAAAGAGGTTCTGAAATGGCAGAAACAGTATTAATAACAGCAATAATGCTTGTTCTAGTGGTGACAATATTCTATCCACAAATGCAAACAATCCTTACAAATGCGCTTACTACTATTAGCACATGGATAAGTGAAACTATGGCACTAATTTAATATGTCTAAGATAAAAAAGATACTAATATCTGCGGCAATTTCCTTAATTGTAATAGCTATTTCATCTTTTATTATAAAGTTAATAGACAATAAAAATATAGTATTGGTACCGATTGCAACTAGTAAGATTGAAGAAGGAAGTGAACTTAATAACATATCTTATGTTCAAGTTAAATTAAAGAATACTTCTAAGGACATTTTAGAAAATGTAGTAAATGAGAATAGATTATCTGAATTTGTTGCGGGATGTAATATTCAAAAAGGCGAGATAATTATTAAAGATAAAGTTGTTCTAAAAGAAGAATATCTGGAAAAAGTAGAGAATTTGGAATTTGTATCTTTGCCAATAAAAGGAGCTACAGAAGGTGTGGCATATAAGCTTAAAAATGGAGATCAAATTAATGTATATTATACGGCAAAGAGAAAGTCGGTAGAGGGAATATTAAAGTCTAAACTAAAAGTATATAGTTCTACTAAAGAAGAAAGTATGGTTACGTGTTTACTTTATCAAAATGTAGAAGTTATTATGATTACAAATAATTTAGGAGTAGAAGTTACAGATGGAAGTGCAACTAACATATTAGTTAGATTAAAAGCTGAAGAAGTGCTAGAACTTGCAAATTTAAAAGAACAAGGAGTATTTACATACTCGCTAATTTAGGAGGTGGATAGTGTGGATATTTACATAGCTATAGATGAAAAAGATAAGCATAAGTTTATATTTAAAGCAGAAATTATAAAAAGTGAATTGTTAAAAGAAGGTTTAACTGTAAAAATTGTAGAAAATATAGAAAACGTAAATTTAACAAAGAAAGCATTATGTTTGGCATTTACAGATAACATAGGATATATAGAAAAAGTATATGAAAATAAAAACATAGATATTATTTGTATAACGACTAGATTAGAAAGTTCATATATACTAGAGCTTTTAAACTATGTAAAAGACATATATTTTGTAAATGTTAGAGTGAATGAAACAGTTAAGAGAATAAGTGGTTTTGTTAAAAACTACGAAAACAGGAAAAGATGTATAAGAGGTAAGGTAAATGCTTTTAAAGAATAAATATATATGGTTAGTAATACTAATAATTGTTATAACTTGTATAAGTTTTCTTGTGTGTATATCTAACAAAAATGAACAAAAAAATGAAGTTGAGAGTGGTGAAATAATAGATATAAGTGCTTTTGAAATAAAAGATAGAGTGAGACTTGTAAAAAACAATAAGGTATATATTGGAGAGAATTTAAAAGAGTTAGAAAATAATTTTTATGATATAAAAATATCCACATTAAACACAGGTATAGAATTAACATTAAATAAATTATGGAGATATGAAGTAAATAACGAATATATAGAAGACGAGTACTTAATAGAAATTGTAGATAAAATAGTAGAACTGCTGGAAATAAATAATGTTAAAGAAGACGTGAGTTATGAATTATATAAGTATATAAAGCAGAATTTTTTAAAGGTAAAAAATAATGAACTTGTTGGTTTTTTAGAATTGGAAGAATTTAAAATACATTCTAAAACAATAGAAGGAGAGTGTGTAATATATATTGAAAGAAAATAGGTATAAACAGACTAAAATAAATAGCAAAAACATATCAAGAATGATTATTCTGCTATTAGTTATAGTAAGTGTAAATAAAATATACGCATTATCTGAAGAATTTATATTTACTATAGATACAGTCGGAATTCCAAGAGTTAACTCATATGGTTATGAAATAAGTGAAGATGTATATATGGCATACAACATATTTGCCTATTCCGAGCCGCATAAAATAAGTAGCAGTAATCAAAGATGGAAAGATTCTAAATATGGTTATTGGGCTAAAGGAAAAGGAAGATATACTGGTTCGGGAACGCGTGGAGAATACTATGTAATAGGATACACATACAGCGGAGAAGAAATCTTTAATTATTATTTCCCTATGGACTCTATTCCTACTACTACTCCGGATACATGGACATTTTATTCGTACCCGGCTGCCGAAGCAAGCTGGCAGGATGAAACAATGTATAAATACGAAGAACAATTAACACATATGCTTAAATCTAAATTAATGTTTAATGATCTATCTAGCACAGCTAAAGCAAATAATCCAAAGTATATAAAAGAATATAATATAACAGCAGAAAAAATAGGAAAGAAAAAAGCAAGGTTAGAAACAGCGGCAACTTGGAGAACATTTGGTATGATTTCTACTAGAAGAAAAATATCTGGCGTTATATACAAGCAGGTGTATTTAGTAAAACCAATGGCGGCAGATGCAGAAGTTAAAGTTGCATTAGATATGGAACAAAATTATGTTTTAACTGAAGATAATGAAGAATTGTTAATTCCAATAAAGTATAGCGTAAATGTTATTAATATGACAGGATACGCAAATGAAAAACATATAAAAGAAATTAAATGTTCGTTATATGTAGATAATAATAACGTTGATGAAATAAGTGGCAGTAAAATTATAAGCGTGGGCAATGAATATATGCTTGTAATAACCAGAGAAAATCCAGGTAAAAAAACAGAAAAAACTATAGAAATTAGAGTAGATGGATATATGCATACAGAATTTGCAGCAGATGGTCTGTTAAGAGATACTCTAACTAAAACTATTAATATACAAATTGAGCCTAAAAAAATACCCCCAATAAAAAATATAGGTTATACAGTGATTGAAAAAGAAAATGACATAATGGTTGTAAGACCACTAGCCCAAAATTTAGAAACAAATAAGGAAGAAACAATCGGATTTATAGAAGCAGGGAAAATATTAGGAGTAAAGCTAGAATTTGCAGTGGATAGTGTGGATAAAATACAAGTTAAATTAAACGAAAACGATATAATGTACACAACACTTATAGAAGCTGAAAACAAGAAGATAATAGGAATAAAAATACCAGAAAACATCCAAACGACATTATATGGAGAAACAAGTTTACGCGATGAATCTGCTAGTTATTTTAATATAAACAAGAGTAATATCGGAAGGCGAAAGACAGAACCATATGTATTAAAAATAATAGCTACTAAATATGATAAAGAATATATTACAGAAAGCAAAATAGATATTTTAGACTCATATTTATCTAATATGAACACGGAAACACATGTAACAAATGCTGAAGAGATAGATACAAAAACTAGACTTGTATTTTGGTTAGATATATGAAAAAAGGAATAATAAATATATGTTTTATGGTATTTGGGATAGTTATAATTTTTGTATTAACTTTTGTATATATGTTACATTTTCAAGTAGGTAATATAACTTCAAATGTTAAAGAGGAGCTTTATTATGCGCTTATGAATACGAAATTAGAACTGGACAAAGAAGAATTGGCTTATGCAAATTTCAATATAGATAATATTAAGCTTGATGAAAGATTAAATAAATGGGCAAAAGATACTAAAGATACTCAAATAAATGTAGATAAAATTGAAATAGAAGAGTTACAAAGTATGGAATATTCAGATAAAGCGACAGTTAAAGTAAAACTTAAGGTGACATTTATACCATTGGTTAAAATACGAGAAAAACTGAGTTTTTATATAGAAGATGAAATTGACTTAAAACTTCTTAGATATAATTAGGAGATAAAATGAAAAATAAAAAAGGAAACATATCATATATATTTACATTAGGAATTTCTATCATAATGTTATTTATAACTATAATAACAATAATAAATATGTTAACTCCGTTTATATGGTATCAAAAACTAGAAAATATAGCATCTAAATATGTTTATGTGGTAGAAAAGTTTGGTTATTTAACAAATATAGAAAAAGAAGCTTTAATAAATGAATTAAAAAAAGATGGATTTGATGAAAAACAAATCGTACTAGAGTGTCCAGAACATAAACTTGCGTATGGAGAAAGCTTTAAGTTTGAACTAACATATAAGTTGAGAATGAATAGTATTATTTTTAATGAAGAAGTAAAACGTGAAACAAAAGAAGTTTTGCTTCACGTTAGAAAGTATGGATATTCTAAAATTTGATCTATGCTATTGCTTTTAAGTAGAAATGTACCGTGCTCTGCTACGATGTCATAAACGGAAGTGCTTGAGTCGTAACTTTCAGCAAACTCGGAAAGTAAAGAAAAAGTTTTAACAAAGCTAGCTGTTTTTACATCTTTTTTCTTAAAAAACAAAAAGAATTTATTGTTATAGTAATATAGCGTGCTTTCGGGTAAGTATAAATTTGCTTTACCTATAAAATTAATTAAGTTTTTAATTGTTGCTAAATCGTTAAAAATATAAATGTTACTAGAAATCTTGTACAATGTATTTTCTTTTGCAACAATTTCAGAAGAGTCTAAATCAGACATCTTAGTAATTGTTATTATTAATTTGTCGTATTCTTTGCCAGCTTCAATAAAAAGCTCGTTAGAATCTGTTTCAAATTCTTCTAATAAGTTAGCATCCTCGAGTAATTCTAAGAAAAACTCTTGAGCCTTCTCTTTATTATTTTTTATATCATTTAATGAAATTTTTCGTTTTTCTAATTCTTTAAAAGTAAGTATAATTTTAGCTTTATTGTTATTAATTTTTTCAACTTTCAATTAAAAAACTCCTTTCAAAAAATATTTATATATTATATGAAATGTTAGCTAGATAGGTTAATATACACTTATTCTTTTCATAGAAAAGTAAAATTATACAAAAAGAAGAGTAAAGAATAAATAAAACTTGAAATTACATAACTCTTATGCTATAATATCTACGTTAGTTTCCTTGCTCTTAACAAAGATTAAGGGCCTAGACCGTAAGGAGGTGTAAAATGATGAACACATATGAAGCAGTAGTAATACTAACAACTAAATTATCTGACGAAGATAAAGAAGCTGTTAAAACAAAAATATCTGATCTTGTAGCTGCAAACGGTGAAGTTATAAGCGTAGATGATTGGAAAACTAAAAAATTAGCATATGAAATCAAGCATGAAACTGAAGGTGTATATTTCTTATATACATTTAAAGCAAATCCTGAATTCATATCTGAATTTGAAAGAGTTTTAAGAATTGATACTAGCGTTTTAAAACACATGGTTATCAAAAAAGAAGCGTAGTAATCCGAAATTTAGGAGGAAATAAAAATGAACAAATTTGAATTTTTAGGAAGACTAACAAAGGATCCGGAAGTAAGATATACATCTGGTACTAACACTCAAGTAACAACATTTACAATAGCTGTAAATAGAAGATTTGTTGCTCAAGGTGGCGAAAGACAATCAGATTTCTTTAACTTAACAGCATTCGGTAAAACGGCAGAATTTTGTGCTAAATACTTTAAAAAAGGACAACAAGTTCTTGTAACAGGTAGAATACAAAACAGATCATGGGATGATGCTACAACTGGTCAAAAGAGATATGCAACAGACTTTATAGTTGAAGACACATATTTCGCAGACGCAAAAAGAGATGGAGCAGGTTCATATGATGGACCAATGCCTATGATGCCATCAAATACTGATGCCGGAGACTTCATAACAGTAGATGAGACAGAGGAATTACCATTCTAGTCTCAAATTAATGAAAGGAGTTAATTAAAATGGCAGATAATAAAAAACGTACAGCAGGAAAAGATAAAGCTTTTAGAAGACCAAGAAAAAAAGTTTGTCAATTCTGCGCAGACAAATCTATAGAAATTGATTACAAAAACATTGAACAATTAAAAAGATTTGTAAGTGAAAAAGGTAAAATATTACCAAGACGTGTAACTGGCGCTTGCGCTTTACACCAAAGAAAAGTAAATGAAGCCGTTAAAAGAGCAAGAACAATTGCACTTTTACCTTACACAGCTGAATAATGGTAAATTAATATATAAACAAAAATTACATCAGAATTTCTGGTGTGATTTTTTTTATTTAATCTTGAAATAAAATAAAAAACAATATAAACTATAATATATAAATACAAGTTAATAATATTGGAGGGTAATATGCAAAAGAAAAAAGGAATAAGTTTAATAGTCTTAAGCATAACGATACTTATAATGGCAATACTTGCTGCGACAGCAATAATAGCTTTAGAGGATAGTGGTATAATAGGACGATCTAAAAATACAGTTAGTAATACTAATTATTCAGATGAATATACTAGATTAGCTGTTATAAAGAATGGTTTGATGACAGATAATTTGGGTAGTATAACTGTAGATGAATATGTTACAGAGTTAATAAATAAAGGAGTAATAGAGGGTGAAGGCACATCGAATGCAGATGGAAGTAAAACGGTTACAACTAAAACCGGTTTCGAAGTTACTCTTTCTCCAAAAGATGGTTATGATGTTGAAATCGAGATGACAACGACAACGCCGATAACATTTACACTTGATGGAGTAACTTATACAGCAAGAAGTGGAATGTCATGGAAAACATGGTGTGCATCTAGCTATAATACATCTGGATATGTTTGTTTTGCGGGGGTAAGACCTATTAAGTATGATTTGTCTACAACAAAATTAGATTATATAATGAAATCAGAGTATAATAACGGTAGCGTTAATTTAATAACGATATATGGAACAGATGTTATAACTTCAGGAGCTGCGTATAGTTCGGCTTCAACAACTGGTACTAATTTTGTATTA
This sequence comes from Clostridia bacterium, assembly GCA_045651205.1. Taxonomy (GTDB): domain Bacteria; phylum Bacillota; class Clostridia; order TANB77; family CAG-465; genus UMGS1649. The sequence goes on from JAZRSA010000064.1 coordinate 36,527, forward strand.
AAACCAGATAAATCTTTCACATCAGCAGCAAATGAAGGGTATTCTACATATACAGCTATAGCTGATGCTATAAAAGATGGAACATTGTTAGGAGCGATATGCCCAGGTGGGTTATTTGCTTCATATGATGAATGTATTGTGAAATTTAATGTTTATGTAAAAGCAAATGGAACTCTTCAAGCGGCACCGTTAATATATTCAGGTAACATAATGTCATATAAAGCAGGTAATACAATAACATTAACTTTAACTGGCGCTCCAACAACAACGAAATGGTATAAGGCTAATGCTAGTCACGAACCTTCAGGGAGTGTTTTAGCAACGGGCACATCATATGCATATCCATATGATGGAACTACTAAAAATATAGATTTAGTAATAGTATATAGTAACTAATTTAAGATAAATTACACAAATATAAAATAACCACAAAGCAATTTGCTTTGTGGTTATTTTGTTGGGTTAAATTACTTTGCTTTTGCAAGCGCAGCGTTTTTGTAGTTCGGATCATCGGTTACCTCGCGTATAACTGTAATCCATTCGGGAAGAATAACTTCCTGGCTTTCTTCGGTGAGCTCGATTTCAAGAATTGCTTCGTCTTCCCAGTCGGGATAGACATCAAGCTCGAAGTACTGGTTCTTGTGAAGAAAACAGTATCTGTCTTTTCTTAAGGATTTTTCGCCTTCAAGAAGCAACGAAAGATATTCGTGAACGCTGATTCTGCGTTCGGTTTCCTGTCTGGACATATCCGAAAGCGTAGTTTTTTCGGTGTAGTAGTAGGAGAAGTTGGTGCCATCGCCGCGTTGACGAACACGCCTTTCTACGCCGGGAGTTGTGACCTTAAGATAGGTCTGGAGAATGCTGGTTTTAACAACATCGTCATGCTCCATAAGCTTTTCAAGGTCGGGTTTCTTGATCAAATATTTTCTTTCAATTTCTACAGGTACAGGTAAGCCCATAACAATAAATATCTCCTTTAATAATCTGTCGATTTTTTCTTTGAATCCGGTAGAGTTATCTATAACTCTAAGATGAGAGTGACCAAGCCAAGCGTTTCTTGTCTTAAGGTCTTTTTCTCTGGCCTCTTCAGGTGTTTCGCGCCTTGCTGTGTTGTTTTCAAGAGTGTAAAACTCTTCTGCGCCATCTGCAGCAGTAACCATATGGAATACTGCGTCATACTGGTCGCGCGCCTCGGTGATTGTGATAAAATGCTTAGCTAAGATTTCGATGAAATCTGAAAGCTCGGTGTATGCACGGCCATCCATAAGGCCACGGTCATAGATTATAACGGTATCTTTACCAAGGAGACGAACAGCTTCGCGTGTTGTTTCCTCTTTGTTAAGACTCCGTATAGTAAGAAGATCTTGGAATATATTTTGTCCAAGTTCCCACGGCGTTATGCCAGAGTTGATGAGTTCGGTTGCTGTTTCGGGTACTATGATAACTTTGAATCCTTTTTTAGAAAGGACTTGCTCGATTACGCTTATGGCAGTTGTTTTGCCTGCGCAAGGACCACCGGTTAAGACAAATTCCCAGAGTTGCATGCTAAAAAATCCTCCTAATATTTCAATAATACATATATTAATATGTAAACTATTAATTATGTTCGCAAATAGTATACATTAGTGGAGATGAAAAGTCAATTTAAGTGCCTAAAAACAAGGGTTTTAAACATTAATATTTCGTTGACATTAAAGGGTAAATGTAGTAGAATATTATATGTGAAAAAAGGTGGGTTTATGAAAGATAAAAACCAAAAATTAGTAACAGAAAAAGGATATAAAAGAATGATAGCCAAAACAATAATGAGTCCATTAATATATTTGGTTGTTATTGTTATGCTTGCGACAAATAATCAAATAATGGAGCCTAAGAATAATATAACAAATTTATTAATAATTGCTGTTATGGCTGGGTATACAGTGTCTATATTATATTCTGAACTTAGACTTAGAGCATCTAGAGTTGAACAATTAAAACTTGGCTTTGAAAATGCTATAGGAAAAAATGTTCGTAGCTTAAAACTACCAATTATGTTTATATCTAACACAGGCAAAGTTGTTTGGGAAAATGCAATAAGCTCAGAATTAGAAATAAAAGAATTTCTAATGGAGCTAATAGTTGAACTGAACAAAACAAGCAGAAAAGAAAATGCTAAATTCAAAGTAGCAGATAAAGAATTCCAATTACACATAACAGATATGGTTATTGGAGATGAGATAGGCAAACTTGTAATATTTACAGATGTTACTAAAGAATCTACTCTTGAAAAAACCCTTGAAGATAAGCGTACTACTGTTGGTGTAATAACAATAGATAGCTATGATGATGTATTACAAGGATTAGATGAGCTAGATAAAGTAACAACAATATCTGGAATAGATAAAGAAATAATGTCTTGGATAGGTAAATACGAAGGTATTGTTAGCAAGATAGAAAAAGACAAATATATATATTTTATAGAAAAACAATATGTAAGAGAACTTGAAGAAAATTCTTTTGAAATACTAGAAAGAATAAACAAGGTTTCTGAAGACAAAGTAAAAATACCAGTAACAATAAGTATTGGTTTATCTTATGATGAAGAAACATTATCTGGAAGATATAAATCTGCTATGACAGCACTAGATGTTGCTATGGGTAGAGGTGGAAACCAAGCAGTTATTAAAACTAAAAAGAAATACGATATGTATGGAGATACAGGAAAGCAACTTGAAAAAACAACTAGAGTAAGAGCTAGAATGATATCTCAATCGTTAAAAGAAGTAATACAAAATGTAGAAAGTGTATATATTGTTGGTCACAAAAATACAGACATAGACTGTATAGGTGCAGCTGTAGGTATATACAAAGTAGCTAAAACATTAGGTAAACAAGCAAAAATAATAGTAGATTTAAGAAATAATAGTTCTACTAGATATTCTGTAGATAGACTTAGTGAATTAAAAGAATATGCAGATGCATTTGTTGGAAAAGATGCAGCAAGTAAACTAGATTTTGATAATTCACTTCTTGTAGTTGTAGATACACATAAACAAAGTTATCTAGCAGCTCCAGATATACTAGAAAAATTTGATAAAGTCGTAGTAATAGACCACCATAGACGTGGACCAGAGTTTATAGAAAATCCAATACTTACATATCATGAAGTGTATGCATCTTCTACATCAGAACTTGTAACAGAACTTCTAATGTGTATGGATGAAGTAAAACTAGAACCGAGAGAAGCTGAAGCATTATTTAGCGGAATAGTAATAGACACTAAAAACTTTACATTCAAAACTGGTGTAAGAACATTTGAAGCATCAGCATACTTAAAGAAAGCAGGTCTAGATATAACAGAACTTAAGCATATGTTCCAAAACGATTTTGAAACATATATGGCAAAAGTAAATATTGTTAAAAATGCAGAAATAATTGACGGAAAGATAGCGATGTCTATCTGTAAAGAAGAACATGAAAATATTTCTGTAATAACAGCTCAAGCAGCAGACGAACTTTTATCTATAACAGGTGTTGCAGCATCGTTTGTTTTATGCGAGCAAAACGGAACAGTAAATATTTCTGGAAGATCTTTAGGAGATATAAACGTTCAAGTAATATTAGAAAAAATGGGCGGTGGTGGACACATCACATTTGCGGGCGCACAACTTACAGGTGTAACAGCAGAAGAAGCCAAAGAAAAACTATTAGGGATTATTGAAGAATATTCAATAAAAGACTAATAAAAAACAAAAATAAACAAACAAAATAAATAAAGGAGGAAACATAAATGAAAGTAGTATTAAACGAAAATGTAAAAGGATTAGGGAAGAAATTAGACATAGTTAATGTAAGCCAAGGATATGCAAGAAACTTTTTGTTTCCTAAAAAGTTAGCAACACCTGCAGATAATAAATCTGTATCTGAAGCTACAACTAAAAAATCAGCAATACAATTTAAGAAAGACACAGACAGAGAAAATGCACAAGAATTAAAAGCTAAAATAGAAGAAATCATTGTAGATTTCAAAGTTAAAACAGCAGATAACGGTAAATTATTTGGAAGTGTAACTTCTAAAGAAATAAGTGATGAACTAAAGAAAACAAGTGGTATAGATGTAGATAAAAAGAAAATCACATTAGATGATGCAATTAAAACTACAGGAGTGTATACTGCTAAAGTGAAATTATACGAAGGAGTAATAGCAAACCTAAAGGTAAGAGTAAGTAATATTTAGGAGGTATCACATGGAAAAAGAGGCTGTGACAAGTAAAATATCACCAAGTGATGTTTATGCTGAACAGGCCGTATTGGGCTCAATGCTTGTAGATAAAGATGCAATAGCTAAAGCAATTGGGGTGTTAAAACCAGGGGATTTCTATAGAGATGACCATAAAGAAATATTCTCGGCAATGCTAGATATTTACAGAAAAGGTGATCCAATAGATATTTTAACAGTAAGAGAAGCGTTAAAGCTTAGAAACTCTATTGAAAAAGTAGGGGGAGATGTATATCTATCTTCATTAGTAGATATGGTTCCAACTACTTCTAACATAGATTCTTATGTTAAAATTGTAGAAGAAAAAGCAACACTTCGTTCTTTAATAAAAGCAGCAAACGATATTATTTCATACGGGTACGCAGAAACTGAAGAAGTAGATGAAATAATAGATATGGCAGAAAAGAAAATCTTTGATGTATTACAAAGCAGAGCAGCAAAAGGCTATGCAAGTATTAAAGATATATTAGTAGACACTTTCGAAAACATAGAGAAACTATACAATAGCAAAGCTAGTGTATCTGGTATGGAAAGTGGATTTAAAGATTTAGATTTAAAAACATCTGGACTTAACAATTCAGACTTAATAATTGTTGCAGCAAGACCTGCCATGGGTAAATCTGCATTCGCACTTAACATTGCAACAGCAGTTGCTAAAGCAAATGTGCCAGTGTTAATATTCAGTCTCGAAATGTCTAAAGAACAAATGGTAAACAGAATACTATGTTCTGAAGCACAAGTAGACAGTATGAAGGTTAGAACTGGTAAACTAGATGCAGATGACTGGGTAAAATTAGGTAAAGCAAGTGGAGATTTATCTGAAACTCCAATATACATAGAAGATACACCAGGTTTATCTTCAGCAGAGCTTAGAGCGAAATGTAGAAAAGCTAAACTTGAAAAAGGTATTGGACTAGTTGTAATAGACTATTTGCAACTTATGGAGTCTAAAGGTAAGAGTGATAGCCGTCAACAAGAAATATCTGAAATCAGTAGAGGACTTAAAGTACTTGCAAAGGAAATAGATGTTCCAGTTATTGCATTGTCACAATTATCTCGTGCTGCTGAACAAAGACCAGACCATAGACCAATGCTAAGTGACCTTCGTGAATCTGGATCTATAGAGCAAGACGCAGATATAGTTATGTTCTTATATAGAGATGACTATTACAATCCAGAAACAGAAAAGAAAAATATAGCAGAAGTAATTGTGGCTAAAAACAGACAAGGTTCAACTGGTACAGTAGAACTTGCTTGGTTACCAAATTACACTAAGTTTGCAAATTTATATAATGGCTAAATTAAACAAGGAGAACAATGAATAAATTATTAGAACAAGTAAAAAATAATATATATACATATGGTCTAATAGAAGATAAAGATATTGTAGTAATTGGACTTTCAGGAGGACCAGACTCGATCTTTTTATTACATGCATTAAGTATGCTTAAACCGGTAATTGAAAAAGAAAAAGGAATCACATATAGACTACATTCTGCACACGTAAATCACAAAATACGTGAAGAATCAGGATATGATGAAAATCTAGCAATGGAATATGCAACAGCACTTGGTGTTCCGTTCCATGCTTTAGCAATAGATGTTGAAGCAGAAGCTAAAAGACTTAAAATCGGAACAGAAGAATGTGGCAGAAATGTTAGATACGATTTCTTTAACAAGGTTAAAGGGGAACTAAAAGCAAATAAAATTGCTGTAGCACATAACGCGGGAGATAACGCAGAGACAATTATGCTTAACTTCTTAAGAGGTGCAGGACTTCAAGGTTTAAGTGGTATGGATTATATTAATACAGATATAATTAGACCAATATTAGATATAGACAAAAAAGACATATTAGAATATTTAAAAGAAAATAATATTCCATATGCAATAGATAGAACAAATCTAGAAAACGATTATACAAGAAACAAAGTTCGTAACGATTTGTTAAAAAAAATAGAACAAGAATTTAATCCAAATATTATTACAGCTTTAAATAGAATGGCAAAAATAAATAAGCAAGATAATGAAATAATAGTAAACGCAGTAAAAGATGCATATAATAATCTTGGAGTAAAAAAAGAAATAAATCAAATAACAATAGATGTAAGAAAGTTTAATGAACATTCTGAAGCGATGAAGTTTAGATTGGTTAGACAAATTGTTATGGATTTAACCGGTAATGTACAAAATCTAGAAATGGTACATGTTAAAGATACATGTAAATTAATAGAATCTAACATTACAGGAAAGCAATATATATTAGGGAATAAATATAAAGTTGTAATCGTAAAAAAGAATACAGCGGTGTTTATGAAGAATGTGTAAAACCACACATAATCATTGAACAAATATACTAAATATGTTAGACTAATGTGACGAAATAGGAGGAACAAATTGAAAAAGACAGGATTTCTAAAAGGGATTTTGAACTACTTATTATTAATATTTATAGTAGTAATGCTAATCTCAGGACAAAAAGAAAGTGAATCAAAGAAAATAGATTATTCTGAACTTATGACTAAGATAGAAGAACAAAAAGTAGAATCTATCGAAATGTCGTATGATAGAACATCAGCGGTAGTTGTATATAAAAACGATACTAAAAAGAGAAATGTAACTTTAGTTTCAGCGACTGCTTTTATGGAATCTGTAGAAGAAAGAATAAAAGCGGGAGAATTTGAGTTAACAGTTAAATCTCAATCTGGTGTGGAAGCAATGATGAATTGGTTGCCAACACTACTTTTAGTAGGAACATCTGGAATGATACTATTCTTTATGATGAAGAATATGGGCGGCGGAAATAATAGCGCTATGAACTTCGGAAAGAATAGAGCAAAATTAACAAACCCAAATGCTAAGAAGGTAACTTTTGAAAATGTAGCTGGACTAAAAGAAGAAAAAGAAGAATTAGTAGAAATAGTAGATTTCTTAAAAGAACCTAAAAAGTTCAAAGAAATGGGAGCGAGAATCCCTAAAGGAATACTTTTAGTTGGTGGACCTGGTACAGGTAAAACATTACTTGCTAAAGCAGTAGCAGGAGAAGCAGGAGTTCCATTCTTCTCAATAAGTGGATCAGACTTCGTAGAAATGTTCGTTGGTGTTGGTGCATCACGTGTAAGAGATTTATTTGAAGAAGCTAAAAAATTAAATCCTTGTATAGTATTTATAGATGAAATAGATGCAGTAGGACGTCAAAGAGGAGCAGGTTTAGGTGGAGGACACGATGAAAGAGAACAAACACTTAACCAACTTCTAGTTGAAATGGATGGTTTCGGAACAAACGAAAACATTATAGTAATGGCTGCAACAAACAGACCAGACATATTAGACCCAGCACTTTTAAGACCAGGACGTTTTGATAGACAAGTGGTTGTAGGTGAACCAGATATCGCAGCAAGAGAAGAAATATTAAAACTACATGCAAAAGGAAAACCATTTGTAGAAAATGTAGACTTTAAAGTAATAGCTAAAAATACAGCTGGATTCTCAGGTGCAGACTTAGAGAATATGATAAATGAATCAGCGCTTTTAGCTGCTAGAAAAGATAAAAAACAAATAGATATGATAGATGTAGAAGAAGCATTAGTAAAAGTAATGATGGGACCAGAAAAACGTAGTAAAGTAATATCTGAAAGAGATAAAAAACTTACTGCATACCATGAAGCGGGGCATGCTATAGTATCTAGATTCTTAAAGAATCATGATACAGTACATCAAATATCTATCATACCAAGAGGTATGGCTGGTGGATACACAATGTATAAACCAAATGAAGATAAATCTTATGCTTCAAAACTAGAAATGGAAGAACACATAGTTTCACTTCTAGGTGGTAGAGTAGCAGAAAAACTTGTATTAGATGATATAAGTACAGGAGCTTCAAACGACATAGAAAGAGCATCTAAAATTGCTAGAAATATGGTAATGCGTTATGGTATGAGCGATAAGCTAGGACCAATAACATTTGGTGCAAGCCAAGAAGAAGTATTCCTAGGAAGAGACTTTGGAAGTCAAAGAAACTACAGTGAAAAAGTAGCTGCAGAAATAGATGAAGAAGTTAAGAGAATAATAACAACAGGCTACGATACAGCAGAAAAACTTCTAACAGAAAATATGGATAAACTTCATATAACAGCAAAACTTCTATTAGAAAAAGAAAAGATTGATGGAGAAGAATTCGAAGAAATCTTTACTGGTAAAAAAGAAAAAGTAGAAGAAGCAAAACAAGAAGAAACAAAAACAGAAGTAGTAGAAGATAAAAAAGAAGAAGCTACTACAGAAGAAAATAAATAAAATGAAAGAGTAACAAAAGTTACTCTTTTTTTATGCAAAAATATAACCATAAATTTACATATATAAAATCAATGTCGAATTTTGTCACATTTTGTCAAAGAAATAAAAACAAACCCAACAACTAAACCCAATTTCACTAACAACCTAAATGATAATTTTAAGTCATAAGAGGTCGGAGGTGAAAACTATGAGTTTCTGGGAATGGTTATCGTATATGTTTAGATATTAATAGATAAATATTTATGATTGAAATTTCTCTTTCTTTTTTGTATAATTATGGCAAAAAGAAGGAGATTTTTATGTTAAAAGAGTTGTTTAATATTGAAAATGTCACATTTATTATAAAAATATTTATTACCAATTTTTGTATATATTATGCTTCAAATAAAATAATAAATGATAAAATAATTAAAAATGCACATATTATATTTTGCGTGTTCAATATAATAATATCATTGGCGCATACAATATTAAAATTGAGTATTAATACAATATTATGGCCGGTTCTAATCTATTCATTATTTGCAATTGCTATAAGTAAGCTTTTTAAAAAGAACATAGGTTACGCTTTAATAGTTGTATTGATATCTTTTGCTGTATGTAATACTGCGTTGCTAATAGGAACATTTATAGGTTTTATTCCGTATAAAACGATATTAAAAGAAAATGAAATTTATGGAACGTTAATTAGTTCGAGTATTCAATTTTTATTAACTTTTATGTTTTTTAAAATAAAAAGGTTTAAAAATGGTTTTGGTAGATTATATGAAAAATTAAATAAAGAAACAGTGGATACTGTAGTTATATATGTAAGTATAAGCATAGTAATGCTCTCATGTTTTATGGGATGCGTGTTCTTTGAACCAGAAGATATTATGAAAAATACATTTATTACGTTTATTGTATTAGGAATCACAACATACATCATGCTACAACGTACAATTACTATGCAATATAAACATTCATTGTTGCTTAAAACATTAGATGAATATAAAGAAGAGATAGATGTTAAGAATAAAGAAATAGAAAAGTTAAGCGAAGAGAAGTTTAATACAAGTAAAATAAGACACGAATTCTATAACAGACAAAAAGCACTAGAATTAATGGTTAAACAAAATATGTTGGGTGAAGTTAATAAAGATGGTGTAAGCGAAAATATATTAAATATAGTAAATGAGCTTACTGCAGAATATTCTAAGGAATGTGAAATAATTAAAGGCCTTAATGTATTACCTAAAACAGATATTATAGAAATAGACAATATGTTTAAATATATGCAAACAGAATGTGCAAAGAATAACATAGATTTTAAACTTAATATTCAAGATAGTTTATTACCGTTAATTAATCAGTATATTTCTAAGAGTAGACTTGAAACATTACTTGGTGATCATATCCGTGATGCTATTAATGCTGTAAATAAAGCTTCTGGTTCTAATAAAGAAATATTAGTAGTACTAGGATTAAAAGATGGTAATTATGAAATATGTATATTAGATAATGGAGTGGAATTTGGTATAGATACACTACTTAAATTAGGTAAAGAACAAGTTACTACTGGTGGAACCGGAATAGGTTTCTTAACTACTTTTGAAACCTTAAGAGAAACTAAAGCTAGCCTTGTAATTACAGAATATGAATCTAGTGAATATACAAAAGCAGTATCTTTTGTATTTAACAATAAATGTGAATATGTTATTAATTCATATAGGTCAAAAGAACTAGTGCAAAAAAATGATAGAAAAGACATAATAATAAACGAAAATTAAGGGCTTTTAACAGCTCTTTTTTTATGTAAAATTTGTTTAAATAATTAAACTTTATGTGTTGAAAAAAAAATATATATATAATATAATGGATTCGTAGAATACTATTTGAAAAAATAGGAGGAATATATGGAAAGTGTACAAATGAATAAATTTGAAATAGTAGATGTTCCTGGAACAAGAACATTAGCGTTCCTTGTTGAAGAGAATGATTCGGAATTCGTTAAGGGCGAAGTATACTATTCTTTACAAAAATTAGATGCAACAAGTAAAGAAGTTGCAGGTAGAATAGTAAAAGAATATTCTGTTATACCAGATTTTGATGGCAAACAGGATATAGTACTACTAACTTTAACTAAAAGTAAAGCAGTGCTAAGCACAGGTTTGTTAGATGCTAACGGACTTGTACCAACAGAAGATAAATTAGCTTTATCTTATGGAAGTTTATACAATGATTCTAATATAGAATACAAAGAGTTTAATTATACTCCAAGTATGAAGAGAAGATTTGCTATAATTGATACAATAAGTTGTGAAGAGGTAAAACCTACACTACATATTGATGAAGTAACAAAAGAAGTTAAAGGAATATGCAAATTATTACCGCTTAGACCTTATGTTGTATTAGAAATTAAAGGTAATTACAATAGAGGTGCAGTTGTTGCTACTGATGGTAAAAGAATAGAAGCAATGAGTCATGGACAAATAAAGCTTCCTGAAATGATGAAAACAGCGCCTGTTATGGAAAGCAATGAAGAAATTGCTATAGATGACGGCGATGAAATGATTGTTTAGAAAGTGAGGCGGAAATAATGGAATTCTTTTCAAAATTAAAAAATTGGCTACAAAGAAATAAAATGAAACTTCTAGTTATGATTATATTATATCTAGTAATAACTGTATGTGTATGGGGAGGCTTCCTAGCATCATGGATAAATGCACATAGTAGTGAAGAAATACCTGAAGGGCAAGCTAAATTAGATGCCGTAGTAGGTGAATGGAAATCTTATGGATTAAATCCAATAGCTACATTAAAAACGTTATTAGATGGAGCCGGAAAACAAGATGCCTTTCTTGTTGGAGCTGCATTTATATTCATTATATGTTTAGTTCTATTTATTAAATTAATAAGCAGTGAAAGAGCTAAATACGACTACCAAGGAGAAGAACACGGTTCAGGTGGTTGGAGTAAGAACGGCGAAGAATATAAGAAAAGACCAGATGGTTCATACATATTAAATAAATCAGAAGGATTTATCTTAAGTAGAAACCACTACTTAGGAACAGACCCTAAAAAAGTAAGAGTAAATAAAAACATCCTAGTATTCGGTGGATCTGGTACAGGTAAAACTGCATCATACATCAAACCTAATATATTACAAAAATTAGGTTCATATGTTATAACAGACCCTAAAGGTGAGTTATATAGAGAAACATCAGGATACTTAAAAGCAAATGGTTACGATGTAAAAGTATTAGACTTAGTTGATCCACAATTAAGTAACAGATATAACCCACTTGCACATATTAGAGATTATTCAGACGTAGATATTATCGCGCATACAATAGTTTCTGGTGGTGAAGGTGATGGTAAAGCTGCTGACCCATTCTGGGATAATACAGCAAAAATGCTACTTAAAGCATGTATTTACTATGTAATATCTGTTTTACCAGAACCAGAAAGAAACCTTTCTAGCTGTCTAAATATAGTTAGAGCAGGTGGTGCAGATGAATCTATATTTGATAGATTATTCGTTGGTGAATTAAAACCAGATCACCCAGGTAGAAAAGAATATGAGGGTATCAGAGTTGGTGCGGATAAAACAAAACAAAGTATAGCAATATCTTTAGTTTCTAAATTATCTCACTTCGACAGCCCTAACATGCAAATGTTAACAACAACAAACGATATAGACTTTGAGCAACTTGGAGAAAAGAAAACAGCGTTATACGTTATATCTCCAGACTCTCACTCAACATACAACTATATCTTAACAATATTCTATGGACAATTACTACAAAGACTTTATGCTTTAGCAGATAGAAGCGGTGGTGCATTACACCAACCAGTTTACTTACTACTAGACGAGTTCGCTAACATTGGTAAAATACCAGACTTTAACCAAAAACTAAGTACAAGTAGATCGAGACTTATATCTATGAGTATCATCGTACAAAGCTTAGACCAATTAGTAGACTTATATAAAGACTTACATGAAAATATCATAGCAAACTGTGATACGCAATTGTTCCTAGGTTCTCAATCTATTAAAACTTGTGAATACTTCTCAAAGAGTTTAGGTCAAACTACAATTACATTTGAAAGTAAATCAAGAAATAGAGATGAGAAAAATGAACATTCTCAAGGATATTCATATAGTGAACAAAGACAAGGAAGAGACATTATGACAGTAGACGAATTAAAACGTTTACCTAACGATGATGAAATCATCCTTATCCGTGGACTTAGACCAATATATGCTAAGAAAGCTTGGTTCTATAAATATCACCCAGCTAGAAATGAAGCTGCAAGATATGTAATGCATTCAAATGCAGATAGACCAAAACCACCAGCAGTAGAAATCAAGACTATGGATGTTCAAGAACATATTAATAATAGATTAAAAAGAGCAAGAGAAGTAGTTGCACAATCTAAAGCAAATACAGATAATATGCAAATAGATACTTCTGCAGCAGCTACACCAGTGGCAGAATCAAGACCTGTACCACCAGTAGCTCCAGTACCTACACCAGCTCCAATAAATCCAATAGCTGATGTAGATATAGATGTTGGAACACCAACTCCAGAACCAGTAAAATCTGCAGCGCCAGCGGTAGAATTAGATCTTCAAAAAGAATTAGAAAGAAAATTTGATGAACTATTTGGAACTGGAAAAAACAACAATAATGTTGAAGAATAATAAAAAATAAGTTCTAAAAACACAAACTGAAACATATATATATCTTAGGTGATATATTTTATGAAGAGGTTTGTGTTTTTTTATGCTTGTATTGTAAGCCTTTTAATAGGATTTGGTATTTTTTATGTATATAAACTGGACAAGAGTAAAATAGTAAAAGTTCCAAAACCGGAAGTAGAACATATAGAAGATATAAAATTAAAACAAAAGAAGGTTAAAGAAATAAAGGATGTTATAAAAATAAAAATAAGCTCTACAGGCGAAATTAAAGAACTTACAATTAATGAATATATAAAGGGAGTCTTACCTGCAGAAATGCCTCCAGAATATCATATAGAAGCGTTAAAAGCACAAGCAGTAGTGGCTAGAACATATTTGTATAAAAAGATGAGTGGTAATGCTCATAACGATGCGGATATTTGTGATAATCCATCTCACTGCCAAGCGTGGTATAGTTTAGATAGGCTTTATGATATATGGAAAAGAAGTAAAGGATACTCTTTAGAGGAGTGTGATATGTATTTTGCAAAAGTAGAACAAGCAGTAGATTCAACCGAAAATATTGTTGTTACATATAAAGATAAATATATTAACGCATACTTTCATGCATGCAGTGGTGGAAAAACAGAAGATGTAAGTGCAATATGGGGAAAACAAAACATATCATATCTTAAATCTGTTGAAAGTTTAGGAGAAGAAGAATATAAAAACTATACAAGTAAAGTTAAGTTAACAATTTCAGAATTAGAAACAAAATTAAATAAGAGTAATACTAAACGATGTAGTATAGATAAAGTTAAGGAAGAAGTAGTAGAAATTTTATCGTATACGTCTTCTGGAAGAGTAGATAAAGTAAGAATAGGAGGTGTAGAGTATAAAGCAGAAGAATTAAGAACATTATTAGGTTTGAGATCTACAAATTTTACAGTAAATAAAGAGGGAGAAAAGGTAATATTTAATGTAAAAGGCAATGGCCACGGAGTGGGTATGAGTCAAGTTGGTGCAGATTATTATGCAAAAATTGGATATACCTATGTAGATATAATTAAACATTATTATACTGGAGTGGATGTTGCAAAAATATATGTAGAAGGAGAAACAGAAGAAAATGAAATTTAACATACAGAAGATTAAAGAAAAAATGAATGTAGTAGTTGAAAAAGCTAAAAAGAAAAAAGAGAATAATGTAAAAATACAACCAAGATATTATGGTTTGTTATTTTTAATGATACTTTTAGGAGTAGTTACTGTAGCAAATAATATTAAAACATATAATGATATAACTGCAGAAAGATATGTAAAATACGAACTAGAAGAAGATGTTGAAGTAAATAAAGATAATGTTGAAGTAATTAAATATGAAACAGCTATTAGTAGTATTTCAACAAATGTATCAAATATTAAAGAAGAAGTTAAACAAAATGAAGAGATAATAAAAGATAAAAAAGAAAAATATATATGGCCATTAAACGGAGAAATAATTAGAGAGTATTCCAAAGATAGTTTGAGTTATTCAAAAACAATGGGAATGTGGTTAATACACGAAGGAATAGATATTAAAGCGGAATTGGGAATGGAAGTTAAAGCTATATGTGATGGCAAGGTGATTTCTGTAGTAAATGATTCTTTTTATGGCAATATAGTAAAGATAAAACATAAGGATGGATATGTATCTATGTATGCTAATTTGGCAGATGTAGAATTGCCAAAATTAAATCAAACAATAACAAAAGGTGAAGTTGTTGGAAAAGTGGGAAAAACATCATATGGTGAATATGAAGAAGAAAATCATCTGCATTTTGAAATAACTAAAGATGAAACAAATATAAATCCTGAAGAATTCTTAAACAATCAGTAATAAAGAAAAAATACAAGAATAATATGTAATAGGTCAGGTGATATTTGTGATAGATAACGAAATAGAAGAAAGAGTAAAAACATTAGCCAGTTATATCATAGAAACAGGGTGTACGGTAAGAGGCGCAGCAAATAAATTTAATGTGTCTAAGTCCACTGTACACAAAGATATATCTGAGCGTTTAGAAAAGATAAATCCAACTCTATGGAAAGAAGCTAAACAAGTACTAGAAAGAAACAAAGAAGAAAGACATATCCGAGGTGGAATGGCAACTAAAATAAAATACGAAAGAAAGAAGGCATAATAATATTATTATATCCTTAATGATGTTATATAAATGAAGTTGAAATGTTTACAAAAAAGGAAAAATGTAATAAAATAAATACATAAAGGGGTAAACAAATGATAAAAAACGCTGAAAGCCTTGCGGCTGTGCACACACACACGTACACTTTTGCTAATGAAAAAAACATTAGTAGCGTTTTTGTACCCAAAAACAACAAGTTAAACATAGCAAAGTAACACATACTAAATAGGTATGTGCTGCTTTGCTTTTTGCATTGAGCTGAAATGGAGGGAAAATAAAATGCAAAAGAAAGGAATAAGTTTAATAGTATTAGTAATAACAATAATTGTTATGATAATACTAGCCGTGACAATTGTATTATCATTAAGCAGTGCGGGAATAATAAACAAAGCTAATATGGCTGTAGAGCAAATGAATACAAAAGAAGTACAGAATTTAGCTTCTATAGCGTGGTCGGAGGGGTATTTAAATAAACTAAGAGGTGAAGACTTAGAAAAATATGTTTTAGAACAATTAAAAGATTATACAGATAAGTATACGATAAATGTAAATGATAAAGGCGTAGTGGTAATGACAAAACAGGAAAAAGCAAGTGGATTTATTGCAGGATATGACGCAGCTGAATTCGCTAACAGGCCAAAGATTGATATTGATGGAATGGTTCTTGTTAAATATTCAGATTATATACCAACGGAAGAAGAATTGAGAAGTGTTTCAATGACAATTGAATATTTAAGCGAAAGGCTTTCGCTTAAATGTACTGAAATTATAAATTTAACAGGTATAATAGGTGCGGTTTATCAAGAAGTTCCGGTTTTATCAGTATCTGTGGCAGGGGCGGAAAATGAGTTTGGAATTAATTTCCCTGAACCAGGATTTTATGCGCCGGATATTACTATTCTTAGTGGGAATGAAGATATAAGTTGTGTCTTTTCTACAAAAATGAAAGTATCTTTATCAGGTAAAAATTTAACTTTCGATAGAATAAATGGTGCAGATGCATATGAGATATATGTTAAAGATGAATTGGTAACAAGAACAACAGGTACAACTGTTGATATATCTAATTATATAAACCATATGGCTGAAGGATATATTAAAGTAAGAGCAATTATATCGGAAACTAATATTGCATCAGAATATACTTATATTTGGTATTCTAATGGTAAAGAGGAACCCGGATTATATGATTCAAACGACAATCTTATAGCAACATGGAGTGAATTGGTAAATGATTATGGAATGGACATTTCTTATCCATACAATAGAAGCCTTGAATCGGATGGATATACTAAAATACCTACATCGCCATATTGTGTGTTTAGTAGTAATCCAGAATTGGCGGTAGGAACAAAGTTGATTGTAGGTTATGGTACAACAATTGGCACATATGCATTTGCTGATTGTGATAATTTGAAGAGTATATATCTTCCGGATACTATAACAAGTATAGGGCAGTTTGCGTTTAGGACATGCGACTCTTTAACAGAAGTGGTAATAGGGGAAAATAGTAAATTAGAAACTATAGGTAGAGAGATTTTTAGAGATACTGAAAATATAAAATATACAGAATATAAGAATGGACAGTATTATGGAACGAGTAACAATCCGTATATGATTTTAGTTCAAGCAATAGATACAAATGCTAATACATTTGAGATACATCCTAATACTAAAATAATTGCTAGTTATTCACTATCTTGGACTGCTATAAGAAATATAATTATTCCAGAAGGAATAGAATCAATAGATTATTGGGCGTTTTATAAATCCGATATAAATACTATCACTCTTCCAAGTACATTAAAATGTATATATAGCGGGGCGTTTGATGTGTGTTATTCACTTAGCACAATTATATTTAACGGTACTGTGGAACAATGGAATTCAATATATTTAGTAGAAGGTTGGAATGAAGATATAGCTGCAACTCAAGTACAATGTATAAATGGAACCGTAGAAATATAATTACTACTAAATCAAAATATAAGGTGTATAAAAACAAACTCCGAGAAATAGTATATTTTTCGGAGTTTTACTTGCAAATGACACGGAAATGTAATATAATTGACACATAAAATAAGGGTATAGAAAGGGGTATTATCGTGACATTTGGACAAGACATTGCAATAGATTTAGGAACAGCCACAATACTTGTTTATGTTAGGGGCAAAGGTATAGTTTTAAGAGAACCTGCTGTTGTTGCTATAGACAAGAATACAAATGAAGTGCTTGCAGTAGGACAAAATGCAAGAAAAATGTTAGGACGTACTCCGGGTAATATAGTCGCAATAAGACCACTTAAAGATGGTGTTATTTCAGACTATACAGTTACAGAAAAAATGTTAAAATACTTTATAACTAAAGTGGCAGATAAATCTATCATAAGTCCACGTATTATGATATGTGTACCTTCTGGTGTAACAGAAGTTGAAAGAAAAGCAGTTATAGACGCAGCAAATCATGCTGGTGCTAGAAAAGTGTATTTAATAGAAGAACCAATTGCAGCAGCAATTGGAGCTGGTATAGATATAACTAAACCATATGGTACAATGATACTAGATATTGGTGGTGGAACTACAGATATCGCGGTAATTGCATTAGGCGGAGCAGTAAAGAGCAAATCTATTAAGGTTGCTGGAGACAAATTTGATGAAGCAATTATTAAATATATAAAGAAAGTACATAATATAGCAATTGGAGAAAGAACAGCCGAAGAAATAAAAATAAATATTGGTTGTGTATATCCAAAAACTGTAGAAGAAAAAATGAGCATCAAAGGTAGACACTTAACATCAGGTTTACCTGTAGAGATAGAAATAACTTCAACAGAAATGTTAGAAGCATTAAAAGAGTCTGCAAACCAAATAGTTGAAGCAGTACATAGTGTATTAGAGGTTACACCTCCAGAACTATCTGCAGATATTAGTGATAGAGGAATATATATAACAGGTGGTGGAGGATTAATCTCAGGATTAGATAAACTACTAGAAGAAAGAACAGGAATTCCAGTTATGATAGCAGAAGATGCAGTTTCATGTGTTGCTATGGGAACTGGTAAAGCATTAAATCACATAGAATTATTAGAAACAGGAAATACAATAAAAGTTAAGAAGTTTTAGAGAAATCTAGAACTTCTTTTTTCTTGACTATACCTGGCATTCTATGGTATAATTTGCCCACAAGTTAATATAGTACAAGACAAAATTGTTAAGTTAAATTATGGTATGGAGGTAGTATCATGTTTAGTAAGAAGAAAGAAAATCGGAAAGGTGGATTGCAGGTAGATTTTAATCTCCGTGCAAGATACTCGGCGGAGGTCAAGTTGTATTTAGACAGAAACAGATCCAGATTTATGGAGGAATGGGCAGATATATGTGGTAAAACAAATGGTAGGGTAAGCTATGAAGAGCTTTATGAAGTTTTGGGAAAAAACTTTCCTAAAGCACCTTGGAATGATCCTGAGAATATAAATGCCAACATTAGAGCATTCTTTGGTGAACTCGGCTTCCCTTGCATCGCAGATGATACTCACATATATTTTCCTTAAGGTCTAGCATATGCTAGGCCTTTTTTCTACTCCATTATCTTGAGAAAACATAATATTTATGTTAAAATAATACTTGGAGTGATTAAAATGAAAAAGATGGAATTATTAGCACCGGCAGGAAGCCTTGCAAAAGCTAAAGTAGCTTTTATGTATGGAGCAGATGCAGTATATGCTGGAACAGCTAAATTATCTCTAAGAAGTAGAGCAGAAATGGATTCTGATGACTTAGAAGATACAATTAAATATGCACATTCAATAGGTAAGAAAGTTTATGTAGCAATGAACATTTACGCCTATGATAAAGATTATGAAGAAATACGCGAAGAAATAAAAAGATTAGATAGAATAAATGCAGACGCAATTATTGCGAGTGACCCTGGTGTAATAGCATGCATTAAAGAAACTGCACCTAATATGGAAATACATATTAGTACACAAGCGAACATTACAAGTGTAGAAGCAGCTAAATTCTGGCATACATACGGTGCTAAGAGAGTAATACTTGCAAGAGAATTATCTAGAGATAAAATAGAATATATTATGAAAAACAAACCAGCAGATTTAGAAGTTGAGATGTTTATTCATGGTGCAATTTGTTATGCATATTCTGGTAGATGCTACTTAAGCCAATACCTATCAGATAGAGGAGCTAATTGTGGAGATTGTAGCCAACCTTGTAGATGGCAATACAAACTAACTGCAGAAGAAGTAAATAAACCAGGAAGTATAATTAATATAGATTATGATGAAAAAGGAACATACATATTCTCATCTAAAGATTTATGCCTATTAAAACAAATACCAGTTTTAGCTAATATGGAAATGGACAGCTTGAAGATAGAAGGAAGACTTAAAACAGACTACTATCTAGCAACTGTTGTTAGTGCATATAGAAAAGCAATAGACGATTACTATAAGGATCCTGAAACTTGGAACTGGGAAGATTACTTACCAGAACTTGAAAAGGTTAAAACAAGAGGTCTTTCAGAATTCTATTTTACTAATTCAAACAACCAAGATATTCATGATTATGATGGGTTTAGTGAAAACCTAAAATATGAATATGGTGCAAAAGTATTAGAAAACTTAGGAGATAATCTTTATCACGTAGAGATTAGAAATAAATTATCTGTAGGAGATTTACTAGATGTAATGGTACCTGGAGATATAACTCCTCATGAATTTAACATAGAAGAACTTTATGATTCTAAAACAAGAGAAAGAATAGATACAGTAAACCCTGGAATAAAAGGACAATCTGTAATTATTAAAGTACCATATAATATGGATCAAAACTATGTTATAAGGAGAAAGAAATAGTGGAGTTAGATATAAACAAAATATATGATAGAACAGAAATAGTTCTAGGAAAAGATAAACTAGAAACGTTAAAAAAAGCACATATAGTAATATGTGGAATAGGTGGAGTTGGATCATATACATTAGAAGCTTTAGCGAGAATTGGGGTAGGACATATAACTGTAGTAGATAAAGATGTTGTAGATGTAACAAACATAAACAGACAAATAATTGCAACAGTGGATAATGTGGGTAACTCTAAGGTAGAAGTTGCTAAAAAACGTGTAAACTCAATAAATCCAAGCATAAAAGTAGATATAGTTAAAGAATTTATTGATGAAACAAATATACCAACATATATAACTAAAGATGTAGATTATGTAGTAGATGCAATAGATAGCGTTGAGTCTAAAATAGCTTTAATAAAATATTGTAAGGAACAAGATATACAAATAATATCTTCAATGGGAACAGCAAATAAATTAGACCCATTAAAACTTACAGTAACAGATATATCTAAAACAGAGATGTGTCCTCTAGCTAAGATAGTAAGAAAGCGTCTTAAAGAGGAAGGTATAACAAAAGTTAAAGTTGTATATAGTACAGAACCAGCAGTTAAAACAAATACAACGACACTAGGAAGTGTGTCGTTTGTGCCTTCAGTTGCGGGACTCGTAATAGCATCAGAAGTTGTAAAAGATTTAACAAATAGTATTGAATAAAAATAATATATGTAATAAAATAAAAAATATATAAAGGGGTAAACAAATGATAAAAAACGCTGAAAGCCTTGCGGCTGTACACACACACACACACACAATCATTTCTAATGAACAAACATTAGAAGCGTTTTTGCACCCTAAAATAATAAGTTAAACTAGCAAAGTAACACATACTAAAAAGTATGTGCTGCTTTGCTTTTTGCATGCAAAAGAAGGAGGAAAATAAAATGCAAAAGAAAGGAATAAGCTTAATAGTTCTAGTCATTACAATAATAGTAATGATAATACTAGCAGCAACAGTTGTGATATCTTTAACAAGTAGTAGTGTAATAGATAGAGCAAATCAAGCAGTACAATTAACAGATGAAAAACAAGTCCAAGATTTAGCTGCAATAACTTGGTCAGAGATGTATTTAGATAATCATAGAGATGATGATTTAAGAAGAGAAGTAATGGAGAAATTAGTTGAACAAGGAGTAGATACTAACAAATATCACATAGTTGTATCTAATACTGGTGTATCGGTATCTACAACACCTACAAAGGTAACAACTCTTGCAGGTACAAAGTGGAAATTTAATGAGAACATTAGTGATTATGATTTTTTAGGGGTTTTTGATTTTGAAGAACAAAATGGATATGAAAGATTTGAAAATGAAGCAGTAGCAAATGTTGGTGATGTAAATCATGATGTTTGGGGAATAGCAATATTAGAATTTTTTAATATTAGATGTTTAACTTTAATAAAACCTTTAATTCAATCAACAGCTTTTAATTATATACCAGCAAATGAAATTGGAGTTGAAGAAGGCTGGTATGCTATAAGAAACGAAGAAGATGGAAGTCCTTTCTTTGGCGAAGGGGAAGTTACATTAGAAAGTGTAATGCCATATATATCAGATTCCGAAGCACCAACGATAACATTTGCAAATGAATCTGAAGCAGCGGTGGAAAATCCAGAATTAATAAATTGGTTATACGAAAATGCAACTAAGATAGGATAGTGTGTATTATTTTAAGACAAGCATTTGCTTGTCTTTTTTTATACCTGTTACTAACATCTTGTTAATTACAATTTGCAAAAATGCTTAATTTATGATAAAATACATATGTCAAAAAATATTAACATGCCTTAACTATAGGCATAGAACGAAGAAAAGGAGAGTATTAGCATGTACAAAGATTTACATTTGCACACAATCTTTTCAGACGGTGAA
>JAZRSA010000065.1:0-34668 GCA_045651205.1 Clostridia bacterium
AGTAAATGAAATCATTAAAAAGAATGATATTTACTATGGTAATGAAAATGATGATGATAAACAAAGTGAACCATACATATTAATTCGTAAACGTATGCCAGTATCTAATGCTATTGCAATGGCTGAAAAAGAAGGTTTAGGCGAAGATAAACTAAGTATGATTATAGGTGATAATGATACCTTTGAAGAGTCAGGAGAAGCAGCTAAACAAGAATTAGATAACATGGTAACAGTTATTACTAAGATGTATAAGAAAGATGGTACGGTACATTTTTCAATGGCTACTAGATGGCTAGAGATTAAGAAAGATAAAGATACAGGATTAACTTATTATCCAGTAGCACACTTTAATTGGGAAGAAACAGAAGGTAGTGCTAGAGGCGAAGGAGAAGTTAGATTTTTAATACCTAACCAAATAGAAGTAAACAGAACAGAAGTAAGAAGAGTATTAGCAGTTAAATATCAAGCATACCCACAAAAGGTAATAAATACAGATAAGATTGCTAACCCAAGTGCAGTAAATCAAGTTGGTGGAGTAATTAAAGTTAAAGGTGGAATGAGTGTAGACGATGTAAGCAAAGTCGTTGGAACATTACCACCAGTACAAATGTCTCCAGATGTTAAACAGTTACAAGAAGACTTAATTCAAGTAACAAGAGACTTAGCAGGAGCAGGAGATATAGCAACAGGGCAAGTTAATCCAGAAGATGCAAGTGGTAGAGCAATTTTGGCAGTACAACAAGCATCATTAGCCCCTATGACAGAACAAAAAGAATCGTATAAGAACTTTGTAGAAGACTTAGCTAGAATATGGCTAGATATGATTATTGTATATAGTCAAGATGGTATAAAGCTAGAAGAAGAAGTAACAGACCCTACAACAGGTGAAGTTACAATTCAATTAGTAGACGTACCACAATCAGCATTACAAGAACTACAAGCAACAGTTAAGGTAGATATAACACCTAAGGGAGCATTTGATAAATATGCACAAGAAATGAGTATAGAGAATATGTTTTCTCAAGGTATGTTTAACGTGCAAAGACTAGCAGAGTTAAAGACTTATGTTAAGTTGCTAGATGATGATTCAGTAATGCCTAAAGTTAAACTAGAAGAAGCTATTGAATTAATCCAAGAAGAACAAGAGAAGATAGCTATGATGAATGCACAAGCTCAAATAATGCAACAAAAGGCTAGTCAGTTCTTAAATGAAGATCCTAATGCACAAGCTAGTCAATTACTAGAAGCAGAACAAGGAGCAATGCCTACAGGTGAAGCAGCACCAGTAGAAGAAGAAGTAATGGAAGACAATCCAGACGATAATTAAAGTCCTTTTATAAGGGCTTTTTTATATGTCCAAGCATTAATGACAATAAACTTTATGGAACAGTGAAGCAAACACTTTAAAAAATAGGAGGAATATCATGTTTGAAGAAAACAAAGAACCTGTAACAGAAGTTACTGAAAATGTAGATGGACAAACTACAGAAGAAATTGTTGAAGGTGTAACCGAAACGGTAGAAGCACCAAAAACTTATACGGAAGAAGAACTTAACGCTAAAGTAGATGAACTATTAGCTAAGAAGATAGCCCGTAAAGAAGCGAAAATAAGAAAAGAGTATGAAACTAAGTACTCACCTTATAAAGAAGCTGAAACAGTGTTAAATGCAGGATTAGGAACTTCAAGTATTACTGAAGCGACTAATAACCTAAGGGAGTTTTATACAAAGAAAGGTATTAACATCCCTACATTTAGCGAACCTTCTTATAACGAAAACGATATGAAGGTACTTGCTAACGCAGAAGCTAAATCTATTATCGAATTAGGATTTGATGAAGTAGTAGAAGAAGTAGATCGTTTAGCAGAACTAGGGTTAGAAAATATGACACCTAGAGAAAAACTAGTATTTTCTCAACTTGCTGACTATAGAAAGTCAGAACAAGACAAGAAAGAACTAGCAAAAATCGGAGTAAGTGAAGAAGCATTACAAGATAAAGACTTTATTGCATTTGCTGAAAAACTTAATCCAACAATGTCTATCAAAGACAAGTACGAAACGTACACAAAATATAGACCTAAGCCAGAGGTCGTAACAATGGGAAGTATGAAGAATGCTACTAGCAATGATAGTGGTGTTAAAGACTTCTATTCTCGTGATGAAGCATTGAAATTTACGAAGAAAGACTTTGACAACAACCCTGCTTTATTTAAGGCAGTAGAACAATCAATGGCTAAGTGGTAATAATCATAATTCCTAACAATAAAAAAGAGAGGAATGATTAATAATGGCAGTAACAAATTTTATACAAAGTATTTGGTCTAAAAAAATTCAAGATGACCTAGAATTAAAAACAAAATTAGTAGCTAACTGTTTAAGAGACTATGAAGGAGATGTTAAACACGCAGCTTCTGTAAAAATCTTAGGAGTAGGAGAACCAACAATCGGTACTTATGATTCAACTACTGATATCAGTATCGAAGAAATGAGCGATAGAGGACAATTATTAACAATTGACCAAGCTAACTATTTCGCTTTCTATGTAGATGATATTAACCAAGCTCAAAGCGTTCCAGGATTAAAAGAAAGATATCAAGAAAAAGCAGTTCATGGACTTGCTGTTAAACGTGATACTTATGTAGCAGAATTAATTAAAGGAGCTACAAACGTAACTACAGCAACAGCACTATCTAGAGAAGCTGTTAAAGAAGCTATCGATGCAGCTATCGTTGAATTAAGAGAAAGAAACTTCGATGAAGACGGTGTTATCGAAATTAGTCCATTAGTTTATAACTATTTCAAAAATGAATTAATTACACTATCTACTAACAACCCTGAATACATCAAAAAAGGTATTGTTGGTATGTATGACGGATTTGAAGTTTGCATGTCTAACAACATGGCAAAAGATAGTTCACATGTATATTGCGATATTCGTGGTAAAAAAGCTATTGCATTTGCAGGACAAATTAATGAAGTTGAAGCATTACGTTCTGAAAAGAGATTTAAAGATATCGTTCGTGGTCTAGATACATTCGGATCTAAAGTTATCGATGAAGCTCGTATTCAAGTAGTTAAAGTACCATTAACAGCATAATTTAGGGAAGCTTTATGCTTCCTTTTTTTATCATTGTAAGAGTGTAAGTAGGTGCAACTCCTACAACAATGTAAGGAGGAAATATGGAGAAATTTATTAATAAGCCAAGTATTGATATGTTGGCAGGAATTAGAGTAACAAAAGATACAACTTTAGAATACGAGAACGAACATGTAACACAAACATTAAAGGATTTAGTATTTGATTCTACAACAGTAGTTAAAGGAGATAGCTACACTAGTACATATCATACTGTAATCAACTTAAAAGAAGGCGATGTACTTATATTTGAAGAAGAAGGCAGAGGATATGTTAAACCAGTAGAAGAGTTTGTAACGGTAGAAGAAGCGATAGAAGAACTAGGGCATATAAAGGAGGTATAGTATGTTATTAATCGAAAACGAAAAGATAAGTATTACAAGGGGCGATGTAGGAATCCTTGAAGTAGGTACGGAAACAGATTATGTATTTCAAGTAGGCGATGTAGTTAGATTTAAGGTATTTAAAAATAAAGATTGTGGATGTGTAGAACTACAAAAAGATGTAGTTGTAGAAAAAACAGGAACTACAGTAGATGTAAACCTAACAAAAGAAGATACAACAATAGGAAACTTAATTAATAAACCTGTTACTTATTGGTATGAAGTAGAGTTAAATCCAGATACTAACCCTCAAACAATAATTGGTTATGACAAGAACGGGCCAAAAACATTTGAGTTACTTCCTGAAGGTGGAGATAAAGAATGATAATATCAAAGGGTAATCTAACAGGAACTTTAAACTCTAAAGGAAGCATAAAAGGTACTGTTAATAATGCAGTAGAGTTTAAATATCCTGCTTTAATAGATTTAGAAGTAACTCCAAGTGGAGAACAACAAGTATTTACTCATGAAGGCGAGTTTGGTTATGACAAAGTAACAGTTGAAGGTGTTAAATTACAAAACAAAACAGTAACACCAACAATAGCAGCACAAAATGTAGTTGCTGATGATAGTTATAGTGGGTTAAGTCAAGTAACGATTAATCCAGTAACAAGTGAAATAGATAGCAATATACAATCAAATAACATTAAAACAGGTGTAAGTATCTTAGGTGTGGATGGTAACTTAGAGCCAGCTAAACCTAAACAAAATAAAGAAATAACGCCTAGTAGCAACGAACAAATAGTAGTTGCTGATGAGGGTTATGACTTAGGACAGGTAACAGTAAGTGGAGACAGTGATTTAGCACCACAAAACATTAAAGAAGGAGCAAATATCTTTGGAGTTCAAGGTACTGCAAAAGTTAGCGGTTATGAATGGGCAGAGTTTGATCCTATTAATGTAATAAACTTACTAGATAACGATACAGAACCTTACGAATATAAAGCAGTAGTGCTTTTATTAAATCAAGGTACTAACACTTATAACATAAAATATAGTGATGGGTTATATACTAGCAAAGATATAGTCAAGTTTAGTGATGGTGGGGAATTAACGATAGGCGGAACACAAACTTATACTTTTGATGAAAGCAAAGACTTTATTAATAGTGTAGGTCAAAGGGTTAGATACATGGTTATTTACAAGAAAACAGCCGATGTATCAGGGAAATCAACATCATACGTTAATGATATTTTAATGTGGTATTTTAAAAAATGTACGGTAACTAATGGTTCAAATCATTACTTCCGTTCTGGAACAATTGCTAGGACACTTGTTTTTGATGAAAACTGTACACTTATACATACATCGCAAAATATTGCATCTAATCATGCATCAATAGAGAAGTTTATAGCACCTAATCAAGTAACTGTGTCAGGTAAAAAATTAGGATATGCTTTTAATAGTGCTTATAACTTGAAAGAAGCAAAATTGAACCTAAATAATGAAGTTAATATATTAGACGATTGTTTTGGTTATGCTTATTCATTAAGAAACATCCATTTAATTAATTGCCCAAACGAAGTAGTTAGTTGTTTAAATTTTTTAGCAAGTTGCTATTCCTTAGAAACTTTCATAGCACAACCAATTTTAATACCAACAAATCAAAGTATGTTTTTCAATAATTTACATTCGCTAAAAAAAGTATCAGGAATAGACTTTGCTAATTTTACTACTGCACAAACGTTAACATATTGCAAAAATCTAGTAGAAATAGATAATGTGGCAAATATAAATATTAATTTTAATGTAAGTAATTGCACACAACTATCACATCAAGCATTAATTAACTTGTTTAATGCTCTTGTAGATTTAACAGGACAAACAGCAAAAACATTAACAATCGGAACAGTAAACCAATTAAAAGTAACAGATGAAGAAAAGGCAATAGTTACGAGCAAGAATTGGAACTTAGCATAGGAGGTAATATGAAGAAGATAGAAAAAGAAGTTACTTTAAGAACTTTAATAGCAGATGAAGGTAAGGTTATTATAAGTAAAGAAACAAACGAATACGGAAACCCCGTTGTAGTATCTAAAGAAATATATTTGGGTAAAGAAGCAACAGAAGAAGATTTTGAAGAAATAAATGAAAGTGAATTAGTTTTAAAAGAAGAATTGGAGGGATAACATGAATTTAGGTGATATAAAAAAGAAATCACTATCTCTTATTGAAGAAATAGATGCAGGAGAAGAAAAACTAACAAAAGATCCTGATATAGCAAATAAATTAAATTATGTTATTAATCAAATACAATATGAATTATCAAGAGTAAAAAAAATACCTGCTTACATTGAGATAGAAGTAAACAAAGGTGATTTACTTAAGCTTTCTGATATAGATGCAGAATATGAAGTGTATCAAATAGATGTAGTAAAAGGTATAACATACGAATTTAAAGCACAAGGAACTATAATTAAATGCCTAGAAGATGGGTTAGCAGAAGTAGAATACTTTAGATACCCTACTTTAATAGATGATAAAACTCCAGATAGTTTTGAATTTGAACTAAGCAGCGATGTATTAGAGTGTATGCCTTACGGTGTAGCAGCAGACTTATTAAAAAGTGATGTGTCTAATGCTTATGGTAATGTATATGCACAAAGATACGAGCAAATGAAGAATCAGTTAGATATAAGATACAATACTGGTTGTGTAGAGTTTGAAGGTGGTATTTAGTGAGTACAAGTGGAACTTTAATAACTAGAAACTATGCCGATTTTAAAGGTGTAGATTTTACAGATAATGAAGTAGGATTGAAAAGAAGCCCAGATGCTTTAAACGTATGGAAAAATTATAGTAAACTAGGAAAATGCATAGAAACAAGACCAGAGATAGAATTAGTTGAAACATACGACAATACTATTTTTGGTCTTTTTTTCTATAAAGTAGGAAATAAAGAAATGATGTTAGTACACTGTGGTACTACATTATATAAAGTTGAAAACGGAACAAGAACAACGCTATATAACGGATTAAATCCAAGAAAGAGTAATGCTTTTATATACAATAATATTTGGTATTTTAAAGATGGTATTAACTATTTAAAGTATGATGGTGAAATCTGCGGCCAAGTAGTAGGATACATACCAACAACTTCAATAGGTAGAAGTCCTAACGGTGGTGGAACTATTTATGAAGATGTAAATATGCTAAGTGCGTGGAGAAAGAATACTTTCTCAGCAGATGGCGAAAGTACAGAGTATTACTTAGATGCTCAAAACATAGACGGAGAAGCACCAATAGTAACAGTAAACGGTAATGTAATGGCTTATGGAGTTGATTATGAATACGATATTACACAAGGAAAGATAACATTCACAACAGCACCAGAAAAACCATTAACAGTAGGACAAGATAATGTAAGCATTACATTTAAGAAAACAGTATCAGGATATGCAGATAGAATTAATAAATGCACTCTATTACAAGTATTTGATAATAGGGTGTTTTTTAGTGGAAACCAAGACTACCCTAATACAGTTTGGCATAGCAGCTTAAACGATCCTTCTTATTGTAGCGATTTAGACTATTACAACGAAGGTTTAGACCTAGCACCAGTAACAGGACTAGTAGCCGGAAATAACGCTCTATGGGTGTTTAAAGAGCCTTCACAAGCTAATACAACAGTGTTCTATCACAACCCAACAATAGATAGTGCATACGGTAAGATTTATCCTAGCACACATTCAAGTATATCTACAGGATGTATAGGAGGAGCAATTAACTTTAATGATGATATTTGTTTCTTTAGTGATAGAGGTATGGAAGCAATAAACGGAGATGTTACTACAGAGCAAGTATTAGCACATAGAAGTTCACTTATAGATAGTGCATTACTAAGTGAAAAGAACTACAAAGATATGATTCTAGAAGAGTGGGAAGGTTACTTATTAGTAATTATAGATAACAAAGTATATCTAGCAGATTCTAGAGGGGATGAACACAGCACAAAATATGAATGGTTTGTATGGGATTTAGGTAAGAATATTACTTGTACTAGAGTTAAAGATGGAGTTCTTTACTTATGTACTAACGATGGAATTTATACATTAACTGATACAAGCGATACAAGAGCAGTAAGTTCATATTGGACTACACCTTTAGACGAGTTTAACTATCCTCAATATATGAAAACAACTAATAAAAGAGGTTGTGTAACTGATATTAAAGGAACAGATATAACTGTATCAGCAAGAATAGATAATGAAGACTTTGAAGATATAGTAACTCATGAAAATATAACAAGTTATGTAGTAAATCGAATTAAAAAGAAGAAATGGAAAGCAATACAATTAAGGTTTAGTTCAAATAAGCCTTTCGAATTATATTCAAGTACATTAGAAGCCTATGTAGGCGGATATTTGAAAAGATAGGAGGTAAGATATGGCGACACCAACTTATAACGTAAATTATAACGATGAAAAGTTTAAACAAGTAGAAGCAGAAAAAGAAACAGCATTAAATAACGTCAATAATACATATAACAACATGATTAATCAAAGCGATCAGTTTTATCAGGATCAAATTAATGCAGCTAAAGACTATGCTAATACTCAAAGTCAAATACAACAAGAAAATACAGACTTTACTATAGAACAAATAAACCAACAAAAAGAACAAGCTGAAAAGGATTATACAAAGGAACAAAAAGGAGCTTATGTAGATTGGCAAAAACAATCTAATCAGTATGGTGCAAATGCTGAACAAATGGCTGCAAGTGGATTAACTAATACAGGTTATAGTGAATCTAGCCAAGTTAGTATGTATAACCAATATCAAGGCAGAGTAGCAACAGCTAGAGAAAGCTTTAATCAAGCAGTATTAAACTATAATAACTCAATTAAAGAAGCACAATTAGCCAACAGTAGTGCAATGGCAGAAATTGCATTTAATACTTATAAGACTCAATTAGAACTAGCTCTACAAGGATTCCAATATAAGAATGACTTGTTAAGCACACAACTACAAATGCAACAACAAACAGATGATAGATACTATTCACGTTGGCAAGATGTATTAAATCAATTTAATCAAGAAAATCAATTCAAAGAAAGCATCAGACAATACGAACAAAACTATCAATTACAACAACAACAATTTGCAGAAGAGAAAAGACAATTTGAATTATCTTATAATCAACAAGTTAAAGAGTTTGATGAAAGCATTAGACAATTTAATGAAGAGATTGCAAGACTTAAGAAGAAGGACGAACAAGAGTATAAGATGGAAATTCAACGTCTAGAACTTCAAAAACAACAAATAGAACAAGCTAAGTTAGAAGCAGAAAGAGATTATCAAATTAAACAACAACAATTAGCAGAGTCAAAAAGACAAGCTGATATGAGTTATAAAGCATCAACAAGCAATAATTCTGGTGGAGGGTATACTGATAGTTATGAAGTAAATACAGCATATTATCAAGGTGCTAAAAACCCTGACGCTCAATATGGAACTTTCGCAAATAACTATCAACCGGACAATGTAGGCGGTAAAAAACTATCAAAAACAGGAGACACAATAACACTAAAAACTCAAACACTATCAGGACAAAACCAAACAGTAGTACAAAATATATGGAAAACATCAGACGGAACAAAATACTATTGGGAAGGTAGACAAAATAAATACATTCAAATTAAGTAGGAGGTGAATTTATGGCTAATTACTTCTTAAATGATGATGGTAGTATAACTAAGAAAAATAAGAAGAAAAAAGGCAACAACTATATTTTACAAGATGACGGAACAATTACTTTAAATCAAAGCAATGACAATGATATAGCACCAGTGAAAACAAAAATTTCTTCTATTGACGAATTAAAAGCAAGAGAAAAAGAATTAGATTCACAATTAGTTCAATTACAAAAGACCGGCAAAAAGAACGAATGGTGGAGCGATGATAGAAACTTCTTTGAAAATGTAGGGAATGTAGCGTACAAATTGTTTGCAGAACAAGATAGTTTGGTAGGAGAAGATTTAAAAAAGAAAAAAGAACTAGAAAAAGAACGTGCTAAAGTACAAGATCAAATTAAAAATTATCAAGTAGCAAACACCAAACTAGATACAATAGACAAATTAGCTTATACAATATCTGGCGGTATTAAATCAGGTATGGAAGGTATAGGCAGTACAATTAGAAAGGGAACAGCAGCAATATTAGGGCAAGATATTTCAGGTGTTGTTGTTCCTGAATCTTATGAAGAAAAACTATCTAAGAAAGCTAGACAAGAAACAGATGGTGTAGCAGGGTTTGGATTAGATGTAGTAGGCGGTATTTCAAGGCAACTTCCTAATATGTTGTCTGGCAATACAACGGTTAATACTATATTAGCAGCAGCCAATTTCGGAGGTGGGGCATATAACGAAGCCAAAAGAATGGGTGTTAGCGAAGAAAGAGCAACTACATACGGAATTACAGTAGCAGGTCTTGAAACACTATTAAATAAAATACTTCCTTCTTATAACATAGGTGGTAAAAATGTATTTGGTAAGACAGCAACAGATGGATTGTTTAACAATATCATGGGGAAAGTAACAAGCAATGTTTTTCTAAGAAACACTTTGACAAGTGGAGCAGGTGAGTTTACAGAAGAATATTTGCAAGAATTTTTAGATCCTATCATTAGAGAAGCAATACTTGAAGAAGATAACAAAGTAGGTATATTAGGTTCAAATAATTTAGGTGATATAGCTAAAAACTTAGCGGAATATACAGCAAAAAACTTCTTTAGTAAAGAAAATGCTTATGCTGGGTTATTAGGGTTTGTTACTTCTGGAGTTATGGGGGCACAAAGCAATATAGATGCCTATAGATACGAAAAAGCAACCGGAAGAAGTAGCGAAACAGGACTAACAGCTAGTGAACAAGCAATGATAGATAGCGAAGTAGCAAAAAGAACCGAAGGAAAGAACTTAACTAAAAAGCAAAAAGCAAAAGTAGAATCAGATGTAATAGAAGCATTTGAAAAAGGCGAACTTTCTACTAATCAAGAAGAAATAATACCTATACAACAAAATGAACAACAAGCAAACACAAATTTAACAGTAGAAGAAATTGATAATCAAATAGTAGCATTAGAAGAACAACTATCAAAAACAGAAGACGATGCAGAATATGAAAGAATATCTAATCAAATAAGAGTATTAGAAGAACAAGCTAATCAATTAGAACAACAAGAGATAGCACCAGTACAACAAAACATACAGAATAACAACCTAGACAATCAATTAAATCAGGAATATAATGGAAATGGTGATGTAAATGAAAGATTTCAACGACAAGGAATTGAAGGAAATAGCAATCAAAATGTCGAAAATGAGCGAGGAAGAGTTGGAGAGGTATTACGAGACAATGGAGTTTTACCGACTAGCAATGACAGTGGCACATGGGGCGTTCCCGAAACGAGAACCTTCGACAACGAACTTGGAACAACAGAAGAAAGAAGACAATATTTAGAGTACGCAAAAAACAATCTAGTTGAAGTAAATAATGAAGAAGTAAATAACCTTAAAAAAGTTGCTAATGAATTAGGTTTAAATCTAAAAACATACAATGGAAGCCCAGATGCATCAATGTTAGGCACAATAGAAGGTAATGATGTTTACTTAGATGCTAATGATTATGGAGAAAACCATAGTATAACGGATGTTTTTTACCACGAACTATTACATAATGCTAAAAACAATAAATCATTATATAACTCAACTGAAATAAGAAATTTAATAAAAGATTTTTCTGAAATGCCAGAAGCAAAGGGATCAATAGAAAAATTCTTACAAAGTAAAGGCTTAGAGCCTTTTTTTAATACACAAAAAAGCAAAATGCTTATAGAAGAGATACTAGCAGACTACACAGCAAAACATCTATCAAAATACAATGTAGATTATTCTATACCACAAGAAATTGAATACAGATTAAACAGGGTTGTAGATGATTCTATAAATGAGATGAAGTTAAACAAAAAAAACTCAACAAAATCAGAAAGTATAACACCATCGCAAGAAACTGATATAGCACCTATAAAGCAAGAATTAAGCGTTTTAACGAGCGAACTTAAAGACACTATAAAGAATACTAAAAAGGAATTAAAGTCTCTTAAAACCGAATTAAAAGCGGTTAGAAACGATGTTAGCGACACCTTAGAAGAATTTAAAGCATTAACAGAAGCAGATATACCTATGGTAGAGCAACAAAATGATGAAAACTTTAGAAATATAGATGAAACTAATGCCCCTATCGAAACAGAAGATACTACACCAGAGATAGAAGATGAAATTACAGCAACAAGAAGCTTAGAAGATGTAAGAGATTTCGATGAAGTAGGCAACAGAAAAGTAAAAGCATATCAATATGAGAATCCAGAAGTAAGACCATACTTCCAAGAGATGGCTAGATATATGCTAGGAGACTTAGAAAACTCTGTTAAAGGTGAAAGAAACTTTAATGACCAACTATATTATGATACAGCAGGGGATCAAGGCTTCTACGGTACTACAAGACAAACAACTGATGATATAGCAGAGTTATTAGATAGCAAGTATAACTACACTTATAAAGACATAAGAAAAGGTTTAGAAGCAATTATAGAGGATCATGGAGCAGAAAATATAGCAGTAGCTAAGAGAATTGAATTTGCTTTAGATAAACGCTTAAGAGAAGGTTATACAGATGTATATGGATATGAGATACCAGCTAACGAAGACTATATAAAACTACTTCAAGAGAAAGAAATAGTTGATTATTACAGTAACATTCCTATAGATGAAAGCCTAGCACCGATAGAAGAAGTTGTTGAAGAAGATATTGCACCTGTAGCAAATACTCCAACTACACCGACGGAAGAAAAGGTTATACCTTTAAAGGAACAATTAAAAGAAAATAGTGTAGTAAAAGAAAAACCTACTAAAGTAGAACAAGAGGTAGCACAAATACTAGACGAAAAACCAACACCAAAGAATAAAGATAGAAAACTAAAAGCAATAGCAACAATAAATGTAGTAGATAAAGGATATTACATAAGCAAATTAGCAAGACAAAAAGATAATAGACAATTAGATGCTTTATGGGATAACACTTTACTTTCTAATGCACAAGCACAAGAAGTAATAGGAGAAGGTAGATTTAAGTTTAATCAAGACACTAAAACTTATGACAAAGTAGGAGACAGTGTATATGAAATTTTTGAAGGATTAGAAACTACTGATAAAGTAAAAGACTTCAATGAGTATATGTATCATAAGTTAAATATTGAACGTATGAGCCTAGAAGACAAAGCAAAATTAAGAATGAAAACTCTAAGGAACACAACTTTAAAAGGTTACACAATCGAAGATATAAATGAAATGGCAAAAACAAAACTTAGAGAAGATGCAAAACAAGAAATAGCAGACTTAGTAAATGCAGCTAAAGAATACAAAGGTTTAACCAAAGTAAAAAACAAACCTGTATTTGGTTCTACGGTAGATGCAAATACATCTATAGAAATAGTAAACAAAATAGAGCAAAACAATCCTGAATTTAGTGATTATGCTAAAAAGGTATATAACTACGAAAGTGGAACACATAGTGATTTATCTCTATTAGTTGAAAGCGGTATTTTATCACAAGAAGATGCTGATTATTATAAAAACAAATATGAAAGTTATGTACCTATCATAAGAGATATGGAAGCTGAAATGATGGAAAAGCAAATGTTTGGAAAGCGTGCTAGTGTAGGGAACACTGTTAAGAGTGCAACTGGTGGTAGCCAAAACATTATACCTTTAAAAGATGCAATGGCAATCAAAACAATGTTAGTACAAAGATCTGCTAACATGAATAAATTAGGTTTAGAGTTAATGCGTACTTTAAATCCTGTAGTAGAAAGCGAAACAGTATCAGCGGAAAACATAATAGAAGATATCAGCAATAATAAAGACTTAATACAAGCAGGAACTAATGGTAAAGCTCCAACAATGACAGTATACGAAAACGGAGTGAAAAAAACATTTGAAATACCTGTAGAAATATACGAAGCGTTAAAACCTAATTATGACAGCATTACAAAAGCTACTATTAAACCTTTAAATGCGTATAGCAACTTTAAACGAGGAGTATTAACACAATATAGCCCTTTATTTATTGTGCGAAACGGAATAAAAGATATACAAGATGTTTTATTAAACTCACAACATCCTGTAGCTACATACAAAAAGATGCCAGAAGCAATAGCACAATTAAAAACAAAAGGTTATTGGTATAAAGAAATGCAATCACAAGGATTGTTCCAAGACACTTATTACGATAATCAAGGTGGATTCGATACAACTAAAAAAGGATTATCAAAAATCACTGAATTTTATCCTTTGAAAAAAATATCTGATGCAAACGATTTTATAGAACGTATACCTCGTATTGCAGAATATATAGCAAGTAGAGAAGCAGGAAAAAGTATAGAAGAAGCTAGTTTAGATGCTTCAAGAGTAACTACAAACTTTAAAGCAGGTGGAGAATGGACTAAGTTTCTTAATCGAAATGGTGCAACTTTCCTTAATGCTTCGGTACAAGGGGCAACTCAACAAGTAAGAAACATCCAAGAAGCACACCAAAAAGGATTGCAAGGTTATATGAACCTAGCTACAAGATACACATTAGCAGCCTTGCCGGCAGTATTGCTTAATAGTTTGTTGTGGGATGATGATGATGAATATGAAGAACTATCAGACTACATTAAAGATAATTACTACATTATAGGTAAATATGGGGACGGGCAATTTATAAGAATCCCTAAAGGTCGTATGACAGCAGTAATCCAAAAAACGTTAGAAGAAATGCAAAATTTAATTACTGGAGATGAAGAAGTAGATTTAGGCAACTATTTAGAACTGGTAGCAAACAACATAGCTCCATCTAATCCTATAGAAAATAATATATTTAGTCCGTTTATAAATACAAAATTATTTAATAAAAACGATCCGGGTAAAACGTGGTATGGCGAAGATTTAGTACCTCTTAGGTTACAAAGTAAACCGGCAGCAGAACAATATGATGAGTCAACAGATGAATTTAGTAAATGGTTGGGTGAAAAACTTAATTTAAGTCCTATTAAGATAAATAACTTAATAGACCAAAATACCGGATTTATTGGAGATTTCTTGTTGCCTATGATGACAACAGAAGCTAAAACAAAAAACGATAATCCGATAGTAGCGGGTATAGAAGATAGTTTTACAGCAGATGTAGTATTTGATAACAAATATTCAACTGATTTCTACTCGGTTAAAGAAGAGTTGGCAAAAAAATCTAACAGTTATAACGCAACTGATGAAGATGTGTTAAAAACAAAATATATGAACTCTATGCAAGCACAAATGAATGATATTTACGCAGAAATCAGAGATGTACAAAACAGCAATATGGACAAGAAATCTAAATATGCTAAAGTACGAGACTTAAGAAAACAACTTAATGACATAGCAGAAACTTCT
Organism: Clostridia bacterium; assembly: GCA_045651205.1. Taxonomy (GTDB): domain Bacteria; phylum Bacillota; class Clostridia; order TANB77; family CAG-465; genus UMGS1649. Next base: position 14,987 of record JAZRSA010000065.1, read on the forward strand.
TTAAACAACTATAACAAAGTAAATATTGAATCTAACTATGCAAAAGTAGGAGAAATAGAGTTTAGAAAAAACAAATCAGGAGAATGGGAAAAGATAACTAGCAAACAACTAGAAAAACAAAATGAAGCAGTTAATAATTATGGTGTTAGTGCTAACAATTATTGGGCAAGCAAAGAAGAATACGATTATGCTATTGAATACCCTGATAAATACAAAGTTATTTCTCAAATAGATACTTATGATAATTACATTAAGTACAAAGATGATATAGCAGCTATAAAAGAACAGTATGTAGGTTATTCTACAGAACAAAGAAAAGCAGCAATACAACAATATATTCAAAGTTTAAGTTTAAGTGTGCCACAAAAGATTATGTTAGAAAAAATGGCAGGTGGATACAGTATTAAATCTTATGAAAATTATATGTTCCAATATATTGAAAGTTTGCCTATGACAGCAGCAGAAAAACAAGCATTACATAAACAACTATTCGACTAAGGAGGTGGATAGATGAAACAAGACCGTAATGGAGTTCGTACAGCCCAAGACTTAGAACGAAAATATAATTTATCTGATTTAGTAGGAATTAAAAAAGCAGTAGAACAAAGTGCAGAAGGAATAAATAAAACTAATACAGAGTTAGAAAACTTTATGAAGTCTACACTAGACACTATGGATAATCTACAAAGCCAAATTGATGGGAGCATCACTACTTTTTATTACAGTGGTGTTCCTACTCTTTCTAATGTTCCTGTTAGTGAATGGGAAGAATATAATACTCATTTAGGGGATTTATATTATGACAAAGATACAGGATATGCTTATAGATTTTACTTAGATAACGAAACTAATACTTATGGTTGGACAAAAATAACTGATAGTGATGTTACAGAAGCTTTAAATCTATCACAACTTGCACAAGATACAGCAGATGGAAAAAGGAGAGTATTTACTACTACTCCTTTTGTTCCTTATGATGAAGGTGATTTGTGGTTAAATAACAAAGATTTATATGTATGTAAAACACCTAAAACTTCTACACAAACTTATAGTGCTAGTGATTTTGAGAAAGCAGTTAAATATACAGATGATACAGCATTAAATAACTTTGTATCTGGTGAGTATAAAGATGATTTAGAAACAATTACTAACTCAATAGATAAGAAAGCAGAAACTTGGTATCAAAGTTCAGATCCTTCTACTAGTTGGACTACAACAGAACTTAAAACAATTCATGTAGGGGATTTATGGTACAACACAACAGCAAAGAAAAGTTATATATATACTTCTTCTTATACTTGGGAAGAAGCAGATGGAGTACCTGACAATGTTTATGATGAAATCGATGGTAAAGCTCAAATATTTACTACACAACCTACTACACCATATCACAAAGGAGATTTATATACTCAAGGTACAAGCGGAGATATTTTAGTATGTACTACTGAAAGACTAACAGGAAATTATACAGCTAGTGATTGGATTAAAGCAGGTAAATATACAGACGACACTAACTTAAATAATTTCGTAAATGTTACTTACACACAACAAGTAAATGAATTAAATAGCAAAATAGATACCAAGATAACAACTTGGTATTTTTCAAGTGTGCCTACATTAAGTAATGCTCCTGCCAATGAATGGACAACCAATGATTTAAAAACAGCTCATGTAGGCGATCTTTATTATGACAAAGCAACAGGATATACATATAGATTTAATTATGAAAACAGTGTGTATAGCTGGCAACAAATTATAGATAAAGACTTAACAGAAGCTTTAGCACTTGCAAATTCGGCTAGTGATACAGCAGATAGCAAAAGAAGAATATTTACTACACAACCTAAACCGCCTTATGACAATGGAGATTTATGGTTTAACAATCAAGAAATATATATATGCCAAATATCTAAAGGCGAAAAAGAAACTTATGCAACAAACGATTTTATAATAGCAACTAAATATACAGATGATACTTTAGCAACACAAGTAGGAAATGAACTAACAGTAGTTAAAGGACAAGTAACTACAATAAATGAAAAAGCAAACGGATTAGAAGTAGTTATTACTGAAAATACATCGTTAATCAATTCATTAACCGGTGAAGTTGCAGAAGAAATAGATACAAGAGCAGCTATGATTAGATTGCAACAAGAAGCAGGAATACCTGTTGTAGAATTAGGAACTACTGAAAGTCCGGTTAAAACAAAATATAAAAATGATGGAATGTATATTGAAGAAAATGGATCTACAACTTCATATTTTAAAAATGGTAAAGCATATAACTATGATATGGAAGCAATCAATAGCTTAACTATTGGTAGATTTGCATTTAAACCTCGTGAAAATGGTAATCTTTCACTTGTTTATATCGGTGGAGGTGATAATTAATGAAACCATCAATATTAGGAAATATAGCTAATTTCACAATAGGAAATGAAATCACAATACCTATTACAAAGTATAACTCTAGTTATAGTGATACATTAAACATCTATGTAGGTACAACATGGATTAAAAGAGTAGAAGGGATAGCAAATAATCAAAAAGTAACTTTTACTTCAAGTGAAATGACAGCGTGTTATAATGCTATGCCTTATGTAACAGGTGCTTCATTTAGATTTGTAAATACAACCTATAACGGAACAACAGTAGTAGGAACAAGTGAAAAAGTAGCAACAGGTACAATCCCTGCGAGTGTTAAACCTACAATTACAAAAGTAGAAATGAAAGAATATGTAACTGGTATTGCTGAGAAGTTTGGGGGATATGTTCAATATCGCTCACAAATATATTGCAACATTACAGCTACAGCAGGAACAGGAACAGGAATATACGGTTATAGCGGAAACATAAGCAATTTTGTAGTAATGGATAATCCTAGAATCACTTATTACTTAGATAAGAGTGGAACTAATGAATATTCTTTAACGGTAACAGACCAAAGATATAGAACAGCAACAACAACAGGTACTTTTAATGTACTTGCTTATGATAACCCTAAAATAAATAACTTTAGTGTAGAAAGATGTAATCAAGACGGAACACTTAACTTATATGGTAACTATGTAAAAATAAATGCTAGTGCCGAAATAAGTAGCGTAAACAACAAGAACGATAAAATGTTCAAAGTACAATACAAATTAAGAAGTGCTAGTACATGGACAGACTTACTAACATACAACAGCGGTTATGAATATACATTGGTTGATTCAGTTCGTTCAGGATTTAGTGTAGACAATGTATATGATTTTAGATTGGTTGTAAGTGATTATTTTGAAACTATTACAAGAGATTTAAACATATCATCCGGATTTGCAATTATTGATTTAAGGGGCGACGGTAAAGGAATAGCTTTTGGTAAAGTTTCAACAAAGAACGCTTTAGAAACAGGATTTGAAATATATGATAGACACGATACAGCGATAAGAAACGGTTTAGCTGCTTATAAACCAAACGGAGTTGATATAGATCCAGATACAACTTTAGAAGAATTAGTGCTAACCGAAACAAACACTCCAGAAGGTGGCTTTTGGTATATAAGAACTATGTTTTATGCAAAGAAGAGCGAAACAGCAAATAGAACACAAATAGCCTATCCATATAATAATGTTTCTACTTCTCTGTATTATAGAAGCTACTATGTAACAGGGTGGAGCGAATGGAAAAGTGTATCTTCACAAGTAGCAACAACTGATTATACAGGTGTATTCTTTGCAGGAAAAAGAGTAGATGAAACAGGTTGGGTAGCAATAACACCAACAGGTGCAAGTACTCCAACATCAGTTTATGTAGCTTTTAGCAATACATATAAGAGAATACCTGTAGTTATGCTTGTATCTTCTTCAGGTGTTATAGGAACACAAGTGTTAGGGTGTTCTACAAATGGAATAACTAAGACAGGTGTAAATATAGTTGTAAATAGAATAAATACAACACCAACAACAATATATTACTATGTTCTTGGGGAGGTGTAATATGAGATATATATTAGATAAAGATGGATATGTAGAATTATGTAGTAAAAACTATATGTTTTGTAACGGAAGGGGATGCACCGAATATACAGGTGTTATCCCTAGCGGTTACGCAAGTATAGAAGAATGGATATTAAACGCAAATATAAGAGCATACAAAATTGTAGAAGGCAATTTAGTGTATGATGCGGATAGAGATGCAGAACTACAAAAACAATATAAGCAGGAAGAGATAGATAACTCTCTTGTAACTCATAAAGAATTGTATGGGCTAACACAAGAGATAGAAGATATACAAGAATTGAATACTAGTCAATATACAGAACAAGTTGCAAATGGAAAAATAGTAGCAGTAGACAATGTTAAAAAAGTATATCCTAGAATTAAGATAACAGATATAAATTGTGGTTTAGGTTCTATTGAATGGGATGGAGATACAACAGGCAGAGAGATGGTTCATCATCTTGAAACAGATGAAAGTTTTATGAACCAGATACAATTCAAATTTTATAAAGTATCAGATGTTGTAATACCTAGAGAAAGTGTAAAAGAAGGCGACACTTTTGAAGTGAGTTCCCCTGATGAAGATTACAATCAAACAGCGATAATAGGTGCTTTCCCATACCCAACTAATATTAACGGATATTTTATGTGCTATGATTATCTACCTATGATACTTGTAGTAACAGAACCATCAGAAACATATCCAGTTTCAGCGGGTACATATTTTGCATATTTAACTTCTCCTGATGGTATTTCAATGTATGTTTCAAAATATACAATAGATGATGGTTATAACAAAGTAAAATTAATAACAACAGGTAAGAACATGTTACCTAATGAAGCATATAGCCAAACTATAAACGGAGTAACATTTATACAAAATGAAGATAAAAGTATTTATATAAACGGAAAATCAACAGGATCATTTGAATATAACATTGCAGGGGCTAATACAAATATTAGTCCTATTTTAGTGTTCAAAAAAGACATGGATTATTATCTTTCATCAGATAGAGCATTAATAAAAATGTATAACTATGATGGAACAAACAGAACAGAAGTTTATAGTGGTAGAAGTGGAGTAATCAAGTTTACTGATGAAGATAAACCAGTTACTCAAATAGTAATGAGTTTTACTGAAAATACAGAAGCTATAGATTATACTTCATATCTTCAACTAGAACTAGGAACAACCGGAACTGAATATGAAGAATATCAATCAAGTTCATTAGAGATAGATCTAAAAGAATACATTGAATTTCCTTTGTTACCTAGTGATGATTTATTGCCTAGTGATGATTTGCTACCAACAGGAACAACAATAGGTTATATATTAATCGAAAACGGAACAGCTTATATAAAAGTGAATGACGAAGAAATAGAGTTAGAAACAGATAAGATACATTTACATAATGGCTTCAATACAGTTTATACAATACAAGATACACAAATAGATATGACATACTGTATAAACAATTTGAAATTAGAAGGAACTGTTACAAAGAATAACAACTTTAAAGTGCTAGAAGATGGCTCTATCGAAGCACATAACGGTAAATTTAGTGGAATAATTAACGGTGGGGCAATAAATATTTCTGACGAATCAACAATAATCAATCCTTATGTAAGAATAACGAAAAAAGGAAACGAAGATTTAGTATCAACAAACATTTGGAACAATGGTATTTCTGTATGTGATTATACAGTTCCTGATGCAAATGCAGTAATAAGAACTGAATACTCTGGTGGATTTGCACAACTATATAACAGTAGTGTAGAAGCATTTCATTTTAACAACGTATCACTAAAAAAAGAAAAGAAAAATATCAAGAAAAGCAAAAAAGGACTAGAGCTAATAAAAAATGCCGATGTTTGTTCTTATAATTATAAAAATGAAGGTAAAGGTTCTAAAAAACATATAGGACTTGTTATAGGTGAAAATTATAATACACCAGAAGAAGTAATGAACGAAGACAAAACAGGAATAGATTTATATTCTATGATTTCTGTTGCTTGGCAATCTATCAAAGAATTAAACGAAACGGTTGAGAAGTTAGAAAATAGAATTAAAGAATTGGAGAGTGGTAATTAATGGAGAAAATTATTTTTAAAAATGGTCAATCCCCTGCATTAAACGGAACAAATTTAAACCAACTACAAACTAATGTAGAAAATGCAATAAATGAACTTATCGGATTGTTATATCCTATCGGATCTTATTATGAAACTAGCGATGTAAATTTCAACCCTAACACTTCTTGGGGCGGAACTTGGGAGTTAGACAACGATGGAACTGTTTTAGTGTCTAAGTCAATGGTTTCAGGAAGTAAATTTAATGTTGATTTAGGAACTGTTATAGGTGAAGAAGAACATATATTAACAACTGACGAAATGCCAGAACACAATCATACTTTGAATATAGCAGCAGGTACAGGTGGGGAACTACCAAAAGGCTATACAGTTGGTATTACTGAATACGGAAGATATGCTGTAAACAATTTGGATAATAATACTACTGGGGATTTCTCAAACTTCGGGATAAACAAAGAAGGAAAAGACCAATCACATAACAACGTACAACCTTCAAAAGTAGTTAACAGATGGCATAGGATAGCATAATGGCAGAAGAAATATATTTAAAACGTGATTTAGTTATCTATAAACATACAAAACAATGGTTTAAATATTTTATAACAAAATGGAAACTTAAAAGGTTAAAGAAAGGAGAATGCAAGTGGATAACACAGTAGTAGTAGCGTTATTAGGCTGCATAGGAACTATAATTGGCTCGGGTTTAGGAGTAGTCGCTTCAAGTAAATTAACCAACTTTAGAATACAAGAACTAGAAAAGAAAGTAGACAGACATAATACAGTTATAGAAAGAACATTTAGATTAGAAGAACAAGTAAAAGAAATGCACAACGATATAAAAGAATTAAAGGCATATCACAAATAAGGAGATGTTACATAGTAGCATCTTCTTTTTATATAAAGAAAGGAGAATGTTGTATGAAGAAATGGTTTAAAGCAGCAGGAGTAAGAGCAATCAGAACAATAGCCCAAACAGCAGTAGGTATTATTGGAACAAGTGTAGCAATGGGTGATGTTAATTGGATTATGGTAGCAAGTGCAAGTTTACTAGCAGGGATTTTATCTATTTTAACTTCAATTGCAGGACTACCAGAAGTTAAGTAAGGAGGAAACATATGCAATTATTCGGAGTAGACGTAAGTTATTATAATGGCAACATAGATTGGACAAGAGTTAAAAATGCAGGTGTTCAATTTGCAATACTAAGACTAGGTTATACAGGTTACGGTAGTGCAAGAACAAAAGCAACAGATGTTAAATTTGAAGAATACTATAGAAATGCAAAAGCAGTAGGTATGCCAGTAGGTGGTTATTGGTTTAGTTGTGCTTGTTCATATAACGAAGGAGTACAAGAAGCCAATGCAGTATTAAACTTGGTAAGAGGGAAACAATTTGAATATCCAATATACATAGACATAGAAGATCCACACCATCAAGTAAATGCAAGCAAACAAGCTATTACAGATGCTATTAAAGGTTTTTGTGAGACTATGGAGAATGCAGGTTATTATGTAGGGTTCTATTGTAATGTAGATTGGTATAACAACCACATGTATAAAGATCAACTAACTCAATACGATAGATGGATTGCTTCATGGAGTAGTTCAAAACCTAGTGTCGCTAATCGTATGTGGCAATTTGGAGGAGAAACTAACTATATTTGTTCTAACAGAATAGATGGTATTCCTGATAATGTTACGGATTGCAACTATTGTTTCTATGATTATCCTAGCATTATGAAGAATGTGGGGTTAAATGGTTTTACAAAACCAGTAGCAGAACAACCTAAAGAAGAACCAAAACAGGAAGTAGTTGAAAAACCAACAGAAACGCCCCAAATTCCAACAAAACCTGAAGAAAGCCCAATTGCACCACCCGAGACAGAAACAAACGAGAATGAGCAAGGAAACGAAGCAGAAAAGGTAAATACAAGTTTGATTAATAAAATACTTCAAATTATCTTAGATATACTTAAAAGAATATTCAATATTAAGAGCTAGCCTAGTGCTAGTTCTTTTTTTATGCACTGAAATGTATGTTTTTCCAGATTTTACGACTTTTTCATTTTGAAAATTGAATAAATATGCACGAAACCATCAAAAAATGACACTTAAGGAATATTTTGACAAAAAGAAAAAACGGATCTATATTAAAAGCAAATAAAAATTTGTGATTTGGAGGAAAAATGAAAAAGATTAAGAAAAGCGAAAGCATAATAGATGATGAACTACCTATTGCTACAATAGTCATAGACCAATATAAGAAAGCAAATAACCGATTAAACGAAAGCAAGGAACACTTGCAAAAGACTAATAAAATATTATCAATTATAGTTTTAATACTACTTGTTTTTGTTATTGTAGAAACGACATATATTATTCTTTATTGGGAAACAATGCATCCTCATTCTGGTGTTATACAAGAAAAAAATAACGAGTAAAAATGCACAAGATACCATTTACTAAAAAAGAATTAAATAAAATATTAGAAGAAGTGCATTTTACACCGATGCAAAAAAGAATAATAAATTATAGATTAGATGAAGAATCAAGAGTAAAAATGGCAGATTTAGAAAAAGTAAGTGTAGCAACAATTGATAGAGAATTGAAAGACATAGCTAATAAAATAAAGGTTGCCTATGATAATAATTTGATAAAATTTTGATAGTTTTCTGATAGTTTTTTGTTAAAAAAACGATAAAAACAAGAAAGAAAGTTGAGAGTTCTACTTTCTTTTTTTATGCAATAATGTAAGTACATTAAAGAAGTTCTATAATTGCGGAGGGAATATGGAAGATAAAATAAAATGGATTTGCAATGAAAATGGTTATGGATTTATAGAATACAAAGGAGACAATGTATTCATACATCTTTCAACAAACGAAGGTGAATGTGTAGAACTTGAACTCGTCAAAACTGATAACGGATATAAACTAAAAAACAAAGACAGGAATTAACCTGTCTTTTTATTCATAAAGAAAATTCTAATCACCTTAAAGCAATGCAAACATACAGCTACATTATTTAACCTTGTATTATGTTTCTTGCCACAGAAGACGCATTTCATTTATACCATCTCCTTTAATTTTTGTTTCCAGAATGTATTACTCTTATGGACTACTTCTAAATGGCAATGGCTACACAACATAATGCAATTATTTGGATTATCTGTTTTATCTTTTCCTCTACCGTCTATATGGTGTAATTGTAATCTCTGATTAGTACCACAAATTGCACATACTCCATTGCATCTTTCATAAACTTCATTATAGGTTTTCTTGCTAACTGTTACTCGTTTTTTAGACACTGGTTTTATTCTTGTTTTAACGACCATTTTAGCGACTTTCTTATATTCCCTATCAGAACAACCAGAACAGCAAGAACTTTCAATTACAGCACGTTTTTTGGTACAATAACAATATGGCTTACCTTGTTTCTTTCTTAACCTCAAATTAATACATTTATTTTGCATAGTTTTCTCCTTATCTAATATTACCTATTCCTATGCTATGCGGTTATAACATAGGAATAGTGTAGAATAGGTGTATAGATGTTACAACCATACACCACAGAATTTAATTATAGTTTAAAACGGTGGTTTAAGTATATATCTAGTTTTATAGAATCTTTTTGTTCTACGTCGCTAGATTGATTACCGTGTCGTTCATTTTTATTATATACAATTTTATCAATAATGAATTTTAAAGAATTGTTACGCTCTTCCATATCTAGAGAATAATATTGTTCTAATATATTTTGTAAAGATGGAATAGCTTTTTTAATTCTAATTACTTTATCTTCTTCTTTATGATTTGTTATTTTATCTTTTTCAAGGGTTAGACGTTCTATATCAGCGTTTAACTCTTTTTTTCTTTCTAAAAATTCTTGAGGTGAGTATATTTCCTGTTCAACAAATTCTTTAGCTTTCTTTAATTGTTGCTGTTTTTTTGCTAGTTCTTTTTCAACAGACTTTAAAGACTTAGAATTAGAATACACTGTCTTTTCATATTCTTCTTCATAACCATCTAAATAAACATGATATTCATTTAATAATTCTTTTAACGAATCTACAACTTTTTCTTCAACTAAATATAGCTTACTAGATGGAACTCCACAGTTATCACTACATAATAGAGTAGTAGGTTTGGTTACTTCTTCAAATTCAGTAATTGCTTTATCAAATTCATCTGTTTCAATTTTAAGTATTGCTTTTAGTTTGATCCAGTTATTAGTTAATAAATCACCAAGATAAAACTTCTTCTCATTAAACTTTGGAGAAAAGATATAGTAAAAACCACCTTTAAATGGATTACATCCCATTTGTCTATTAATCTCAGCAATAGGAATTTTAAGTGCTTTTCTTTGACTTTGCAATAAGTTGTATAACTTTTCTTTATCTACTTCGTGTTTTCTTTTTGTATAGACACTTCCATTATGAGAATTTTGTATCATAGCTTTCCCACATTTCCCACATTTACAAAGACCACCTAAAGGATTCTTAAATACTTCGCCTTTTGGAACAGGGTTCTTATATCTTTCTGAAAGTCCTTTTTGCACTCTATCAAATTGTTCTTTAGTAATAATGGCTCTCTCTTTGTGCAAGCCAACATAAAGCGGGTAGTTCTTTTGTTTAACTGCTTTCTTCACTGGCACACCATTAATTAACTTTATAATTATTTTAGTTTTACCCCATGCTATCATCCCATAATATACTTCATTGTTTAAGATACATTTAACAGTAGTATCTTTCCATATAGAATTATGTGGTTTAGGGGCATCTATATTAACTAAATGCTGTGCTATTCTATCTATTCCTATTCCTTCGTCCGCCATATTAAATATCATCTTAACTATGTCTGCATCATCATTTTGTGTTAGTGTCCAACCTTTGCCATCAGATACACCTAGTTCAGAACATTTAATACGATCATATCCATAAGGGGCAACACTACCCAAAAACTTACCTTGTTCTGCGGATAAATCTTTACCACGTTTCATAATTTTCTTTGAATATTCAAGATATTCATTACCTTTTAATAGCTGGTCTTTGAATAATCTCTTATCAAATTCGTTATTTAAGTTGTATATCTTCATCGGAGTTATACAAAGTGTCTTAGTTATCTCTAAACTGCGTATAACCGTACCACAATCGATTAAATCACCACGAGTAGTCCTTTCGGGTTCAACAACTAAAAGACCGTCTATATCGCCATTATTGATTAATTCAAGCACCTTTTTAAATTCCGGTCTATCTTCTATTGTTTCTCCTGATACAACTTCTCTAAATATGTGTTCTTCCGGTATCTCATAACCTAAATTAGTTTTAGCCCACTTTTGTAAAATCTCTTCATGTCTTGCTAGAGTTTCTTCTGTTGTTTGTTTAAAGTCGCTCATTTCTTCCCTAGACTTACGAAGATAAATAATAATCTTTCCTAGTTTATCAAGTTCTATATGGTAATCATTCATGTTGTACATCATTATCATCATTCCTTATCTGTTTTTTTTCTAAATATTTTTGCCTTGCTATTTCCCTTCTAACTGCTTCTTGTATTTTTCTTTTAAAATAATCCCTTATAGCAACATAAATGGCTGCAATCCAACAAAATACTATAAATCCAAAAATAACTAAACCAACAATAATACCTAAAGTTTGTACAATTTCACCTATTTTTGTATTTTTTAAATCCACTTCAATAAGAGAAAAAAATAGAAACATACCAACTATATATAATATGACTAGAAATATATTTTTTATTTTATCTTTCATAGACACCTCCTTTTTTTAAAAATTGTTAATCACATCTTGATACTTTGCCAAATATGTTAGAGCAAACTGTTTCGCCATGTTCGTTCACAGAAGCAAACCAAGGATACCATAGTATAGCAAAAACAATTATTGCTATTGTAATTATTATTTCGAGTGTTTTTTTTACTTTATCTTTCATAGACACCTCCTTCATTTCTTTTTTATATTATTTACATATAAGTTCAAGAGATTTAATTAAGTAGTTTTTTTCTTCTTCTGTTAAATCCTTAACAGTATATATTATTGTTTTTGTCATAAGTTCTTTAAATTGATATTTATTAAGTGTAACAAGTTCATTAGAGTTATCTAAATCAAATAAATCATTTGGCAACATATCTAGATAAAGAGAAAGAGGTATAAGTTTATCAATTTTCATATTATTAACTAATAACACTCCATTTTCATAATCTCTATAAGTTGTTTTAGATACTCCAAGTCTTTTACTAGCTTCTTCTAAAGTCAAATTAAGTTCTTTTCTTCTTTTTTTAAGTAATGTAGTTATATCGTTTCTTATCACGTTCGGCACACCTTACTGAAAGAGTAAGTAAAATTTACTTGAAAATTATTTCACACTTACAACACATTTATATTTTATATTGTACACATAGAGAACGATTGTTCTTATTTTTTATCAGAACAAATAACATTTAAGGTTTGCATTAACAAAGTTTTTTCTTGTTCTGAAAGGTTGGTCGTCTTGTTAAGCAAAGAAGAAACTTCTTGTTGAAACTCTTTTGGAGTTATTTGTTCTAATTCTATTTTGTTCCCATTTTCATCAAAATCATTAAACAAAGCCATAACAGGAACACCTAAAAAATCTGCAAGTAGTTTTGTTTTGTCAGATTTCATATTTTTAATTTCGTTTCGTTCCCATCTAGAAACAGTCATTTCTGATACACCAACAAAAGCAGCAACTTGTTTTAAAGTTAATCTTTTCTCCTTCCTTTTTTGTTTTATAAATTGACCTAGATTCATAAAAATCACTTCCTTTACAACTGTTGGAATGTTAATTTCCTTTTATATTATAACACGAAGTAACGGAAAAGTTATAAAAAAAACAAAAAATTCGTTAAAAAGTATTGATTTATCAAAATTATTATTGTAGAATAATTTTAGAAATAACAAAAATGTTAGAAACAATATAACATATTGGTTATTTTAGAAAGGAGATAAAGATGGTACAAGTCAAGTTATTAAAAGGATTAATTAAAGAGCATGATGAAACAATGGAGGATTATGCTAAAGTTATTGGTAAGAGTGTTACAACATTACAAGATCGTTTTAAAGGGAAAAGTGATTTTTTGAGAAGTGAACTTATAAAAACCAAAAAACATTATAATTTATCAGACGAAAGATTTTTTGATATTTTTTTTAAAGAATAACTAACATAAAAGTTAGAAAAAAATAACACAAAAGTTGGGAAGGAGATTATATATGTAATGGCAAGCAGGAGAATGGTAAGCAACAAGATAATTGATAGTGCAAGATTTATTAAAATGCCAATCAGTTCACAAGCATTATATTTTCATTTAATTGCAAAAGGTGATGATGATGGAATAGTAGAAGCATTTAATGTTATGAGAATGATTGGAGCTACAGAAGATGATTTAAAGGTTTTAGTTAGTAAAGGTTTTGTACAAGTTCTTAATGAAGATTTGGTGTCATACATAACAGATTGGAAAGAACATAACTTAATACGAGCTGATAGAAAGATAGATAGTATATATAAAGAATTATTGTTACAAATAGTTCCTGATGTTGAATTATTAAAATCTAAACCTTCATATTATCAAAGAAAAAAAGAATTGACAGACATTTGCCTGGCAAATGACAGCATAGGTAAGGATAGTATAGGAGAGGTTAGTAAAGTAGAAGATAGTACAGATATATATAGTCCTGCTAAAGCAGAACCATGTAACATTCCTTATAAAGAAATATGTGATTATTTGAACATAAGAGCAAATTCTAACTATCGACACACTACTAAGAAAACAAAAGATTTGATTAAAGCAAGGTTTAACGAAGGATTTACATTAGATAACTTCAAAGAAGTAATAGATAAGAAATGTGTAGAGTGGATGAATACAGATATGCAGAAGTATTTAAGACCAGAAACACTATTTGGAACAAAGTTTGAAGGTTATCTTAATCAACAAGTTACTAAGAAAGTAACAAGTAATCCATTTATAGAAGCATTGATGGAGGAGTAAATATGGATGAAAAGATAATTAAACAAGCATTAGCAAAATTGAAATATACGTATCCTAATGCATTCAAAGATTACACAACAGAAGATGTGCAATTCATGATTAAGATGTGGTGTAACGATTTTAAAAATGATGATCCAAAAGCATTTGAAACTGCTATTGAGCGATTAAGAGTTAAAAGTAAGTATTGCCCTAGTATAGCGGAAATAAAAGAAGAACTAGCATTTATAAATAATCCAATATTGCAAATGAATGTAGATGAAGAATGGGATAAAGTAATTCAGGCTATTAGAAAGTTTGGATATTACAGATTCCAAGAAGCGTTAGATAGTTTAAACGAACATACAAGGCAGGTAGTAAGAACTATTGGATGGCAAAGATTATGCTCAAGTGAAAACATTGAATGGGAAAGAAGAACATTCAAAGAGCTATTTAATAATAAACAAGATGCTTATGAAGATGTATTAGTGTTAGACGAACCACGAATGACATTATCGGAGCTTACTAGAATAGCAGAACTAAAAAGACAAGAAATGTTAGAACACGAAGAAACTTTATTTATAGAATAGGAGGTTAAAAGTGAAAGAATACGAAGAAATATTATCTACAAACGGAGTAACACTTTACCAACCAATCGAAAGTATAGAAGAAACAAAACGAGCAATGAAAAAGGTCTATGACAGATATAACGAAGTATTTAAACAAAGACCTGAACTATTTGAAGATGAAAAGGAATTAAAAAAAGATGCTAAAAACATCTTTATATGAAAAAGCCCACTTGGATCAGAAGTGGACAATGAAAAAATAATTTCAACAAAAATTATAGCACAACTAAAGGAGTTAGTCAAAAATGCACCTAGAGAAGGTATTTGAAATACTAGCAAAACACATTATCAAAGTAGAAGAAGATAATCAATTTAAAGAATGGGAAATAGAAAGTTTAAGAAAGGAATTAGAACAACTAAAGACAGGACTTGAAGAAAAGATAAAGGAATATGAAAAAGAAGTATAGATTAAAAAATTGGGTTAAAGAAACATTTATAGGAATTAGTTTAATAGCGTTAGTGGTTTTATTGTTAATTGGTTTATCAGAAGAAAGTAAAGCATTTGTAGATAATTGTATAGCTTCCGGAAATAGTCAATCTACTTGTATGAGGGCAAGATAACATGATTAAGGATATAAGGAACTTCATACGAAGAAAAAGGAATACTAAAAAGATTACTATTGAATCATTAAAAGCAGAATTATATGACAAGAACCAAGAAATAAAACGATTAAAACAACAATTAAAAGTACAAAAGGAACAATTAGAAAAAGTAAGGGCATTGCCTACAGCTGCAAAGAAAGAGTTAGGGCTTCTATAACATGAAGATCATAACAAAAGATGATGCGGAATTTGAAAGAAAAACTATTGCATATTCAAAAAATAAATTCGTTTGTAAGGAATGTGGGCATAAGCAACTAGTACCAGTATTTATGGGTAAGAACTTATGTGATTGTTGTGGGCGTTGGGTGTTTAGAAACCCTAAAGATGAATTTGAATACAGGATGAAAGAGAAGTTAAAAAAATAGGAGGATATATGGAAAATAAAATAACATTTGAAGATATACAAAGAGCAAATGAAACAATTATGACAACTGATATTAAGGGTAAAAATTATGCAGAAGTCAATCAAAGAATTAAAGCGTTTAGAATGATTTACCCAACAGGGATAATTGAAACTGAACTATTAAGTAATGAAAATGGAGTATGTATTTTCAAAGCAATAGTAGGTTATAGAGAAGATGGAGAACTTTATAAATTAGCAACAGGTACAGCATACGAAAAAGAAGGAAGTACATTCATTAACAAAACATCATACATAGAGAATTGTGAAACATCAGCAATAGGTAGAGCATTAGGTATAGCAGGATTTGGAATAGATACAAGTGTAGCAAGTGCCGAAGAAGTACAAAATGCTATTAAAAATCAAGAAGCAGAAAAAGAAGAGATTTTAAAACTAACAGCAGAGTTAAAAACATTAGTTGCTACAACTGATACAGATTACGACAAATTGTTGGCCCATTACAAAGTAACAACTAATAAAGATATGTCATTAGAACAACTAAGGGATGCAGTAGAGAAGTTAAGAAAAAAGGTTGGTGAATAATATGTATCTAAAATTAGAAGATGAAATGTTAAAGAGAATACAAAGTATTACACTAACAGACTACGAAGCAAAGTTAGGTTATGTGCCAGCTGAAAATGTAACAGAAATGATTGCAGATTTAATATTAGAAATAGGTTGTTTAGAAGAAAGAATAAAAGATATTGAACAAGATAGAGATGATAACTATAAACCTATCAGTTATGCAGAACAAGTAGGTTATAACGAAAGAGATTTTTATTAGGAGGAAATTATGAATATTACAAACGATTATCCAGTAATGATTTTTAGAAGAGACAACGAATACGGAACATTTTATACAGTAGGAATGTCTAAAAAAGATAAGAACGGAAACTACATAAACGGTTATATGCCTTGCCAATTTAAACAAGGTGTATCAGTAGAAGATAAAACAAAAATATATATTAAGAGTGCTTGGTTAACATTCTATTTAAAAGATAAAGAGACTAAACCATACATCTTTATTAATGAGTTTGAAACATTAGAAGGAACAATGCAACAAGCAAAACAAGTACAACCTAAATCTGATCCTTTTGAAGAAATGGGTATGCAAGTTCAATTAGATGACGGAAATATGGAATTACCATTCTAAGAGGTAAAACATGATAGGAAATAGTCAGGAAATAGTAAAGTGGTTATTCGATCAAGACAGAGAAAAGCAATTTGAAATAAAAGAACATAAAGAAAAAAGGTCTTTAAATGCTAATTCCTATTGTTGGGTGCTAATAGGAAAGATAGCAGAAGTGTTAGGTAATACAAAAGAAGAAGTATATAGAGAATACATAAAGCACAAAGGTATTTACAGAATTATAACCATAGATAGCAAAGCAGCACCTACATTTATCAAGTTATGGAACGATAAAGGGTTAGGTTGGATATGTGAAACGAGCGAAACTAAAATAGTAGGTTTAATTGATGTTGTAGCCTATTATGGTACAAGCAGTTACAACACTAAGCAAATGGCAAGTTTTATAGATTATATAGTACAGGAAGCAAAACAATTAGGTATTCAAACGCTAACGCCTGATGAAATAGAAAGATTAAAAACAACGTGGGGAGTATAAATGACATACGAAATCAATATGAAGTTACCTAGCTTAAACGATTATATCCGAGTATGCCGATGCAATAAATATCAAGCAGCTAAATTTAAGGCTGATATAGAGCAAGAAATAGGCTATTACTTAACGAAAATGCCTAAATGGGATAATCCTATTAAGATACATTTTACGTGGATAGAAGGCAATAAAAAGCGTGATTTAGACAATATATGTTTTGCAAAGAAATTTATATTAGATGCTATGGTGAAAAGCCAAAAATTAAAAGATGACAATAGAAAATGTGTAACAGCATTTACAGATAATTTTGAGTACGGAAAAGAAACAAAAGTAATTTTAAGAATAGAGGAGATTAAAAATGATTGAGTTAAGAAGATACGGAACTAACCCAACATTAGAAACACGATCAGAAAGTTATGAGACAGTAGACAAAACAAAAAGATATAAACAAATTATAGAAATAATGATAGATAACAAAGAGCCTATGAGTGCTAAAGAAATCAGTATGGAAATGTATAAAAGGGGTTATACACCTACAGGGGAACGTAATTTTTCAAGTCCGAGAATTACAGAATTATTAAAGAACGGAATATTAGATGTAATAGGTAAAAAGAAATGTAGATTTACTGGTAAGACAGTATCGGTATATCGTTTGTTAGAAAATCAAACTAATATATATGAATTTATTTAAGGAGGACTAATGGAAGAAAAAATATTAACAGAAATAACTGAATGTTGTGAAACTTGTCCTTTGTGTCAAAGGTGTCCAGAAGAAGAGTGTGTTTTATGGAGAATAGAACAATTAATGATAAATGATAACAAGGAGGAGCAATGATAAGAATTTTAGAGTTGTTTGGAGGTATAGGAGCATTAACAAAGGCATTTAAAAGATTAGGAATACCACATAAAGTTGTTGATTATGTAGAGATAGATAAATATGCAGTAGCTTCATACAATGCTATGAATGGTACTAATTTTGAACCACAAGATATATGTGAATGGGATAAAGATATAGAGGTAGATTTAATTATGCATGGATCACCTTGTCAAGATTTTTCTCTGGCGGGTCTTCAAAAATCAGGCGACAAAGGTAGTGGAACTCGTTCAAGTTTGATGTGGGAAACCATTAGAATAGTAGAAAAGTTAAAACCTAAATATGTAATATGGGAAAATGTTAAAAACTTATTAAGCAAGAAGCATAGACATAACTTTGATGCCTATTTAGAAACAATGGAACAACTAGGATATACAAGTTATTATCAAGTATTAAATGCTAAAGATTATGGAATACCACAAAATAGAGAAAGGGTATTTACTGTTAGCGTTAGAAAAGACATTGATAAAGGTTATGTATTTCCACAACCACAAGAACTTAAATTAAGGCTTAAAGATATGTTGGAAGATGAAGTTGATGAAAAATATTATTTGACAGATAGTATGATTAATTATCTTGAAAATGGAAAATATCAATCATCAAAAGTAAGTAACAAATTAAAACAAACTAATACAGGTATTTGTCCGACATTAGATACAATGCAAGGTGGAAATAGACAACCTTTTGTAAGAGTTAAAAATGCAACAAAAAAAGGCTATTTAGAAGCACATGAAGGAGATAGTGTTAATTTAGCTTATCCTGATAGTAAAACAAGAAGGGGTAGAGTAGGAGAACAAGTAAGTCAAACGTTGCAAACTAGCGATAATATGGGAGTGGTAGTAAATGAATAATTTAAGAATAAGAAAATTAACACCAAAAGAATGTTGGAGATTAATGGGATTTGATGATGAAGACTTTGAAAAGGCAGCTAAAGTAAATAGCAACACTCAATTATATAAACAAGCAGGAAATAGCATAGTAGTAAATGTATTAGAAGCAATATTAACTAATCTATTGCTCAATAGTGAACAAACTGAAACAGATGTTATAGACGGTCAAATGACTATATATGACTACATAGCAAGTTAAGAAAGGGGAAATATGAAAGAGTTAGATTTTAAAGAATTTATAAAAGAAAAAGCGACTAAAAACGATGCTTGTTATTACTACAAAGACTACCCAACAGAAGTACAAGAAAGTCTAGAAAATGTGTATAAGGCATGTTGGAGATTTAATTTAAGAAACAGGCAAACAATATATATGTTAAACGAGATATTAAAACCATACGATTTAATGGGAATGTTGAAGTAAGGAGTGCAAAATGTTTGATATAGATAAGATAATTAATGAAAGTAACAAAAAAATGATATATGGCGAAAAGCCTGAACTACCCAAAAAATTAGATATTACATTTAGACCTGGTGGTAGTTGTGAAACATTAATAAATAATAAAATTATGCTAGATGAACAAATAGAAGAAATAGCAGAAACTATAAAA